>JBOHZL010000013.1:0-55746 GCA_050738495.1 Steroidobacteraceae bacterium | reverse complement strand
CTGTTGCAGGACTCCTTCCCGAACGCCCCCGCAGCGGCTGCCATCGACTTCGTCGCGCACGCGCGCTCCCTCGGCGCCGAGGCCCTGCGGGTCGACGGCGTCGCCGCGCTCGAACAGGCCGTCGCAACCGCTCGCGGCACGGCGCGGACCACCGTCATCGTGATCGAGACCGACCCGAAGCGCAGCACCGCGGCCGGCGGCGCCTGGTGGAATGTACCGGTCGCGGAAGTATCGTCCGATCCGCAGGTGCAGGCTGCGCATGCGACCTGGCGCCAGTCGGCGATCGACGAAGAACCATGAACGTGCGCCTCGGCATCAATCCGCTGACCTGGAGCATCGACGACCTGCCGCAGGTCGGCGGTGGAACCAGCCTGGAGACTTGCCTGGCGGAGGCGCGGGCAGCGGGATATGCGGGCATCGAGCTCGGCTACAAATTCCCGCGCACCGTCCCGGAGTTGCGGGCGGCGCTGGCGCCGCACGGGCTCGCACTGGTTTCGGGCTGGTACAGCATGCGTCTCCTCGAGCGCGATGCTGCCGCCGAGTTCGAGGCGATGCGTGCACATTGCGAACTGCTCGTGGCGCTCGGCTGCGAGGTGGTCGTCGTCGCCGAGACCACGGGCTGCGTGCACGGCGACCGGCGCCGGCGGCTCTCGGCGCGGCCGACACTCGCGCCTGCGGACTGGCCACGCTTCGCCGCCCGCCTCGATGAGTTGGGCGCTCGTCTCGGCGATGCGGGGCTCATTCTCGGCTATCACCACCACATGGGCACGGTCGTGCAGACCGAAGACGAGGTGGACCGCCTGATGGAATCCTGCGGCGACCCGGTCGGCCTGCTGCTGGATACGGGGCATCTGACATTTGCCGGCGGCGACCCGGCGCGCGTCGCGGCGCGATATGCGCGCCGCATCGTGCACCTGCACTGCAAGGACATTCGGCGCTTCGTGCTGCAACGCAGCCTCAATCGCGATTGCAGCTTCCTCGACGCCGTGCTCGACGGCGTCTTCACCGTGCCCGGCGACGGTTGCGTCGATTTCGCGGCAACGCTTGCGCCTCTCGCCGCTGCCGGCTACCACGGCTGGCTCGTCGTCGAGGCCGAGCAGGACCCGAGCGTCGCGCCGTCGCGGCACTACGCCGAGCTGGGCTATCGCAACCTGCAACGTCTGGCGGACGGTCACTGATGGCCGCACCCGTCAGCAAGCTCCGGCGCGGCCTGCTGGGCTCGGCACTGGCCGGGGCCGTATTGAGGCCATTCCGGGTGTTCGCGGCGACGCCCGGTTATCCGCGACTGATGGAAGGACCGATGGTCGGCGGCGTCACGCCCGATTCGATCATGCTCTGGGGTCGAGCCAGCGGCGAGTTCGAGGTCGATGTCGAGTATTCGACCGATGCGCAATTCGGGGAACCGCTCGTGAGCGCAAGCCTGCGCGCGAAACCGGAAGACGACTACACGGTGCGCTTGACGATCGGGGGACTCGAGCCATCGACACGCTATTACTATCGCCTGCGCGTCGACGGCATTGCGGATCGCTATCGCCTGACGCCCTTCTCGACGCATACCGCGCCCGCAGGACGCGCACCGTTCCGGCTCGCCTTCGGCTCCTGCGCGCGGCATCAGCTCGATGCGGAGCAGCCGATCTTCCGGGCGGTCGCCGCAGCGGAGCCGGAGCTGTTCTTCTGGCTGGGCGACAATATTTACGCCGACTCCGCCACCCCCTGGGTCATCGCAGAGGACTATCGCCGCCAGCGCTCGATTGCGTCGACGCTGCCGCTGATGCGCAGCGTGCCGCAGCTTGCAATCTGGGACGATCACGATTTCGGGATCAATAACTCCGATCGGGGCAACCCGCTGCGCGAGGTTTCGCTGGCGGCGTTCCGGAACTACTGGGCGAATCCCGCTTATGGCCTGCGCGAATGTCCCGGCGTCTTTTTCCGCCATTCCTATGGTGGCGTGGATTTTTTCATGCTCGACGGGCGCTACTACCGCAGTCCCAATGCGGACCCGGACGGCCCGGCCAAGACGCTGCTCGGAAGCTGCCAGGGCGAATGGCTGCGCAAGGAACTCGCGGCCAGCCGCGCGCCGTTCAAGGTTCTCGTCTGCGGCAGCGGCTGGTCATCCGAGGACGGGCCCGCCGGCGACACCTGGGGCGCATTCCTGACCGAGCGCGACGCGCTCTTCGACTTCATCCGCGACCGCGGCATCGAGGGCGTGTTCTGCCTGTCCGGTGACACGCACTACGGCGAAGTGAATTGCATCCCGTGGTCGGAGCGCGGCGGCTACGACATTTACGATCTGGTCAGTTCGCCGCTCGCCCAGGGCACCGGCACCTCGTTCCTGGATGGCGATCCCGAGATGCGGATCCGCCTGCCCTACTTCCGCACCGTCAACTTCGGGCTGCTGGATTTCGAGTGGGACCCGGAACCGCGTGTCACGTTTTCGCTCCGCGACGTCCGCGGCGACCCGGCACTGCGCGCGGTCACGCTGACGCCCGCGGAACTGAAAAACGGCGTCTCGAGCTGGCGCTCGAAGATCGACCCGAATGAACTGGCGCGCCGCGAGGAGCAGGCCGGCGCCGACGTTATTCCCTGATTCCGAGCGCGCGGGCGATATCGCGCCACGAGACGTACTTGAAATTCTGGCGCTCGCGCGGCGTCAGGTTGCGCCCGTCCTGCACGACCAGCAGGCCCTCGGGAAAAGCCGGGCCGAGCGGCTGGCTCACCACATCGAGTCCGTCGGTCTCCGACACGCCGTCGAGCCCGCGCTCCGGATCGGCGACGATGTGGAACAGCCCGACGAAGGCGTTGTCGCCTTCGCGCCGATACACGGCGTAGCTATCCGCGCCCTGATTCGAAAGCACGACATAGCCGCTCCCGTCGCGGCCGTACCAGATGGCGACGCCCTCGATATCGGCCACGAGCCCGTTCGCGCCGTCGACCCGGTCGATTTCCTTGCGGTTCGCCGCGCCATCGGGAGCGGCGGAATACTTCCAGAACCCGCCCGCCTCCTCCGCGACATACAGGTCGCCGGTCTCGTCGTCGGCCGCGCAGCCTTCCGCCTGCGACCCCACCGCGAACTCGCGCACCCGTTCCGCGACGGCGAGGTCGCCGTCGGCGGTGATGCGCCATTGCCGGAAGCGCCCGTCTCCGCCATTGTTGACGAACACGAAATGGCCCCCGTCATCCGGCGCTGCGTACATGCAGAGCCCGTAGGGGTCGTCGAACCCGATCGGGACCGCATCGCCTGCGCTCGAGAGTTTGCGCGTCGCTGGATCGAGCCAATAGAGCGAAATCGTCTTGGTCGTGCGATTGCTGGCGGCGACCAGCGTGCGCGGCTTGCCGTTCACGACGAATCCGCCGCGCAGGTCGACGTTGTTCATCCGACCGTCGGGCAGCGTCTGCAGCAGCCGGCCCTCGACATCGTAGACGTAGAGACCGAGATTCTTGTCGGTGCCGATCACGACGCTTCGCGACGGATCGCGCGGGTTCACCCAGATCGCGGGATCGTCCGCAGCGTCGCCCCAGGTCGCGACCGCCGGCGTCTCGAGTGCAGGGCTGACCGTGCGCGCCGTATCCGGCGCGCCCGCCACGGCAGCCGCAGCCCGCGTCTCCGCGAGATTCAGCGCCGAGCGCAGCTCGCGCCAGCCGACCAGCTTGAAGTTGCTGGCGGCGCCGTCATTGACCCGGTCGGCGACGACCAGCAGGCCTTCCGGCCAGGCCGCGCCGAACCCGGTCGTCGCGAGCGCAAGTCCTTCGCTTTCGCCGACGGCGTCCACGCCCTTGCCGGCAGTGATCTGGAATCGGCCCTGCAACTTGCCATCCAGGCCGTAGACCGAGAAACGCTCGGCCGATACGTCGGAAACGACGAGCTGACGGGCGCCGTCGGCGCCCTGCGCCAGCGCCAGTCCCTTGACCTCTTCGGTGATGCCGCCGTGCGGTTGCACGAAGTCGAAGGCCTTGCGGGCCGCATCGGTTTCCGGCTCGACCGGCAAGTTCATGACGCCGAGCATCTCGTCGCCGTAATACATGGTCGCGCTGGCATCGTCGACCACGCAATACTCGACGCCCTTGCCGAGCGGCACGCTGCGAACCAGCCGACCCTGCAGCGCGCCGTCGGCATCGAACAGTTCCCATTGCAGCATCTGTCCCGAATCCGTCATGCCGAGTGCATAGACTCGTCCGCTTATCGGGCTCCTGAACTCGCACAGGCCGGTGAGCTCGTCGTCGACGAGGAGCGGTTTCCCGGGCAGCCGCCCGAGCTTCCCAGCCGCATCGATGGTGAAGCCGTGCAGCGACGAGCCGACCGGCTCGTAGACCAGTACCAGCGGCCGAGGCTTGCCGCCGATGTCGAAGCCACTGCGCACGACGACATGGGATGCCTCGATGTCGGCGATGCGCTGCCTCAGGGCGCCGTCGAGACCGTACACTTCGAGGCCGCCGGTCCCACCCGCACCGAGGATGAGGCTCCGTGCCGGATCGGCGGGATTGACCCAGATGGCGACGCCATTGGCGCCATCCTGGGCGGTCGGCGCCGTTTCCGCGGCGGCGGCCACGCCGGCCGGCACCGGGTCTTCCGCGCCGGGAGCGGTCGACTGGCCGCAGGCCACCAGGGAGATGATCAGGAGAGCGAGCCAGGCGCGCTGCCGCATCGGGTAAGTCCCTCGGTCTGGACGAAATGAAATATATGTTCTAAGTTTACACAAAATGGAAATTCTGTTTCAACCAAGCCGCGGCGCGCTGCCCACGCTGCCATGCGGTCGCTGATTGCCCGGTTCGCGACCGGGCCTGCCGCGCCGCCAATGGCCGGCGCGTCGCAGGTCGACGCACTGTACCGGCGACATCGCTTTCGCGTACTCGTCGCGATCACGATCGGCTACGCCTTCGCCTATACCTGCCGGCTCACGTTCTCGGTCGTCAAGAAACCGCTGATCGACGAAGGGATCTTCTCCCCGGAAGATCTCGGCCTGATCGGCTCGGCGCTCTTCTATACCTATGCGTTCGGAAAGCTGGTCAATGGTTTCCTGGCAGATCACGCGAACATCAAGCTGTTCTTTGCGACCGGCGTGATCGCCTCCGCCTTGATCAACGTCGGCATGGGATTCTCCACCGTTCTTTCGCTGTCGGTCGCGCTCTGGGCGCTGAACGGCTGGTTTCAGGGTTTTGGCGCGCCTTCCGGCGTCGTCACCTTGACTGCCTGGTTCAGCAACCGCGAGCGCGGACGCTTCTACGGGATCTGGAGCACGGCCCATTCGATGGGCGAGGGCCTGACCTACTATTTCGTCGCGCTGTTCGTGATCTGGCTCGGATGGCAGGCCGGCTTCTGGGTGCCGGGCCTGATCTGTATCGTGGCCGGCCTCTGCATCTACTGGCTGATGCAGGACCGGCCGCAGACACTCGGCCTGCCGACGATCGCCGACTGGAAGAACGACCATCTCGCCCAGTCGGCGCCGCCGCAGGCGAGCGTGCTCGCGATCCAGTTCTCGATCCTGAAGATACCCGCGATCTGGGTGCTCGCGCTCGCGAGCTCGACGATGTACGTGACCCGCTACGCGATCGCGAGCTGGGGCATCCTGTACCTGCAGGAGGACCGTAAGTACGCGCTCGACGAGGCGAGCCTGTTCATGGCGGCAAACACGATCGCCGGCATCGCCGGCTGCCTGCTGTTCGGCTACCTGTCCGACAAGCTGTTCAGCGCGCGCCGGCCACCGGCAAACTGCCTGTTCGCCGTGGTCGAGCTCCTCGGCCTGCTGCTGATCTTCTTCGGGCCGCGAAGCGATGCGATGCTGCTGCTCGCATTCGTGCTGTTCGGCATCGGGCTGAACGGGCTGATTACCTCGCTGGGCGGTCTGTTCGCCGTCGACATCGCGCCGAAGAAAGTCGCCGGCGCCGCGATGGGCCTGGTCGGCGTATTCAGCTACCTCGGCGCCGCGATTCAGGAGAACATCAGCGGCTCGCTGATCGAGTCGAACATGCGGGTGATCGGCGACGCGCGCGTGTATGACTTCGGGCCGGCGATCTGGTTCTGGATCGGCTCGTCGGTCGTCTCGATGCTGTTGGCCGCGACGCTCTGGCGTGTCAGATTACGCGACTGATTGCAGGGTTTTCGGGGGAAGAATTGAAGAGCCCAAGCAGGCACTACGACTTCATCACGGTCGGCAACTACACCAAGGACACGATCGTCTCCGCTGCGGGTACACGGCACGTGGACGGCGGCGGCTACAACTATGCCGCCCATGCGGCCGCGCTCGCGGGCCTGACCGTCGCCGCGGTCACGCGACGCGCCGTCGAGGATTGCCGTGTCACGGCGCCATTGACCTCCGCGGGCATCGACGTGTTCGCCTACGATTCGCCGAATTCCACCCTGATGCGGCTCGAGTATCCGACCGCGAATGTCGACGAGCGCATCCTGTCGGTGGCCGCGGTCGCGGATCCGATCGGGCCGGAACAGCTCAACGGTCTCTCGGCGCATACGATCCTGGTCACGGCCTCGATTCGCGGCGAGGTGAGTCTGCCCACACTGCAGCGCATGAAGGATCGATGCGAGCGCATGGCAATCGACGTGCAGGGTTTCGTCCGCGTCGTGTCGCCGGAAGGCCGGCTCCGCTATGAGGCCTGGCCCGAGCGCAACCAGGTTCTCGGCATGACCGACATACTGAAAACGGACGCGGTCGAAGCCGAGTTTCTGACCGGCACGCCCGACATCCGCGCGGCAGCCCGCGCGCTCGCGGCGCTCGGCCCGCGGGAAATCGTGCTGACGCACAAGGACGGGCTCCTGGTGCTCGCCGACGGCGAGTACCTGGAGGCGGCATTCTTCCCTGCCGAGCTCCGCGGACGTAGCGGGCGCGGCGACACCTGCGTCGGCTCCTACGCCTCGCGCAGGATTTCGGCGGAGCCGCCCGAGGCCGCTCGATGGGCGGCGGCCGTCACCAGCCTGAAGCTGGAAGCCGAAGGACCGATCCGCCGCAGCCGCGCGGACGTCGACCGGTTGCTGCGAGAGCGCTATTGACCCGCCATTGGCTGCGCGCCTGCCTGCCGGTACTGGCGCTCGCGCTCGTCGCCTGCGCCGGCCAGCCACGCACGATCCGCTTCCTGGCCTTCGGCGACAGCGGCTACCACTACGATTACCGTGAGACGGCCGACGGCCCCGGACTGCGCAGCCACGAGGCATTCATCGAGGACGAGCGGCGCGATTGGCTCGAAGACAAGCGACCCCGTCCGAGTTCAAGCCGCGGCCGGCCTATCGCGTGCCGGAAACCGGCGCCTGGATCGCCGCCAGCGGCCAGGCGGCAGTCGCCCGCGCGATGCGCGATTATTGCGCCGCCGGCGCCGGCTGCGAGTTCGCGGTCATGCTCGGTGACAACATCTACCCAGATGGAGCGACCGCAGGCGCCGACGGCCGCGACGACGCCGAGCGGTTCCGCAAGATCCTGTACGAACCCTACGCGCCGCTCGCGGCCCTCGATCCGGCGTTTCGCATCTTCGTCGCGCTCGGCAACCACGACTGGCGGACCTCGCGCGAGGGCGCGCTGGCGCAGGTTCGCTACCACGAGACGACGCGGCCGTTCTACATGGACGGCATCCGCTACAGCGTCGCGCCGACCGGCGATGCGCGCGAACTCGAGGTGTTCGTGCTGGACACCCACGTGCTCCTGTCCGGCGTCACCGTGCTCGAGGACGAACTCGCCGACGATGGCAGCGAGCTGCACACCGAGGAGGTGGACCCGCCCTCCCCCTGGTCGCTGCCGCAGACGGATGCCGAGCGCAGCATGGTGGATTGGCTCGAGCGGAGCCTCGCCGCATCGCCCGCCCGCTGGAAGATCGTGATCGGCCACCATCCGCTGTGGTCGTCGGCGGGCAGCAAGTTCCAGCAGGCCCGGGCACTGCGCGCCCTGATCCTGCCGGCGCTGTGCCGTCACGCGGATCTTTACCTCGCCGGCCACGAGCACACGCTGGAGCTGCACACCGATGCCTGCAAGGACGTGACCGAAGCGCGCGGCAGGCCGCCGCTCGGGCAGGTCGTTTCGGGAGCAGCCGGCAAGCAACGCCCCTTGAACACGGCCTTCGAGCGTCACCAGCTCGCGGCCAACCGCAATTGACCAGCATCTGGACGCGCGGCCTGCTGTGGGGATTCGCGCATGTGACACTCGGGACCGATCGCGCGACAATCCGCCTGGTATCGACACCGGACGACGGCAGCGGCATCCCGGTCGTCGAGTTAGAACACCGCTTCCCGCGCCGCAACGGACGGTGACCATGACCGCCAAACTCGATCAACTCGGCCACTACATCGACGGACGCCGGATCGCCGGCCGGTCCGGGCGCTCGGCGCCGGTCTACAACCCGGCGCTCGGCGTCGCGACCACCGAGGTCGCGCTCGCGTCGGCCGACGAGACCCGCAGCGCCATCGCCGCGGCACAGAAGGCGCTTCCCGAGTGGTCCGATATGCCACCGCTGCGCCGCGCCCGCGTACTGTTCCGCTTCCGCGAGCTCATCGACCGCCACGCCGAGGAACTGGCCGCGATCCTGACGCGCGAGCATGGCAAGGTGCTGCCCGACGCGCGCGGCGAGGTCACCCGCGGGCTCGAGATCGTGGAATTCGCCTGTGGTATCCCGCAGTTGCTGAAGGGCGAGTTCAGCGATGCGGTCGGCCGCGGCATCGACTCCTGGTCGCTGCGCCAGCCGGTCGGGGTCTGCGCGGGCATCACGCCCTTCAATTTCCCCGCCATGGTGCCGATGTGGATGTTCCCGATCGCGATCGCCTGCGGCAACAGCTTCGTGCTGAAGCCGTCGGAAAAGGACCCGGGCTGCCCGATGCGCCTCGCCGAGCTCATGACCGAGGCCGGCGCGCCGGCCGGCGTGCTGAATGTCGTCAATGGCGATCGTGAAGCCGTGGACACGCTCCTCGCCGACCCGGGCGTGGACGCCGTGAGCTTCGTCGGCTCGACGCCGATTGCAGAACACGTGTTCCGCACCGGCTCGCAGCACGGCAAGCGCGTGCAGGCGCTGGGCGGCGCCAAAAATCACATGGTCGTCATGCCGGACGCGGATCCCGCGGGTGCCGCTCACGCGCTCGCAGGCGCGGCGTACGGCTCGGCCGGTGAGCGCTGCATGGCGATCTCGGTCGCGGTCGCGGTCGGCGATGCGGGCGATCGCCTGATCGAGGCGCTGAAAACCGAGCTTGCTGCGATCCGCATCCTGCCCGGGACCGAGGCCGGCGCAGACATGGGACCGCTGGTGACGCGCGAGCATCTCGAGCGGGTACAGGGCTATGTGCAGGCCGGCATCGACGAAGGCGCAAAGCTCGTCATCGACGGGCGCAAGCACCGTGTCGCCGGCCACGAGCGCGGATTCTTCATGGGGCCGGTGCTCTTCGACCGGGTGGCGCCGGAGATGCGCATCTACCGCGAGGAGATCTTCGGGCCGGTGCTGGTCGTGGTGCGCGTGCCGGACCTCGATGCCGCGCTCGGCCTGATCGAGCGCCACGAATATGGCAACGGCACGGCGATCTTCACCCGGGACGGCGGCGCAGCGCGGGAATTCAGCCGCCGCGTGGCCGCCGGCATGGTCGGCGTCAACGTGCCGATCCCGGTGCCCATGGCCTTCCACAGCTTCGGCGGCTGGAAGCGCTCGCTGTTTGGCCCGCTGCACATGCACGGTCCCGACGGCGTGCGTTTCTACACGCGCCTCAAGACCGTGACCGCACGCTGGCCGGAAGGGTCCCGGGGCGCCGAGTTCACCATGCCGACGATGAAGTAGACCGTAAAAGCAGAACCGAATCACATAATCCGCGCGCCCCTGCTGCCGCTGGTCGCGCAATCGGGTGAAATCGCCTGGCAGCCACCGTCGCTGCATCAGGGGATCGGACATGACGCGGACCGTTGGATTCACGACCTGGATTCGGGCCCTCGCCCTGCTCGCCGCAGCGGCCATGACCGCTGCGCCTGCTAGCGCCGAGGTGGAAGTTCGGGTTCAGTCCCGCCCCGTCACCGCGCCGATCAAGGTGTTCGTCCGCGTGACTGGTCCGAACGGCGTGCCCGACGGCACGCTGACTGCGGCTGATTTCACCATCCAGATCGACGCGCAGTCCGCAGTCATCCCATTCCAGTTTACGCAGCCGCCGTTAGACGATCCGGCGCAGCGGCTTTCGGTCATTTTCGCGATCGACTACAGCTCGAGTGTCCAGGACTTCTTCGTCGACGCGATCGAGGCCGGCGTCACGACTTTCATCGGCAACATGACAAACGGCGACCATGCCGCCATCATCAAATTCAACAACACCAACGGCGTGTCGGTCGTGCAGCCGTTCATCGCGATCGACGGCGCGGCCAACGATACGCTGCTGATCCAGGCGCTGATGGACGACTATGACGGCGTCGGCACGAACCTGATCGACGCGCTCGTGATCGCCGCCGACGAGTTCGACGGCGCCGTGCTGCCGGAAGGGCCCAAGGCGGTGGTCCTGATCAGCGACGGCGACGACAATTCCTCGGATCTCAGCCAGAGCGACGCCATCGCCGCGCTCAATGCGAACGGCATCGCGGTGTTCAGCGTTAGCGTCGGCGACATCTCCGGCGACGCGGCGGCGACCGCGCTCATGACGTCGATCGCGGCGGACACCGGCGGCGCCTATTTCGCCGGCCCGGACGAGGACGAGATCGCGGCGGCCTATGCGACCATCACCTCGCACCTCAACAATTCCTACGTGCTGACGATCCCACCGGTGGAAGTGACGGACTGTGACCCGCACATGCTCGAGGTGACCGTGCAGGGCCAGGCGGAGCCGGGCAGCATCGGGTTCTGGCGCTGCGACACGACGCCGGACGACTTCCATTTCGCGGACGAGACAGGCGTCGAGCCGGGCTCGGTCGTGGTGTCGAACACCGTGGCCATTACGGGCATTGACATGGCAACCGAGATCTCGGTCACCGACGGCGAATACTCGATCGGCTGCGGGTCGACCTTCACCGCTGCACCCGGCTTCATCAGCTTCGAGGATGAGGTCTGCGTCAGGCACACGGCGGCCACAGGCTTCGGTGCGAGCGCCGGACCGACCGTGCTCGTCGTGGGCGGGGTCGCCTCTTCGTTCAGCTCGACCACCTCGGCTGCGCCGCCGCCGCCGGGCAGTGGCGGCGGTGGTGGCGGCGCCACCGGCGTGATCGAATTGCTGCTGGGTCTCGGCGCGCTGTTCGCGCGCCGGCGCCTGACGGCCTAGGACCGGGCCAGGAAGCGCGTCACGCCCAAGCGATTGCGATGTCCTTGCCGACGTTCTCGAATATGGCCTTGGCGTGCTTGCTGCCTTCCGCGACCGCGAGATCCACGGTCATGTTCGCGGCCGGCGCGGTCGCACCCTGCCAGTGATTGATGTCGAAGTCGTAACGCTGCCCGCTGGCAGACACGACTCCCCTTTCACCACTCCACATGATGATTGTTCCGCGCATGGATGCTCCGCCACGAGTTTCGTTATTGGCATGAGGCGGCGGCCCGGGGCCGCGACCTGCCGGCATTTAACCCCTGCCGGGCGGAGCTGCCAAGAAATGGGCCGGATCATGTCCTCGACTGCCGGAAGCCGAAATGCAGCGCGATGCAGACCAATGCCTGCCAGGCGACATGCGCCACCGCCAGGTTCAGGTCGGAAGCCAGCCCGAAATCCACGTCGAAGGTCGCACCGCCGGCGGCGCCGGCTGCCAGCGTCCAGTAGACCAGTAACGCACTGAACCGTTGCGACGACAACAGCGTGACCGCACCACCGACCAGGAGCGCAGCCGCGCCTCCGACGAGCAGGAACGGGGCCAGCGAGTCGTAGCCGAACGGCCCGTCGACGATGAACCGCACCGAGCTGTAATAGATTGCGGCGCTGGCGATGCACATGGCGAGCGCCCGCAGCAGCGGTCGTGGCGACGCCGACGCGTATGGCGCCATGACCAGTGCGCCGAACACGATGGCGATCAGGTGCCAGGCTGCCTTGCCCCTGGACAACAGGACATCGAAGGCCTCGCTGCGTTCGGTCAGCCAGGCCATCAGCCCGTAGGTGCAGCCCGAGACGATCGCGAGCACGAGCTTCGCCGGCAATGGCGGCGCATGCATCGCCTGACGCAACCGGGCGGAAATGCTGGTGCCGGTGGAGGGAATCAACCTAAGGCGCTCATACGTATCTTGTTGATCCAGCACAAGACATAAATCCTTCGGCGAATGCTCGAGATTGGCGGCGCGGCGGTCGAGAGTTCACTTGAGCGAGATCGCAACGTTGAGATCCAGCGGGACGATGAATCCTGCGGTTGCCGGACTGGCAATGTGCGCCGTGCTCGCGGCCGATGAGCCAGCTCCCACTCGGCATATCTATCCTTAGCAACCAATTGTCCGGTAGGTGAGATGCCTGCCGACTACAGCCGCGATGAGCTCATCGGCCCGCTGAGCATCCACCACTTTAAGCTCGGCGCGGTTGATATAGCGGAAGTCGAACTCGGCCAGGTAGCGTGAATGTGATCACTAGAGTGCTGGTAGATGCCCTCCATGCCGCGCCTAAGCACCGAAAAGTAACCTATCATAGCTGAGGAAAATTGCCGTAACCTATTGCTTTAAGGCGAGATTTCGGTAGACTGTACAAATACACAGCCTGCTCGGGGATGAACCATGGAAAACCCTCTTGCATCGATCGCGACGCCGGTGCTGGTGGACCAGATCACCGAACTGGCCGGTCATCTCAACGCGGCGCAGGCGCGCTGGCTGGAGTTGATCGCCGAGCTCGATCGGCGCGAGGCTTGGGCCGAGTGGGGCGTCCAGTCTTGTGCGCACTGGCTCAACTGGAAGTGCGGGCTTGATCTCGGCGCGGCGCGGGAGAAGATCCGCGTGGCACGTGCCCTGACGCAGTTGCCCCGCATTGCCGAGGCCATGGCGGCCGGTCAGTTGAGCTACTCGAAGGTGCGGGCGATCACCCGGGTGGCCGACGCCGCGACCGAAGCGTATCTCCTCAACATCGCGCTGCATGGGACGGCCCATCACGCCGAGAAACTGGTCCGCGCCTTTCGCCGCGCCCAAGAGGCGCAGGAACTTTCCCGCGAAGCCCGCCAGCAGGCCACGCGTTCGGTCAACTGGTTTCATGATGACGACGGCTCGCTCGTTCTCAAGGCACGCCTCCCGGCCGAGGCCGGTGCCGTGTTCCTGAAGGCGCTCGAGGCCGCAGGCGAGACACTTCCGGTTCCGGACGTTGCCGCGGAAACGTCTTTGGATCCGATCGATGCCCGCAAGGCGCGCCGGGCGGATGCCCTGGTCGCCCTGGCGGAAGCCTTTCTCGGCTCGGACCAGTCCACCTTGAGCGGCGGCGACCGGCAGCAGATCGTCGTGCATGTCGATGCAGCGACACTCCGGCACGACCACGCCGGTCGTTGCGAACTCGAGGACGGCCCGGGCGTTGCCGCGGAAACGGCGCGGCGCCTCGCCTGCGATGCGAGCCTCGTCCTGCTGATCGAGAACGAGGACGGTGAGCCCCTGAACGTGGGCCG
Organism: Steroidobacteraceae bacterium; assembly: GCA_050738495.1. Taxonomy (GTDB): domain Bacteria; phylum Pseudomonadota; class Gammaproteobacteria; order Steroidobacterales; family Steroidobacteraceae; genus SCUD01. The sequence continues at coordinate 42,253 of JBOHZL010000013.1, read as the reverse complement.
CAAGACACGCACGATTCCGCCTGCGATCCGCCGGGCGCTCAACGCCCGCGATCGCGGCTGCCGATTCCCGGGCTGCACCCAGTCGCGCTTCATCGATGGCCATCACCTTACCCACTGGGCCCAGGGTGGTGAGACGAAACTCTCCAATCTGGTGTCGCTCTGCCGCTTCCATCACCGCCTCGTACACGAAGGCCAGGTCGTGATGCAGACGCTCGACGACGGCGCGGTTCGATTTCGACGGTCTGACGGCCAGACGCTCGACAGCACGCCGCCCGATTCAACACCGCAGGTCGATTGGATGACGCTCATTGCCGCCCACCGGGCCCGCCAGCTCCAGATCACGCCGCAGACTTCGATCACGCGGTGGCGCGGTGAGGTGCTCGACTACGGCATCGCGGTGGAGCACCTGTTCCGTCTGGACGAGCGGGCGAAGCGAGCCGGCTCGCCCGGAGACGTTGCCGCGGAGACTGTGTGAAAACCAAGAATTCAGTTTGCGAGAGTGAGCTGCTTTAGATCCGGCTCGTAATAATCGTACAGAACATTGCGAATCGACGTCCCCCGCATTTGAGTAGCGATTCAGTGAGGAACAGATCATCGGCTTTCTGCGGGAGGCCGATCGGGGCGTGGCGGTGAACGAGCTGTGCCGCAAGCTCGGCTTCTCGGAGGCGAGCTACAACCTGTGGCGCAGCAAGTTCGGCGGCATGGATGGCTCCGACGCTGCAAAAAAAATTGGTAACCGCCCCGGTGCGTCGCGAACTGGTGCGGTGGATGCAAGCGCGAGGGATGACAGAGCGGCGTGGCCTGGCCCTGGTGCGCATGAGCGCAAGTTCGCTGCGGTATCAGCCGCGGCCGGCGAGCAGCTGCATATCCAGCGTCGGCGGCGCAAGAAGATCCCGGTGAGCGAGCGCCAGCCGCTGCTCCGGCCAGGGCGGGCGGACGAGGTCTGGTCGATGGACTTCGTGTTCGTTCGGGCGGCTTCTGGAAGAACCATCAAGTGCCTGGTGATCGTCGACGATGCGACGCACGAGGCGGTGGCGATCACCTGACGCGCATCCTCGATGGCATCTGCTCGCAGCGCGGCACACCGGCGGTGATACGGACCGACAACGGCCCGGAGTTCACCGGCAAGGCGATGCTGAACTGGGCGCATCGCCAAGGCATCGCGCTGCGGCTGATCGAGCCCGGCAAGCCAAACCAGAACGCCTACGTCGAGTCGTTCAACGGCCGGTTCCGCGACGAATGCCCGAACGAGCACTGGTTCGTGTCGCTCGCTCACGCTCGCACGCTGATCGAGGCCTGGAGACGGGAATACAACGAGGAGCGACCGAAGAAATCATTGGCTGGCATGACACCCAGCCAGTACGCAAAACTTCTGGCCATGAGGCCCATTACAATGCCGGAAAACTCTAAACTAGCCTGCTACTGAAAGCGGGGGGACGTCGGCGGGCCTGTGCCAGCCGTACGAGACCCAGATCGGCGATTTTCAGACGGAGCTTCAGCACCTCAAGCCCTGTTCGCGGGCGCCTATCAGCTTCGCTGGAATTTGGTTCAGCGATTCCAGATTTTCGTCCATGAGAACTCTGCGGCCTTAGCTTGCCGATTCAGTGAAATGGGTGGTGCCGGTGGAGGGACTTGAACCCCCGACCTCTCGCTTACGAAGCGACTGCTCTACCAACTGAGCTACACCGGCGGTGGGGGCGCGCAGTATAGGCAAGGCCCGGGTTGCGGGCAACGCCGGCGTCAGCGCTGCCTGCGCACCCGGATCACGACGTCGACCGCGACCGATTCGGTGCCCGGCGGCGGTGGCGGCAGGCGCGAGAACTGCACCGCTTCCGGCGGCACGTCGATCAACTCGCCGGTGTCCTCCACGTGGATGTGATGATGCGGCACGGTATTCGAGTCGAACAGACCGCGCTCCGGATCGACCGAGAGAGCCCGCAGCAGGCCCTTCTCCGCGAACAGGTTCAGCGTGTTGTAGACCGTCGCCTTGGAGACACGGCCGCCGTCGCGCCCGAGCGCGCGGATCACCTGCTCGGCGGTCAGGTGCTGGTCGCGCGCGAACAGGAGCCCGGCGATCCGCAGCCGCTGAGCGGTGGGCTGGATCCCGTGTTCCGACAGGAGCGACTGGAGGCGCTTGCGCTCGTCCATGGGCGAGAAATATACGCCTCGGTGGAAAACCGCTCAAACACGGCGGAATTGCGCCGGGAAGCCCGCATGTCCGGGGGCTAGGCTCGCCGCATGCCTGTCATGCCCGGAATTTCCCGTGGACACACGCTGCCTGAATTGCTGGTGACTTTCGGGATTGTCGCCGTGATTGCCGTTGCGGCGGTGCCGACATTCGCGAATCTCCTGCTGGACAGCCGCAGGACCGCGATGGTCACGACCGCCATGCACGCGATCAACCTGGCCCGGCAGCTTGCAGCCGTGCGGGGCGAGACGATGTTGCTTTGCGGAACGGCCGATCAACTCGCCTGCTCCGGGCACGCCAATTGGTCGACGGGCCTTCTGATCCTCGACGAAGGCGATCGCCTCCGGCGCAGCATCCCACTGGCCACTGCGACCCGTGCGCCGCAGATGCGCGCCAACCGGGTCGCCTTGAACTTCGAGGGCGGCTCGGGCTTCGCAAGTCCCGCAACGCTCACCATCTGCGACCGGAGAGGCGCGGATGCAGCGCGCGCGATCATCATCAGCCGGAGCGGGCGGCCGAGAGTGAGCGCGCGGGACGCGTCCGACAGGCCGCTCGCATGCTGAGGCGATCGGCTGCGCGCGGATTCACTTTGGTCGAGGCGCTGGTGGCGCTCGCCCTGATGCTCGCCGGACTGGCCGGCGCCAGCCTGGTGCTGCTACAGGGAGTTCAGTACGAACGCGAATCGTCGAACCGGCGCGCCGCGATCCGCTTCGCGGCATCGCTCGCAGACGAGCTTCGCGCGCTGGATATGGACGGAGGCGCGCCGATCGCCGCGGATGCGCCCGCCATCGTTGCATGGATCGCGGCCGTCGAGGCCGCCTTGCCGGCCGGCAGCCGCGCGCGGGTCGAAGTCGGCGACACGGACCCCGCGGACTACCGGATCCTGATCGAGTGGCCGGTCGCCGGCACCGGGTTGCAACGGCTCGTGCTCGCGGTGACGACGTGAACCGATCGACCGGATTCACGCTCGTCGAAAGCCTCGTCGCCATGTTGCTGGTGCTCGTCGTGCTCGCCGGTTCGCTGGCCCTCGTTGCACGTGCTCGCAACGCCCAACGCGTCGGCGAGTCTCTGGCCCGGATCGAGGAAGCGCTCGATGCCGGCTTCGTCGTGCTCGTCGACGAAATCCGCCTCGCGGGCTATCTCGGGCTCGCGCCGCCGGCCGGCCTGGTCGAAGGCGCGTCGGCGATCGGCACGCCGGAACGGCCGGACCTCGCGGTCAGCGGCTCCTGCGGTGCATCGGTCGCCCACGACTTGCCGGTACCGTTGGCTGCGGTGGACGCCGCCTACCAGGCGTGGGCCGGGATGCCGCTGGGCTGTCGTCCCAGCCCCGACGGCCGTCATGCTGTCTCCGCCGACACCTTGATCGTGCGTCACGCGGCCGCCGAGACCTCGGAGCCGGAGCCCGGCCGGCTGCAGCTCGAAACGAATCTGCGCGCAGCGATGCTCGTGGCGGATGGTGCTGCGAGGCTTGGCAGCGATGCGCGCTGGCACGACCTCGAAGTCGGCATTTACTACATCAGTGCGGACTCGACGGGTCGTGCCGGCTGGCCTTCGCTGCGCCGCAAGCGACTCGTCGGCGGCACGCAACCGTCATTCCAGGACGAAGAACTCGTCAGCGGCATCGCGGACCTGCAGGTCGAATTCGGCTTGGACGATCCGGCCGACGCGGACCGGGCAGTCGATCACTGGATCGCCCCGGCATCGTTGCCGGCAGGCGCGGCCCCGCGAGCCGTGCGGCTCGAGCTCGAAGCCTGGAGCGACATCCAGGAGCCCTCGCAGGCCGAGCATCGCCGCAGCAGGCGCGTCGCGCGTGTCGTCGAACTGCGCAATGGCGGCACCACGCCGTGAAGCAGCGCAATCATGGAACGGCGCTGGTCGTGACGCTGGTGCTGCTCTCCGGGCTCGGCGCACTGGCGCTCGCCGCCGCGGCCGCCGCAGTGACGGCACTGGCGCTTGCCAGCCACCAGCAGATGTCGCAGAACGCATTCGAGGCCGCCGAGGCCGGAATCGTGCACTCGCTGATGCAGGCGGCAATCGTGCGCAGCGCGGGTGCGATCGCCAGCACGGCGCATCCGGACGAGGCGACCGGCAATGCCCGTTTCCGCGCGCAGACGCAGGAGTCCGTGGCGCCCGGTGCCCTGCCTGCAGGATTCAGCGTCGGCGAGAACGCGGGCAGCTTTGGCGCGCGGCATTTCTTCGTGGTGGCCGATGGCGATTCCGGTCGCGGAGCACGCGTCCGCCTCGAGCAGGGTTTTTATCTCGTGGTACCCGCGAATTGAGCACGTGCGCCATTGCCATGTCCAGGACGGTGCGAGCCATTTCGGTCGGTCTCCTCGTCATCGGACTCGCCCGCGCGGATTCCGACGAGGCCTGGCTGCTGCGCGCCAGCCTGCCGCCAGGCATGCAGCCCTTGCTGGCATTGATAGTCGACGGTTCCGGCGCGACCTTCAGTGCCGGAGAGCCGTTCGATCCGGCGCGCGACTATGCAGCCGGTCTTGCGACCGATCGCTGCGATCCGGCGCGGATTTACTGGCGCCGCGGCCCTGGCCCGGCTCCGGACTGCGCGGCGCAGGCAGGCCTGGAGCCGGCAGCCTCAGGCGCGCTTGCCGGGCTGCGCTGCGAGGCGGCGCTCGGCCCGCTGGCGCAACAGGGGTTCTTCATCGCATCGCGCGCGGCCCAATGGCGCGGTGCGGCGGAAGACGGCTATTGGTCCGCCTTGTCGCCCGACAGTCAACGAGCCGTCGAATGCCGTTCCGATCGAGGCCGTCATGGCGCCACGGCGGGAATCTGGTATGCGGCGAACGGCGCGGCGGGTCCCTGGGCCACCGGGGAATCGGCGGAAATCGACTGGGATCTCGCGCCGCATGCCGATCCCTATATTTTCTATGGCGGAAACTATCTGAACTTCCTGCGCTCCACGCGAACGCCGACCGAAACGCCGATCGCCGACGCGATCAACCGATCGTTGGCGGCAGCACTGAGCGCTACGGACGAGCTGGAGATCGCGCTCATCCGGGTCGATGGCGAGACTGGCGAAGGCGGTTACGTCGCGCATGCGCCGATGCCTTCCGCGAGCGCCGCCGCGGCATTGCCGGCATCGGCGGGCGCGGCACCGGGCAGAAGCGCGCCACTGGCAGAAGCGCTGTCCGAATCGGCAGCCTGGCTCGGCGGCCACGCAGTCCGCTTCGGCGACCACCGGAACGCCGATCGCGCCGCCTTCGATTCCCTCGCGCCGGGACGATATCGCTCGCCATTCGCCCACGCCTGTCGTCCGGTGACGCTCGCCTATCTGACTGCCGGACTCGCCTCCGGCGACGATCTCGCCGCCACGGCGGCCGTAACTCTGCCGCGCTTCACCGAATTGACCGCTGGATGCGGCGCGAGCTGCCTGCCGGCGATTGCGCAATGGGTCGAGCGCGCGGACCTGCGCGACGACTTGCCGGGAGTCCAATCGACGGCACTGCACTGGCTGACGCCCCGGCCGGTGCCCGAGCTGGTCGCGCAATCTGCTGGAACAGGATCCGGAGGGGCACTCGACGACCCGCTGGCATTCATCAACCTGGTCGCGCGCAGCCTGCAGCGCGATGCAGCCGTGCCGGGCAGTCCGCAATTCTCGGCTGCGGGCATGGCGCCGCTCGCAGATCCGGACGATGGGCCAGGACTCGTCTACGGGCTGACCGCGCCGGTTGCTCGGCAACGCTGGGTCGGCAATCTGTTCCGCTATGGCTTGCGCGCGGCAGGTTCGCCGCTCGCCTCGCCGATCATCGTCGATCGCGACGACGAGCCGGCGATCGAATCGGCGACCGGCCTGCCGAAACCTTCATCCCGCAGTTACTGGAGCGATGCGCCGGACGCCAATCTGCTGGCCGGCGGTGCTGCCGGGAGACTGCCGGTGGCAGACGTCCGCCGAATCTACTCGGATCTCGCGTCGAGCCGCATGCACGACCCGGCCAACCGCCTGTCGCCGGACAATGTGCGTCTGGACCGGCGGATGTTCGGCCTCGGTGCGGGCGATCCTGAATCCCCGGCGGAAATCGTCGCGCAGCTCGCGGAACAACGCATGCTCGGCGATCCGGGGCCGCACGCGCCCATTGTCGTCGACTATCCAGCGTCGGACCGCCAGCTCGTGTTCGCCGTCACGCAGGACGGGATGCTGCAGGCATTCGATGCCCACAGCGGTGTCGAAGCCTGGGCGTGGCTGCCGAAGGAAATGCTGCCTCGACTCGTCGGGTTGCTGCGGAACGAATCGACGACCGTGCGCAGTCACGGCATCGACGGACCGATGGTCCTGCATCGACACGATCCTGACGGCGACGGCCGCATCGACCGCGATGCGGGCGAGCATCTCTGGCTTCTTTTCGGTCTCGGCCGCGGCGGAAATCGCTACCATGCGGTCGATGTCTCCTCCGCGGACGATCCGCGGCTGCTGTGGTCGATGGCACTTCCCGGCGGCGGCGAAGTGGACGCTGACGCCGAACCGGTCGTCACGCGGCTCGCGGTCGCGGATTCCGGACAGAGCGCGGGCGATTGGGTCGTGCTGCTGGCCGGCGGCTACGATCGGCGATTCGATGCGGCCGGTGTGGCCGCCCGCGGCCATGGCAATGCACTGCACGTCGTCGATGCGCTGACAGGCCGCTTGCTCTGGACGGCGAGCGGCAACGATGCGGATGCACCGGACCTGGCGGTCGGCGGGCTCGCGTCGAGCGCCCCGTCTGCGCCCCGCGCACTCGACCTCGACGGCGATGGCTACCTGGATCGCGCCTACCTGCTCGACGTGACCGGCGGGCTATGGCGCTTTGACTTCCGCAGCGGAAATCCGGCGAATGAAGTCGCCTCTGCGCGCCTGCTGGCGCGGCTCGGCGACGGCCAGCGACGCTTTCATGCCACGCCGGATGCGTCGCTCGTCAGGATTTCCGGCGCGATGCAGCTGGCAATCGCATTCGGTTCAGGCTGGCAGTCACGGCCTCGCGACACCACGATCATCGATCGATTCTATGTGCTCCTCGACACGGAGACGCCCGCTGGTCCGAGCGTGTTGACCGAAGCGGACCTGCATGAAGTCAGCGACGAGCCAGCGGACAACGCGCCATCGGCGCCCGGCTGGTTTCTGCGACTCGACGGGCACGGCGCCGGAGAGAAGGTCATCGGACCCGCCGTGACCTTCGATCACGTGCTGCGCTTTCAGACTTACCAGCCCCTGGACGACGACGCCGCGGCGCCTTGCGGTCCGCCACGATCCGTTCGCCGTCTTTACGCGCTCGATATCCGCGACGGTCGACCGCATGCATCGGCCGTGGAATCCGCCGAGGACGAGGCACAGGAGCTCGCCGGATCGGGCCTCCCGGTGGGCCTGCGGTTCGGCTTCCCCGGGCGCCGGGATGCCCATTGCGACGAATGCCCCGCGCGCGCGTTCGGCGTCATCGGGGCGGAAACCTTCGACGCCGGCTACGCCGGTGACCCGGTCAGGACGTCATGGCGAAAACTCAGGGCTCCGCCGGATTCACCCTGATCGAAATCGTGATCGCGCTGGCCATCGTCGCGATCACGACGACCGTGGCGGTTGCATCGTATCGAGGCTACCTGCTGCGCGCGAACCGCGCCGACGCGGTGAACGCGCTGCTCACCGCGTCGGCCGAGCAGGAAAAGTTCCATCTCGCGCATGGCGAGTACGGCAACCGGCTGGACGCGTCGGCCGGAGACGAGCCGCCCGGCCTGCCGGTTGCCTCGACGACGCCTCGCGGCCACTACGTACTCGCCATCGAGCTGGCCACAGCCGCTGAATTTCGCGTCGCAGCCACCGCGACGCGTGAGCGCGACGACCCGCTGTGCCACAGGTTGTTCATCGACGAGAGCGGCCGGCGCGGTGCGGTCGATGCGACAGGTGGCGACAGCACGGCGAAATGCTGGTGAGCGGCCATCTGGTCGCGCGGGCCGCCGTGAATCGCGACACCGCTTCCCCGCCCGGCTAGACCGAGCTGAGCTTCGCCACGTTCCGGAGCGCCTGGGGAAGCCCGAACACCACGCGCTCTTCCCGTCCGACCACCTCGACGGCCTCGTGCCCGCCCCAGTCCCTTAGCCGCTCGACGACTTCCCGCACCAGCGATTCCGGCGCGGAGGCGCCCGCCGTCACCCCGGCTGCCGCCTTTCCTTCGAACCATTCCCGCTGTAAATCGTCGGCGCCGTCCACCAGGTAGCCCGGAATGCCTCGCGTGGTCGCGATCTCGCGCAGGCGATTGGAATTCGAGCTCGATTTCGAGCCGACCACGACGATCACGTCGCATTGCGCAACCAGTTGCTTGACCGCGTCCTGGCGGTTCTGGGTCGCGTAGCAGATATCCTCCTTGCGCGGGGTCGCGAGCGAGGGAAAGCGCTTTCGGAGCGCCGCCATCACCCTCGCGGTGTCGTCGACCGAGAGCGTGGTCTGCGTCACCACGGCGAGCATCGCCGGATCGCGCACGCCGATGTTCTCCGCGTCGGCCACGGTCTCGACCAGGTGGATGTGCCCACCGTGCGCCGTGTCGAAGCGGCCCATCGTGCCCTCCACCTCCGGGTGGCCGGCGTGGCCGATCAGGATCACGTCGAGGCCCTCGCGCGCGTACTTGCCGACTTCCATGTGCACCTTGGTCACCAGCGGACAGGTGGCGTCGAATACGGCGAGACCACGGCGCGCCGCTTCCTGTTCGACCGCGGAGGGCACGCCATGGGCGCTGAAGATCACGGTCGCGCCGTCCGGCATGGCGTCGAGCTCGTCCACGAACACCGCGCCGAGCGCGCGCAGCCGGTCCACGACGAAGCGGTTGTGCACGACTTCGTGGCGCACGTAGATCGGCGCGCCGAAGAGCTCGATCGCCCGCTCGACAATGTCGATCGCGCGGTCGACGCCGGCGCAGAATCCGCGCGGGTTGGCGAGCAGGACCTTCATCCCGCGGCCGCCCTGGCGCGCCGCGTCTGCAAGAGCGCGTCGATGATCAGCATGCTGGCGCCGGTCGTGATGGCGATGTCCGCGACATTGAAGGCCGGAAAGTACGCCTGGCCCAGGTGGAAGTGCAGGAAGTCAACGACATGGCCGTCCCGAAACCGGTCCCAGGCATTGCCGAGCGCGCCGCCCAGGATCGATGCGAGCCCGATCGTCAGCCAGGGATGACCGCGCGCCGGCAGCGTACGCAGCCACCAGACGATCGCGACGCCGATGACTGCGGCGAGCGCCAGGAAAAACCAGCGCTGCCAGCCGCCGGCCTGGGCCAGCAGGCCGAACGCTGCGCCTTCGTTGTGCATGCGCGTGATGTCGAGGACCGACCCGACCGGCAGGATCTCGAACAGGTCGAAGCTGCCGACGATGTACCATTTGGTGAGCTGGTCGAGCGCGACCACGAAGGCCGAGAGCCAGATCCATACCAACCCGGTACGTTGCGGAACGTGGATGCCGGTCATGCGTAGCGCCTCGATTCGCCAGGTCCGTCCAGGTTGCCGACGCAGCGGCCGCAGATCTCCGGGTGCGCAGGATCGCTGCCGACGTCTGCGCGCCGGTGCCAGCAGCGCGCGCACTTCGGCGCCTGCAGCACCGAGATCGCGATCCAGGCGCCGGTCTTTGCCACCGACTCGGCCACGACGGCCGAGGGCGGACGCTCCGATGCCGGCCGCAGGCGCGCGGACGAGGTGATCAGCACGAAGCGCAGCTCGTCGCCAATGGCTTCCATGCGCCGATGCTGCGCCTCGTCGAGAAACACTTCCACCCCGGCCTCGAGCGGCGCGCCGAGCTCGCCGGCCGCGCGCAGCCGTTCGAGCTCGCGCGAGACATCGGTCTTGAGGGCGATTACCGCCTCCCAGTCCACGGCGCCCGCCTCGGGCACGCGAAGCATCGGCCACCAGGTCGCGAACTGGACCGAGTCCTCGCGCCTGCCCGGCAGAAACTTCCAGATTTCCTCCGACGTGAACGACAGGATCGGCGCCAGCCAGCGCACCATGGCCTCGGCGATGTGGTACATCGCAGTCTGCGCCGAGCGCCGCGCGGCGCTCCTGGCCGGCGTCGTGTAGAGCCGGTCCTTCAGGATGTCGAGCCAGAACGAGCCGAGCTCGATCACGCAGAAGCCGTGCACTTTCTGGTAGATCAGGTGGAAATCGTAGTTCCGGTAGGCCTCGACCACCGCTTCCTGCAGGCGCCACGCCCGGGCCAGCGCCCAGCGGTCCAGGTCGATCAATTCCGCGGCCGGCAGCGCGTCGCGGTCCGGGTCGAAGCCCGCGAGATTGCCGAGCAGGAAACGGAGCGTGTTGCGCATGCGCCGGTAGCTGTCGGACATGCGCTTCAGGATCTCGTCGGAGACATTGATCTCCGCGCTGTAGTCGGTCGCTGCGACCCAGAGCCGCAGCACGTCGGCGCCGAGCGACTGCATGACCTGCTGCGGCGCCACGATGTTGCCGAGCGACTTCGACATCTTGCGGCCCTTCTCGTCGACCGTGAAGCCGTGCGTGAGCACCTGCCGGTAGGGTGCGACGCCGCGGCCGGCGACGGACGCGAGCAGCGAACTGTGGAACCAGCCGCGATGCTGGTCCGAGCCCTCGAGGTAGATGTCGACCGGAAACGGTATGACGTCCGGGCGCAGCGCCGGCAGGCAATGGTGTACGACGCCCGAGTCCAGCCAGACGTCCATCACGTCGTCGCATTTCTCGTAGACCAGCGCCTCGTCGTCCAGCAGGTGCCGCGGGTTCAGGGCGAACCAGGCCTCGATGCCGCCCGTTTCCACGAGTCGCGCCACGCGCTCGAGCAGTTCCGGAGTCTGCGGGTGCGGCTCGCCGGTTTCCTTGTGCACGAACATGGCGAGCGGCACGCCCCAGGCGCGCTGCCGCGAGATGCACCAGTCCGGACGGGTCTCGATCATGCTGGTAATGCGTTGCTCGCCCCATCCGGGCACCCAGCGCACGCCCTTGATCGCGGCGAGCGCGTCGCGCCGCAGGCCCCGCTGTTCCATGCTCAGGAACCATTGCGGCGTTGCGCGGAAAATCACCGGCGACCTGTGACGCCAGCAATGCGGATAGCTGTGGCGATAAGGCTCGCAATGGATGAGCTTGCCCGCGCCCTCGAGCGTCTCGACGATCTTCGCATTCGCGTCGAACACGCCCTGCCCCTCGAACAGCGGCGTGCCGGCGACGAAGCGCCCGTCCGGACCGACCGGGTTGTCGATCGGGAGGCCGTAGCGCCGCCCCATCTCGTAGTCGTCCGCGCCGTGCCCGGGCGCCGTGTGCACCGCGCCGGTGCCGGTCTCGAGTGTGACGTGATCGCCGAGGATCACCGGGACCTCGCGTTCGTAGAACGGGTGCGCGAGCCGCAGCCCTTCGAGTTTCTCGCCGCCGGCCTTCGCCAGCACCCGGCGCCCGGTCGCGCCGATGCGGCTCGCCACGGCCTCGACCAGACCCTCGGCGACGATCATGCGCTCGCTGCCTGACGGGCGCTCGAACTCGACCAGCACGTAATCGAACAGCGGGTGCAGGCATACCGCCTGGTTCGCGGGCAGGGTCCACGGCGTCGTGGTCCAGATGGCGATGGATGCGCCGGCGAGCTCATCGCTCGCGAGCCCGAAGCGGCGTGCGGCATCCATCGGGTCCACTACAGAGAAGCGCACGTCCACCGACGGCGAGCTGCGCTCCTCGTACTCGACTTCGGCCTCCGCGAGCGAGGACCGGCAATCGAGGCACCAGTGCACGGGCTTGAAGCCGCGCACCAGGTGGCCGCGGCGGATGATGGCGGCGAAGGCGCGCAACTGCTCGGCCTCGTAGCGCGAGGCCATGGTCAGATACGGATCGTTCCAGTCGCCGAGCACGCCGAGCCGCTGGAAATCCACGCGCTGGGCGTCGACCTGGCTCGCGGCGTATTCGCGGCAGGCCTTGCGAAACGCGTCGGCATCGAGTTTCTGGCCGACGCGGCCGTGCTTCTTCTCGACCTGCTGCTCGATCGGCAGTCCGTGACAATCCCAGCCCGGCACGTACGGCGCGTCGTAGCCATCCAGCGTCCGCGATTTGACGATGATGTCCTTCAGGATCTTGTTGACCGCATGGCCGATGTGGATCACGCCATTGGCATAGGGCGGGCCGTCGAGCAGCACAAACTTCGGGCGCCCCGCGGCGTGCTTGCGGAGCCTGCCGTAGAGGTCGTCGCGCAGCCAGGCCTCGACCATCGCGGGCTCGCGGCGCGCGAGGTCGGCCTTCATCGGGAACTCGGTGCCCGGCAGGTTCAGGGTCTGCTTGTAATCCACTCGCCGTACCTCAGGCATCCAGCAGTTCGCGCGCGCGGCGCGCGTCATCGTGCATTTGTGCGGTCATCGACTCGAGGTCGAGGTACCGGATCTCGTCGCGCAGGCGCGCGATGAAATCGACGTCGAGCCTCGCACGGTACAGGTCGCCGTCGAAATCGAACAGGTGCACCTCGAGCAGCCATTCGGTGCCGCCCACGGTCGGTCGCGTGCCGACCGCGGCGACGGCCGGGTGGCCGCGCAGTCGCGGGCCCGATGCGCGCACGGCGAAGATCCCCGCCAGCGGCGGCACCCGGCGATGCAGGCGGATGTTCGCGGTCGGAAAGCCAAGCCGGAGACCGAGCCTTTCGCCCGGGATCACCCGTCCGCTGATCCGGTAGTCCCGACCCAGCAGCGTTTTCGCCTGATCGAGCCGGCCGGCCGCGAGCGCCTCGCGCACGCGCGTCGAACTGACCGCGCTCCCGTCCTGAATCAACGGCGCCACCTCGTCGACGGCAATGCCCCGCTCCGCACCCGCATGGCGCAGAAGCGCCACGTCGCCGCTTCGTCGATGCCCGAACCGGAAGCCTTCGCCGACCACTACCCGCCTCGCTCCCAGTGCGCCGACGATCACGCGCTCGATGAACTCGGCTCCGCTCCAGCCGCTGATTTCGTCGTCGAAATGCAGCAGGCGCAATTCGTCGATGCCGGCCTGCGCGAGCCATCGCGCCTTGTCACGCAGCCGCATCAGCCGGGCCGGCGCCTCGGTCGGCGCCAGGAATTCACGCGGGTGAGGCTCGAAGCTCAGCACGATCGCCGGGAGCTGCGCGTCGCGGCTCCGCTCCTGCAGCAAGGCCAGGATCTTCTGATGCCCGAGATGCAGGCCGTCGAAGTTCCCGATGGCAACGGCACATCCGCGCTTCGTGTCCCGGCCGGGTTGGAAGCCGCGTCGAATCAGCATGGCCCTGCCGGATCGGAAGAACGCCGGTAATTATAGTGGCTTCAGGTCGCGCGGGCGCGTGCCTGCGAGCCACAGCGTGCCGAAATAGACGAGCGCCCCTCCCGCTACGCAGAGCGTGAGCTGCAGTGCCCGCCGCGACGCGCGCCAGTCGTTCCAGGCCGACCAGTCGCCGGAAATCCACCACAGGAAGGCCGCCATCGCCAGGCTCGCGAGCACGATGCGCGGCAACAGCCGGCGCCATTCGGCGCTGGGCGTGTAGATACCGTCGCGCCTGAGCCCACGAAACAGCAGCGTCGCATTGAGGATGGCCGAAAGCCCCGTCGACAGCGCAAGCAGGGCGTGCGGAACCGGAAAGCCGGACAGGAATGCGGGCACGACGACAGCCAGGTTGAAGATCATGTTGACCGACAGCGCGATGATGCCGACCTTGACCGGGGTCTTCGTGTCCTGGCGCGCGAAGTAGCCCGGAGCCAGCACCTTGACCAGCGAAAAGCCGATCAGCCCGAGCGAATAGGCCATCAGCGCATAGCTCGACATCAGCACATGGCGCTCGGTGAATTCCCCGTAACCGAAGATCGTCGACATCAACGGGCCCGAGAGCAGCAACAGGCCGATCGCGGCCGGGGTGACGATCGTGACGGTTAGGCGCAATGCCCAGTCGAGCGTCGCCCTGAACTTCTCGGGCGACTTATCGGCGTGGTGGGATGAGAGGCCCGGCAGGATGACGGTTGCGAGCGCGATCGTGAACACGCCCATCGGGAACTCGACCAGGCGGTCGGCGCTGTACAGCCAGGTCACGCTGCCGACCATCAGGAACGAAGCGATGATCGTGTCGAGCAGCAGCGACACCTGCGCGACCGACGAGCCGAAGATGCCGGGCAGCATCAGCCGCGCGATCCGTCGCACGCCTTCGTGGGCGCGACCCCAGCGCGGACGCGGCAACAGGCCGAGCGCGCGCAGCGCCGGGAACTGCGCAACGAGCTGCACCAAGCCCGCGATGAACACGCCGATCGCCAGCACGAGACCCGGCTTCTCGAAGTGCGGCGCGACCACTGCGGCCGCCGCGATCATGATGATGTTGAGCAGCGTCTGATTGAAGGCCGGCACGGCGAACCGCCCGTAGCTGTTCAACACGCCGCTGCCAAGCGCCACCAGCGAAATGAAGAACATGTAGGGAAAGGTGAAGCGCAGCATCTCGACCGTGAGGTCGAAGCGGTCGTCGCCGCCGCGGAAACCCGGCGCGAACGCGAAGGCGAGCAGCGGCGCCGCCACCACGCCGAGGGCGGTGATCACGAACAGGATGGTGCCGAACACGCCGCCGACCTTGGCGACCAGCTCGCGAACCTCGTCGTGCGGACGCTGGATCTTGTATTCCGAGATCACCGGGACGAAGGCCTGTGAAAAGGCGCCCTCCGCCGTCAGCCGGCGCATGAAATTGGGGATCTTGAAGGCCACCAGGAAAGCGTCCATCAGCGGCCCGGCGCCGAAGGAGATCAGGTAGGCCATGTCGCGCAGCACGCCCGTGACCCGGGAAAGGAGCGTCAGCGAACCGACGATCGTGGTATTGCGCAGGAAACCGTGCGACATGCGGCCGGCACTATACCGCGTTGACAATCCGGCTCCGCATCCGGACAATGCGCGGCCTCATGGCCAACACCAAGTCAGCCGAAAAACGCGCCCGCGAGGCGATCGAGCGCCGCGGCCGCAATGTCGCGCATCGCTCCAAGGTGCGCAGCGCCGTTCGCAAGGTGCTCGAGGCGATCCGCGCCGGCAAGAAGCAGGAAGCGGCCGCCGCGCTCAAGGAAGCGACGCCGGTCATCGACGCGATGGCGCGCAAGGGCATCATCCATCGCAGCAAGGCGGCCCGGCACAAGAGCCGTCTCGCGAGCCAGGTCAAGGCGATCAAGTAGAGGGGAAAGTAGAGGGGACGCTCCCCTTCAATACTTCCGTCCCTCGCCGAAACAAACACCTCACATTGAAGGGGAGCGTCCCCTCTACTTCTCCAGGTGGTGCATCGCCGCCTGACACAGTTCGCGGGTCCCCTCGCCGGTTGCACCGGAGATCCGGAACACCGGACCCCTGAAGCGCAGTCGGCGCACGATCTCCTTGCAGCGCTTCTCGCGCTCTCCCGGCGCGAGCAGGTCGATCTTGTTGAGCACCAGCCAGCGCTTCTTCTTCGCGAGTTCCGGGCCGAACTTCTTCAGCTCGCCGACGATCGAGCGCGCGCCCGCGACCGGGTCGGCCTCCGGATCGGGCGGCGCGATGTCCACCAGGTGCAGCAGCAATCGCGTGCGCTGCAGGTGCTTGAGAAACCGGATGCCGAGACCCGCGCCCTCCGCCGCCCCTTCGATCAGCCCCGGGATGTCGGCCATCACGAAGCTCTTGAGCGGGCCGACGGCGACCACGCCGAGTTGCGGGTGGAGCGTCGTGAACGGATAGTCCGCGACCTTCGGCCGCGCCGCCGACACGGCCCGGATCAGGGTCGACTTGCCGGCATTCGGCAGACCGAGCAGGCCGACGTCGGCAAGCAGGCGCAGTTCCACGCGCAGGTTTCGCGCTTCGCCGGGCAGGCCCGGTCCGCTCTGGCGCGGCGTTCGATTGGTGGAGCTCTTGTAGCGCTGGTTGCCCCAGCCGCCCTTGCCGCCTTTTGCGACCAGCAGCACCTGGCCGGGCTTCGACAGGTCACCGAGCAATTCGTCGGTGTCGTCGTCGATCACGACCGTGCCGACCGGCATCGGGACATGAAGATCCTCGCCGCTTCGTCCGGTGCAATCCTGGCCGCCGCCGGGCTGGCCATTCTGCGCACGATAGGTACGCCGGATGCGATAGTCGACCAGGGTGTTGATGCCTTCCTGCGCGCGCAGCCAGACGCTGCCGCCGAGGCCGCCGTCGCCGCCGTCCGGGCCGCCGAAGGGGACGAACTTCTCGCGCCGGAAACCGACTGCGCCCCGGCCGCCGTGGCCGGCGACCACCTTGACCATCGCTTCGTCGACGAATTTCATTCTTGACTGCCGCGCTAACGAAAAACCCCGGCCGGGCCGGGGTTCCTGATCGATTCCTGCGGCCCTGGCTTATTCCGGCAGGACCGAAACGAACGTGCGCCCGTCCGCGCCCTTCTTCCGGAACTGCACGCGTCCGGTCTTCTTGGCGAACAGCGTGTGGTCGGTGCCCACGCCGACGTTGTCGCCGGCACGGAACGGCGTGCCGCGCTGCCGCACCAGGATGTTGCCCGCGAGCACGCGCTCGCCGCCGAATTTCTTGACGCCCAGGCGCTTCGACTGGGATTCGCGGCCGTTCTTGGTACTGCCGCCGGCTTTCTTGTGTGCCATGCCTGTCTCCTCGCTCGCGCTCAGGCCGCCGTGATGCCGGTCACCTTGACTTCGGTGTACGGCTGGCGGTGGCCCTTCTGACGCAGGTAGTGCTTGCGGCGCCGGAACTTAGTGATGCCGACCTTGTCGGCCTTGCCGTGCGCCTGCACGGTCGCGGTGACGCGGGCACCCGTGACATAAGGCGCGCCGACCGCCACGTCAGCGCCCTCGCCGATCAGCAGGACCTGGTTGAATTCGACGGTGGCGCCCGCGTCGGCGTCGAGTTTCTCGACCCGCACGACGGTGCCCTCGCTCACCCGGTACTGCTTGCCCCCGGTGGCAATGACGGCGTACATGATTGTCTGGACTCCGAAAAGAGCCGGCAATTGTAGTGACCGGGCCCATCGGGGTCAAACCGCGCGGCCGGCGCCCGCATTTCCCGGCTTCGGGTTTGCCGCTAGGATGCGAACGGCCCGTCCGGCCGACAGGGAGCCATGCAACTCAAGGACATACGGGCGCTGGTCGCCTCCGACCTGGCAGCGGTCGACGACGAGATCCGCAGCCAGCTCGGCAGCGACGTCGCGCTCGTCAACCAGGTTGGCGACTACATCGTCGGGAGCGGCGGCAAACGACTGCGGCCGCTGCTCGTCGTGCTCGCCGCCCGAGCCGCCGGCGCAACGAATTCGGCTCATGTCCCGGCGGCGGCGCTCATCGAGTTCATCCACACGGCGACTCTACTGCACGACGATGTGGTCGACGACTCCACCAAGCGCCGCGGGCGCGACACCGCCAACGAGGCCTTCGGCAACCCGGCCTCGGTGCTGGTCGGCGACTTTCTCTACTCGCGTGCATTCCAGATGATGGCGGCGCTCGACTCCCCCGCCCTGATCCGGGTGATGGCCGACGCCACCAACACGATCGCGGCCGGCGAAGTCCTCCAGTTGATGAACACCGGCGATCCCGACACGACCGAGATCCGCTACATGGAAGTCATCTACCGGAAGACGGCCCGCCTCTTCGAGGCCGGCGCGCAGATCGCGGCGATCGTTGCCCACGCGCCGCCCGAGGTCGAGGCTGCGCTGGCCCGCTACGGCAAGCATCTCGGGATCGCTTTCCAGCTCATCGACGACGCGCTCGACTATCGCGGCGACACGGCCGAGCTCGGCAAGAACGTCGGTGACGACCTGGCCGAGGGCAAGCCGACGCTGCCTCTGATCCATGCGCTCAAACATGGCGATGCCGACTCGACTGCCATGATCCGCGACGCCATCGAACAGGGCGGCACCGAGGAACAGCGGTCGATCCTTGCCGTCGTTGAAAGTACGGGTGGGTTCGAATACACCGCCCGGCTTGCCGAAGACGAGGCGAACTTGGCGCTCGAAGCGCTGACCGGAATTCCCGCCTCTGATTATCGCGACGCGCTCGAAGCGCTGGCACGATTCACCGTCAACCGCCGGAGTTGACGCGATGCTGCGTACCGAGAAACAGCAGGTAATCTCCATGCCGGCTGACTAGTTGGAACCGGTCCAAGAAGGGCTTGGGGAGGCGATCGAGGTGGCGAGACCTGATCGCGACAAATGCAGTGCCGTCTGCAAGACAAGCCTGCAATTCATCCGTGCTGTCTGCCAGCGCCGCCTGGCCCCGGCTGTAGAAGGCAGCCGACAGCGGCTGTTTCCTGAAGAACACCAGTGCGTCGCCATCCGATCGGCGTGCCATGTAGTCCGAAACCAGGGCCTTCGTCGATTTTCGCTCGTCCCATCCGCCGGCATTGAAAGCCGAGACGACGCCGATGGATCCGATCGCCATCAAGGCGACGCCCGCCGCTAGCCAGCGCTCCGGCAAGCGATCGCGCGGCAACCGGTTGAGCCAGAGCGCAGCCAGCATGGCAAAGGGGGGAAGGCCGGGCAGCAGATAGGTCCAGAGAATGTTTCCTGCCGCGGTGAAGAATACGCAGGGAGTGAGCGCCCAGAGCAGCAGGTAGCTGCTGAGCGATCGGTCGTCGCCCATCGCAGGTGCCGCTGCGCGCCGCCATCTCCAGGCAACGAACGGCGCGATCAGCGACCAGGGGAATATCGCCAGCGGGACGAACAGCCAGATCGAGCCGCGCGGAAACGCGTGCGCGCTCCCATACAGGTCGCCCGGCCATCCCGGGTCCAGGAAACGATGCCAATGTTCGCCCAGCAGGAAATATTCCAGGAAACCCGGCGTTCGCGATTCCGCCCAGGCATACCAGGGAACGGCGAGCGCGAGGGTGAAGAGCAGGCCGCGTCCCCAGCGAATTTGGCGCAGGACGGGGCCGATCTGGCGGGATCGCAGCGCCCAGATCGCCATCGGGATACCGGCAAGGATCGCGATCGGGCCTTTTGCCAGCAGCCCGATTGCGATGCCCAGGAACATCAGGAACTGTTCCCGCCGGCGTTTTGCGGGCGTGCCATGCAGGGCCAGCCAGAATCCCCGCATCGCCAGCATCATGCCGAGCGCAAGGACCATGTCGGTCATGACCGTGCCGGTAGCGGCGAAGAACAGTGTCGAGCCAGTCAGGATCGCGATTGCCAATACTGCTACGCGGTGGGATCGTTGCGCCAACCAGTCCCAGGCGATCCACGCGACCAGACAGCCGCAAAGCCAGTAAGGCAATCGTGCCGCGAATTCGCCCACGCCGAGGACCCTGAAGCTCGCGGCGGTCATCCAGACGGACAGCGGTGGCTTGCCCCAGAAAGGCTCCGCCTGGCCGATCCACAGCGTCACCCAGTCGCCGAGCTCGGCCATGCGGCGCGCGATCTCGGCATAGCGCGCCTCGGTCGTGTCCATCAGCGGGTAGGCGCCGAGCAATGCGAAGCGCGTGGCTGCCGCCACGACGATTGCAATCCAGAGTAGACGATTATCCGACGATCGAGGATTCGTTGGCGATTGGATCGACAACTCCGCGGCTCCAGGTCATGCGCGACGTCAGCAGCGGGGCGTGAAATTCCTCGACCAGGTACAGCGGACGCTGCTTGGCCTCGATGAAGAGCCGGCCGACGTATTCGCCCAGCAGGCCGATCGCCATCAACTGCAGGCCGCCGAGGAAGGAGATCACGACGATCAAAGTCGGAAAGCCGCGGACAGGATCTCCGAGCACAAGGGTCTTGACGAGGATGAACGACGCGTAGACGAACGCCGACATTGCCGTCAGGAATCCCGCGTAGGTCGCAACCTTGAGCGGTGCAACGGAGAATCCGGTGATTCCTTCGAGCGCCAGCTTCCAGAGCTGCCAGTAGCGCCACTGGCTCTCGCCTGCTGCACGTGGATCGCGATCGTATTCGATGGTCTGCTGCCTGAATCCGATCCACGCGAACAAGCCTTTCATCACCCGGCTTCGCTCGGGAAGATTGTTCAATGCGTCGACGGCGCGACGGCTCAACAAGCGAAAGTCGCCGGTATCCACCGGAATCGGCACTTCGCTCAGTCGGTTGAATACGCGATAAAAACCGTGCGCTGTGGCGCGCTTCAGCCAGCTCTCCCCTGCGCGGCGGCGCCGGCGCATGTTGATGACGTCGGCGCCATTGCGCCAGGCGACGAGCATCATCGGAATCATTTCCGGCGGATCCTGCAGGTCGGCGTCAATCACCACCGTGGACGCGCCGCGAGCGTGGCAGAGACCGGCGCTCACCGCCTGCTCCTTGCCGAAGTTCCGGCTCAGGCGAATGATGCCGATGCGCGAGTCGCGCTCGCGCAGCCCGTCGAGCACCGGCGCGGTGCCATCGGTGCTGCCGTCGTCGACATAGATGATCTCGAAGCCGCCGGCCGTGCCCTCGATTGCTGTCAGCAACCGCCGATGAAACTGCTCCAGCACGGCGTGCTCGTTGCGCACCGGAACGACCACGCTCAAGGTGCAGGCTGCCGGCGATTCCGCACGAGGCCGACTGTCGGCACTGGCAGCCATCACGCGAAACTCCAGCTGCGGTTGAGCAGAAAACCGAGCCAGAGAACCAGCGCGGTCGCGACAAGCTGCGCAGCGAAATAGTGGACTTGCAGCAGCTCGGTGCCGGCCCAGACCACGAATCCGTTCACGATCGCTGCGAGCCCGGCGACCAGCGCAAACCGCAGCAGCGCCCGCTGGTGCGGGGCGCGGCTCCGGAAGGTGAAGCGGCGATTTCCCGCATAGGCCACCAGCGCACCTGCGGTGGCGCCGATTGCCGCGGACAGCCCGGCATTGACGCCGGCGATCTCGACCAGTGCCCACAGCAGTGCGTAATGGACGGCGGTAGCCGCCAGGCCGACCATCGAATAGCGGACGATGCTGGAAGTGCCGGCCACGGCAAATTCTGCCATAGCGCCGGTATTGGCCGTTTGAATTGCGCCCAGGATCAGGAACTTGCGGACGTCAACGGCAGGATTCGCATGGCCCATGCCGGATTGGACGCCGATCCTCGCAATATCAATCGCGCCCGTTGCGCGCGCCGCAGTGCGAATGCCTGTTCTTGCCGCCAGACGTAGCGAATCGCGCCGGCCGAGATTCTAATGTGCCCATGACCGGATATCGCTACAAGAACATCGCGTGCGTCTTCGTCGTCATCGGGCTCGCTTGCGCGGCGGCGACCGCCGCCGACACGCGATTCCGCGGTCGGCCGGTTGTTGACGTCCTGCTGGAGCTGCGCGACCCGGGGCTCGACTTCATATTCAGCTCGCGACTGGTTCCCGCACGGCTGCGCGTGGTCGCGGAACCAACGACCCAGAATCGCCTGCGGATCGCGCGCGAGATTCTCACGGCGCACGGACTCGCGCTCTCGGCGGTGCGACCGGGACTTTACGCCGTGGTGGCGGCCAAGCGCGAATCCCGGAAGTTGGTCTTGCGGGGCCGGGTCCTGGATGCACTCGGCCAGCCGATTGCGACGGCACGAGTTTCGCTGCTGCCGATCGGCGCGGTTGGTTGGTCGGATGCCGAAGGTCGTTTTGCAATCGGCCCCGTGCCGGAAGGCAATTACACGCTGCGCGCCGAGGCGAACGGATTCGAATCCTCGGAATGGCCAGGCACGGCGGTTTCGACGACTGCGTCGGCGCCGGAACTGCGGCTGACAACGGCTCGATCGCAATTGAGCGAAGTCGTGGTATCGACGAGCCGTTACGCCGTCGACCGGTCGGACTCGATCGGCTCATTGCACATCGGCGGAGACTTGCTCGCGGTCCAGCCCGTCATCGGCGAAGACGCGCTCCGCACGCTCGGCCGGCTGCCGGGCATTGCGCAGAGCGGCGTGTCGGCGCAGTCCAGCATTCGAGGAGGAGAAGCGGGCGAGCTGTTGACGCTGCTGGACGGATTTCCGCTGCGACAGGCATTTCACATGCCTGCCTATCAGGGCGTCTTCGGCGTCCTTGATCCGGGCCTGGTCGAAGATGCGGAGATCTACACCGGCGGATTCCCGGTCCGTTACGGCAATCGCATGGCGGGCGTATTCGATCTGCGCACGATCGACGCCGCGAGCGAGCCGCGCACGGCGCTGGGGCTCTCGGTTTTCAATGCCATGGCGCGAAACGGCGGCGAGTTCGCCGGGTCGAATGCCGACTGGCTGGGTTCGGCGCGCGTGGGAACGCTGCGTCCCTTCATCGAGGCATTCGGTGACGGCGCGACTACCCCCACCTACGCGGACGTCTACACGCGCGCGAGCCTCGGCACTCCGGACCTTCTGCGTGTCAGCGCCAATCTCCTCTGGTCGCGCGACGAGCTCGCCATCGCGCGCAAAGGACACGGCGAGCGCGCCCAGATCGAGAGCCGCACGCGCTATCTCTGGCTGCGCGGCGATCGCGAATGGGACGGCGGTGTTCAGGCTTCGCTGTGGCTCGGCCACAGTACCGTCGACGGCTTCCGGACCGGCAGCATCGACAAGCCGGGCATTGCCGTCGGCGACGTAGCGGACCGCCGCTCGTCCGAATACCGGGAACTGCGCGGCAGGATCGCATGGGAACCGCGATCCCGTCACTGGTTCGAGGGCGGGTTCGAATGGACCGGCGAAGACGGAAGATACCGTTATGCCGCGAATGCCGAGTACGCGGCATCGGTCGCGGACCTGTTCTCGCGCGACGCGGCCTTGACTCGCGCCACGAACCTGAGTCCCGATCGGGAACGTATTGCGCTGTTCGCGTCGCATCGATGGAGGATCCTCGACGGCCTGACTTCGGAGCTCGGGCTGCGGGCGCAGCGCACGATCGCGCGCGGCAGACCGGCGGAGTCCTGGCTGCTCGACCCGCGCTTCAGCATCCGTTGGCAGCTCGCCCCTTCCACCGACTTGCGCGCGCATTGGGGACGCTTCCATCAAACCGATGAAGTCCATGAACTCAAAGTCGAAGACGGCTTGACGAGCTTTCCTGAAGCCCAGCGATCGGATCACTTCATCGTCGGCCTGGATCACCAGCTTCAGCGCGGACCCGCGCTGCGGCTCGAATGGTTCCGCAAGGTTCAGGCCGATCCGCGGCCACACTTCGAGAACATCCTCGACCCGCTGACCGTCCTCCCGGAAATCGCGCCCGATCGCACCCTCGTGGCACCGTTGTCGGCAGAAGTGCGCGGAACGGAGTTCTCCGTCATCTCGACCGGCGCCGGTGCCACATGGTGGCTGGGCCTGTCGTGGTCCGAAGCCTGGGACGGCGTCGACGGGCGCCGCGTTCCGCGCAGTTGGGACCAGTCCTGGGCGGCGACGGCGGGTATCGATTGGACTCGGCGCGATTGGCGTTTCGGGGCCGTCGCCGGCGCTCATCGCGGCTGGCCGACAACCCGCATCCGCGAATCGGTGCTCGGCGAGCGCAATGCCGTGCGATTCCCGACCCGCATCACCCTCGACCTGCGCACCGAGCATCGCAGGCCACTCGCCGTCGGCAGCCTGGCGCTGACATTCGAGCTGTCCAATGCGATCAACATCGGCAATACCTGTTGTTACAAGCTGATCGCCAGCGAGGATGGCGCCGATGGCGTGACTTTCACGACCCGTACAAGCGACTGGCTGCCCCTGGTGCCGTCCGTCGGCATCCTGTGGGAGTTCTGAGGGTAGCCATGGATCGGTTGCTTTGCCACCGGCGAACGTCCAACTGCTTCAGAGAAGGCGTGTCTCGAAGTGGATGAGAGATCGACAAGCGACCGGCGATTGATCGCCCGCATGCTGGCAGGCGACGAACGGGCATTCGAAGCATTCTTCAATGCCTATTTTCCGCGCGTGTACCGTTTTGCGTTGCCGCGACTGAACGGCGACGTCGATGCCACCCGGGAAATCGTGCAATTGACCTTGAGCAAGGCAATCGGGAATCTCGCGACATTCCGCGGCGAGTCCGGACTCTTCACCTGGATCTGCCAGATCTGCCGCAACGAAGTCGTTGACCACATCCGCGCACGCAGGCGCATGCGTCACGTCGTGCTGATCGACGACCTGCCCGGGATGCGGGCGGTAATCGAATCGGTCGAGGCGCCCGAAGAATACGATTTGCTGAAGACCTACGGTCGGGTCGAAGCGGCCCGGCTGGTGCGAGTCGTGCTGGACCGCCTGCCGTCCAGCTACGGCGATGCGCTGGAATGGAAATACATGGAAGGTCATTCGGTGGAAGTCATCGGGGAGCGCCTGGGAATCGGGACGACTGCAGCGCAATCCCTGCTGGCAAGGGCACGGCAGGCATTCCGGGAAGGTCTGGAAAGCGTATTCGGCGCCGATGCGTCGGACATCGCGTCCAGCCTCGGATCGTAGGAAATCTCCATGAATGACGAAGACCTCGAGCGAGTGCTGAAGGGTGCCGGCCAGAGGGAAAAGCCGCCGCCTGAAGTCGAGCGCGCCGTGCGGCAGCGGTTGCGTGACGAGTGGCGCGCCGTCGTCGCCGACCGGCATCGCCGCAGCCGCCGTCGGGCAATCAGCGCCATCGCAGCAGGGCTGGTGGTGGCGGCAATCGGCGTCTGGGCGGTCGGACCTCGGCTGACGGCTTCGAATAAAATTGTTGCGACCGTGGCGCTCGTGACGGGCGAGCTGCGGGTGAACTCCGGCTGGTTCGGTTTCCGGCAACGCATCGGTGAAGGCCAGCCGCTGATGCTGGGCCAGACGCTGGAAACCGGACCCGCAGGGCGCGTTGCGCTGGCCCTGCCGACGGGTGTTTCCGTGAGACTCGACCATCGAACGCGGCTGTCGATCCCGGGTGCCGATCGGTTGAAACTCGAGCGTGGGACGCTCTATGTCGATTCCGGCGTTGCCGTTCCGGCCGATCGACTGGATGTGCTCACTCCTTCGGGTTCGGTCCGGCACATTGGCACGCAATACGAAGTCCACCTGCTCGAACCCGGCGTGCGCCTGCGTGTGCGTGACGGCAGGATCGAATGGCGCTCCAGGACCGGCGAACTGGAACGCGGTGCGGCTGGCGAGCAGTTGACGATCCTGGACAGCGGCAGCGTAGAGCGGCGACCGGTGCCCGGTTACGGCACGTCATGGGATTGGGCAGCCGGCATTGCGCCGGCAATCGAGATCGAGGGCCTGCCGCTTGCGGCGTTCCTGTCGTGGGCCGCGCGCGAACTGGGGCGGGACGTCGACTATGCGTCACCGCAGATCGAGGGCGAAGTCGCGGACATCGTGGTGCACGGCTCGATCGCCGGATTGACCCCCGCACAGGCCCTGGATGCGGTGCTGGCGACGACCAGCGTACGCGCCACGATCGCCGACCGACGTATCGTCGTCGAACGTCACTGACTGGCATTCAGGCACCGCGACCGATCCCGTGGCGGCCGTGCAAACCGTCGGATAGTGCAGCTTCGCGCCGCGGACCGCGCCGTCATTGAAAGCAGCGGACGCGTTGATTAGACTGCTCGACTCGCCGAAGCCGGGGCTGGCGCGACACTCTCGGGGCGCCAGTCGACATCGTTCGTTCGGGGTGTAGCTCAGCCTGGTAGAGCACTACGTTCGGGACGTAGGAGTCGCAGGTTCAAATCCTGTCACCCCGACCACTAATTTCCTTAGAGTTTTTCTCGCGAACGCACTGAAATCGGCGCTACGGTTCCAGACAAAAACATCTCACGGTTCCAGAAACGGTTCCAATTTCACGCTGGTCCACCACGCTCCGCGTCGGGAGCTCCGGACTCAACCTTTGACTCACGCAGCAGGTCATCCAGCACTGCCTTCGCGACGATTTCAGTGAGCGCCCTCATGGCCGCTGCAATTCGTTGTTCGGCTTCGTAGTCGCGTTCTCGGCGCAGAAAGCGCTCATGAGTATTGTCGGGATATCTTTGGCGTAGCTGAGTAGCGATGTCATTGATATCCCTGCCCTCCAGGATCATCGAATTGTCCTGCAGTTGGAGGATCTGCTGATCGGGCTGTTGCCCGTCCCCCTTCTTCCGGGGGAGATGGATTCGAATTACGGTGCTAAGCGGCAGGTCACGCGTCGACCCATCCCGTACATCGCAAAGCTCCACCCAATAGCGGTAGATCCGCTTACTCTCTGGCAGGTCCCTTGATTTCTTCGTTGGCATAGGTATGAACAGAAGTTCCCATTTTCGGCGGAGCCCGGGATTTTCCGCTCACTCATCTTCGGGGAGGGCGCGAGTGAATTGGCGAATCTTATCTTCGCCGGTGCTTGGACGGCCAAGGCAGCGTGCCGTCAAGCTCCCGCAGCAGCGGTTCGTCGTCTTCCTCTTCGCCTCGGCGCTCGTGGGCCGGCCTTAATCTCTCATCGAACCAGATCAACGAGAGGCACTGATTCCACTCACTCAGGAAGATGGCCTCTTCAGCAAGCACTAGGCGATTCCTGATGCCGCCGTTAAACCAGATATCCGACGCTATCTCATCGTAATCCTCGGTCTTCGATCGGTCCTGCATGAGACGGAACGCGACGCTGCCTTGAGGAATGGGCACGTTGAAGTCGATCCACCCTTTCATCTCATTCAGGAACTTTGAGCGCGAGACGTAGCGTGTCTGTCCGTCCTAGCTGAGGACGAAGGCGCAAGGGTCCTGGGCACTAACGGCGAAACGCGATCCGGTCGCAGTCAGGGACGACTTGTACTTCTCTGCTAATGCCTTCACCACTGCCATTGAGATCTCCACGTCTCCCACGTCCTGGCTGAATAGGTGATGAGGAAGCAGGCACTCCGCCGCGAATACATCGCACAACACTTCCTCCGGAGGGCGCCGTGCATAGCGCATCAGCGTTTCGGTCCTAAGCTTCGGTCCGTGATGGTGTGAGGGAAGCTCTAGGACAATATGGGCAAGTTCGTGCAGAACTGTGAAGCGCTGGCGTTCCTCCCGGTGATTGCCATTCACGATGATGACGTGTGTCCCCATGATTCTCGTCGTCTGCCCTGATTCGTCCTCGAACAGATCGTGGACAACTCTTATTCGTGCGTTCACGGCCCCGACCAAGCGTTCGAGATCAACCGGAGCCGACGCAATGCCCGCATCGCGGACAAACTTGCGGGCTTTCAGAATGGTTTGAAATTCCTTGTTCCGGAAGTCGCCCATTTAGTCCTGACCATCGTCGAACAAGGCCGCAAGACGGTCGATATGCTTGCGCCACTCGTCTTTGGTTTCCGGGCGCTTTCCTCGAAAACTCATCTGATAAGACGGTTCGAGCAACTCGAGGGGGCGATCTTCATCTTCTATGAACACATCGACGAGCTGCTCATTGACGGACTTGCCAACCAACAGCCTCAGAAGGCTGGCGCGCCGAGGCGTTAGCTTCAAATATCGGATAAACGAATCAAGGACTTGTTCGGAGGGGGCGGTCTTTTCGTCCTTTTCCAGACGATGAATGTAGGCGTGGTCGATCTCGCAGAGCTTTCCGAGTTCGCGCAGGCTCAGGCCGCGATCCTCCCGGGACTTCTTCAGCGCATAGCCGAATGACATGAGAGTCCCCTTGACAGGTAGCGGTAATGCCGA
Organism: Steroidobacteraceae bacterium; assembly: GCA_050738495.1. Lineage (GTDB taxonomy): Bacteria > Pseudomonadota > Gammaproteobacteria > Steroidobacterales > Steroidobacteraceae > SCUD01. The sequence continues at coordinate 14,705 of JBOHZL010000013.1, read as the reverse complement.
TAGGGTGTTGTCTGACGCAGACAACGGTCATTCAGTGGATCTAATATACCCATGTCTTTGTAATTTTCGCATTTCCTTATCTCCGTAGTCTGCATAGACATACACCTTAACCAAGGAAGTTCGTATTGACAAGGCAGATCTGAACCCGCGCGCCTCACGGCGGCGGACGGAACGCCTGGCATCAAGAACAAAGAAGGGCCAGTCATGAAGGACGAAGAACCGCATTTGCCCAAGCGCCGCATCCTGAGTATCGACGGGGGCGGAATCCTGGGCACTTTTCCCGCAGCCTTTCTGGCCGGGCTGGAACAACACCTTCAAGGCCGGCCCATCGGATCGTACTTCGACTTGATCGCGGGCACCTCCACCGGTGGAATCATCGCGATCGCCCTGGCGATGGGAATGCGCGCTTCAGACGTTCTTAATCTGTATGAACAGCGCGGTCCGGAAATATTTGGCCAGGGACGCGGGACTGTCGCTGACTTCATTATGGACAAACTGCGGTTCGGTCGTCGTCTCGTCATGAATAAGCACGACTCCGAACCCCTGCGCACCGTGCTGGAGGATGTGCTAGTCAGGAACCGGATCGGTGATGCGAAAACGCGGTTGCTCGTCCCAGCCTGGAACCCTGTCGCCCGGTCCGTCTACATATACAAGACCGCCCATCACGAGCGGCTTTGCAACGACTACAAGTGCTTGGCAATTGATGCAGCGATGGCGACCGCTGCCGCCCCCACATATTTCCGTCAGCACGTCACGCAGCACGCGGTCGGCCTGACTGACGGCGGCACCTGGGCGAACAACCCTACGGCGCTCGCTGTGGTCGAAGCTGTCACGCTGCTCGGCTGGCCGGGCGAATCTCTTCGCATTCTCAGTCTGGGGTGCCTAGAGGAGACGTATACGATTCGCAAGTGGGCGGGAGTCGGCACACTCGGATCCAAGATCGTCAAGCTCTTCATGGACGGGCAGTCACGCGGGGCGATGGGCATCGCCAAGCTGCTTACTGGCCATGAGCACGAACGGGATGCGATCTACCGCATCAACCATACGGTGCCTTACAGCGTTTTCAAGATGGATGACGCGCGCGTCATCCAGGACCTCAAGGGGTTGGGTTATTCCTTCGCACGCGATCGGCAACCGGTTCTCGATCCCGTGTTCTTCACACAGCCGGCAGCAGACTTCGTGCCGGTATACAGGCTGGATCAGGAGCCGGACACGGTATCGAAAGAGAGGTTGTCAGTATGACGATTGATATCAGGAAGTATTCGGCATTTCTCGAGCAGGTCGCCAGCGAAATCGACATCCCTCCCAGCAAGTATCAGGACGCGGTGGATAGGTATGAGGCCGTCGGGCACTGGCTGGAGGGCGGAGTGTATCCCGGCTGCCGGGGTGAACCTTGCGTCTGCGTTCAGGGATCGTTTCGCTTGGGAACAGTGACACGCCCGATCCGCGATGGCATCGAGGCGTGCTACGACATTGACCTTGTCTGCGAACTGCCGTTGGATAAAGGCCAGACGACGCCGCAGGCAGTGAAGTCGATGGTCGGCGTCCGCCTTCGCGAGCATGGCACGTACAAACAATTGCTCGAACCCGAGGGCCGCCGGTGTTGGACTCTCGAATACGCCGAACAGGACGGTGTGGGCTTTCACTTGGACGTGCTGCCCGCCATTCCCGATGATCGAAAACTGTCTGATACGGCGATCGCGATCACTAATATGCAGGATGGGGCGTATTTTTGGTCGGGTAGCAACCCGCGCGGCTATGGCATCTGGTTCGACGGGAAGAATGCGACAGCCTTCTCGCGCGCCGTATTCGAGCAGAAACTGAGTATCCAGCGTCGCGCAACCCTGGTGTATGCGAGCGTCGATAAGGTACCTGACCAATTGGTCCGCACGCCTCTCCAGCGTTCGATCCAGCTCATGAAGCGTCATCGCGACTTGCGTTTCAATGATCAGGACCGGATCGCGTACGCGCCTATTTCCGTCATCATCACGACGTTGGCGGCACATCTCTACGGCAACGAACCCGACGTCTACTCGGCACTGTCAGGCATCATCGGAAAGCTTCATGGCCATGCGGCGCTCGTCGAGAACAAAGCAATTGATCGCGCGTTGGCGACTATGGGCTTGATCCAGCGCCGGCCTGACGGAACGTGGTACATCGGTAATCCGTCCAATCCAAAGGAGAATTTTGCGGACCGCTGGCACGAGGATAACCACGCGCGCGCGCGCGCTTTCTTTGCGTGGGTGGATGCGCTTCAGAACGACCTCCTGAACATTCTCGGAGAGACCAATCCCCAGCTCCTCAAGGAGCATCTCAGCCGGGTACTGGGCGCGGGTGTCGTGGCGAAGACCTTCGACGCTCTCGTTCCACCTACAGCCACCATCGACGCGCCGCCGCGGATCCACATCACGGGCGCCGCCAAGCCGTGGAGGGAGGTGTGACGGAGGACTTGCGCCGGCAACTCGTTGAGCTGACCGGCGTTCACAAGGGTCTCACCAATGTAGTTGAGCGCGAGTCCGAAACAATCGTGGCCGGCGCGTTGCCGTTCGAAGCGTCCGCTAATGGGCTAGAAACGATTACGGAGTCGTTCGAGATCGAGTTGACAGTTCCCCGCGCCTTCCCCGAGGCGCTGCCGCTTGTCAAGGAAACGGGAAGCCGAATCGGAGCCGACTACCAGCACCGAAACGCCAGCGGCACGCTGTGCCTTGCCGTTCACGTTGAACAGCGTCGAGTGTTCTTCGAGCAGCCCACGCTGCTGGGCTTCGTTAACCGTCTAGTGATCCCATTTCTTTATGGCTACTGCTTCTGGAAAAAGCACGGCCGCCATCCGTTTGATGAGGCAGCGCACGGAAACGAAGGAATACTGCGCCACTACATGGATGCGCTCGGCCTGCGCGACGATCTCTCCGCGCTGGCGGTTATCAGTTTTCTCTTTGAATACGGCTACCGCGGGCACCATGATTGTCCGTGCGGCAGCGGCCTGCGTGTAAGGGCGTGCCATGGGCGCGCCCTCCTGGCGCTTCATCAGCAGCATACGCCGCAGACGGTTCGTAGCGACTTCGTCGCCGCGTTCGAGCTGTGCTTTGCCAAGTTTCAGAACGGACAGCTCTTGATTCGCCAGCCTCTCAGACTGCAACTTGTCCGACTCTTGAAGAAGCTCGAGGGTTGACGGCCCGTCAGGCCTTGTCGAGCCAATTTCACAGTTGGGAGCCGACAGTCCACTCGCGGCGTTACCCTCTCCCTTCGTATGCCATGGACGATTTGATTAGTGTCACGGTTCAGACCCCTCCGTCAGTCTGGTCATCCGCGCCCATGGCCGTTGTGCCGAGTACGTTCGCGCACAGCTTTTCAAGTTCCTTGAATTCCGCCCTTGCCTTAAGTTGCGTCCGAAGCTTGCGGCGCCGCACAGCGAGCGCATTGTTCGGATCGTTGAGGTAATCGTCGGCAGCGATCGTCGCGCGCGCCGTCCCCGCGATCTGTTCGGCCAAGACGGCGATGCGTTGGTGATCTTCGTTGTCCGCATCGAAGGGCGGCATGAGGCGGTACGGCAGCGCGTGAATGTGGCGCTCGCCAAACGCTCCCTTGGGGTTGAAGGGCAGAATCGCCTGCGTCATCGCATCGCTGTTCAACATGCCGGTGACAAACCACGCCTGCTTTTCGTGGGGAATGACCTCCCAATAGAGTGTCTGGTCGATGACAAGGTTTGTAGCTTCGGCGACGGGAATGCAGGCGGCACAGATATGTTTGCCGCCGGCACCAGCGAGGACGAGACTGCCGGAGTCGCCGAGTTCCTGTTTGCTAAGTTTGTTGCGCTCGTCGATACGCTCCTGGAGGGTCTTCCCCTTCCCGACGCCAGTGAGCTTCTTGTTGATTGCACGGAAACGCCGCGCCGTCTGCGTAAAGCCCATTCCCCTGATTTGCGCTTCATCGAAAAACTTCCACGCGCCGCTGTGGTCGCGGCTCGCCGGGATGGCAATGGGCGCCATGTGATTCCCGAGCACGAAGGGAAGGAGATTCTCGGATTGCGCCAGACGGTGAACAAAGTCTGGCGCGACATAGCCGGGGAACTTCTCGTTCTTGAGTTCTTTTGCGGACTTGACCGTGAATCCCCAGACGGAAGTGCGCGGTGGCGTGTCGACGCGGTACTCGGCACCGCTTTCATTGAGGATTTCGATGCAGACTGCGGTGCGTGGCATAAGGTCGGCGCCTTGTTGCGGTATGGGCACGTCGCTCGCAGCCGCGGCAGGATTGCCTTCTTTTTCCAGCACCCATGCGCTGCGGTGCTCGCCAAGCAAGCGAGTTGAAAACTCGGCGGCTTCAAGCCCTGACTCACGGGCCACATAACCTCTGATTTTGGCGCTACTAAGGCCGACCGCTTTCGCCCGTTTATGTCCGATGACGGCAGCGCCGGGATATTTGAACGTTCCCGGCTGAACCTGCCATACCTCGTCAATTGCGAGGGCGACGGGGCGATCGCTCGTCAGGAACTTACGCTGCCGGAATGCTTCATGATGGTGGCCGTTGAAGATCGTTCCCGGAACGAGACAAGTGACCACAGCATCGATGCTGAGATAGCGGTCAACGGCGTGCAGCAGGTGCGTCGTTCCAAGCTCAAGATGGAGAAATGACTGGCCTGATGGCCGCACACCGTATAGGCCCGCGCGGCCGGTCAGCACCTCTTTGTAGGGATTGTCGGCAAGGGCGCTTAAGGCAAGCCAAGGGGGATTTGACACCAGCCCGTTGAACTGGCCGCTCAGAAGTCCCGGCCGGTAAGTATTGCGCAGGATGAAAGCCCATATGCCGTTACGTCCGGCTATGGCAAGTTCGGCCATGCGACGCACGAGGGCGTGAACGGCTTCGGATACGGCACTTTCCAGCGCCGCATCCAGCACTAGCTTGCAGGCAGACGCAGCTCCGATAATAAAGGTGCGGGCCGCGTTCTCTGTCAGATGTTCGCTGCTGCCTTTGGCTTGGGCGTCTATCGCCTCGTCGTACGACCAGTCAACGATACGGTCAAAAAGCTCTCGATATTTCGGCCCGACGAGCACGGCGGGGATATCGATCGTCGTGCCGTCCAGGGATAGCTCGATCGTCTCGCTCTCGCCGTAGAAAGGCACGTAAGGCGTCACCGGCGTTACGGCGAACAACGAATCGGCATGAAAGATTGGTACAAAAATGGGAGCTGTCGCCGCCTTGATCTCATCAGCGAGGGTGACGACCCATGTCGTCTTTGACAGACTAACGGCAAGCGGATCGATGTCAAAGCCGGTCGCGACATCACGAAGCGCGGCCATTTCGGACAAACCGAAGCGCGCCTTAGCAGCTTTGAGCACTTCTGCAATGATGGAGCCCGAGCCACAGCACATATCGATGATGCGCGGCTGCTCGCCCTGCGGAAGATTGTCGAGACAGCGCTCGGCAAGAAGCCGTCCGAGCCAGGCCGGCGTCCATTCCTGTCCTAGCAGCCTGCGCTGGCTACGACGCGCAAGCTCGGCCATCAGACGGCCGAATAGGTCTTCATCCGGCCGCCAGCTGAAGTCATAGGCATAAAGGTCATGCTGGATCGGCGCCGCGATGGAGGCAAGCTTGTCGATGTGAGCGGCGCGAGTGAACCACCCGAAGTAATCCTGCTCGACCATATTGGCGAGCTGGTAGCGATCTTGAAAATACGATCCATCCAGTATCGCCTTGCGTTCAGCTTCATCGCTGATTTGAGCCTGTCCAGCGAGCACATTTGCGCTCAGTAATCGGGCGAGAATGCAGAGATACATTTCGTCCACATAGGCACCAGCACGAAACGTCCCGCTTTTGCCTTCAAGATAGTCAACGAAGTGCGACCACAAATCCGTTGCCAGCGCGATCGATGGATCGACCTTTCGTCCTTCTTCGACAAGAACGTGAAGCATCGGCGCGGTACGCTTGCAGGCGCCGCTTTGCAGGCCGAGATCGATAGTCAGAAATTCTGCGAGGAGCGGCCGCGATTGCTCCCGAGCAAGATGCTTTCGCACGAAAGCAATTAGGCGTTTGGCGGTAGCTTCATCGTCTGTGGCAAGTTCAAGAGTATCGATTTCTTTCAGGGTGATATCGGCGGCGGTGCAGCTCGCCGGCTTGATCCCGGCCGCAAGCTCTATGTCATAGGCATGCCATGCGACGGTATCGGAGACGATGCCGCGCACCTGCGAGACCGGAACGCCGCCGCGAATGAGACCGCAAGCGTGCTCGCGGACCTGGCCGTATCCTTCCTCGTACTTGGCGGATACACGCAGATCGCCCTCATACTCGATGGTGGTCGAACCGACTAGATTGTCTATGAAGCGGTTCGCGGTCGTACCGCCGGCTTTGCCGATCTTGGTTGCCGCTTCGGTGCCCTCGCTGTAGTGATTAATCCAGGTCTGGTCTTTGGCACCCGGGAACATTCGGCGCAGCCGGGACGTGAACTCGCTACGAAGCGCTGCCTCGGCCTTGCCGGCCTCGCGGAACTCGCGGCATCGTCTTATCGCCTCTCGCGTTTGTTCGATGTCTTCGGTCATGACGCCGCTTTCTGGCGCGCGCCGCGCAATTGGCGGGCATGGGCTGCCATGTCTTGCGCGAGCGCGGATAGCGCCGCAACCGATGCGCCGGTTCTGACAACGGCGCCGAGGACTATGGCGTCGATTTCGGTTTGTGCACCGGGACTGTCTCGCGTTAGATGCTTGCCGGCTGCGGCAAGGGCGTGCCTTGCGGCGTCGTCGAGCCGGGGCACAACCATGTGACGCAAATGCGTCGCTTCCAGCTTGAGCGCACCGCCCCCGAGCGGCGTGCCCAGCAGCTCCATGAATGTGCGGCACCATATGCTGTTAAGCAGCGCCTTCAGGGAGTGGGGTGTCCAGCCCGCATGAACGCGCGGCCAGAAAGTCGAGAAGTTGGCATCGATAAGTACGGCCGGATCGCTATTGCACTCGGCCCACGGAACTCGATGAATAACGCGGGGGATAAAGGCAGCGGGCAGATGGCGCGGCGCAAAGTCGGGAAGCATGTACCAAAAGCGCGGCGGCAGGCCCCGGCGTCCCGCTTGCCGGATATTGGTGCGGACTGCCGTCAATTCCGGGATCTGTTTGTATGAACCCGTCACGGCCTGCGTGGCCGCGCGGCGAACGAATGCCGCAAGATCGTCCGGCATCGGCCGCGGAATCTGTTCGCCGATTGCTTCATAAGCGGAGCGGGCGGCCTGCACGGAACCGTGATCTTCTGGCAGAACCCAATGCTGGAGATCAAGGACGCGGCCGCGCAGACCTTCATTGTTTGCGAAAGATTGTACGTCGGCCTGCCGACGCACCACGGGACGCAGCGCGCCAGCGGGTGCAAGGAATGTAGGTGCGCCGAGCGGCGCTGCCCCTCTTACTGGGACCATGCCGCCCTCTTCCGGCCCGCACGCTTCGACATAGAAGAACGCATTGCAGCCGGTGCGAAGTCCCTGCCCGACATGAATGCCGGCCTGCTCGAGCGTCAGCAGTGCAATCGACCGGGCATCGTCCGGGAGCATCGCTTTGATCGGCGGCGGGAGGAAGGTCGGGACTGCTGCGGGGGCGGAACCAAATAGCGGCAGGTCTCCGCTGCCGGCCTCAAGCATTTTGTACCAGCGTTGGCGCCGGGCCCGCGCCTGGAGGGCCGCCCATTCCCCGGCGAGATCGAAAGATGCGACCTCGATGCCGTCAACGGGCTCTGACATGGTGCCCTTCACCCACGACGCGAAACCGGCTTCGGGCACCTCACTCGCAAAAGCCGCACCGGTCAGCGAGTGTTCATCAGCGGCGCGCGGCGAAACACGTATCCACTTAGCGGAAGGCCAGTGCTCGCGTTCGCCAAGAGATGTAGCTGCCACGTCGTCATCGAGCCGGCGCGCAACGATGAGATGCGTGCGCACGAGGGCATCGGAAAACCAACCAGGTTGCGTATCTTCGATAATCGCCTCCAACGCGAAGCAGCGGAGGAGAAGATAGCGAACGACGTCCGCATAATCGCGCGAGCGCCATGTCGCGGGCGCGACGAGAGCAAGGCGACCGCCGCTCCGGACCATGAGCCCGGCCAAAAGCCATGAAGGCACGGACAGATCGGAGAAGCCAGAATAGCCGTCTGCGAGTGTTTTCCAGATGAAAGCAACCGGCTCAGCGGCGCGGGCCTCAATGGCTCCTTTGAGGGCCATGCGGACCGTATCTGTACCGGCAGCATTGCCGCTGCGGCCCTGATAACGCACATAAGGCGGATTCGTAATGACGAGGTCATAAGCGTCGGCGATCAACTGGCTGAGCTGGCGCTCGTCGAAAGCGCTGCCCAAGACAACTGTCCGCGCTGGCTGAGCGTCCCCTATGATCGTGTCGAGTCGCTCAAGGCATAGCCGGGCCGTCTCTGGTTCGATCTCGATTCCGTCAAGACGGGCGAGGGACATGCCGCGCTCTCTTGCTGCCTGCCACGCTGCGTCGAGAAGATCGCCGTGGCCGGCCATTGGATCGAGTACTGTGCGCGTGTCTATCGACAGGGCAAGGTGCGCGAGCAGCTTGCCCAGCCGGAGGCCGGTGAAAAACTGCCCAAGGCGCTTGCGCTGATCCGGCGGCAACGCTTCCTCGAAAGCGCGCGCTGTTTTGCGGACAGCTATATGGCAGTCAAGCTCCGGCACCCTCACTCACCTTCCCTCTTCGCCGTGTGTCATGCCAGCGGTAGAAATCGTCGGCGTCGAGCGGCACTTGCGCGCCGCGTATCAGGAAGTGCCCGACCAGACGCGAATAAAGGCGTTGTGCCGTTTGTTCTGACGGGTCAAGCGTGAGCGCCTCTTGCACAAGGCCTTGGGCAATCGACCAGACGCACGCCGTGTATTCCGCCTTTGCTTTCGGGTGTTTGGCGAGCAGCAATAGCGGATCGCCGCTAACGGCGCCGGCCGTTGTCACCTGCTTGAAGCTCCCCTGCGTCTTGTCGAGGATCCCGGCGCATTCAACTGCAAATCCCGCATCACTATAGGCACATTGGAGCGCGTTCCAGACCTGCGCCGAGGCCGAGTGGAAAACCAGCGTAGCCTTGCCGTTCTTCTTGAGAATCCGGCGTGCTTCCGAAAGGGCGTCCGTTAGCAGGGCCCGGTACGTATCGACGGATTTGTCCTGCGCATTGCTGACGATGACCTCGTCAGCACGGTCAGTATAACGGCCGATCCATGCTTCATTGAGGAAGCTGATTTCAGCGTACGGAATGTTCGCGCCAAAAGGTGGATCCGTGAAGACGTAATCGACGCTTTCGTCCGGGAGCACAACTTTACAGCTTGATTTCTGGTGGACTTCGACACGTCCCTTGCTCCCGTGAATAACAGAGAAAGCGCTGACGATCGTCGCAAGCTTGCGGCGCAGACCGTCAAACAGGTTCTTTTCAACCGGCAGTCCGCTGATATAGAGCACACCGGGCTGGGCGCTAGTCAGGACAAGATCCTTCTGACCGCGCTTAGCAACAACCCGCGTCATGATTGTTGCATGCGAAGCGTTATAGCTCAGCAGCCAGAAGCGCAACGCTTCGCTAAGGCGGTGGTCAAAAGCGCTTGTACGCTCCCAAAGCCTTGCGAATGCGATGAGGTTGCGGCGCGTGTAGAAGTGATGCAGGTGCGTTACGCCCTGGTGGTAGCCACGCCGATATAGATCGCCCCAGGGGATCTCGACATTGGGCACGGCATCCGGAAACGGCTGCGCCTCGATACGTTTCAGTAACTTCTCATCGGCCGGCACGGCCGCGCGCGCCCATGTCTTCTTGCCGGTCTTGCCGTACACGCACGCGATGACACGAGCACGCTGCCGAACCGTCTTGCTGTTGAGCCCGTCACGCTTTCGTGTCGTAATGCGCTCGGCCTCGTCGAGCGGATATTCATCGTTGCAGGCCGAGCACACAAAGCGGGAGTCGATGCGGGCGGGTTCGCGCGATACGCATGCCTCATAGAGCGAAGTCTCGGCAGCGCAGGACGGGCACCGCAACACATCGCTCCAGATTACGTAGCGGATGATCCCGTTGTTGCCGTCAGGATCGCGCGCCTCGTACATCCAGCCGCTTTCCTCTTCGCATTCGTCAAGTATCTGCTCGGCAGCCATACGAAACGCGCCCGGATCGGGGGGATCGGTGAGCGTCCGCGCGACAAACGCGCCAAGCGCGCCAAGCTCATAAAGCACGGCATTGCGTGCACCCCATTCGACGTTAAGCCCGAGCTTCTTCGCTTGTGAGCGCAGCTCGGCCGAGGGGTTCTCACAAAGCAGCGCGGCAAGCCCAGTCGTCCCGCTCCCGGCGAAGCCGTCGAACACGGTGTCGCCCGGCTTCGTATGCGCGGCGATAAAAAGCGCGATGGCCTCAGGTGAAATCTTGGTTGGGTACGGGAAGGCGCCGTAGAGCGGGCCGCTGCGACTGGCCGGAAGCGCACGAGCGTAAAGCGAATCCAAAGGCCGGCGCATTGTCGTGCCCCACGGTGATTCCCGGTCTAGCCTTTTCGTACTCAACGACGTCGACTCCCAGTAAGTCTTCTACTCACTTTGCAAATGACATAAGGGCGCAAGCGAAAATGCGCACTCCATCTCGAACTATGTGGACGCTTCGGCCAGTGCGGCGTCAAACTCTTTCCTATTCTTCACGACGATCGGCGACCCGTATGGTCGCTTTTCTTGATCCGGCAGGTCCAGACGAAAGCGGTTCTGAAAGTAGAGAAGCAAAGCTTTGCGCACAGGGATTTCAAGACGACTCTTTCGCATGGCATGATCCTGCGCAATCATGCGTCGCTGCATGTCTGAAAGCGCTGGATTTGGAACGAGCACGACTACAAAACGCTCGTGCCAGAAGCGGTCGTCCTCCGGCAATGCGCCGGGCCCCCCTGTACCGTGCACGCCGAGCATGCGGGAGAGAAGAAAGTCCTTGAACTTATCGTCGATGTGGCAATACGCGCGCAAATGCCAGCGTAACCCGTCATGGGCGAAAGCATGCGGGGTTATCCAGCGACGTGTGGGCTCCGGCCGTGTCTCGCCCATTGACTGGTAGTCGATTTCAAGCGATGCACCTGCCGACACGGCCTTGAGTACTGCCCGTAAGACTGCAATGCTGACACTGCGGTGCAGCAGCGGCATGAAGTCCGTGGACGGCGCGCGTGACAGCCAGCTGTCGCCGCCGACCGCACCGCCCTCTGCGACGTTGTGAAGCTGCGCAAGATATTGCGTGGCGCTCGGTTCAGAAAGGACTGGCTTGAATGCGAAGCCGCTGACGTAGCGCTTGCCGCTCTTGTCGTAGTCGATATTGCGCGGTGCGATCTCTTGGTAGCGACGCAGGTCATTTGATGCCTGGGGAACCGACACTCCGAATTTCTCCACGAGATCGGAGCGATTGATCACACCTTCCCAGAAGAGGCGAAATTCAATGAATTCGAGGCGCTGCTCGACGCCCCAACGTAGTTGGAGAGGCTGTGCGACCATGCTACCCACATTCCTTCCCCAGGGGCAAAGAAACTATATCGATCGCGTTTGTATACGAACCGCCATCTTGCGTCAAGCACAACAATAAGCTTGTGGCGAGCGTACGCCGGTTAAGCCGGACATTGATGACGTGACGTGTTCACCATTCGAAGTCGTGATCTCATGGTCATAGTCAGTTCTCCGCCGGTCCAGCCGCTCTCACCGCGGAAGCACCGTATGGTTGATGTCGCGCCGCAGGTGCGCGGAGGCACGCAACTGGTCAGCGACCCATTCTCGCTCCGTCCGAGCTGGCGGCATATTGTCGACAAACCTTCGTACGCAGTTTGCAAGCTCGTTGTGTGCGTTCGTCGCAAGCAGATTGGCAACCGCGAGCCAGCCACGCAAGACATCGTGGCGGGTTACTGTGAGCGTTCGCTTTCCCGCTTCAACACGACTAACACCCTCCGGAAGATCAGAGGCGACCGCCTCTGCCTGGGCCCGCATGTACGTGGAGTCGCCTCGCAGGGTTGCTCGAGAGATTCCGTCCTTCTTCGCCTTCCGACTCTCGCCACGCACGGCGCGCTCCGTGGCGTTTGCCGGAACGCCTAGGTGTCGGAGATTCCGCGCAAACTCCGACCGCCAATGCCGAAGCGTCGCCTTCTTGATGTTCAGTCGCACGCCCTGCTCGCTCATCGCCTTCAAGACCAAGTGAACGTGTGGATGGTCTTCGTCCGTGTGCAGGACAATGGCGTACCGATGCTGACCCCAGAACTGCTCTCGCGCGAAGTTGCGCACGGCTGAGAGCACTTTATTCGCTGGGGTCCCTGCCGGCATCGAGAACATCAGCTTGTGAATCAGCTTCGGCGGCTTTCGCCCACTGACCGCCGCGAGACCCGCCTGCCGTCGCACGTCGTCAATGTCGAGTTCCCACGCTTCCAGAAGGGCATTCCCGTTTCGGCCCTCCAAGGGCTCGCCGTCGTCCGCCTCGAGCGCGAGCTTTCCGTGTCGGCTGATGTAGTCGAGGTGCTTACCAGCCGCCTTCAGGTCATGGCTCGCCCGGAGCAGCACCTTCACCATCACTTCCGGGACCCGTTGGACGGTCCTGCGCAGGTGCTCCACCTGTTCCGGCGTCAGACGGCCGCCATTCTCATGAAGGGCCGCGCTGCCGTAGCTGACGATGTCGAGCAGGGGTTCACCCTCCCGGATCCTGAACACCCGCTTAGCCATGCCCCGTGCTCCAGCTCGTCTCATTGGCCTTGAGGAGCGTCTTGGTGTTGACTCTCAGCGCCTCGCAAATCTTAAGCATGGCCCGGAACTCCTCGCGCACGGTGGCAGGCACCTTGCCACCGGCGTTCGCCGCTTTGGCAATCTGATTGATGTTCCGACCGATCGCCGCGAGCTCGCCGATGCTGCGCTTAAGCGCCAAGTACTCCTCCTTCGGCAATGGTGCCAGCGCTCGCAGGTGTGCGCGCGTCAGGACCGAAACGTAGGTGGCCGGCCGCATGCCGCGGGCTTCCGCGCGGGCGTCCAGCAGTTGCCGGTCGTCGTGTCTTAACCGCACGAGCATCGGCGGGCCACCGACGCCGGACCTACTTCCTTTTTCACTCGAGTTGCGGACACGACCGACACCGCAGGGTGCGCGTTCTTCCGACGTAAGCCCATGGACAGTCCGGATCTCCCGGATGACGAGCCGCTTTAGCCATGCTGCCTCGGTCAGTAGCTCGCGCTCCGCAGCGGTTTTCGCCTGGCCCTTGAGCTCCGCCGACACGCGCGCCTTAATGACTTCCGTACAACTCATGGGACCCAATGTGTCCCAACCGTAAGCCGCAGGCTATCCTGCCTTTCACGCCAAATGCGGCACGAACCCCGGGGCTGCACAGCACGATCGCACACCTACTTCGCCGGGATTCGCCCCCGCATCACGGCACTCTTGGTCCCCCTTTCCCCACCAGTGCGCGCCGGCGGCTTGCTCCCGCCACGGAACAGGAATGCGTTCACGATGTCCGGCCAGGCCTCCCGGAATGCCGCCATGCCTTCCTTCGTGTCCAGAGTGGCCAGTAGATCCGGCGGCATCACATCCAGCGCAGACTCGACGATCAGGCGGGCAAGATCATCGAGCGCCTTCTTTCCTTCCGGTGTTGCGAGGCGCGCCTTGAAGGCGTCGCGTGAGGCTTGACTAATGTGAAGTTCCGCCATGGTGGATACCCCTGCTTGGTGACCGGATTGGCAGTGCCGGCCGCCTGCATTCTTGCCCGATTGAGGCACCGTTAAGGGGGAGAGACCGCCCCGCGGCGGCCCCTCCCCAATTGATCAGCTCAAGCCGCGAGCACCTCCGTTGCGAGGTCCCAGAGCCGAGAATTGAGCCGCACGTCCTCCCGGATGGAAGTGATGCGCCGCGTGCGCGTCAGCCGCCCGCTCGCCGCCCAACGGCTCAAGCCGCCGACGAGCAGGTTCTCCTGGACGCGGTTGAAAACGCTCCAGAGGTTGTCTCCGGTGTCCTCGACCCGCCGGCAAGTCAGAAGCTGAGATGGCTGCATGCCGCTCGTCGCCGGGGCTGGGAAACGTACGGCCAGGGCCCGTTCCGCAAAGCGGATCTGCTCGTCCTTCGGCATCGGCCGATGCTCCATGCGCTCGACCTGGGCCGCTAAGCTTCCGAACCGCTCAGATACCTCGAGCGCCCCGGTGACCACCTCATCGACGACGTCGCCGCGGTGCGAGACGCGATACGCCGGGAACGCACCCTGCGAGACGATGAGGCCATTCAGACACACAACGCGGAACACGCCCATACGGAGCTGATACGCGCTCGTGCCGTCGTGGCTATTGAGGAACACGATCTCCGGCACCGCGTCCCGCAGTTGCACGGTCTCGAACCGGCGCCGCAAGCGCACGACATGGCGCGCGTGTATCGGGCTCCCCCGACGCGTCCGTGCCTGCCGGGCCGCGACCGGCACGAAGCCGGCGCCCATGAGGCCGGAGAGGACACACTCGGTCGGAATGAACGTGTACTTAGGGCTCGTGCGTGCATGGGCGGACGGTGCGAACACGGCCGGTGCACGCAGCCGGACGTCGTCGAGCGACAGCGAGCCGCTGAAGACGTTGGCTGAGGAGTCGAAGGCATGCATACTGACAGCGTTCATGGTCGGATCCTCCGGGGATCTTCCTGGGCGGGATTGCCCGCCCTCGCCGGGTCACGCCGCGCGGAGCAGTCAAGGATCGCCAGACCGCCGCAGGCGGCGAGTGCGTCTTCGCACTCGTCCTTGACGGCGA
>JBOHZL010000012.1:0-64916 GCA_050738495.1 Steroidobacteraceae bacterium | reverse complement strand
GATGGGCACTGGCCGCACCGACGGCTCGATGGGTACTGGCCGCACCGACGGCTCGATGGGTACTGGCCGCACCGACGGCTCGATGGGTACCGGCCGCACCGACGGCTCGATGGGTACCGGCCGCACCAATGGTTCGATGGGGACCGGAGAATCTAACTAAGTCAATCGTATTCAGGCACCTCACGGAGGTACGCACGCAATCTAGGTACAGACTGAACCTGAGAATCACCTAGGCTCCTCGACTTCACACCGTTCTCGATAGCGTAAGCTTCCCCCGGACGCCGTCATCCGCGTGCGGGGCTTTTCTGATGCCAATGCGGACTTTCTCCTTGCTGCGCGTGAGGCTGCATTGTTTTGCAGGCTTTCTCTGCGTCATCGTTGCTGCAGGATTCCTCACCTCGTCCTGTGACGCCGGCAAGGCGCCAGAAGCGCAACAGGGCGTTGCAGAGCCGCTCGTCCTGCGACGCGGACTCGGTGGGCAGCCAGGATCGCTCGACCCACAGCGAGCCGAAGACGCGTTTTCCTACGATGTACTGCGCGACCTTTATGAAGGACTCACTGCGAGCAGCCCATCCGGAGAAGTCGTTCCCGCGGCTGCCGAATCCTGGGAGGTGGATGAAGGGGGCAGGCGATACCTGTTCTCGCTTCGCCCCGAGGCTCGCTGGTCAAATGGCGATCCGCTCACGGCATCGCATTTCGAGAAGGCGTTCCGTCGCGCTATGGATCCATCCACGGCTTCCGGCGCCGCAGACTTGCTGCGCGGCATCGAAAACGCACCGGAAGTACTCGCTGGGGACCTGCCGTCCGGGCAGCTGGGCGTGCGCGCGCTCGATGCTCATCTCCTCGAAATCCGGCTTTCACGGCCGCTCCCCTATTTTCCGGACATCCTGACGAACACCGTCGCATCGCCGGTGCACGATACTTCGCTCGCCGATGGAGGCAGTTTTTCCAAGCCTGGCGCGACCGTGACCAATGGCCCGTACATGCTCGCTACGCTGACGCCCGGCGCTAATCTGCATCTGGTCCGCAATCTGCACTACTGGGATTCCGGGACGGTCGCGTTCGACGAGATCCGCTATGAGTTCGTGCCGGACGAGAACGCGGAGTTCACGCGTTATCGTGCCGGCGAGCTGGACGTGACCAATACCGTGCCCGAGCAGCGATTCGAGCAACTCGCCGCAGATCCGGATTCCGGCCTGCAGTACGAAGCGACCCTGGCGACGTTCTATTTCACGTTCAATACGAGCCGCGGGCCACTGCATGAGAAGGCGGAATTGCGCGAGGCCCTCTCGCTGGTGATCGATCGCGACGCCATCACTTCCTCCGTTGCGCGCGCCGGCCAGGAGCCTGCCTTCTCGCTGGTTCCGAACGGAGTCTGGAACTACACGCCTGCGCAGTATGAGTGGCGCTCGGAATCGATGCCCAACCGCATCTCCAGGGCCCGCTCGCTTTATGCCGCGGCCGGATACTCCGCCGCGCGCCCACTGCAACTGAGGCTGCTGTACAACGAGAACGAGCTGGTGCAGAGGGTCTGCATTGCGATTGCCGCGATGTGGCAGGAGGCTCTCGGCGTCAAGGTCGACCTTGTCCAGATGGAGTTCCGGGCCTACCTTGCATCGCGTGCCGACCCGGCGCAGTGGGATGTCGTCCGTGTCGGTTGGACCGCTGACTACAACGATGCCTCGACATTCCTCGACACGATGACCCGGGACAGCCCGCAGAACTTCGGGCGCTGGGTCAACTCGCGTTATGCGGCGCTGCTCGCGTCGGCGGCGGCGGAACCCGACCCGGAACTCCGGCTTTCCAGCCTGCAGCAGGCGGAGTCCCTGGTACTCGAGGACTACGCGCTGCTGCCGGTCTACTATTACGTGACCAGGCGACTGGTGCAGCGACGGGTCGCGGCGCCGGCCATCAATCCGCTGAACCGCACTTACTCGCGCTACTTCCGCCCCGCGGGTTAGCCGATCACAGGGTGCGTTCGATCTTCGCCGTCTTGGCGAGCTCCTTGAGATGCGATTCGAATTTCTTCTGGTTGACCATCGGGCCAAGCTGCGCCTTGACCGACTCGTAGGGCGGAGGCGTCGTGGGGCGCGTCCCTTCGAGCTTGATGATGTGCCAGCCGAACTCCGACTTGACCGGAGTGGCGGTGTACTTGCCGGGCTCGAGCTGCTGTACGGCATCGGAGAACGGCTTGACCATCTGGCCAGGATTGAACCAGCCGAGGTCGCCGCCTTCGGTCGCGGAACCGTCTTTCGAGTGATCCGTTGCCAGCTTTTCGAAGCTGACGCCCTTGTCGATCTGCGCAATCAGGTCCTTCGCCTGTGCCTCGTCTTCCACCAGGATGTGGCGAGCGTGATACTCCGATTTGGGCAGTTCGGCGATGCGCGCGTCGTATTCTGCCTTCAGCTCCACCTCGGTCGGCACGGCGGTGTCGACGTACTTTTTGAACAGCAACTCGGCGAGCGAGCTGTTGCGCACCAGTTCGATGCGGGCGGTCGGTTCGCCTTTGGCGAGCTTCTGCTTCTCGGCCTCACGTGCGCCGACATACATGCGGATGAGCTCCTCGAGCGACTCGGTCTTTTCCTCGGGCGTGAGCTGGTCTTCGGTCTTGCCCGTATGACGTGTCTTGACGTAAAGCTGCCAGACGTCACGCGAGATCGGCGTCCCGTCGACGACGGCAACCGGCTTTTCGGCGGCTGCCTCGGGCGTTTCGGCCTTGGTGCAGCCGATGGCCAGCAGCAAGCCGGCCAGTGTGATTGCCAGTACCTGGGAATTTCTCATGATGTCCTCGATGGGTTGTCGTCGTCGGGAGATTTCGCCTCGATGTTCAAGGCGTGGATTTCGGCCGGCATGAGTTCCGCCAGCGCGTCATAGACCATTCGATGCCGCTGAAGCCGGTTCCTTCCGGCGAAGGCTTGAGACACGATCCGGACCTGAAAGTGCCCGCCGCCTTCCCGCGCGCCGGCGTGGCCGGCATGACTCGCGCTGTCGTCATATACCGACACTTCGGCCGCGGCGAACGCCGATTCCAGCATCGACCTTATCCGTTCAACCCGTGGAGACGCCATCTTGGCGCGACTGCGCTGCGATCCAGAAGCCCTGGGCAACGATGAAAGCGAACGTCAGGCCGAGCATCCCGAACAGCTTGAAGTTGACCCAGGTTGCCTCGTCGAAATAGCGGAACACGAACAGGTTGACTGCGCCCATCAGCAGGAAGAACGCGATCCACATCCAGTTCAGCCGACGCCAATGGACGGCGCTCAGCTTGAACTCTGCATCGGTCGCGCTCATCAGTCGCTGCACCAGCGGGCGGTCGCCGAACTTCGGCAGCAGGCTCACGAGGAATGCCGCCGCGAACAGCCAGTTGACCACCGTGGGCTTCCACATGATGAAAGCCGTGTCGCGGATCAGAAGCGTCAGGCCGCCGAACACCAGCACGAGGCCGGCCGAAACGAGATGCATCGGATTGATGCGCCGCGTACGCAGCCAGTGGATCGACACCTGCAGTACGGTCGCGACGATCAGGACCATCGTCGCAACGTAGATGTTCGCCAGCTTGTAAGCGAGGAAGAATGCAAAGATCGGCAGAAAGTCGAACAGCAGCTGCATGCATGGAACCGTTTCGAGGGGCGCCAATGATAGCGGAAGCGGCCCTGGCTCGCTCCCGGTTCATAATGGGTCATGGCCGAGCGCCTGGAACTGCACCCGACGACGCCGCAGCCGCGAATGCTTCGCACCGCGGCGGACTGCCTGAGGGACGGCGGCGTCATCGTCTATCCGACCGACTCCTGCTACGCCCTCGGTTGTGCGATCGGCGCAAAGGAGGCGATGCTGCGCATCCAGCGCATCCGCCAGACCGGCAAGCACCACTTCTTCACGGTAATCTGCCGCGATCTTTCCGAGATCGCCCGCATCGCCAGGGTTGACAACTGGCAGTACCGGCTGCTCAAGGCGTTCACGCCAGGGCCGTATGCATTCGTGTTGCGGGCGACGCGCGAAGTGCCGCGCCGGTTGCAGGACGAGCGGCGCAAGACCGTGGGAATCCGCGTGCCGGATCATGCGGTCGTCCGGGCCCTGTTTGAAGAATACGACGAGCCGCTGATGAGCACGACCCTGCAGCTGCCGGACGATGAGGTGCCCATGACGGACGCCCGCGAGATAGACGAGCGCATCGGTCATGCGGTCGACCTCATCCTCGATGCCGGCAATTGCGGACTCGAGCCGAGCACGATCGTCGACCTGTCGGGCGGCACGCCGAAGCTGCTGCGCTCCGGCAAGGGGGATCCGCGGCCGTTCCAATGACCGGCAGCGTCGCGCCACGCATCGTATAATCGCGGCCAATTGGCGCGCAATGGCTCGGCTGCAACCCCGGAAACTCCATGGATCTGGCTTCGATTCTCAGGACCTTGTCGATTGCCGCCATTCCCGTACTTTTTGCGATCACAGTTCACGAAGTCGCACATGGTTGGGTTGCGAAGCATTTCGGCGACCGGACGGCGGAGATGCAGGGTCGCCTGAGCCTGAATCCCATCAAGCACATCGATCCGATCGGCACCGTGCTCGTGCCAATCATCATGCTGTTGCTCCCCGGCAATTTCCTGTTCGGCTGGGCCAAGCCGGTACCGGTGGATTCGCGCAACATGCGCAGCCCGCGCAGCAACATGGTCTGGGTCTCGGCCGCCGGACCTGCGGTCAATCTCGTCATGGCGACCATGTGGGCATTCTTCATGATGCTCAGCCAGCATTTCGACCTGGGCGTGGCGGGCCAGTGGATCGAAGCGATGGCTGCAATCGGCATCTTCTTCAACCTGTTGCTCGCGGTCTTCAACCTGCTGCCGATTCCGCCGCTGGATGGCGGTCAAGTGTTGACTAACCTGCTGCCGCCCGGCCCGGTCAACTCGATGCTGCAGTCTCTGGCTCCATGGGGCCTGTTCATCGTGCTGGGGCTGCTGATGACGGGAGTTTTGTCGCAGGTGCTGAGCGGGCCGATCCTCTACCTGTACAACCTGCTGGTAGGCGTGTTCGGCCTGCAGATGGGCTAGGAACGAAGGGATGTCTGCGGTACCCCGCCAGAACCGGCGCGTCGTGTCCGGCATGCGGCCGACCGGCCAGCTGCACCTCGGCAACTATCATGGGGCTCTCGCCAACTGGGTGGAGCTCCAGTACCGCTACGAATGCTTCTTTTTCGTCGCCGACTGGCATGCGCTGACGACCGGCTATGAAGACACCGCCGCCCTCAAGGCCAATACTCACGAGGTCGTCATCGACTGGCTCGGCGCCGGACTCAACCCGAGTGCCTGCACGATGTTCGTGCAATCGCGGATACCCGAGCACGCGGAGCTGCACCTGATCCTGTCGATGGTCACGCCAGTGTCCTGGCTCGAGCGGGTGCCGACCTACAAGGACCAGATCGAACAGCTCAAGGACAAGGACCTGAGCACCTACGGGTTCCTCGGTTACCCGCTGTTGCAGAGCGCTGACATCCTGATGTACCGGTCGGAATTCGTGCCGGTCGGGGAGGACCAGGTCGCGCACGTGGAGATCACGCGCGAGATTGCGCGGCGCTTCAACAATTTCTACGGACGCGAGCCGGATTTCGAGGTGCGCGTCGAGAAGGCGGCCAGGCGGCTGGGCGCGCGAAACGCGACCCGATACGCCGAGCTTCGCCGGTCTTACCAGGAGCAGGGGGACACCGAGGCGCTCAAGCGCGCGCGCGGCATGATCGAGTCGAGCGCGCGGCTGACGGTCGCGGACCGCGAGCGGCTCCTGGGCCATCTCGAGGGCGGCGGCCGAAGCATCCTGGTCGAGCCCGAGGCGCTACTGACCCGCTCGCCGAAGGTGCCGGGCCTCGATGGCCGCAAGATGTCGAAGTCCTACGGCAATACGATCGGGCTTCGCGAAGATCCCGAAATCGTCCAGAAGAAACTGCGTGCCATGCAGACCGATCCGGCCCGCGTGCGCCGCAGCGATCCGGGCGAACCGGAAAAGTGCCCGGTCTGGGACCTGCACAAGATTTACTCGAGCGAGGAAACCAAGGCCTGGGTTCAGACGGGTTGTCGCACCGCGGGCATCGGCTGCCTCGACTGCAAGAAGCCGGTGATCGATTCGATCCTGGTCGAACTGGCCAAGATCCGCGAGCGGGCGCGCGAATTCGAGGAAAGTCCGGAGCTCGTGCGTGGCATCCTGGCGGAAGGATGCGAGCGCGCACGCGACTCCGCGCGTGCGACAATGGAAGAGGTTCGCGCCGCAGTGGGACTGGAATACCGTTGAACGACGACGCGGAAATCTCCGCCGAGCAGGCCGCCGATCCCGGCGCCGGCGAGCCGCCGCCGCAGCAGGGCGAGATGCCGTTCGCGATCGTCGAGGGCGAGCCGGTCACCGAGATGCCGCGTGACCTTTATATCCCGCCTCAGGCACTCGAGGTGTTCCTCGAGGCATTCGAAGGACCGCTGGATCTGCTCCTGTACCTGATCCGGCGCCAGAATATCGACGTCCTGGACATCCCGATCGCGGTCATCACGCGCCAGTACATGGAATACATCCAGCTGATGCAGGAGCTCGATCTCGAACTCGCCGGCGAGTACCTGCTGATGGCAGCGATGCTCGCGGAGATCAAGTCGCGCATGCTGCTGCCGCGCAGCGGCGAGGGCATCCAGGAAGAGGAAGACCCGCGCGCCGAACTCGTGCGCCGCCTCCAGGAGTATGAGCGCTTCAAGCGTGCGGCAGAGGACATCGATCGCCTGCCCCGGCTCGAGCGCGACATCTACCAGGCCGGCGCGGATCTGACGCACCGGCAGGTGGTCCGCATGCTGCCGGAAGTCGCCTTGCAGGAGATGCTGGTCGCGTTCAAGGACGTCGTCCAGCGCGCGACCATGTTCGCGCACCTGCATGTGCGCCGCGAGACGCTGTCGGTCAGGCAGCGGATGTCGGAAGTGCTGGCGTTGCTCGACGGCCCGCAACTGGTCGCGTTCGTGCGCCTGTTCAGTCCGCAGGAAGGCCGCATGGGCGTCACGGTGACGTTCGCGGCGCTGCTCGAGCTGTTGCGTGAACAGTTGATCGAGCTCGTGCAGGCCGAGGCCTACCAGCCGTTGCACGTGCGCCGTTGCGAGCGCGACACCGACGCGCCTGCAATCGAGGACTTGGAAGTCACGACCGCGTGAGGGATGGGGATGGGATGGACAACGGTCAACTGAAGGGAATCATCGAGGCCGCGCTGCTCGCCTACGGGCAGCCGCTCAGTGTCGAGCAATTGCGCGAGATGTTCGACGAGTTCGAGCGGCCCGATCCGGCCGCGATCCGCAAGGCGCTCGCTGAACTCGTACGCGATTGTGCCGGCCGGCCGATGGAACTCGTCGAGGTTGCGAGTGGCTGGCGGCTGCAGGTCCGTGCCAGATACGGCGCCCAGCTTTCGAAGCTCTGGCAGGAACGGCCGAGCCGCTACTCCCGCGCGCTCCTGGAGACGCTGGCGCTGATCGCGTATCGCCAGCCGATCACTCGTGGCGAGATCGAAGACGTCCGCGGCGTCACCGTCAATCCGAACATCGTACGCACCCTGACCGAGCGGGGATGGATCCGGGTGGTCGGCCACCGGGAGGTCCCGGGTCACCCGGAACTGCTCGGCACCACCCGGGAATTTCTCGACTACTTCGGCCTCAAGAGCCTCGACGAACTGCCGTCGCTCGCCGTGCTCAAGGATATGGACGACGTCGGCATCCAGCTCGAATTCGCGGGCCCGGTCACGCAGGCGGCCCCCGCCGGCCTGCCAGCCGCGAACGACGGCGAAACGGCGAACTGAATCGGCGCGGCCGCGCCGCGCCTGACGACTCGCATGCGGGAACGGATCCAGAAGCTGCTTGCCGTGCGCGGCATCGGCTCACGCCGCCAGGTCGAGGCCTGGATCGTGGCGGGTCGAATCACGGTCAACGGCAAGCTCGCCAGGCCGGGCCAGCCGGTCGACGTGTCCGACGACGTGCGTCTGGATGGCCGCCGGCTGCGGCTCGATCGCGCGGTCGCCGCCGCACCGGGCGGAATGGCCTACCACCGCCCGGCCCAGGAAGAAATTCGCGCCGCCAGCGCCCGGGAGACGCCAAGTTCGCTCGAACGGCTGCCAAAAGCGTCCGGGCGGCGGTGGATACCGATCAGCCCCCTCGCTGCCAATGACAGTGGCCTCGAGCTGTTCGTTACCGACGGCAAGCTGGCCGCGGCACTGACCCGACGGGGACTCGACATCGCGAGCGAATTCAGCGTGCGAGTGCGCGGGGCATTCGACGCGGAGCGGATTGCCGAGATGCTGTCCCGGGCGGCCGAGGCAACAGCGGCCAAGGGGCAGGTGACGAAGGTCACTGCCGCCGGCGGCGAGGCCAGCAATCGCTGGCTCCAGGTTCACTGCGCGGGATTGCGCCCGCGCGAGCTGAGGCAGCTATTCGATCATTGCGGGCTGGAGGCGAATCGCATCCTGCGCACGCGCCTCGGGCCGATCGCGATGGATCGTGCGCTTGCGCGCGGCCGAAGTCGGCCGCTGACGGAAGGCGAGCTGGCGGCGCTGTACGAGCTCGCGAATCTCAAGCCGGCTGGCAGTCGAAAGCCTGCCCGTTGACGCCCCGACTCGCCGGACCCAACAGATAGAGGTAGGGCCCCACGACGGCGGCCGGTTCGGGATTCTGGCCGGGGTTCTCGGCGGGATACGCTTGCCGGCGCATGGACGTTCGCACCCGTCCCGGGTTGACGCTGTTGACGCGGATGCTCGTGGTATCGGCCGCCTCGTGCGCGAGCACCTGCATCAGGCCCTCGGTGCCGGACTTGGAAGCCGCGTACGCGCCCCAGTAGGCACGCCCTTGTCGCGCCAGGTTGCTGGACGTAAACACGACGCTGGCGTCTTCGGATCGGCGCAACAGCGGCCACAAGGTCCGCGTCAGGATGAACGGGGCCGTCAGGTTGACGTGCAGCACCTTGCACCAGGTCGGGACGTCATAGTGTTCAATCGGGCTCAGGTCGCCGAGGATGCCGGCGATATGGGCCAGCCCGTCGAGCCGGCCGAATTCTCCCTCGATCGCGTCGTGCAGGGCGTCGTACTGCGGTGCGGCCGATTTCTCGAGGTCGAACGGCAACAGGGCAGGCTTCGGGCCACCGGCCTCGACGATGCGGTCGTAGCTGCGCTCGAGCTTGCGTTGCGTCCGTCCCAGCAGGCCGACGGTAGCTCCCTGGCGGGCGAGCGCGAGTGTCACTTCCTGGCCAATGCCATCTCCCGCCCCCGTCACGACGATCACCCGCCCGGTGTGCGACTGGGGCGCCGGATCCGGGATGGCGGCCTGCATCTCAGTGCTCTTCAGGCGGGGCGAGTTCCGGTATCGAGCCTTCGGCGGTGCGCACGTTGACCTCGATCTCGGTGAGATCCTCGATCGGCTTGTCGGTCCGCACGCCGAGCTCGGTGAATTTGCGCGCACCCGGCAGGACGCTGCGCTCGAGCGATCCGACGGAAGCGTTGTAAGCCCGCAGGCTGGCTTCGAGCGCGTTGCCGAGCTTGCCGATGTGGTTGCGGAACGTGCCGAGCCGCGAGTAGAGGTCCTCGGCTAGCCCGCGGATCCGCTCTGCACCCTCGGCGAGCTTCACGTTCTGCCAGCCGCTGTGCACCGCCTTGAGCAGCGCCAGCAGCGTGGAAGGCGTCGTCAGCACGACGCCGCTGCTCATCGCGCGATCCAGCAGGTCCGGTTGCTGGTCGAGCGCCGCCGACAGGAACTGGTCGCCCGGCAGGAACAACACGACGAACTGCGGCGCGTTCTCGAACTGCGACGCATAGTTCTTGGACGACAGCAGCCGCACTCGTTCCGACACGTGCTGCGCGTGGCGGCGGAGCGCCGCGGTCCGGGCCTCGTCCGAGGGCGCCTCGACCGCGAGAAGATAGGCGTCAAGCGGCGTCTTGACGTCCACGACGACGTCACGGCCCTCGGACAGGTGCACGATCATGTCCGGTCGCAACGCGCCGTCTTCGCCGGCCACGTGCACCTGCTCCTCGAAGTCGCAATGGGCGGTCATGCCGGCGAGCTCGACCAGCCGGCGGAGCGCGATTTCGCCCCATTGGCCGCGAACCTGCGGCTTGCTGAGTGCCTGCACCAGGTTCCGGGTCTCCCGTTGCAGCGCCGTGTGCGTCTCGCGCATGTCGGTCAGATGCTGGCGCAGGCTGCCGAAGTCGCGCTGGCGCTCCACCTCGATCTCGCGCAGCGTCTCGGACGTGCGTGACAGCGTCTCCTGGATCGGCTTGACCAGCGCCTCGATCGCCTGCTCGCGCTCCTTGAGGGAGCTTTGCGCATTCTGCTGATGGGTGCCGAGGTGTTCCTTGGCGAGGCGCAGGAAGTTCTCGATGTTCTCGCGCAGCTGCCGGCCGGCCAGATCGTCGAAGCGTCGGTCGAGCTGCTCCATCGCGCGGTCGAGCGCAGTCGCGCGCTCGGATTCCAGCGCCTGTTCGGACGACAGCCGTGCGTTGAGCACTGCGACTTCCGTTTCGAGCGCGGCTGCCCGGCGACGGCCGAGCCACCAGCCCAGGCCGAGGGCCAGCGCCAGACCGAGTATCGCGAGCAGGATCGTTTCCGGTTCGCCGCTCAATTTTTCAATCCCATTTTCAATCCCAGCCATTCGAGCAACTCATCCGGTCGGCCCAGTACGGCTTCCGGCTGCCAGGCGCTGGGATCCTCGTCCGCGTTCAGGTAGCCAAAGCCGGCTACCAGCGGAATCATGCCCGCGTTGCGGGCGGCCTGCACGTCGCGCTCCGCATCGCCCAGATACACGCAGTGCTGCGGTTCGAGCCCGAGCAACGCGGCTGCATGCAGGAGCGGCAGGGGATGGGGCTTGCGTTCGGCCAGCGTGTCGCCGCTGACCACGCAGCCGCAACGGGCGGCGAGTCCGAGCGCCCCCAGCAGCGGCGCGGTGAGCCACCCGGGCTTGTTGGTGACGATGCCCCAGCGCAGTCCAGCCTGCTCGATGGCCAGCAGCACCTCTTCAAAGCCGGCGAACAGGCAGGTGTGCACCGCGATGGCACTGCGGTAAAAATCGAGAAAGCGCCTGCGCAGCGCCTCGTAATGCGCCGGTTCGCGTTCGCCGAAGGCGAACCGGATCAGACGCGGCGCGCCATGCGAGACCAGCGGCCGGAGCTGCTCGTAAGGCAATTCCTCCAGTCCCTCCGCGACACGCAAGCGATTGAGCGCATGCGCCATGTCGCGTGCGGTGTCAAGCAAGGTGCCGTCGAGGTCCAGCAGCACGCCGCGCAGGTCGCGGCGGCGATTCATGCGTTGGCCGAGGCCGTCGGCCGCCGGAAATGGACCAGGTAATTGACCGAGATGTCGCCGCTGATACGTGCCTTGCGTGTCGCCGGGTTGTATCCAAGTCCGGAGAGATCGGCGATTTCCAGGCCGGCATCGCGACCCCAGCGCGCGATTTCCGAGGGCCTGATCAGGCGCGCGTATTGATGCGTACCCATCGGCAGCAGACGGAGCAGGTATTCGGCGCCGACGATGGCGAGCGCGAACGCCTTGGCATTGCGGTTGATGGTCGAGCAGATCACGTCGCCACCCGGCCGGACCAGCCGGGCAAGCGCAGCGACGATGGCGGCTGGCGCGGGGACGTGTTCGAGCATTTCGAGGCAGGTCACCAGGTCAAAGGCGCCCGGCTCGGCGTCCGCGAGCGATTCGGCGGCAATCTGCCGGTAATCGATGATTACTCCGGATTCCAGCGCATGCAGGCGCGCGACTTCCAGTGCCGCTGGCGCGAGATCGATGCCGCAGACGCGGGCGCCGCGCCGGGCCATGCCCTCGGTCAGCAAACCGCCGCCGCAGCCGACATCCAGCACCCGGCGCCCGCCGAGGCCGGCGCGCGCCTCGATGTAATCCAGCCGTGCCGGATTGAGGTCGTGCAGGGGGCGGAACTCGCCGTCGGGGTCCCACCAGCGCGGCGCGACGGCGTCGAATTTCGAGATCTCCGCAGGGTCGACATTCGGGGCCGGTTGCATCCGGGAAGTATACGCGCTGTGCTAAAATTCGCGCTTTCCTGGACCCCTTCGGTGAAGACGAAATCCGCATGAGCGAGATCGCGCGCGAAGTTCTGCACGTCAACCTCGAAGACGAGATGCGCAAGTCCTACCTCGATTACGCGATGAGCGTCATCGTGGGCCGTGCGCTGCCCGACGTGCGCGACGGATTGAAGCCGGTGCACCGCCGGGTGCTGTACGCGATGCGCGAACTCGGCAACGACTGGAACAAGGCCTACAAGAAGTCGGCGCGCGTCGTCGGCGACGTGATCGGCAAGTACCACCCGCATGGCGATGCGTCGGTCTACGACACGATCGTCCGCCTGGCGCAGCCGTTCTCGATGCGTTACCTGCTGGTGGACGGGCAGGGCAATTTCGGCTCGGTGGACGGCGACCCGCCGGCGGCGATGCGCTACACCGAGGTGCGGATGACCCGCATCGCGCACGAGCTCCTGGCCGATATCGACAAGGAAACGGTCGATTTCACGCCCAATTACGACAATAGCGAGCAGGAGCCGGCGGTCATGCCGGCGCGCTTTCCGAACCTGCTGGTCAATGGCTCGGCCGGCATTGCGGTCGGCATGGCGACCAACATCCCGCCGCACAACCTGGGCGAGATCGTCGACGCCTGCATCGCGCTGATCGACACGCCGGAGCTCGGCCTGGCCGAGCTCATGCGACTCGTGCCGGGCCCGGATTTCCCGACGGCCGGCGTCATCAACGGCGCCGCCGAGATCGTGCTCGCCTACAAGACCGGCCGCGGCCGCCTGTCGGTGCGCGCGCGCACCGCCGTCGAGGACGTCGACGAGCGCGGGCGGCAGGCGATCGTCGTGTCCGAATTGCCCTACCAGGTCAACAAGGCCCGGCTGCTGGAGCGCATCGCCGACCTGGTGCGCAACAAGGAGATCGAGGGCATCTCCGAATTGCGCGACGAGTCCGACAAGGACGGCCTGCGAGTCGTCATCGAGCTGAAGCGCGGCGAGAACCACGAGCGGGTGCTGAACCAGCTCTTCAAGCTGACACCGATGGAAGCGGTGTTCGGCGTCAATATGGTGGCGCTCCTCGACGGGCAGCCGAAGCTGCTGTCGTTGAAGGAGATGCTGGATGCGTTCCTGCGCCACCGCCGCGAAGTGGTGATGCGCCGCACCATCCACGACCTCGGCAAAGCGCGTGCTCGCGCACACCTGCTGGAGGGCCTCGCCGTCGCGCTCGCGAACATCGACGAAGTGATCGCGGTCATCAAGGCGTCACCGACACCACCCGAAGCGAAAGCTGCCCTGCAATCGCGCGCCTGGGGCCCCGGCGCAGTGCCCGCGATGCTGGCACGCGCGGGCAACGTCCCGACACGGCCCGAGGGCATCGCCGAAGAGCTGGGCCTGGTGGGCGAGACTTACCGGCTTTCCGAGGCGCAAGCCCAGGCGATCCTCGACCTGCGCCTGCATCGCCTCACCGGCCTCGAGCAGGACAAGATCGTCGCCGAGTTCACCGAGCTCCTCGAGCTGATCCGCGATCTCGGCGAGATCCTGGCGCGTCCCGACCGGCTGCTGGCCGTAATCCGCGAGGAACTCGCCGCGATCAAGCAGGCCTACGGCGACGAGCGGCGCACCGAGATCGTCGCCGACCAGTCCGACGTGACCATCGAGGACCTGATCGAGCGCCAGGACCTCGTGGTGACGCTCTCGCACGCCGGTTACGCCAAGACCCAGCCGGTCACCGACTACGAGGCGCAGCGCCGCGGCGGCAAGGGCAAGATGGCGACGACCGTCAAGGATGAGGACTTCGTCGACAAGCTGTTCATCGCCCACAGTCACGACACGCTCCTGTGCTTCTCCGACGGCGGCCAGTGCTACTGGCTCAAGGTCTACCAGTTGCCGCTTGCCAGCCGCGGCTCGCGCGGCAAGCCGATCGTCAACCTGCTGCAGCTCGGCGAGGGCGAACGCATCACCGCGGTGCTGGCGGTGCGCGAATTCGACGAATCGCGTTTCATCTTCATGGCGACCAGCCAGGGCACGGTCAAGAAGACGCCGCTGTCCGCATTCTCGCGTCCGCGCGCCAACGGCATCATCGCTGTGTCGCTCGACCAGTCGGATTGCCTGGTCGATGTGGCGTTGACCGATGGGCAGCGCGAG
The DNA here is from genome assembly GCA_050738495.1 of Steroidobacteraceae bacterium. Taxonomy (GTDB): domain Bacteria; phylum Pseudomonadota; class Gammaproteobacteria; order Steroidobacterales; family Steroidobacteraceae; genus SCUD01. The sequence goes on along the minus strand of JBOHZL010000012.1, from coordinate 50,771 downwards.
ATCCTGCTGACCACCACCGACGGCAAGGCGATCCGCTTTGCCGAGGACCAGGTGCGGCCGATGGGCCGCGAGGCGGCTGGCGTGCGTGGCATCAAGCTCACGGAAGGCCAGCGTGTCACGTCGCTGATCGTGCTCGGCGAGGGCCCGATCCTGACGGTGTCCGAGCGCGGCTACGGCAAGCTGTCCGACGTCGAGGACTACCCGCGTCACGGACGCGCGGGACAGGGTGTCATCGCCTTGCAGACCAGCGACCGCAACGGCGCGCTGGTCGGCGCGCGTCAGGTCAGGCGCGACGACGAGATCATGCTGATCAATTCGAGCGGCACGCTGGTACGCGTCCCGGTCAGCGACATCCCGGTGCTCGGCCGCAACACGCAGGGCGTGCGCATCATGCGCCTCGGGGAAGGCGAGAAGCTCGTGGGCCTGGAGCGCATCGCCGGCGACGAAACCCAGGCAGGCGAAGGAGCCGGCTGAAGCCGGTCTTCGGGCCGCCAGCTTGCGCGTCTACAATTTTTCCGCGGGGCCTGCGGTCCTGCCGTTGCCCGTACTCGAGCAGGCTCGCGCCGAATTGCTCGAGTGGCAGGGCGGCATGTCGGTCATGGAAGTGAGTCACCGCAGCAAGGCCTTCATGGCCGTGGCGGAGGAGGCCGAGGCCGACCTGCGCGAGCTGCTCTCGATCCCGCGGAACTATAAGGTACTGTTCATGCAGGGCGGCGCGGCCGCCCAGTTTTCCGCGGTGCCGCTCAACCTGGCGGCGGCCGGCGCGCCGGCGGACTACCTGGATACCGGGCACTGGTCGCAGCGCGCCATCGTGGAGGCGCGGCGTTTCGTCCTGGTCCGCGTGGCCGCCGACGAGGCGATCTCGAACTACACGACCGTGCCGGCACAGGCATCGTTACGCTTCTCCGCCGACGCGGCCTACCTGCACTACACGCCGAATGAAACGATCGGCGGCGTGGAATTTCCCTATGTGCCGGATACCGGCGGCCTGCCGCTGGTCGCCGACATGTCGTCGACGATCCTGTCGCGGCCGCTCGATGTCGCGCCATTCGGCGTCATCTACGCCGGCGCACAGAAGAACATCGGGCCGTCCGGCATCACCGTCGTGATCGTGCGCGAGGATCTCATTGGCCGCGCCCGGCCCGGCACGCCGCTGGTATTCGACTATCGCGCAGTCGCGGACGCGGGCTCGATGCAGAACACTCCGCCGACATTCGGCTGGTATTTCGCGGGGCTCGTGTTCAAGTGGCTGAAGCGCGAAGGCGGCCTGGCGGCGATGGCTGCGCGAAATCGTGCCAAGGCCGCGGTCCTCTACGCCGCGATCGATGCTTCGCCGTTCTATTCGAACCCGGTGGCGCGCGAGTGCCGCTCCTGGATGAACGTGCCGTTCAGACTGGCGAAGCCGGAGCTCGACCAGGCCTTCCTCGCGGAGTCCGAGGCGTCGGGCCTCGCCAATCTCGCAGGTCACCGCGCGATCGGCGGGATGCGCGCGAGCCTTTACAACGCGATGCCGGCGGAAGGCGTCGATGCGCTGGTCGACTTCATGCGCGATTTCGAGCGACGGTACGGATGACCCGCTACAGGATCCTGACGCTCAACAGCATCTCGATCAAGGGACTCGAGCGGCTGCCGCGCGACCGCTATGAAGTGGCCTCCGAGATCGGCCATCCCGACGCGATCCTGCTGCGCTCGGCGGACATGCACGCGCTCGACATACCGGCCAGCGTGCGCGCCGTCGGCCGTGCCGGAGCCGGCACCAACAACATCCCGGTCGTGGACCTGTCCCGTCGCGGCGTGCCGGTGTTCACCGCGCCGGGCGCCAATGCCAATGCCGTCAAGGAACTCGTGCTCGCGGGACTGTTGCTGGCCGCGCGCCACATCTGCGAAGCCTGGGACTTCGTGCGCGGTCTCGACGTCGGGGACGCGGCTCTCGAAGCCGCCGTGGAGCGGGGCAAGAAACTGTTCATCGGCTATGAGTTGCCGGGCCGCACGCTCGGCGTCGTCGGTCTCGGCGCAATCGGGGTCGAGGTCGCGAATGCCGCGCACCTCCTCGGCATGCGCGTGCTGGGCTACGACCCGCAGATCACGGTGCAACGCGCATGGCAGTTGTCCTCGGGCGTCGAGCAGGCGCTCTCGCTCGATGACCTGTTCACGCGCTCGGATGCGGTCACCGTGCATGTGCCGCTCACGGACCAGACCCACGGCCTGGTGAATGCCGGGCGCCTGCGGCTGCTGCCGGATGGCGCTGCCGTGCTCAATTTCGCCCGCGCCGGCATCGTGGACGAGCAGGCCGTGGTCGAGGCGATCCGCGGCGGCAGACTGGCCGCCTATGTCTGCGATTTCCCCTCGCCGGTGACGCAGAAGCAGGCCGGCGTGATCGCGCTGCCGCACCTCGGCGCATCCACCAGCGAGGCCGAGGACAACTGCGCGATCATGGTCGCCGACACGATCCGCGACTTTCTGGAACACGGCAACATCCGCCACTCGGTCAATTTTCCGGAAGCCTCGCTGCCCCGGGTTCCGGCGACCTCGCGCGTGGCCATCGCCAACAGCAACGTGCCCAACATGGTCGGGCAGATCTCGACCCAGCTCGCCGAGGCCGGTCTCAACATCGCCGACCTGCTGAACAAGTCCAGGGGTGAAGTGGCCTACACGCTGATCGACATCGACGGCCAGGTGCCGGCGGGGCTGATCGAGCGAATTGGCGGCATCCACGGCGTGCTGAGCGCCCGGGTCGTCTGAGCGGCACCATGGCAAATCGCTTCGAAGCACTCGCCGCGCCGGGAATCCGGAACCTCGCACCCTACATCCCGGGCAAGCCACCGGAGCAGCTCGAACGCGAACTCGGCATCAAGGACAGCATCAAGCTTGCGTCGAACGAGAACCCGCTCGGGCCCGGCCCCCGGGCGCTGGCTGCGCTCAAGGACGCGATCGCCGGCGTCGGCATGTATCCCGATGGCAGCGGCCATGTGCTCAGGAGCCGGCTTGCGCAAGCCCATGGCATCGACATTTCGCAGGTCACGCTCGGCAACGGTTCGAACGACCTGCTGGTGCTGCTGGCGGAGACCTTTCTCACGCCGGATTCCGAGGCGGTCTATTCGCAGTATGCCTTCGCCGTCTATCCGATCGCCGTGCAGGCGGCGGGCGCGGCCGCGCGCATCCCGCAAGCCAATGCGGCGGGGCACCGGATGCCGCTCGGTCACGATCCCGCGGCGTTCGCAGCCGCCATCGGGTCGCGCACCCGACTGCTGTTCGTCGCCAATCCCAACAACCCGACCGGCACCTGGCTCGACGAGCGGGAACTGGAAACGCTGCTGCGAACGATTCCGCCCGACGTCATCGTCGTCATCGACGAGGCTTACCACGAGTACGCGGTCGGCCTGGGAGTACCTGACGCCACGCGGTGGCTGTCGCGGCACCCGAACCTGGTCGTGACGCGGACCTTCTCCAAGGCCTTCGGCCTGGCCGGCCTGCGCGTCGGTTATTCGCTGTCTCATCCCGATCTGGCGGAACTCCTCAATCGGGTGCGCCAGCCATTCAATGTTTCGGTTGCAGGCCTGGCCGCGGCGGTGGCCGCCGTCGACGACAGCGAGCACCTGGAACGGACACTCGCGGTGAATCGCGAGGGTCTCGAATACCTGCGCACGGGTCTTGCCGGACTGGGTCTCGGGGTACTGCCGTCGGCCGCGAATTTCGTGCTGTGCGATGTCGGGCGGCCGGCGGCTCCGATCAGCGACGCCCTGCAACGCCAGGGCGTCATCGTGCGGCCGGTCGCGAATTACGGGCTGCCAAACCACCTTCGAATCACGACCGGGACCAGGCAACAGAACGAACGCGCACTGGCGGCAATGGCCGGGGCGCTCGCGACACGAGCGTGACTGCCACCGGCAAGCGCTACATCGCAAGCCCGGGCGGCGCGATCGCCGGGGAGATCCAGGTGCCGGGCGACAAGTCGATCTCCCATCGCGCCGCCATCCTGGGTGCCGCTGCGACCGGCGTCACCGAGATTCACGGCTTCCTCGAAGGTGAAGATTGCCTGGCGACGCTCGCTGCACTGGCCGCGATGGGCGTGCGCATCGAGCGGCCGTCGGCGGGGCGGGTAATCGTGCATGGCGCAGGCCCGCATGGCCTGCGCGCGGCAGCAGCGCCCCTGGATCTCGGCAACTCCGGCACATCGATGCGCCTGCTCGCCGGCCTGCTGTGCGGGCAGGCTTTCGATTCCGAGCTGATCGGCGACGCCTCATTGATGCGGCGGCCGATGGAACGGGTCGCTGCGCCGCTGCGGAGCCTGGGTGCGGATGTCCGAACCCGTGAAGGTTACCCGCCACTGTCGATCTTCGGGGGCAGGGCGCTGAAGGGCCGCGCAATCCAGCTCAAATTGCCGAGTGCTCAGGTCAAGTCTGCTGTCCTGCTCGCTGGCCTCCTTGCGACGGGCCGCACCACGGTCAACGAGCCGCAGCTTTCCCGCGATCACACCGAACGCATGCTGGGCGACTTCGGGATCGCCGTCAGCCGTGACGGCACCAGCGCATCGATCGAAGGCCCGGCGCTGCCGGCCGCGACACGCATCGATGTCCCGGGCGACTTTTCCGCGGCAGCGTTCTTCATCGTGGCCGCAGTGATCGCAGGCGCCGGATCGGTCGTCATTCGCCATGTCGGTGTCAACCCCACGCGCACCGGGCTGATCGACGTCCTGCGGCTCATGGGCGCGCGCATCGAACTGCGGCAGCAGTCTGGCCGCGGCAGCGAGCCCGTGGCCGACATCGCGGTGTGGCCCGGTACGCTTCACGGGGTCGTGGTTCCGCGGGAAATGGCCGCGGGCATGATCGACGAGTTTCCCGCACTCTTCGCCGCGGCTGCGGTCGCGCAGGGCGAGACGATCGCGACCGGCGCGGCGGAATTGCGCGTCAAGGAAAGCGACCGTATCGCTGCGATGGCAGATGGCCTCGCCAGTCTCGGCGTCGAGGTCGAGGCCCTGCGGGACGGGCTGCGTGTCGTCGGCGGTTCAGTGCAGGGCGGCACCGTCGAGACCCATGGCGATCATCGCATCGCGATGGCATTCGCCATGCTCGCCGCGCGTGCCGAGGCTCCGCTCGTGATCCGCAACGTGCAGAATGTCGCGACCTCGTTCCCGGGATTTGCGGCCGTGGCGCGCGCTTCGGGCCATCGGCTGGCGGAGGAAGGATGAATCCGGTGCCGGTCATTGCCATCGACGGTCCGGGCGGCTCCGGCAAGGGTACGATTGCGCGTCGGGTCGCGCGGCATTTTGGCTGGCACCTGCTCGATAGTGGCGCGCTGTACCGACTGGTGGCGCTCGCCGGGATGCGGGCGAAGCTCGCGCCGGACGACGTGCAGGGTCAGGCCGGCCTGGCCGCCGAACTCGACGTCACATTCGGCGTGGACGGGAATGGCGAGGAACAGGTGAAGCTGTCGGGTGCCGACGTGACCCGTCAATTGCGTGCCGAGGAAACCGGGGAGGCCGCCTCCCGGGTCGCCGCCTGGCCTGCCGTGAGATCGGCCTTGCTGGGGCGCCAGCGGGCGTTTGCGTGCCCGCCGGGGCTGGTGGCGGACGGACGGGACATGGGCTCGATCGTTTTCCCCGATTCGGGGCTCAAGATCTTCCTGACCGCGAGCCCCGGCGAAAGGGCCCTCAGGCGCTATAAGCAGTTGAAAGAAAAGGGGTTGAGTGTTAGCCTTGCCGCCCTTTCCGCGGAGATAGCCGAGCGGGACAGGCGGGATACGAGCCGGGCCGTGGCGCCCCTGATCGCTGTCCCGGATGCAATCGTGGTGGATTCGACTGCGTTGACCATCGAGGAGGTCGTCGGGCGGGTGAGTGCACTCGCGCGCGAGCGGTTCCCGGAGGCGCGCGCGAGTTGAACGGATGGCCGGCGGCAAGCCGGCAACGGACGGCGCGGCAGGGAGCTGCGCCGCGGATGACAGGACCCGTAGCGGCAGGACGCCGCACGGCATGCAACCCAAGTGGGCCACGCGGCCCGGAAGACCCAATGACCGAATCGTTCCAGCAATTGTTCGAACAGAGCCTCGCAAGCCAGCAGATCCGGCCTGGCCAGATCCTGATGGGCACCGTCGTCGACGTGAACGCCGATGTGGTGATCGTCAGCGTGGGACTGAAGTCCGAGGCCGTGATCCCGGCGGACCAGTTCCGAAACGAAAGCGGCGAAATCGACGTCACCGTCGGTCAGGAAATCGAGGTCGCCCTCGACGCCGTCGAGGACGGCTCCGGCGAAACCCGCCTGTCGCGCGAGAAAGCCAAGCGTGCGCGCACCTGGACCCGCCTCGAAGAGGCCTTCACCAAGGGCGAAATCGTCAAGGGCGTGATCAACGGCCGCGTCAAGGGCGGCTTCACGGTCGAGCTCGACAACGTGCGCGCCTTCCTGCCGGGATCGCTCGTGGATGTGCGCCCGGTGCGCGATCCGAGCTACCTCGAGGGCAAGGAACTGGAATTCAAGGTCATCAAGCTGGACCAGCGCCGCAACAACGTCGTCGTGTCGCGCCGCGCGGTGGTCGAGCAGGAATACAGCGCGGAACGCTCGCAGCTCCTCGACAATCTGAAGGAAGGCGACGTGGTGAAGGGCGCGGTCAAGAACCTGACCGACTACGGCGCGTTCGTCGACCTGGGCGGCATCGACGGCCTGCTGCACATCACGGACATGGCCTGGAAGCGCGTCAAGCACCCCTCGGAAATTGTCAAGGTCGGCGACGAGATCGACGTGCGCATTCTCAAGTTCGACCGCGAGCGCCAGCGCGTGTCGCTCGGCATCAAGCAGCTCGGCGCCGATCCCTGGCAGAACATCGCGCGGCGCTATCCGCCGAACACGCGCCTGTTCGGCAAGGTCACGAACATCGCCGACTATGGCTGCTTCGTCGAAATCGAAGAGGGCGTGGAGGGACTGGTCCATGTCTCGGAGATGGACTGGACCAACAAGAACGTGAATCCGGCGAAAGTGGTGCACGTCGGCGAGGAAGTCGAGGTCATGGTGCTCGACATCGACGAGGAGCGCCGCCGTATCTCGCTCGGCCTCAAGCAGTGCAAGCCGAATCCGTGGCGCGAGTTCGCGGAGAGCTACAACCGCGGCGACAAGGTCACCGGCCAGATCAAGTCGATCACCGACTTCGGCATCTTCATCGGCCTGTCGGGCGGCATCGACGGCTTGGTGCACCTGTCGGACATCTCCTGGGACCGGCCGGGCGAGGAAGCGGTGCGCGATTACCAGAAGGGCCAGTCGATCGAGGCGATGGTGCTGTCGATCGACCCGGAACGCGAGCGCATTTCGCTCGGCGTCAAGCAGATGGCCAAGGACCCGATTTCGGCGTATCTCGCCGACCATCCGAAGGGAAGCATCGTCAAGGGCACGGTCAAGGACGTGGATGCCCGTGGCGCCGTCGTGGATCTCGGCGACGGCATCGAGGGCAGCCTGCGCGCATCGGAACTGGCGCGCGAGCGCGTCGAGGACGCGCGCACGGTGCTGAAGGTCGGCGACGCGATCGAGGCGCGGTTCGTCGGCGTGGACCGCAAGAGCCGCGCGATCGTCCTGTCGGTGAAGGCGATCGAGGCCGAGGAAGAGGCCGAGGCGGTGCAGCAGTACCGCGGCACCGATTCGGCGACTGGTACCTCGCTCGGTGACCTGCTGAAGGAGCAGATCACCGGTCAATGAGCCGGTCCGGGGCGCGCTCCCGGGGATGAGGGTGGCGCGCTTCGCAGTTGAGGACGGGAGACATGACAAAATCAGAATTGATCGAGATCATCTCCGCCAAGCAAAAGCACCTGCCGGCCAAGGACATCGAGCTGGCCGTGAAGCAGATGCTCGAGATCATGAGTGACGCGCTCGCCGGCGGCGAGCGCATCGAGATCCGCGGCTTCGGCAGCTTCTCGCTGCACTTCCGCCCGCCGCGGCAGGGGCGCAATCCCAAGACCGGCGAGGCGGTCGCGCTGGCAGGCAAGTACGTTCCGCATTTCAAGCCGGGCAAGGATCTGCGCGAGCGGGTCAATGAAGGCCAGTCGCACCCGATCCGGAACTAGGCATTGCCCGTTCACTTGCGCGGCAGCGCCGCAGGTGACCGATGAATCCTGAATCAATCTGGATCCTGCTGGGGGTGCTGTTCCTCGGCGGGGTCATCGGCTTCTATGCTGCTCGCAAGCCGCGCCCGAGCGCGGTAGGCGCCGAGCGCCTGCGTGGCAACTACCTTGCAGGCGTCAACTTCCTGGTCAACGAGCAGCCCGACCGCGCGCTCGAGGCTTTCCTGCGCGCCGCCGAGCTCGACGGCGACACTGTCGAGACGCATTTCGCGCTGGGAAGCCTTTATCGTCGCCGCGGCGAGGTGGACCGTGCCATCAAGATCCACCAGAACATCGCCACGCGCGAGACCCTCGAGCCCGCGCAGCGCGAGCAGGCCGGCTTCGCGCTGGCGCAGGACTACCTGAAGGCCGGCATGCTCGATCGCGCCGAAAAGATCCTCGAGCCGCTTGCGGCATCCGGCGCGCACCGCATGGCGGCGATGCGCAAGCTGATGCGGATCTACGAGCAAGAACAGGAATGGGAGCGCGCCATCGCCGTGTTCCGCGAGCTCGAGAAGGGCGGCCGCGCACCGCAGGAAAGCGCCATTGCCCATTACTACTGCGAGCTCGCCGAGGCGGCCCGCGATCTCGGCTCGCTCGACGAGGCGCGCAATCACTTGCGAGCCGCGCATGCCGAGCGGCGACGCTTCCCGCGCGGCGCGCTGGTGCGCACCGATATCGCCATCGAACAGAGGGACTTCCCGCTCGCGGAGCGGCTCCTGGCCGCCGTGATCAAGCACGATGCGGCACTCGCCATCGAGGTGATGCCCCGCCTGGTGCGGCTGGCGCGCGCGGCGGGCCCGGGCGGAGAGGGCATCGTCGAGCGTGTCGTCGGGGCGGGAAGCGAGTCCGGCAACGAGATAGCGATCGCGTCGATCATGGCGGACGCGCTCGATTTCGCCGCGCTCGAGCAGCGCGTTCGGGCCTGCCTGGCCCATGACGAGGCAATCGCCGGCCTGGTGCGCGCGATCGGCCGCGACCCCGCAGCGCTCGATGCGCGCGCGGTGCGCGATGTGGCCTCGGTGCTCCGCCGTCAGGCTGCGGCGACACCACGTTATCGCTGCGCCAACTGCGGTTTCTCCAGCATCGATCACTTCTGGCAGTGCCCGGGCTGCAAGTTCTGGGACAGCCAGCGGCCGCTGCTTCGATTCGACCTGGTCGCCGGACTCGAGCGCAGCGGAAAATAGAGGGGACGCTTCCCTTCATCTTTTCGGCGGAGACTAAACCCAATGCTGCAGGCAGATGAAGGGAAGCGTCCCCTCTATTTCCCTGCGTGAATTGCCGCGATCGCGCGCGATAGCCAGGCCACGGGGCGCGTCGCCATCCCATAGCCTTCTCCCGGGCGCGGCGATGGTCGCTGCGCGCGAAGTCAAGGGAGTCAAGCCATGTTCACCAAAGGAATGGGAGCAGTGCTGGTGGCAGCGCTGCTGCTCGCGTCGAACGCCATCGCCGGGCCCGTCAATATCAACACTGCGGACGCGAAGACCCTCGCGAAGGAGTTGCAGGGCATCGGCATGGCCAAAGCCGAGGCCATTGTCACGCATCGCCAGAAGAACGGGCCGTTCAAGAGCGCCGACGATCTCGGCAAGGTCAAGGGACTCGGCAAGAAGTTGATCGAGCAGAACAAGTCCAATCTGCGGTTCGAGGCGGAGAAGACCCAGGGCTGAGAACTGCCGGCCCGAGGTGCGGGCCGGCTGACGGCGGCTCCGGTATCATGCGTGACGCATGGCACTGGAACACAAGGACCGACCGTGAGCCGTCCCGCACCGATTCGATTCGCAGTATTTCCCGTCGCCGGACGCGGCACGCGCTTCCTACCGGCCACCAAGGCGAGTCCCAAGGAAATGCTGCCGATCGTCGACAAGCCGCTGATCCAGTATGCGGTGGATGAGGCGCTGGCCGCAGGTGCGCGCAAGCTCGTCTTCATCACCGGCAGCTCCAAGCGCGCGATCGAAGATCACTTCGACACCGATCCGGAACTCGAGTCGGCGCTCGCGGCACAGGGCAAGCAGGAGCTGGTCGATACGCTGCGCGCCATCCTGCCGGGCGACGCGACCTGCATCTATATCCGCCAGCCGGCGCCGCTCGGTCTCGGTCATGCCGTGCTTTGCGCGCAACCCGTGATCGGCAACGAGCCGTTCTTCGTGCACCTTGCCGATGACTTGATCGACGCGAAACAGCCGGTGCTCGCGCAGATGCGTGACCAGTACCAGAAAAGCGGTGGCAGCCTGATCGGCGTGCAGCAGGTCGCGCGGAGCCAGTCGGCAAGCTATGGCATCGTGGCAATCGACGAATCCGGCGGTGACCTGTCGCGGATTCGGCGCATCGTCGAGAAACCGAAGCCCGCCGACGCGCCGTCAGACCTGGGCGTGGTGGGGCGTTACCTGTTGAGTGGTTCGATCTTCGAGCGCTTGCAGAAAATCGGCCGCGGCGCCGGCGGTGAAATCCAGTTGACCGACGGCATTGCCGCACTGCTCGCGGACGAACCCGTGTACGCGTACCGGTTCAACGGCAAGCGCTATGACTGCGGCAGCAAGCTCGGCTACCTCGAGGCGACGGTCGAATACGGGCTGCGCCACCCGGAACTGGGCGACGAGTTCAAGCGCTATCTCGAGGCGTTCACCGGCGGATCCAGGGACCGCGCCTGAGTTTGTCGCCTCAGTTCAGATGATAGGACTCCGAGCCGAGCCCGGGGGAGGGCGGTTCGCGCAGCGGCTCCGAGATAGCCCGGTCCCAGCGCCGCGTATAGACCTGCAGACGCACGACGTCGAAGTCCTCGCCTCGCACGCCTTCCAGCCGCAAACCGGCCACAGCGCGATCCGAGACGCGCCATTCCATCGAGGCGGCCAGGCGGGCGCCCAGTCCTTCACGCGATTCCCCCGCATAGAACGGGCTGCCGCTTGCCGTCTGCAGGGCGTCGTGCGACGGGAAAAACTCGCTCGATTCCTCGCGCAGCGTTTGCCAGAGCAGGCCGCCCTCGACGCGGAAGCTGGTGGCCTCGCGCCGGCCGCGCAAGTCGAAGACCGGCCCGACCGACAGGAACCGGCTCGGGCTGAAGTAGCCGCCGTGGCCCAGCGTGAAGTGCGAACGGTTGTCGGCATAGCTGGTGGCCTGGAGGCTACCGCCCAGGCGCGCGATCCATCCGGGCCCGGATGCGGCGCGGCGCCAGAATCCGGCGTCGGCCTGCCATTGGGCGTTGTCGTCCACGCCCTGGCCGTCGAGGATCGACGCGGCGACCAGGCCGTAAACCGCGAGATCCTCGTCATCCGAGCGGCCGCCCACGTAGGCCCGATTGCGGGTGACGCCTCCCCAGTTGCGACCGTTCAGCGGATCGACCGCACCCGCGAACGACAGCAGGGAATCGACGACTGCGGCACGCTCGAAGCCGAAGCTCCACGGGGCGCCTTCCGCGGAATTGACCCGGAACCGGACCGCACCGGTCAGGTTGCTGATTTCGAACGCACTCGGCGTATGGCCGAGTTCCAGCACGACTCGGGTATTGGGCGCCCACTGCAGCAGGGCGGCGGCGCCCTTGTCGCCCTGGGACTCCGAGAACGCCGGCAGGGCGACCAGGCTGCCGAACGGCTCGCCGGTCCGCACGCGGTCCGAATCCGGCGCGAGCGCATCGGCAGCAATCCGCAGGCGCCCGAAACGGGGATGGCTGGCGGTCCAGGCAAACTGCAGTTCCGGCAGCTCGAGGCGATCGTGATCGGTCCTGCCGTTTCGCCATCGGCTGCCGACCGCGCCTTCCAGATGCGACACCCAGTTGCGCTCGATCGCCTGCATCACGGGATCCCCCGCGAGCCGGTCCGGCGCAAGGTCCCGTGCCGCGACCAGTGCGTCGAAGGGCCGGTTCTGCTGCAACAGCGTATCCACGAGCTGGCTGGCTGCATCGGGTGCGTCCCGGTCCACCGCGAGCAGGTCGCGCAGGGCGCGCTCACGTGCTGGCGCATCGCCGCGCAGCTCCGCAAGATCCGCGCGAGCACGGAGCGTCGATGGGTGATTGGGACGAAGCTCGTCGAGCACGGAATAGGCGCGGCCTGCCGCATTGGCGTCGCGCAGGTTGCGCGCGGTGTTGAATTCCTGGAGCATCACCTGGAAGCGGGTTTCCCGCTCGAGTTCCGCGAGTGATGGCTCGGGTTTTCCGGTTCCGCGCGCCGCGACGAAGTGGACCAGTGCCTGCCGCGAGTGCCCGCGCCGGACCGCCAGTATCGCAAGACCCGCCTGCGCCTCGGGATGGCTCGGCTCCGTTGCCGGCACTTCGTCGAACAGCATCGCGGCGAGCGGTTCGACACCGAGATCGAGACAGAGGTAGCCCAGGGCTGTTTCGAGTCGCGCACGCTCTGCGGCCGGCAGCTCGCGAAGAACGGCGGGATCCTGGAGCCCAGGCAAGGCACTGCGTGCCGCGTCCGGATCGAGCGCTGCCAGTGCGCGGACCCAGGCATAGCGCGCCCAGGGGTCGGCATGATCGAGCGCGCGCGCCTGTTGCGCCGCCTCCAGCGCACCGCGAAAGTCGCCGGCCGCGTACAACGCTTCGGAACGCGCGCGCCAGACTGACGCGTCTTCCGTGCCCTGTGCAGGCAGCGCAAGCGCTAATGTCGCGAACAGCGCGAACGTCAGGCTCAAGCGGCAGTCCCCTTGTGCGGCCGCGGTCGGATATCGAGCGACGGTGCGCAGCCGTCTGGAATTCGGCCGGTCGCCGGTCGCCGGTCATCATAGCGGCTTTTGAGCCCGGCCTCACCTGAGAAATGTATTGAGATCGTAAGCTTTACTTATTGAAACGACGCATAAAAAACGTCTAGCGTGGAGTCCATGTCTAGTCCGGTCATCTATGCGCTGGTGGTGCTGATCTGGGGTACGACCTGGTACGCGATCAAGTTCCAGCTCGGCATCGTTGCGCCGGAAATCTCCCTCGTCTATCGCTTTGGCCTCGCGACGATCTGCGTGTTCATCTACGCGCGCCTGGTCGACAGCCCGCTCCGGCTGTCCTGGCGCGATCACCGCTTCGTCGCGATCCAGGGACTGACACTCTTCTGCCTCAACTACTGGATGACTTATCTCTCGACGCAGTACCTAACGAGCGGCCTGGTTGCGGTGCTGTTCACCGGCATCATCTTCTTCAACCTGATCAACGCGCGCGTGGTCTTCGGCACGCCGATCGAGACCCGCGTGCTCATGGCTGCGGCGGCCGGGATGCTGGGCGTCGCGCTCTTGTTCCTGCCCGAGCTGCGCTCTGCGAGCCACGATCCGGTCGTGATCCGCGGCTCCCTGTTCGCGCTCGCGGCAACCTACGTCGCGTCGCTCGGCAACATGGCGGCGATGCGCAATACCGGCGGCGGCCTGCCGGTCGTCACGGTCAACGCCTACGGCATGGCGTATGGCACGGCCGGGCTCGCTTTGATCGCGCTGTTGCGCGGCGCGTCATTCGAATTCGATCCACGGTGGCCCTATGTCGTCTCGCTGCTCTACCTCGCGCTCGCCGGGACCTCGCTCGCGTTCGGGCTCTACCTGGCATTGTTGAAAAGGATCGGCGCTTCGCGAGCCGCCTACACCAGTGTGCTTTTCCCGGTGGTCGCGCTGATCGTCTCGACGCTGTTCGAGGGCTATCACTGGTCCGTGCCGGCGATGCTCGGTCTCGCCGTGCTGATCGCCGGCAATGCGCTGGCACTCGGCGGCAGAGCGCGACAGCCCGCGCGCTGACGCTCAGAACACCAGGGTGCCGAGCATCACGCCGAAGACCAGGACTACAAGGAAAATCGCGAGCGCGATGAAGAACAGAATCTTGGCGATCGTGCGGGACCCGGATGCCACGCCGGAGAAGCCGAAGAAGCCGGCAACCAGCGAGATCAGGAAGAAGATGATGGCCCATTTGATCATTGGTATTCCCCGCGCGAGGCGTGCGCCATCATCTCGCGCCGCCGCGGGGTCGTCACCGCGTTAGCCGCTCCAGTTGCTGTCAGATTCGACCGACAGGAGTCAGTCCGTGGCGCAGTGCGCGTCCGGCGCTAACCGTCGCAAGCGCAGCCCGGCGGTTGGTGGCATTCGTAATTTCGATTGATGCAGGAATCGCCGCAGGCTTTTCCCGTCGTGCAGATCTTGCAGCATTCCTCGCGCTGCTGAATGACCGGCGCGCCAAGCACGGCGCGAATCAACAGGTTGGTGTCATCGCTCCGCATGGCGCTGAATGCTGCCAATCCCGAGCGTACGCCACCGGCAGCCTCATCCGGAGGACCTGCGAGTGTCGATGACGTGACGACGATGGCTGCCAACAGACCGACGATCGATCGCAACATGACTACTGCTCCCCGGCGCCGGCCAGTGCGGTCCGCCGTCGCATCGGACGCCCGATGGTCTTTCTACGCCTGCCAGCAGACGAAGTGGCCAGGAAGTGAAGCAGGTGTGAAGCAGTTCGCGTCATCCGGGCCGGATAACTGCGCGTCAACCTCGCCAGGCCGCCGATGGAGGTGGCTCCCCGAGTTGGACTCGAACCAACGACCCACGGATTAACAGTCCGTTGCTCTACCAACTGAGCTATCGGGGAAGCGTATTTTCAGGGCGCGGGATTGTCGGCCAAGGCCGGGTCCAAGTCAACAAAACCGCGGCCATTTCCGGCCTCGCGTGCGATTCAGGCGCGCTTGCGGGCGGCGGCTCCGGCGAGCGCGCGCTGCATGCGTCCGAGCGCGTCCTCGAGTGTTGCCGCGGACGCGGCGAATGACAGCCGGAAATGTCCCGGCGCGCCGAACGCGGATCCGGGAACGACCGCCACACCGGCTTCGTTGATCAGGAACTCGGCGAAGGCATTGTCGTCGGCGACACCAACCAGTTGCATCGCCCGCTCGACGTTCGCGAAGGCATAGAAGGAGCCCCAGCCGGGCAGGCAGGAGATGCCCGGCAGGTCGTTCAGCCCCCTGACAACCAGGTCGTGGCGCGCCTTGAACTCGCGGTTCATTGCAGCCACGCAATCCTGCGGCGAATTGAGCGCGACGGTCGCCGCCTTTTGCGATATCGATGACGCATTCGAAGTGCTTTGGCCCTGGATGGTGCCCATCGCGGCGATCAGTTCCGCGGGCCCGCCGCAATAGCCGATGCGCCAGCCGGTCATCGCATAGCTTTTCGAGACGCCATTGATCGTGACGGTGCGGCCGTAGAGCTCCGGATTCGCGGTGGCGAAGCTCGTGAATGGTTCCGGTCCCCACCAGATGTGCTCGTACATGTCGTCGGTACCGATCACGATGTCCGGATGCGGCGCAAGCAGCTTGCCGAACGCCTGCAATTCCGCGCGCGAGTAGGCGGCGCCCGTCGGGTTGCATGGGCTGTTCAGGATCAAGAGCCGCGTCTTCGGCGTGATCGCGGCGGCTAGCTGGGCCGCGGTGATCTTGTAACCCTGGCTCGCGCCCGCATACACAGCCACCGGCGTGCCGTCGGCGATCAGCACCATGTCCGGGTACGAGACCCAGTAGGGCGCAGGAATGATCGACTCGTCGCCCGGATCGAGCAGCGCGCAGCACAGGTTGAATATGGTCTGCTTGGCGCCGCTCGAGACCAGTACCTGCGGGCGCGTGTACTCCAGCGCGTTGTCGCGGCGGAACTTGCCGATGATCGCGTCCTTGAGCTCGTTCGTGCCCTCGACATTGGTATAGCGCGTATGTCCGGCTCGGATCGCGGCGATGCCGGCATCGGCGATGTGCACCGGCGTGTCGAAGTCGGGCTCGCCGGCGCCGAGACCGATGATGTCCTTGCCTTCGGCCTTCAGCCGGGCCGCCCGCGCGGTCACGGCGAGTGTCGGAGAAGGCTTGATGCGCTGGACGCGCCTGGCGAGTCGGATGCTCAAGGGAGGGTACCGGTTGGCGGGAAACCGGGCTAAGGTACGGCAAGGCATTTTGCGTGGCAATCCGGACAAGGCATGAACGATCCCAGGCCATTTGATTTGAAGGCGGAATATGCGCCGGCCGGCGACCAGCCGGCCGCGATCGCGAAGCTCGTGGACGGCATCGAATCGGGGCTCGCGCATCAGACCCTGCTCGGCGTCACCGGCTCCGGCAAGACGTACTCGATCGCGAATGTCATCCAGAAGTTCCAGCGCCCGACCCTGGTGCTCGCGCACAACAAGACGCTGGCAGCCCAGCTCTACGGTGAATTCAAGAGCTACTTCCCCCGCAATTCCGTCGAGTATTTCGTTTCGTACTACGACTATTATCAGCCGGAGGCCTACGTACCGTCGTCGGACACGTATATCGAGAAGGACGCCTCGATCAATGAGCACATCGAGCAGATGCGGCTGTCCGCCACCAAGGCGCTGCTGGAGCGGCCGGATTCGATCATCGTCGCGACGGTCTCCGCGATCTACGGCCTCGGCGACCCGGAAGCCTACTTCAAGATGGTGCTGCACCTGGTGCGCGGCGACCGGATGGACCACCGACAACTGCTGCGCCGGCTCGCGGACATGCAGTACACGCGAAACGAACTGGATCTCCGCCAGGGTACGTTCCGGGTGCGCGGCGACGTGGTCGACATTTTCCCGGCCGAGTCGGAGCGCGACGCGGTGCGGGTGCAGTTTTTCGACGAGGAGATCGAGTCGCTCGCGACCTTCGATCCCTTGACCGGCGAGGTGCTTTCCAAGGTACCGCGTCTGACGGTGTATCCATCCACGCACTACGTGACGCCGCGGGAACGCCTGGTCGCCGCCATCGACGAGATCAAGGTCGAATTGAGGGAGCGGCTGGCGGCATTGCGCGCCGCCGGCAAGCTGCTCGAGGCACAGCGCCTGGAGCAGCGCACGCTGTTCGACCTCGAGATGATCAACGAGCTCGGCTATTGCGCCGGCATCGAGAACTATTCCCGCTACCTGTCGGGGCGCGCGCCGGGCGAGCCGCCACCCTGCCTGTTCGACTACCTGCCGCGCGACTCGCTGCTGGTGATCGACGAAAGCCACGTGACGATACCGCAATTGCAGGGCATGTATCGCGGCGACCGATCGCGCAAGGAAACGCTGGTGGAATACGGCTTCCGGCTGCCGTCGGCGCTCGACAACCGGCCGCTGCGCTTCGACGAATTCGAGCATGTCCAGCCCCAGACTATCTACGTTTCCGCGACTCCAGCCGAGCGCGAGCTCGCCAAATCGGGGCAGGTGGTCGAGCAGGTGGTGCGTCCGACCGGGCTGGTCGACCCGTCGGTCGAAGTGCGGCCAGTCGCGACGCAGGTGGACGACCTGTTATCCGAGATCCGGTTGCGGGTCGAGCGTCAGGAAAGGGTGCTGGTCACGACGCTCACCAAGCGCATGGCCGAGGACCTGACCGAGTACCTCAACGAGCACAGCGTCAAGGTGCGCTATCTGCACTCGGACATCGAGACCGTCGAGCGCGTCGAGATCATCCGCGACCTGCGTCTGGCGAAATTCGACGTGCTGGTCGGGATCAACCTGCTTCGGGAGGGCCTCGACCTGCCCGAGGTGTCGCTGGTCGCGATCCTCGATGCCGACAAGGAAGGATTCCTGCGCTCGGAAGGCTCGCTGATCCAGACGGTCGGCCGTGCCGCGCGGAATGAGCGCGGCGCCGCGATCCTCTACGCCGATCGGGTCACCGGCTCGATGGAGCGCGCGATCGCGGAAATGAACCGGCGGCGCGAGAAGCAGATTGCGCACAACGCCGAACACGGCATCGTGCCCGCGTCGATCCGCACGGCAATCAAGGACATCATGGAGGGCGCGCGCTCGGCGCGCGGCGGCCATGGCACCCGGACCCGGTTCGTGCGGATGACGCCCGAGCAGGCGATGCAGCAGATCCGCAAGCTCGAGCAGGAGATGTACCGGCTCGCACGCAATCTCGAGTTCGAGAAGGCGGCGCAGGTGCGGGACGAAATTGCGGCCCTGCGCGAGACCGTGATTGGCGCGGACGCCGACCGGCTGGCGGGCTAAGGATCGAGCGCGCCGCCGTCGATTTCGAGGACGGTCCGGAGCAGCACTCTTGCGCCATTCGCCATATCCTCGGGCGAGGTGTACTCCTTCGGCGAGTGACTGATTCCGCCCGCGCTCGGCACGAAGATCATGCCGGTCGGCGCGATATGGGTCATGTCCTGGGCATCGTGGCCGGCGCCGCTCGGCATGGCCCGGTGACTGAGTCCGAGTGCGGCCGCCGCGTCGGCGATGATGAGCCGCATCCGTTCGTAGGTCGGCGCGGGTGCAGATGCGACATCAATTTCCTTGAAGGAGATCCTGGTCCGGTCTCTGGAGGCGATGGTGTTTGCCTCGAGCTGGATCGATGCGAACACCTTTTGTATCCGCTCTGCGGACAGGTCCCGGATCTCGAGGCTCATGATCACCTTCCCGGGTATCACGTTCGGCGCACCCGGCTCGGCGCGTATCCGCCCGACGGTGGCGACCTGGCGGCCCGGCATGCTGGTCGCGGTCCGGTCGACCTTGGTGATGAGCTGCGCCGCGCTCACGAGCGCATCGCTGCGGCGGTTCATCGGGGTCGTACCGGCGTGGTTCGCCATGCCTTCGATCGTGACGTCCCACCAGCGGATGCCGACGATGCCTTCGACGACTCCGATGTCGATGGCGGCCTCGTCGAGGATCGCGCCCTGCTCGATATGGAGCTCGATGAAGGCCGCAAGCTCGCCGGGCTTGCGCACCGCCGTGTCGAGTCGATCGGGATTGCCGCCGACCGCGCGAATGCCCTCGCGAATCGTCTTGCCGCTGTGGCTGACGACGCCGAGGCTCGCGGGCTTCAGCCTGCCGGTCATCGCGAGGCTGCCGATCAGACCGCCTTCCTCGTCGGTGAAGCTGACGACCTCGAGCGGATGGCGGGTGCGGATGCCGAGCTCCTTCAGCACCTGCGCCACCTCGATCGCCCCGATCACGCCGACGTCGCCATCGTAGTTTCCGCCGCCGGGCACCGAGTCGATGTGCGAGCCGATCATGATCGCCGGCAGGCCGGGCTTGCGGCCTTCGCGCCGGCCAACGAGGTTGCCGGCGGCATCCACGCGAACTTCCAGCCCTGCCTGACGCAGCAGGCCCTTGATGTATTCGCGTCCCGCCAGGTCGGCTTCGCTGTATGCCACGCGGCTGACGCCGCCTTCGGGATTGGCGCCGAACTTCGACAAGGCCGCAATGCGTCCGGCGATCCGCCCGGCGTCGATGGCCGACGATGGCGAATCCGCCGCGGCTGCCAGCGGCAGCGCGATCAACGCAAGGACCGGCAGTGCTTTCGTCATGACTATTCCCCCGCCGAGTCAAGCGGCTAAGATCAACTGTAACCGAGCCCTGTCACCCGGTCCCTTGGAGATTGCCGTGACGCAAAATCGATGGGCGCGCGCGATTGCGCTCAGTCTCTATCTGTCCGTCGCGACCGCCTGGTCGCAGCCGGTGCTGGTCCTGCAATCCGACTTCGGCCTGCTCGATGGCGCGGTTGCCTCGATGAAGGGCGTCGCCGTCGAGGTTTCTCCCGGAATCCACATCTACGACCTGACGCACCAGATCGAGCCGTTCAACATCTGGCAGGGCGCATTGCGACTGGTTCAGACCGCGGAGTACTGGCCGAGCGGCACGGTGTTCGTGTCCGTGGTCGATCCGGGCGTCGGCACCGAACGCAAGTCGATCGTGTTGAAGACGAAGTCCGGCCACTATTTCGTCACCCCGGACAACGGCACGCTCACCTTCGTCGCGCCGCGGCTGGGGATCGACTCGGTCCGAGAAATCGACGAGGCCGTCAACCGGCGAAAGGATTCGGAAAAGTCGTTCACCTTTCACGGGCGCGACGTCTACGCCTATACCGGTGCGCGCCTGGCGGCCGGTGTCATCACCTTCGAACAGGTCGGACAGGCCCTGCCGGCCGCGGTGGTGACGATTCCCCACGAGCAGGCACGGTTCGAGACAGGGGTCGTCTACGGCAACATCCAGACCGACGACGGCAACTACGGCAACATCTGGACCAACATCGACCGGGAAACGTTCGGCCGGTTGCAGGCTTCCATCGGCGACCCGGTTAGGATAAGAATTCTGAAGGGTGATGTAGAAGTGCTTAACCTGACCGTCCCCTACGTCCAGACATTCGGCGCTGTCGATGTCGGCAAGCCCTTGCTTTACTTGAACAGTCTCGACAGCGTCTCCCTTGCGATCAACCAGGAAAGCTTCGCCGAACGCTACAAAGTCGGCTCCGGACCGGAATGGAGCCTGCAAATTCGTCGTTGACCGGCTGAAATCCGCGACCCTAGACTCGTTTCGCGCCGCAGTGGCGCCACGAAGGATGGTGCCATGACCCGAATAGTCCGCCGCGGCGTCCGCGCAGCACTTGGCCTGACGTCAGCAGGCGCCTGCCTCGTCCCCGCAGGATGGGCGCTGGCACAGGAGGCGGACGCGCCGCTCGAAGAAGTCGTCGTCGTCGGCAGCCGCACCGCCGGCCGCAGTCCCGACGAGAGTCTCGCCCCAGTCGATGTGGTAACGCCGGAAGCGATCCGGCAATCGGCGGCGGTACCCGGCGAGATCGGCGCCGCGCTGCAGTCGCTGGTGCCCTCGTTCAGTCTGCCGCGACAGTCGAACTCGAATTTCGCGGACCTGGTGCGGCCGGCGCAGTTGCGCGGCCTGAGCCCCGACCAGACCCTGGTGCTGATCAACGGCAAGCGCCGCCATGGGACGGCGACTCTGACCACCGAGTCCAAGCTCGGCAAGGGCACGAGCCCGGTCGACTTCAATAGCATCCCGGTCGGAGCGATCAAGCGCATCGAGGTGCTGCGCGACGGCGCCGGCGCTCAGTACGGCTCCGACGCGATTGCCGGCGTCGTCAACATCGTGCTCAAGGACGGTGCCGACGGCGGCGACCTCACTGCCAGCTTCGGCCAGCACCGGACCGACTTCGACCCGACCGGCGACAGCATCAGCGACGGCGATACGTACTTCGCTTCGGCGAATGCGGGCTTCGGCCTCGGTAACGGATTCCTGAACGTGACCGCGGAGTACCGCGACCGCGACCGGACGCTGCGCTCAGGGCCCGACCAGATTCCGTTCTTCGAGAACCAGACGCCGCCGAACCTGGCCCTGCTCGGTACCCAGACGCACAAGGCCGGCGACGGGCCGATGGAAGACATCTCGCTGATGTTCAACTCGGCGCTCGACCTCAGCGATGCGGCCGAGCTCTACTCGTTCGGCGGGTACTCGCGCCGGAAAGGCGAGGGCGCGAATTTCTTCCGCTATCCGGACTCCTTCGCCAACGTGCCGGCGATCTTCCCGGACGGCTACATCCCGGTGCTGGAAGCCACCAACGTGGACTTCTCGCTCGCTGCCGGCGCACGCGGAACGCTGGCGTCCGACTGGAACTGGGACCTGAGCGCCGTCTACGGATCCAACGACTTCGATCACGACATCACGAACTCGCTGAACGTATCGCTAGGCGCCGCGAGCCCGACCAGCTTCGATGTCGCCGAGTACCAGCTGACGCAGTGGGCGTTGCGCTTCGACATGTCGCGACCCTTCGACATCGGCGGATTTGACAACCCGGTCAACTTCGCCTGGGGCGTCGAGTACCGCAACGAGGCCTATGACACGACGGCGGGTGATCCGGAGTCCTACATTGCGGGGCCTGTTATCGGCGCGCCGATCGGAACCCAGGCCGGATCCGGATTGCAGCCGAGCGAAACGGTCGACGTCGACCGGGACGCGGTGAGCGCTTACCTGGACCTTGAGACGAGCATCACCGATCGCTTCCAGGTCGGCGTCGCGGGCCGGTTCGAGGATTACAGCGACTTCGGCGACTCCGTCAATGGCAAGCTGTCGGCGCGCTACGAGCTGACGCCAGTGCTCGCAGTCAGAGGCACGGTCGGTACCGGCTTCCGTGCGCCGTCATTGACCCAGGCGTTCTTCCGCGGATCGACCACCAGCTTCGGCACCGGTGGGCAGCTCGAGCAGGTGCTGAACTTGCCGACTGACGACCCCATCGCGGTGCTGCTGGGCGCGGATGATCTCGAAGCGGAGGAGTCGGTCAGCTACAACCTGGGCTTCGTCGCGCGCACCGAGGGCGGATTCCGGCTGACGGTCGATTTCTACCGGATCGACATCGACGACCGGATCACGCTGTCGGAACGGATCGGCGGCCAGGCCGTCAACGACTTCATCGACAGCTCGCTCGGCATCCCGGGGGTGCTCGGCGTCCGGTTCTTCACCAACGCGGTCGATACCGAGACCGAAGGCTACGACATCGTGGCCGGGTACGGCTTCGGCCTCGGTCGCGGCAACCTCGATCTCAGCGCGGCGTACAACAAGACCGAGACGGAGGTCGTGAGCGTCGATCCCAATCCGCCGGTGCTGGATACGCTCGGCGTCGGCACGGTGCTGTTCGGGGTCGAGGAGCGGAATACGCTGGAGACTGCTGCGCCGGACGACAAGCTGATCCTGACCGGGCACTGGACCAGCGAGCGCTGGTCGGTCCTCGGCCGCGCGACGCGCTACGGCGAGGCGACGCGCGTATTCAATTTCGGCGGCGGCTTCGAGCCGGAGCAGACCTACGGCTCCGAGTGGGGCGTGGACCTCGACGTCGAATACCGCGTGAGCGAGAAACTGGCCGTGGCGCTCGGCGGCGCCAACATCCTCGACGAGTACCCGGACCGCTCGAGCGCCGACATCGGGTTCTTCGGCAACCTGCCGTACGACGTGCTGCAGCCGATCACCTTCAACGGGGCATTCTTCTACATCCGATCGACCTACAGTTTCTAGGCGGGCAGACCGGCCCCGTGTGGACCGCGGGCGGGGAATCCACTAACATTCCACGCCCTTTTGGGGCGCGTAGCTCAGCGGTAGAGCACTACCTTGACATGGTAGGGGTCACAGGTTCGATCCCTGTCGCGCCCACCAAGCCGTCGACCGGGTGGCGTTTACGCACGGGCTTGCTCAATGTGTTCTATTCTGACCGCTCAGACTCTGATTGAGCCGACGCATGGAGCCGCGGGTGACTGCTGAATTCACATGCGACGCTTGATCTTCGAGCCCGAACACGAGCAATTTCGCGCATCCGTGCGGCGCTTCTTCCAGAGAGAAATCGGTCCGCACGCCGAGAATTGGCGTGCACAAGGTTTCGTTGACCGCTGGGCTTTCGCGAAGGCGGCCGAGCAGGGCTATCTTCTCATGTGGGCCGACGCGAAATACGGTGGCAGCGGGGTCGATGATTTCCGTTTTGAGCAGATCGTCTACGAGGAGAATATTCGCAACGGCGAGCCAGGTTTCTATCTTCAGCTGCATTCCGGCCTCGTCGCCCCATACATCGGCACGCTCGGCAATGAGGAACAGAAGTCGAGGTGGCTTCCGCCTTGCGTGCGTGGCGAGCAGATTCTTGCCATCGCGATGACAGAGCCGGGGTCCGGCAGCGATCTTGCGGGCCTCAAGAGTACGGCCGAGGAACATGGCGATCACTGGCTGTTGAATGGATCCAAGACCTACATTTCAAATGGGCAGATCGCGGATCTGGTAATCGTCGCGGCGCGTACCGCGCCTCATCAGCGATACGGCATTGGTTTGTTCGTGGTCGAGGCCGGCATGCCCGGATTCAAGCGGGGCCAGCGCCTGCACAAGATGGGGCTGCACGCGCAGGATACGTCGGAGATGTTTTTTGATGGTGTCAAGGTGCCGAAAGACAATGTGCTCGGGGATGCGACCAAGGGGTTCGGCTACCTGAGTCAGTTTCTGAGCGGTGAGCGCCTGATCGCGTCCATTGATGCAATGGCGCTCGCGCAGACTGCGTTCGATGTGACGCTCGAATTCGTGCAGCAACGCCGCGCCTTCGGACGTCCCATCGGCACGTTTCAGCATAACCGCTTCGTGTTGGCGGATTTGCGTGCGCAACTCGATTCGACCCAG
The DNA here is from genome assembly GCA_050738495.1 of Steroidobacteraceae bacterium. Classification (GTDB taxonomy): domain Bacteria; phylum Pseudomonadota; class Gammaproteobacteria; order Steroidobacterales; family Steroidobacteraceae; genus SCUD01. The sequence continues at coordinate 26,856 of JBOHZL010000012.1, read as the reverse complement.
ACTTTCGTGGATCAGTGCGTACTCGAGTACAACATACGGCGATTGACCGCGGAACTTGCAGCCGAGGCGAAACTACTGTCGACCGAGCTCGCAGGCCGCGTGGTTGATGCCTGTGTACAACTGCACGGCGGCGCCGGATACATGAACGAGTACCGCATCAGCCGGTTGTACACGGACGCTCGCGTCATGCGCATATTCGCGGGAACGTCCGAGATCATGAAGGAAATCATTGGCCGCGCGCTCGGTCTCGATGAGCGCAAGCTGTCATGATTGGAAGCCATGTCTTTGTGGATGGGAAGTCACGCTGTTCATTCAAGGGCCGCCAATGATCGGGAAAAAACCTCGGCTGGTTGCAATGATCGTCATGCCGCTGTTCGCGATGGGCGCGAATGCAGCCGTGAGCACCCCGGAAGGCCTGGCCCATCGCGTCATCGCCGGGGCTTCGGCCGAGCCTTCGCAGGGCGCTGATCTGACAGCGCGCCGGGAGCTCGAGTCGCTCATTGACGGCGTGATGGCGACGCAGCTCGGTTCGCAGCACGTCGCAGGTGCGGCGATTTCAATCGTCAAAGACGGCGAGCTGTTGCTCGCCAAGGGCTACGGCTACGAAGACGTTGAACGGAAAGTGCCGGTCGATCCCGAGAGAACGGTTTTCCGTGCGGGATCGATTGCAAAGCTCTTCACCTGGACCGCGGTCATGCAACTGGTCGAGGCGGGCAAGCTCAATCTCGATGCCGACGTCAATACCTATCTGACTGACTTCAAGATCCCCGGAACTTATCCCGAGCCCGTTACGATCAGGAACCTCCTGACGCACACGGCGGGCTTCGAGGATGGCGGCCTCGGCTACCTCATGGAGAGATCCGCCGACGGAATCATGCCCCTGGGGGCCTTCCTCGCGAAGCACATGCCGGCACGCGTGCGCCCACCGACTACCGATTTCGCGGGCAGCACCGGTGCGGCATATTCGAATTGGGGCGCCGCTTTGGCCGGACACATCGTCGCGACGGTGTCCGGAGTGCCATTCGACTACTACATCGAGCAGCGAATCCTGCAGCCGCTCGGCATGGCACGTAGTACTTTTCGGGAACCGTTGCCACCTGATTTCGCTGCGCGCCTGTCCGGTGGCTACACGTTTGCGGGCGGCGTCTTCAAGCGTCACGGATTCGAGTACATCCACAATTTCGGGCCTGCGGGCTCGTTGTCGAGCACGGTCGCCGATATGGCGAAGTTCATGAATGCGCACCTGCAACACGGCGTTCTGGGCGATGCACGTATCCTGCGCGTCGAGACCGCGCGGCTGATGCAAACGCGCGCGCTGAGCCCGGACCCCGCCATGAACGGAATGTGTCTGGGCTTTACCGAGACCTGGGTCAACGGCCGACGACTCATAGGTCACGATGGCGGGACCCCGACCTTCGCGAGCGACCTCATCCTCATTCCCGAGGCGAATGTTGGTCTGTTTGTGAGTACCAACAGTCCCGGCGGGCACGGTGTGATTCGGGAAGTCGAAAAAGCGTTCATGGACCGTTACTTCCCGGCGCGCCTTCCCGAAATCAAGCCCGCTCCAAATTCTGCCGCGCGCGCCGTCCGCTACCACGGCACCTATCGAGCCCAGCGCCGCTCGTATGAGAAGCTCGACAAGATTGTCGCCGCGACCGGCGATATCCGCGTTCGGCCGGGACCGGACGGCACCTTGATGATCGGTTCCTCCCAGGGGCCCAGGTCCTGGTTGGAGATCGGCGATGGAGTCTATCGCCGCAAGGACGACGATCGTGTGATCGCGTTCAAGGGCGATCAAGGGCGGCGCGCGAGCCATCTGCTGGGTTCGTACGGCACGTACGCAGCGGAGCGGATCGAGTGGTGGGAGACCGCGAAGTTCCATGCCTGGCTCCTGGGTGCCGGCATGATCTTCTTCATCGGTGCGATCGTCAGCGCGTTCCGTCAGCGCGGCGCCGATCGTGCAGGACCGAAACGCCTGCGCTGGGCTCGCTCGACGTTGGCTGCAGCCGCTCTGCTCAACATCGCATTTGTCGTCAGCTTCGTGCTTAGTCTGAGCGGCGGCCCAAGCGAACTCGTGTTCGATCTGCCCTCGAGCCTGTACGTGGCTTTGACGCTGCCGCTGATCTCCCTGCCGCCGTCCGCAATGTCCGCGGTGTTCGCAGCTTTTGCGTGGAAAGAGCGCGCTTGGACGCTTGTTGGACGCATCTTGTACAGTGTCACCGCGCTATTCGCGATGGCGTTCCTGTGGGTGCTCCACTACTGGAATGCGCTGGGATACCGACTCGGATAGCAAGCCTCACAGCAATGTGCTCCTCAGCCGCCGCGCGGCTGTCGCAGAGGACGATCCAGATTGCGGCGCCGGATTGTTCCTGCCAGGTCGGGATTCGCGGCCGCCGCGGGAACGAATACCGAAAGCAGATGCTCGGCCAGTTCACGGATGTTGAGCGCGCCCGTGGGTTGATACCACTGCAGCGTCCAATTGAGCGTGCCGAGCATTGACAGCCGTAGCAGCCTCAGATCGCCATGTACAAGCTTGACCGACGCACTTTCTTCAAGCGTGTCGCGCCACATCACCTCGATCTCGTCGCGTACTCTGACCACTCGCCGGCGCGCGGGAGCGGACAGGTTCCGCCACTCCTGGATCACAACCGCCTGCTCGTCACCGCCGCCGTGAAGAGCAACCAGATGACCGTAAAAGAGCGCGTGCAGCCTGTCGAGAGGCGTGTGTGCTTTAGCGAGCGGCTCGCGCGCTGCAGCCGCGAACTGACGCATGCCCTCAATCATGACGGCGACCAGCAGTTCCTCCTTGCTGCGGAAGTGATAGAAGATGCTGCCGGATTGGACACGGAGCGCGCGGGCGATTTCTCGTGTCGTAGTTCGCTCGTAGCCTCTGCGGCGAAAGAGCTTGGCCGCGGCGGTGACGAGCGCCAGGCGCCGTGCTGGGTCCTCGGGTCTCCCCATGCATGAATTCTATCCCGGCGCGGGGCGATTGGGCCAGCGGGCTCGGACACACTGAATCGAACGAGCCGCGGGCACGGCAGGTGCGCCAATTATTTGAGCAGGCGCTTGAATAACTGTCGAGGCTGCGCCTAGAATCGATCGTGTCATACCCCCATCTCGGGCGGTCTTGCCCGGAATCCACTTGAAAACAGCCGCTCCTTCTCCTCAGTGGCTGGAACGCCTGCTCGGCGGCTCCAAGCCAGAGCTCGGCGAAGCGCTGTCGTTGATCGAGCGTGGTGGCGACGCTGCCCGCGAGCTGCTTGGAAAGATCGATCCACACAGCGGGCGTGCGCATGTGGTCGGCCTGACCGGTCCCCCAGGTTCGGGGAAGTCTACGCTTGCGAGCGCTCTCGCGCTGCACTTGGTCGAGGAAGGCCGGCGCGTCGGCGTGATCGCTGTGGACCCGAGCAGTCCGTTCACTGGAGGCGCTGTGCTCGGCGACCGCATCCGCATGAGCCGTGCAAGCGGCCACGAGCGGATCTTCATCCGCAGCACTGCGACGCGCGGAGCGCTCGGCGGCCTGGCGCGCACGACGGAGGAGCTCGTGCGGGTGCTGGATGCAGCGGGTTACGACTTGATCCTGGTCGAAACCGTCGGCGTCGGCCAGTCCGAAGTGGACATCTGGCGAGTCGCGCACACGCCGATCGTGATCGACGTTCCGGGTTCGGGAGAGGCCGTACAGGGCATGAAGGCGGGCGTGTTCGAGATTGCCGCGATCCTGTGCCTGAACAAATCCGACCTGCCCGGCAAAGAAGCGAAAGTGTCGCAACTGCAGGAAGTCGCCCGCTATGCGCGCGAGCGCATGCCGGGCTGGTCGATTCCGGTCGTGGCCACCGTGGCGTCGTCGGGCGCGGGGATGGCGGAGCTCGCGGACTGCATTCGCGCGCACTTTCGATGGCTTAGCACGACCGGCAGCAAAGAGCAGTTGCCTCTGCCAGCATCGATCAAGGCAGGAACGTGAACAAACCATTGAGCGCGACGCCGAATGCCGACAGCGTTGGCGTTGCCGAGGCCGCCAGTCCTCCGCAGTTTACTTCGGAGTTTCTGGAGGCGTCTCGTGCCCTGGAGCAGGAGTGGCGCGCGAACTTCGAGGCGGTCGCAAGAAAATTCGGGGTTGATCCGGCCACCTACCAGGCTCGCACGGATTCCGGACTGCCGGTGAAGCCGGCATATTTTCCGCACGATGTCGTTTCACACGGGGACGATACGCTCTCGTCGCCCGGACTTTTCCCATTCACGCGTGGTCTTCATCCGGCGCAATACCAGTTCATGAACTGGGCGAACCAGCCGGTGATCGGTTATGGCCTGCCGGAGGACACGCGCGCGCGCATGGACTTCCTGCAAAACCAGGGCATGACCGGCTATTTCGGCAACACGTTCTACAACCTGGTCTACGACCTGGTGTCGCACGAGGGCCTGGACCCGGATCATCCCGCGGCCGAGGGCCGCGTCGGGCAATGCGGCATGGCGGTTTATTCCTGTGAGGACAATGCGCGGCTGTTCGAGGGCCTGCAGCTCGACAAGATCAATGTCGTGCACATCTCGTACTACGAAGTGCTGCCGGCACTTGCCCACTATCTCGCATATGCTCGCCGACGCGGTGTGCCCTGGAGCCGGCTCGGCGGAAACTCGATGAGCTGGTACTACCAGAGCGCCTATGTCGGCATGACCTGCTTTCCGCCCAAGGCCGGCATGAACCTGGCGGTCGAGCTTGTCAACTTCTGCACGCGCGAGATGCCGCGCTGGAATACGGTCAACATTTTCGGCTACGGCATGGAGGAGGCCGGCGCCACTGCGGTAGAGGAGCTTGCGTTCTCCGTCGCGACGGGCATCGACTACGCACGCGCCTGCATCGCAAGCGGCCTGGAACCCGACCAGTTCCTGTCCCGTTTCGGTTTCCAGATCTCGCAGTCGAACGATTTCTTTGAAGAGATCTGCAAGATCCGCGCGCTGCGGCGGCTATGGGCCCGCAAGTGCCACGCGCTCGGTGCGCGCAACCCGAAGAGCATGCACGTCCGCATCCATACGCACACCTCCGGGGCGATGCTCACCGCGCAGCAGCCGATCAATAACCTGATTCGGACGACGCTGCACGCATTCGGCGCGGCGCTAGCCGGAGTGCAGGCGATGGAGGTAAGCACCTTCGACGAGGCGCTGGCGATTCCGACCGAGCACGCCCATACGCTCGCACTGCGTGTGCAGCAGATAATTCAGGAGGAGTCCGGCATCACGCGAGTCGGAGATCCACTTGGCGGCTCCTACTATGTCGAGAGCCTGACCAATCAGATGGAGGCTGCAGCAGAGAGAATCGTCGACGACGTCGAAGCGCGTGGAGGCTATCACCAGTGCCACGATCTCGTGCGCGCGCGCATCGAGGCGAGCGCGGCGCGCTGGCGCGATATGGCCGATGCCAAGCAGCGCATTGTCGTTGGCATGAACAAGTATGAGTCCGCCGAGACGCAGAAGATAGACGTATTCCAGGTGAATCCGGACACCGAGCGCGTCGCCGTGGAGCGCATCCGCGCGCTTCGCGTCGCGCGCGACCCGCTTCGGTGGGAAAGAGCGATGTCCGTACTGGACGATGCGGCGCAGCGATTCGCGGGCGGGGAGATTGGCGTGCTCATACCGGCGATGATCGAGGCATCCGATGCGGATGCGACTACCGGCGAGCTGATGGGCCTTTTGAAGCGTCATCTTGGTTGGGAACCGCCCTATTGAGGCTCCGCTGCATCGGGCCGAATGGTCGATGATCGTAGAAGGATGGCCATTGAAGTGATCCGGGTCCTGCTCTGCAAGACCACGATGGAATGCCACGATCGAGGTGTGAGATACCTCGCCACCAAACTGCGCGACGCCGGCCTGGAGGTGATCTTCATCAACTTCCTGGACCCGCGCGAGATCGTCGATATTGCGCTCGAAGAGGACGTTGACGTTATCGGTGTCTCGAGCTCGGTGGAAGGCCATCTGCCGGTGGCGCGCGAAGTCACCCGCCGCCTTGCGGATCTTGGCAAAGACGACGTACTGGTCGTGTTCGGCGGCGTCATTCCGGAGCGCGACATCACTCCGATGCGGCAATTGGGCGTGAGCGAGATATTCGGGCCGGGGTCGTCGGCCGCCACAATCATCGAGTTCATTAGAACCAACGCGCGCACGAGATCGTTCGATCTGGGGTAGGGGAGCGCTGGACAAGTGGCGCCGCGTGGAGGTTAGAGCAATGAGTGCGCCCGAGGTGTTGTACACAGTTAGCACCCAAGTGGCGACGATTACGCTCAATCGACCTGGGAAGCTCAACGCCTGGACCGTGACGATGTACGATGCTTTGCGCAATGCGTTCGAGGAGGGTGCTCGAGATGAAAACGTGCGCGTCATCGTGGTGACGGGTGCGGGCCGCGGATTCTGTGCTGGCGCGGATCTCGGCAGGTTGTCACAAGTACTCGATGGCACCGCGACACACGCGGACCCACCGCAGGCAGAGAACAACAGTCGGCCGGAATTCGGCCTTGAGCGAACTCTTAGCTATCCTCTCGCCATTCCGAAACCGGTGATTGCTGCAATCAACGGAGTTGCTGTCGGCATGGGGCTGTGCTTCGCACTCTATTGCGATATCCGATTCATGAGCGCGAGTGCGATGCTGTCGACGGCTTTCTCTCGCCTGGGCCTGATCGCCGAGTACGGCAGCGCATGGATGCTGCAGCGCCTCATCGGTCCGATGAATGCGTGCGACCTGCTCTACTCGGCACGCCACGTCGACGCGACGGAGGCTGCGGCCATGGGGCTGGTGAGGGTATTGCCTGCCGAAGGGTTCATGGAGCAGGTGTACGGCTACGCGCACGAGCTCGCGTCGCGCTGCTCGCCGCGCTCCCTGGGCGTCATCAAACGGCAGATCGCGGGTGCTCTGAACAAGACGCTCGCGGAATCGAGCGTCGAGGCGAATCTGGAAATGTTGGCGTCGCTTCAGTCGGCGGATTTCCGGGAGGGAGTCGCAGCGTATTTCGGCAAACGCGCGCCCATGTTTCCTGGCCGCTGATGGGGGAAGGATGATCATCGATGCGCCGCACCTGTTTCTGCCCGACGTGTGGAGCGGGCACGCGCGCTGGCGCCCCGAAAAGACGGCGCTGGTTGTCGGGGATCGGCGCCTCACATGGGCTGAACTGAACGCACGGACGAATCGCGTCGGCAACGGTCTGGCCCGCGCCGGGCTGGCCAAAGGGGACAAGGTCGCCGTGCTCATGAACAACGGCGTCGAGATGGTGGAGACCATGCTCGGCGCGGTGAAGGGAGGGTTTGTCGTCGTACCGCTGTCAGGTCTGCTGAAGCAAGAGAGCATATCGATGATGATCGCTGACAGCGGCGCAAGGGCCCTGTTCTATTCGCCCGAGTATCTGCCGCTCGTCGCGCCGGTGCTCGATACCCTCGCTAGCGGGGCATGGATTTGCGTCGACCCGCAACGCAAGGACCTGCATGCCTACGAGCGGTGGCTGAAGGACGCCTCCGATGAAGAACCGGTCGTCGTGCGCGACCCCCAGGATGAGTTCGTCATCATCTACAGCTCGGGGACTACGGGCATTCCGAAGGGTATCGTTCACACACACCACACACGTCACCATCTGTCTTACGCCATGGCGATCGAGCTCGGCATGACCGAGCATGCGGTAGCGCTTGCCACGACACCGCTATACGCCAATGGAACCTGGCTCGTCATGCTGCCGCCGCTGTTTGTCGGCGCGACGCTCGTCGTCATGCAGAGGTTCACGCCGGCGGCTTTTCTGGAAACGGTCGAGCGCGAGCGAGTGACGCACACATTCATGGTTCCACCACAGTTCGCGGCGGTCCTCGATGCGCCCGAATTCGACCGCGCAGACCTGAGCTCACTCGAGGTCATGCTGTCGGGCGGCGCGCCATTCCCGATTGAGGTCAAGCGCGCGACTCTGGACAAGATCGGGCCGGGACTGTACGAATTGTACGGCTGCACTGAAGGGATCGGCACGATCATCAAACCCGAGAAGGTGCTCGAGAAGCCGATGTCGGTCGGGCTGCCAGTTCTCGGCTTGAGCATTGCCATCATCGATGAGCAATCGCGCGAGCTGCCGCGTGGTCAGATCGGCGAGATCGTAGGCTACGGGCCCGGATTGATGAAGGGCTATCACAATCGTCCGGATGACACGCGGGCCGCGCTGTGGCGCGATGCGCGGGGCCGCAGTTGGCTGCGAACTGGCGACGTGGGCCGCCTCGATGACGAGGGCTACCTGACCGTGCTCGACCGCAAGAAGGACATGATCGTCTCGGGCGGGATCAACGTCTACGCTGCCGACCTCGAGCAGGTGATCGCCGGACATCAGGATGTCGCGGAAGTCACGGTAATCGGCATACCCCACGATCGCTGGGGCGAGGCTCCGCTGGCGCTGGTCGTCGCGCGAGCGGGCGCCCCGGCGAGTGAATCCGAGCTGACGGCATGGGCGAACGAACGTCTGGCGAAGCATCAGCGCGTGGTGGCAACGGAGTTTCGTCAGAGCTTTCCCCGCAATGCGCTCGGCAAGGTGCTCAAACGCGAGTTGCGAGAGCCTTACTGGTCGCGCGAGAGGAGCCGAAGAGGGTAGGCGGTCGCCACGCTGCGGCGTTCACAGATCCGCGAGGCACGTCGTCCATGCCAGCCTCTTTTGTGGAAGTGCCAATAGATTCTGTTGAGCACAAAAGCCGCGAGCAGACCCGCAATTGACACGAATCCGTGAAAGCTGCTCTCGAAGCCGTAGAAGTTCTTCAAGGCCATGGACTGTCGGAGTGGTCACGCCGTCTGCGAGCGGCTGCGCCTAAGGGGAAGGAGATGCCGGGTCTTCGCCGTCGGGCTGGCCGACAGGCACGTACAGCGCGCTCGCGCGCGCACGGCCGTGGTGCAGCGTGACGGTCACCGTGCGCGCGTCTTCGATGGATTCTTCCGCCACCACGCCGCCGCTGTTGTAGTTCTTCTGGAAGTAGATCGAATTGATCGGGCCGACCACCAGCCTCAGGCGGCTGCCTTTCTTCACGAGGCGCGAGACGAACGTGAAGCGCTCGAAGTCGTAGCGCAGCACTGCGTTCTTCGCCGGCAGTCGAGCCTGGCGCAGGCTCTCGCGATAGCGCGCGCGCAGAACGTCGCTGCTCAGCGGAATCGCGTTGCCGTCCGGCAAGACCTCGTACACCTGGGCCATGAAGTCAGTGTCCGGCTGGTCCAGGGCGATCCACGCCGACAATCTGAAGAAGCCGCTGATCTCCGTGTCCCGCTCGAATGGGGCGCTGTGATAGACCAGATGCTTGCCGCGCGCAGCCAGGACCATGCGCTGGTCGGTCAGCGATTCAACGTCCACCTCTGCTTCGAGAGCGGCCAGGCTCACGTCGCGCGGATCGTATACGTAGCGATCCGGTCGGCCTTTGCCAGGCCGATCGACAACCAGGTCGCCGGAGGCGAAGACGTCGTTGGCGGAGCCGCCGTCCGAATCGAGGTAATACGCCCGCGCCTCGCTCGTCACGCCCTCCAGCGTATCGGCATACCGCCACTTCTCGGCCCCGGTCACGTAGTAAGCCACGCGTTTCCTGAGGAATTCCGGGCGCGGACCGGACTGCAGGGTCCATGCATACCACTGGGTGTGCAGCTTTGGCAGATCCACCAAGCTTGCGGGGCCGAACTTCAGGCCACCGAACTCCGCCCTCGGTGTGCGGGTTCCCGCGTGGTCCCAAGGGCCGATGATGAGATAGTGATTCGCAGTTGCCTCTGGATTTCCGTGCTGCATGTGCTGTTTGTAGAAAGCCAGAGCGCCGGGCTGGTCGGCGTCGTAGCTGCCGGTGATGGTCAGAATCGGCAGCTTGAGTCTGGCGTATTGCTCGGGATTTGGATTGAGCGCGTCGTAGTACGACCCCTGTGTTGCCTTCGAGACCCACTCCTGGAACTGGGGTGAAGGGTTTCCAACGATGCGGTCCAGTTCGCGAAACGGTCTGCCGCTCTCGAACCATTCACGGTAGCGCGCGGCCCAGAATGCTTTGTCGCCAAAAATCGCCTCCTGCGAGGCGCGGCCACTGGTGAGTGTGAGCCATTGAATGATGTACGGATAGGCGATGTTGTTGCGCATCGGCCAGTCCACGCCCGGCTGGTCGGAAGCCGCCGGCACGATGGTGGCGAGCTGCGGGGGCGCAGCACTCGCGGTCACCCACTGGTTATTGCCCGCGTAAGAGCCGCCCCACATTGCCACCTTGCCGTTGCAGTACGGCTGTCGCGCCAGCCACTCGACGACATCAAAGCCGTCGCGCGCGTCGGTCTGCGCCCTGAACTGGCCTTCGGAATTCCCGCGGCCGCGCTCATCCACAATGAGGAAGGGATAGCCACGCGCGGCGAAGTAGATTCCACGATCGTGGTAGTTCTGACTGATGTACGGCGTCAAAGAAAAGATGCAAGGCGCCGGTGCTTTCTGATCCTTGGGGCGGTACACCGTGGCGTTGAGCGCAATGCCGTCGCGCATCGGAATTCTCACGCCCCAGGTCCAGGTCACGTGCGCGGCGTCAGGCGGCGCCTGTGGCGCAGATTCTGACTGGGCGTAGCCGATCGCGGCATACAACAGCACGGCCAACGAGCCGCAAGAGACCGCAATACGCCGCCTGACCGTGTTCGTGCTCATCACGTGACGCCGGAGGTTTTCGAATCCGCAATCTCGCGCTGCGCCTCGAATGTGGCGCCACTCAAAGGCCGTGCGCTGAATCCGGAAACGTTCCCGGCCGGATCTCGGCGAAATATCAGCTCGGTCCCGCTTTCGATCGAGAAATACCGGTCCGCAGATTCGCGCGTCAACACAACCGGGTCGCGTTCGCCAATCACGGCCGCCAGCGCGTTTTCGTCTGCCACGATTTCAACGACCGGGCCGGCCGTGACCCTGTACCGCCCGAGCAGTGCCTGATCGATTGGTGTCTCGCCGGGTGCGGCGGCTTTACGGGCTCGCATGGGATCCGGCCACGCATACTCCGCGGCGATCGCACGGAGTACTTCCTGAATCAACACCGCACCCGAATCACCGTTGGTCATGATGACTGCGCCCTGGCCGGTCTCCGGAAATGCAATGGCATAGGCGCGATAGCCCGCATTGGAGCCGCCGTGCGAAAAACGCCGCGCCTGGCCTTCCTTCTCCAGAAAAACACCGAGTCCCATGGCGACCCCATCGGCCTTGAGCTCCGGCTGTACTGTCAGCATGGTGCGCGCGGTTCCCGCCGAAATGACTGCTTCACGTCCGCTGTCGGCTTTCATGATCTCGCTCAGGAAGCGGGCGAGGTCCGTCGGCGTCGTCCACAAACCGGCGGCCGCGAGTTCGGGGTACACATGCCACTGTCCCTCGATGGGCTTGCCATCTTCCGTGTGCGCAATGGCCGCCTGAGTGGCTTGCGTAGCCGGCAGCGGTTGATCATAGCTGCTGTGTCGCATGCCCAGGGGCGCCAGCACCGTGCGCTGCAAATGCCGCGCGAATGACTCCTGCGACACGTCCAGCAGCAATTGCTGGAGCACGGAGTAGCCGCCGCCGGAGTAGCGCCAGACCGCGCCGGGTGTCTGATCGACGCGAATCGGCGCCGAATTGGCGGGCGGCACGCCATCGAGAATCTGTTGCAGCGTCGGCACCGGCACAGCATTCGCGTAACCGTCGAATCCGTGCACGGTGAGACCGGCGCTGTGGCTCAGCAAGTGTCGCAAAGTGACCGGCGCGGCACGGGTGTGTTCACTTGCAGGTATGGTCCAGGACCTGAGCCGGGCACTGACCGGTTCGTCGAGCCGCAAACGGCCATCCTCGACCAGCCGGAGTGCCGCAAGCGCGGCTACCGGCTTGCTGATGGAGGCCGCCTGGAACCTGATTTCGGGCGTAACGACATCCGTGCCGCCGGCCTGGCGCAGCCCATAGCCTTTCGCCCAGTCGAGCTCGAAATTGTCGATAACCGCAACACTGAGTCCAGGAACTCGGTGGTAGCGTAAACGCTCCGCCAGTTTCATCGCCGGGTCGGAAATGCCTGCGACCACGACCGCGTGGCGCAGACCGTGCTCCACGCGAGCGATGCGCCCGGCCGCCGTGCCGTTCGCTGGCGGCCGCGTGGATTCCGGTCCAGCGTAGCCGGGCCCGCGCACGACTTGTCCTGGCTTGGCGCCGGTGTGCTCGCCATCCTTGAGCACCTGCACACCGTTGACCCATACGTGCTGCACGCCGGACGCAAACTGGTGCGGCTTCTCGAAGGTGGCGTGATCGGTAATCGCGGACGGGTCGAACACGACGAGGTCCGCGGCGTAGCCTCGTGCCAGCCGGCCGCGCCCGCGCAGCTTGAAGTTGTCGGCCGGGAGTGCTGTCAGCCGCCGGATGCCATCGGCAAGTGACGCAACCTTCTCGTCCCGCACGTACTTGCCGAGGAAACGGGCGAAGGTGCCGTAGGCGCGCGGATGCGGATTACTCTTGAGGAAAACACCTTCCGGCGCCAGCGCCTCTCCGTCCGAGCCGAGGCTGACCCAGGGTTGCGACAGCCCGAGCTCTACATTCGCCTCGGACATCTGAAAGAAGACCGTACCGACGCGGGTGTGGTCCTCGATCACAAGATCCACCACGGTTTCGGCTGGCGAAGTCCCACGCAGCTTGGCCACTTCCGCCAGCGTCTTGCCGGTGTAGGGCTTGAGTGTCTCCTCCTTGAAGCCGACCAGCATGATGTTTTCCGGCGAGCCCGAGTTGTAGCAGATGTTCTCCCAGCTCGTCGGCTTGCGGAACATTGCTGCCACGACCGCCTTGCGCACCTCGGGTTGCTTGAGCCGCTCGACCCAGGCGTCGGTCCCGCCTTCCTTGACCGCCGGATCCATACAAGCGTCGAGGCCGGTCGCGCCCGCCGGATAGGGATACATGTCGGCCGTGATCGGCAGCCCGGATTTGCGTGCTCGCTCAATCTTGTCGATCGCCTGCGCCATCTTGTGCCAGTTGTCGCGCCCCGCAGCTTTCAAATGGTAGGCCTCGGCATGTGCCCCGGTGCTGCGCGCAATGTCGATCAGTTCGTCCAGCGCTTCCAGAAACTGGTCGCCTTCATTGCGGATGTGCGAGATATAGCCGCCGCCGTACGTCGCGGCCGCGGCAACCAGCGCCTTCAACTCATCGGTCCGGGCATAGAAGGCCGGGGCATAGATCAGAGAACTGCCGACGCCGAGCGCGCCTTCTTCCATCGCCTGGCACACCAGCGCTTGCATGCGCGCGAGCTCCTCCGGCGTCGGAGCGCGGTTGGCGTGATCCAGCTCGTGGATCCGCACCGTCGCAGCGCCGACGAATGAGGCGACATTGACTGAAATCCCGCGCCGTTCGAGGTGTTCCAGGTATTCGCCCAGCGTCGTCCAGGCGACGTCGAAGCGGATGTCGCCCTGCTCTTTGACCATCTGCTGTTTCATCCTGGCGTTCAGCGGCCCCATGGACCAGCCTTCTCCCATGACTTCGAGGGTGACGCCCTGCTTGACATCGGACAGCGCGCGGCCATCCTCGATCAGCGATTCGGTGGCCCAGCTCAGCATGTTGATGAATCCGGGCGCGACGGCCAGGCCGTGGACATCAACCTCCTGACTGGCGCTTAGCGGGCCAAGCTTGCCGACCGCGATGATGCGGCCGTCGGCCACGGCGACATCGCCTCTCACGGGCGACGATCCGGAGCCGTCGTAGATCAGGCCGTTGCGGATGACGAGATCGGCGTGCGGTGGCTGCGCGTCAGACGTGTCAGGAAGCGCTGCCTGGCAGGCAACGAGCAGGCCGATGCCGAATGCGGCAACGAGCGTTGCGGTAGCGAATCTTTTCACGGGTCTTCTCCCAATACTGCGATCAAGGCCTTTCTCGTGTGAGCCCCATCGTGCGCGACCGCGGCCAGCTGGCTCACGCAGCGCTTCCGGCATCGACCGGTGCGCGCCATACGACGGGAAACAGCTCGGAATCCAGCTCGGCGCCGTCCGCGAGTCCAGGATCCGTCGTTGGAATCGCCACCTCGCCCACGCGGCGCACGAATCTGGCATCGTCACCGCACCAGCGGGTGGCCAACGCGCGGCGGCGCCGGACCAGGCTCGCATTGCCCGCGGCGCCGTGCACCATCATCGCCTGGAACACCACGCAATCGCCGGGTTGCATGTCCCAGGCCAGACGCTCGAAACGATCCGGGTGCGCGTCGATATCGGGCAATGCCGGCAGGCCAGTGCCGCGATAGGGGCTGTGATCGGCGAAATGCCGCGGGTTATGCGCCGGCCAGCAATGGCTGCCCTTGATGTACTGCACGCTCGATTCGGCAGCGACCGGATCCAATGGCAGCCAGAGCGAGCAGACTTGTCGTCCGGAAACCGCCCAGTAAGGCTGGTCCTGATGCCAGGGCGTGCGCTCGCCGGTACCGGGCTCCTTGACGAAAAGCTGGTCGTACAGAAAAGTGATCTTCCGTGACTGCATCAACTGTCCGGCGATGGCGGCCGCGGGCGAGTCAAACACAAAACGCCGGAACCGCGGCAAACGCTGCCACAGATCCAGATCGCTGAAGAAACGGCCCGGCTGGCCTGCCGGCGTGTAGTCTTCGGCCATCGGCCCCGGATGATGCAATGCGTCTTCCACGCCTGCCCGCAGCTCGTCGAGCCATGCGTCGCCGAAGACGCCGCGCAGGCAGACCGCACCCTGTTCCCGAAAGTCCACGAGCGCTTCGGCGCTAAGTTGGCGCACGCAACGAGTCCTCCTAGTTGCCGGCGGCACGCGCGCGCTTCTGGATCGACACTTCGGGAAACTCCGCGGACGCACCATTCAAGAGCGGGGATTCCCGGTCCAAGAGTTGCCGGTCGAAGAAAGCGCGGATGTAGGTGTTCAAGATCACCTCCATGCGCGCTCCGTCGATCGAACCCAGTACGCCGAGCTTCCGAAACAGCGGAGAGATCAAGGAAAAATCGCTGTAGTTGAAATGCGTGCTGCCGGCGACAGTCATGAGCCAGACATCGTCCTGCGCACGCCCGAACACGGGCTCGTTCATCAGGCTGGTCGATTCATTGGACATGAACATGAAGGGTACGTTCAGAGCGGACCCTGGTTGCGCCGACGCTCCAATCTGCAGGCCATCCAGATTGATGCCTGCCTGGCAGCGTGTATCCGTCAGGCACACTTCAGTAGCGGCAGTGCCGCCGAATGACATTCCAAAGATGCCGACACGTGCCAGGTCCAGCCGGTCGGCAAGCTCGCGCAGCTCTTTCGGGCCGTCGAGCCCGTCCAGCTCGTCCAGAACGAAGCGAGTATCCGCTACCCAGACGCGCAAGCTCTCATTGAGAAGAGGCCCGGCCTCGGAAACCTGCCGTAACAGCTCGGCTCTTTCCTTTGAGTTCCGGCTTGCCAGCAATTGCTGGATTAAAGCCCCGCTGCCGGCCAACTCGTCACGAACCTGCCGCATCCGCTCTTCGCTGACCGCGACCGTCCGGCCGTCCGCATGAATCAACACCAGAGACTCGTAGGAATGGCCGATGCTGAAAACCACATAGCCGTGACTCGCCAGTTCTTCCATCTGCACCGTATTCTGCGGCGGAATACCCTGGTTGTAGCCGTGTGAAAAGAGGAGCACCGGGTAAGTGGAGCGGTTGCCGGCAAGCGCAGCGCCCCTGTGCGAGTGGGTTGGGATCAGTTCGAAGTGGTCGAACAGAAAGCCCGGCAATCCCAGGCTGCGGGTCATGCGATCCGCGATCTCTCTCGGGTGGCCCCAAAGTTGCTCGGGTGACGATTTCTCGATCGACTCTGCCGGATACCAGGCCTGAATCAGCAGTTCGCGCCTGTCGGACGGATCGGCCGTGAAAGTCTCAGGGCGTGCGGAGTCCACCAGTGAAAAGCGCGTGGTGCCGACTCGAAAAGGACCGGTAGGCTCGGGCAGTTCGAAAACCGGCATCACCGTGGGTATCAGGGCCGCCAGGATGAACGCGAGTATTCCCAGAACCGCGCCCGTGATTCGAACGGCCGTGCGCCAGGGCGAAGCCGACGGCGTGTGTGGTGAAGACCCCGCGATGGCTTTCTCCCGCATAAGCGTGCGGGCCGAAGACAGCAGGAACAGGACGGTTAGAGCGTAAGCGGGCACCATCTGCCACCGGTAACCCTCCGTCAGCAGATGCAGTGCCAGGAGGACCAGCCCCAGGGCCGGGAGGCAGCGGAGCCAGCGCGGCCTCGCAGGCTTCGCCATGAAGAGGCTGAAGAGTGTTGGCAGCAAGGCGGCCAGCAAGAGAACTTCAAGGATCCGCATGAGTTAGTGACTCGCTGAGGCGTAAACGGCGCTCCACTCGATTGGCAGCGGCAGTTGATCGTCCAGCACCACCGGCAACGATGGGCAGGCTGATGCGAGAAGGGTGATTTGTATCGCGGTACACGCGCCAGACCGGCGCATCGCCTGGCAGCGGCTCGAACTGGTCGCGGTCCGTGCCTGCGAGCGCGACGCGAATTGCGTGACCTTTACGCACCAGAAAAGAAGTAGGCAACAGGACGAAAGAGATCTCTTCCGGCTCCCACTCTTCGAGCGCCCGGCTATCCTCCCTGCGGAAACTATGTGACGGATCCGGATGCCAGTAGCCGGCCGGATTCACGGCGCGATGCAGACCACGGATCAGGCCTTCGGTGATGTAGGTGATTCTGCCGTCCGGTGATACGTCTTCCAGGTAAGCGAAAAACTGGCCGTCGGCTGCGCTGGAAGCGATCCAGATGGCAATCGTCGGGTATCCCGTGATCTCGGAATCCTCGGCCATGGGCGTTGAGGTATAGGCCAGCAGTTTCTGATCCTGCTGGGCGCGATCGGGATAGCCGATCGGCACCCTGTCAGGGTTGAAGTACGAGCGCCAGCGTGATCCGCTACCGCTGGTCGCGCCGAGGTCCACGGTGTATTCGTCCCACGCTTCATCCGCGGCGGGTTTCGCGTCGGCCAGACCGCGGTCGTCTGCAAAATGCAGCGTGCGAGTTTCAGCGGCGGGGGGCCAGGTGTCGGACTCCCTCCAGGTTTCCGCGCCCATCGTGAAGTAACGAACCGGCCGCTCCTGCGCGAATCCGTTGTCGATGCCCTTGAGATGGAAATCAAAGAAACGCAGCAGTTCGCCCTCGTGATCGAAGATCGGCGTGCCGGCCGCGTTGTTCGGGCTGATGTTCTGGCGTCCGCCGTGATCCCACGGACCCAGAATCAGGCGGCTGCCGGGAATCCGGTAGGTCAGGAATCGCGCAGCCGCGGCGCGGTTGTAAGCCCCGTCATACCAACCGCTGTAGGAATAGATAGGAACTCCGGATTGGGGAATCTCGGGCCTGGCGTAGGTGCTCATGCGCTGCATCGTGAGACCGCCGGCTCCGGAGTCGTCGCGGTACGTGATACTCGCGATGAAAGAACCCAGAGCGTAATTGTCGGCGTGCTCGCGAATCGCGCCGGCCAGCAATGCCTCATGACCGTCCACCGGCGCGACGCCCTTGATGATTCTGCGTGGGAAACCCTGCAACTTTTCCGCGAGCGCATTGCGGTCGAGCGCGTCGTTGTAGCTGGCCCATTTTTCGATGAACCAGGTATGACGCAGACCGCCGGGAAATCCGATGTCGTCATAGGCGTCCAGGAGCGAGAATCTGGGCGCGCAGGCTTTAACCGCGGGATGTTGATTCGCCAGCAGCATTTCAGCCGCCGTGCCGTCATAGGAAATCCCGGTCGCACCGACACTGCCGGAAGACCATGGCTGCCGGATGATCCAGTCGACGATCTCCCCGCCGTCGCGGATCTCGTCATCCGACCATTCCTGCGTGCGCGACCCGAAGGAAGCGCCGGAGCCGCGCACGTCCACGTACACATAGGCGTATCCGCTCGTCACGAAGCGGCGCACGTCGGCGCGGATGCGATCGAAGAGAAGCCGGTAGGGCCAACGCAGCTCGGTGCGCCGAAAGTAGCGAGTCTGGTGCAGTAAGGCCGGCAGGTGTCGAGTCTCAAAGCCGCGCGGCAGGTATAGATCTGCGGCGATGCGCACCCCGTCGCGCATTGCCAGATACACCGACGAACGCTGCACGATGTCCAGCGAGCGGACCAGCGGTACAGCAATGGCGATGAAGGCAGGCGTCGCGACGAGAACCAGCGCGGCGGCAGCCAGTCCGGAACGGCGTCGGGTCAGGGCAATGGCGGTGAGAATTGCGGCCCAGGTCGCCAGAAAAGCGCCCACGCGCAGCCATTCCGCGGAGTTCAACGGGTCAAGCTGGTATGCCGCCGCAATGGCTGTGGCAACGCTGCCTACCCCGGCGGCGAAACCAGCGGCCAGAGCCACCTTCGGCGTCATTGCGAGTGCCGCGAGCGCCATGAGCAGCGGCGCCAAGGCAAGGAGCGGAGTGGGTTGTCCTGTGAGGATTCCCGCAATGACCCCGGCCGCCACCGTGAACAGGAAGAGGAATGTCTGAATCAAGCGGCGCCGAGAATCAATGTGCATCGGAGTCGCTGGCGCCGTTCTGGGTCCTCGGGTCTCGCCTCGCACGGAGTCTAGCCCTACGCACGGCAGCAGCACCAGTGCCGCCACGGTGTGATTGCAAATTATTTGAGCAAGTGCTTGAATAACTGTGGCCGCTGCGCCTAGAATTCACCGCTCTTGTCTCCGACCTGGAGGGCTTATGAGCGAAATCGCCTGTTCGAGGTCCGACTGCGCAACCGCGCTTAGGTCATTCGTCGTCGCATTCACCGGCATGTTTGCCACCCCAGCGCTGGTGGCTCAAGAACGCGCCGGCGAAAGGATCATTGACCTCGGGGAGATTGTGGTGACGGCCACCCGACGTCCGGTTCCGTTGCAGGATGTGCCGATCGCCGTCTCGGTACTTCTTGCGGACGACATCCTCGAGCGGGGTTACACGGAGTACGGCAACTATCTCAACAGCCTGCCCGGCGTTTACTTCGCGGACGCGGGACCCTCGCGATCAGTGATCCGCATCCGGGGCCTGAGCGCGGCTGAAGGCGGCCTGCCGACCCTGGTCGGCACCTACTTTGGCGAGACGCCAACCAGCGTGGACGGCACTTATCCGAACTTGCGACTCGTGGACATTGAACGCGTTGAAGTGCTGCGTGGACCGCAGGGGACTCTGTTCGGGGCCAATGCGCTTGCCGGCGCGGTGCGCATCCTGCCGGCACAGCCTGGTCTGCAAAGCTACCAGGCGAGTTTCGGCGCGCGCGGTTTCGAGACGGCTCATTCCGACGATGAAAGCTATCACATCGAGGGCGTGATCAATCTGCCGCTGGTCAAGGATCAGTTTGCCCTGCGCTTCGTCGGTTACAAGGACGACATCGCCGGTTACATCGACAACGTGTTCCCGGGTCAGCCAGCGCTGGACTATTCCATTCTCGGTGACATCCTGTTCGGCCTGCCACCAGGTACGCTGCCGCCCGGGACTCTCGTTGTTCCGGCGGTGGCGCCATTCGAACGCCAGGACGTCAACCGCGAGGACACCACGGGTGGGCGGGCGGCAGCCACCTGGCAGGTGACGGAGCGGTTGAGGTTCGAGCTCGGCTTCGCGACCCAGGAGGCCACACTCGAGAGCGAGCCCCATGTGACGCCGTTCGTTGATGAGTACGCGCAGAGCAGAAGTCTCGACGTGTACTCGCGAGGCGAAGGCGGCGAGGAAATCGATATTTCGAATCTGACGGTGCGTTACGACTGGGAGGCGATGTCGTTCACGTCTTCAACCGCGTTCTCCAATATTGATGAGCACAATTTTGTCGATGTGACAGAGGCCGCGGTGGCGTTCTTTGGCGTCCCGATTCCTACGGACCTGAGAAGCGTAATCCAGAGCGAGGCATTTACGCAGGAATTGCGTCTCCAGTCTCGCGGCGCCGGCGCCTTCCAATGGCTATTTGGAGCATTCTATCTGGATCGTGACCGCGAGGCCGGTCAGGACACCCCGGACTACTCGTGCCCGGCTTGCCTTCCATTGCTGGCGACAGGCACAACGACCTTCCTGGAGGTCAACCAGATCTTCACCGAGGAGCAACGAGCGGTCTTCGGCGAGGTGTCCTATGATCTCTCGTCACGCTGGACGGTCAGCGCCGGCGCGCGCTATCTGGAGCAGGATCTCCACCTGCGCATTTCTCCGGCCATTGGTCTGCTGGCGGCAACGGTGCCGGTTACGGATGAAGAGGGCGCGATCGAGGAATTCAACCCTTCGCTTCACCTGCGCTTTCGTCCATCGGATGAACTGACACTCTACGCCCAGGCTGCCAGAGGTTTTCGCAGCGGACGGCCGAACCAGTCGTTCCCCGCTCCCTGTCTGCCTGACGTCCAGGCTCAGGGGGTTCAGCCGATCACGGATCCGGATACCCTTTGGAATTACGAGCTTGGCCTGAAGTCCTCGTTCGCCGACGATCGGGTGAGCTTCAACGCCGCAATTTACGACGCGGACTGGGATGGCATTCAGCTTGGCGTGGTCGTCAATCCGGCCACCTGTCCTTTCGTCGCTCTAGTCAACGGGGGCGATGCGACCACGCGGGGTGTGGAGGCGGAGTTCGCCGCACAGGCGAGCGACGCCTGGAGCTTCAATCTGGCTGCCTCCTACAACGAGACAGAGTTCGACCAGGTCGATCCGAGGACGGGATTCGTCGACGGCGAGCGCGTGCCCGGAACGCCCAGGACCAACGCGAGCGCCGGCTTGCAGTACGACTTCCCGGTAGGAAGCGAGTGGTCGGGCTTTGCGCGTGCCGACTATTCCTACGTCGGCGACATCCGCCTGATCTTCGGGACGCAGCGTTTTACGCAGGATGGCTACGGCACGGGCAACCTGCGACTGGGCTTCTCGAACGACAGGCTCGCGCTGGAGCTTTTCGCACGCAATGTCACCGACAAGCGCGCCGTTCTGAGTACAGGCAGCCCGGACCCGGTGTTTGGCAGTGACCAGATTCTGCTGCGTCCTCGCGAGGTGGGGATCGAACTGCGCTACAGCTACGAGTAGTCATTCGATCGGCCGACCAGACCGCTGAGTCCTGTGGCGTGCGCCCACGGGGCGGTGTAACCGGTGAACTTGCCTCAGCGGCGCGCACTCAGGTGTATCTCTAGCTGAGCGGCCACGCGATGGGCTGTTTCGCGACCTCGCACCGTGACGCCGTCATGGCCGGGTGAAGGAGGTTCCATGTGGTACGGAGCGTGACGACGGTTTCCAACGATCTCGACAGCGCACCGCGCGACGCGATTCCCGCATCGGGTGACCAGCCGCTGCGCTTCGACGGCCGGGTCGCGGTCATCACGGGCGCCGGCAGTGGGCTGGGCCGCGCTCACGCGTTGCTGCTTGCGCACCGGGGGGCGCGAGTAGTTGTCAACGATCTGGGCACGACGATCGAGGGCGAAGGGGCCGCGGAGTCGCGCGCGAACAGGGTTGTCGAGGAGATACGCGCTGCCGGCGGTGAGGCCATCGCGGATTCGGGTGACATAGCCCGGCCTGCGGGCGCCAAGGCACTCGTCGAGCGCGCGCTGAGTGAATATGGACGGCTGGATATCCTGATCAACAATGCCGGCGTCCTGCGCGATTGCAGCTTCGCCAGGATGTCCCTGGCCGACTTCGAATGCGTGGTGACCGTGCACCTGCTCGGCTCGATCTATGTAACCAAGGCGGCATGGCCGACGATGCAGCAGCAAGCCTATGGAAGAATCGTGCTCATCACGTCGCACGTCGGCCTCTACGGCAACTTCGGACAGACAAACTACGCTGCCGCCAAACTGGGCGTCGTGGGCTTCATGAACGCGCTGAAGATCGAGGGCCGCACGCACAACATTCTCGTTAATGCCGTTGCGCCGCTTGCGGCGACGCGAATGACCGCAGGCTCGCCGCTGGATGCGCTCGCACCGCTGCTTAAGCCCGAACGAGTGAGCGCCGTTGTCGCCTGGCTGTGTCACGAGGCACTTGAGGACAGCGGCCTCATCGTGGCAACCGGAGGCGGCTATATCGCGCGCGTGCAGTTCGTCGAGGGCCGTGGCGTTCAATTCGATTCGAACGTGGCCATAACACTCGAGACCGTCAGGCAGAATTGGCGGCGGGCGCTGGACATGAGCGATAGCCAGTCTTTCGAGCAGGCACACAACGCGATTGCCGCGCGTGTGTTGCCGAAGAATTGAGTTCGGAACGTCAGTGAACCGCGTGCCGGCTGCCGCTGGAGGACCCCATCGAGCACAGCCGGAAGCATATGCTTAGGAAATGCCACGGTGCATGACACCGGCGGCGAGGAATCCACCGTCGACGGCCAGCACGTGGCCAGTGATATAGCCGGCGAAGTCACTCGCCAGGAACAGCGCCGCCTGCGCTACTTCCAGCGGACTACCGTAGCGCTGCATCGGTATCGCGGCGGTGTAGACACGACGCGTTTCCGCCGAGTGCATGCGCGCAACGAGCTCGGTCTCGATCGCACCGGGTGCGAGTGCATTCACCGTGACACCATAGGGTGCGAGCTCAACCGCCATCACTTTGGTCAGTGCGATGACACCACCCTTGGCGGCACCGTAGCCCGCGCGGCTGGTGCCGCCGCGGACGCCAGCCGTGGATGCCAGCGTGACGATGCGGCCACGGCGCTGCCTGGCCATCTCGGCGCCAAAGATCTGGCAACAGATGAATGTGCCGGTGAGGTCCACGTCGAGAAGGGCGCGCCATTCCTCATCGGTGGTCTGCAAGAACGGTCGCTCCAGTCCGATGCCGGCACTGTGGATCAGGATGTCGACGGATCCAAACGCGTCCAGCGCGCTCCGCAGTGTGCGTTCTATATCCGAGCGGCTGGTGACATCTGCCGCCGCAGTGCGCACGCGCACGGCATCGCGGACCAACGCTGAGCGTGCTTGCTCCAGCGTTTCCGTGTCACGATCGACAATCACCACGGAGGCTCCCCGCAAGAGCAGTTCACGGGCCGTAGCGCGCCCAATGCCGCTCGCTCCGCCGGTGACGATCGCGGTCTTGCCGTCGAAACGCAGATCTGTGAGCCGCGCAGTGGGAGGGGCAGGCGCTTCGCCGCCCGCTGTCATTCGTGTGTACCCTGCAGTGCGTCAGCCCCCGCGTGCGCCCGAAAGATCACTTCCGGATAGTCGGCAGAAGCACCCTTCAACAGGGAGGAATCGCCGCCCATGAGGGTCTGGTCGAAGAATGACCGGATGTAGGCGTTCATGATCTGCTCCATGCGCCGACCTTCGATCGGCCCCAGCAACCCGAGCGTGCGGAACACGGGAGAAATCAGGGAAAAATCGCTGTAGTTGAAATGCGTGCTGCCGATCACGATCAGGTACCAGGCATCGTTCCGTGCACGCTGGAACACCGGCTCATTCATGAGTCCGGCGGACTCGCTCGTCATGAACATGAAAGGAACCTTGAGAGCGGATCCGGGCGAGCCCGTCAACCCATATTGCAGGCCATCGAGATTGATGCCGGCCCGGCAGCGCGAATCCAGCAGACACACGTCGGTTGCGACGGTACCGCCGAATGACATTCCAAAAACACCGACTCGTGTCATGTCCAACCGGCGCGCGAAGTCGCGAGGCACTGCCGTGCCTTCGCGTCCCGCCAGCTCATCCAGAACGAAACTTGTGTCCGCGACCCAGATTGCCACACTGGCGTTAAGAACTGAGTCGGCTTCAGAAAGCTGCTGAAGCAGCCTGGCCCTGTCAACGACGTCCTTGCTGGTCATCAATCGCTCGACCAGCGGACCCGTGGGGCCTGACTCTTGACGCACGCGCTGCATCTGCTGCTCGCTGACCGTCACCGTCTTGCCGCCCGGGTGAATCAGCACCAGCGATTCGTAGGAATGGCCGATGCTGACGACGATGTAACCGTGGCTCGCCAGCTCTTCCATCTGTACGGTGTTCTGCGGCGGCATACCCTGGTTGTATCCATGCGAAAACAACAGCACTGGATAACTGGACCGGGCGGCGGCAATCGCGGCGTCCCGGTGCGAGTGGGTTCTCACCAGATCGAAGTGGTCGAACAGGAAACGCGGCAAATCCAGGCTGAGCGCGAGGCGGCTGCCGATCTCTCGGGGATAACCCCAGAGACGCTCGGGCCCGGAATTCGCGGATGGTTCCGCCGGGTACCAGGCCTGGATCAACAATTCCCGCTGGTCAGACGGATCGGCGGTGAAAGTCTCGGGGCGCGACGAATCGACCAGCGAGAAGCGCGTGGTGCCGACGCGAAACTGTCCAGTGGGCTCGGGCAGTTTGAATACCGGCATCGCCACCGGTATCAACGCCGCCAGTCCAAACACGAGCACCCCGATAAGCGCTCCTGTGATCCGCAGCGCCGTGCGCCAGCGCGAGGCGGCCGGCGGCCCCCGCAGTTCACTGGAGAGGTGCCCTTGCTGCGCAAACCTCCACGCCAAGGGGACCACGAACGCGGTCGTGAGCGCGTAGGCGGGCACCATCTGCCATCGGTAGCCCTCCATCAGGAGATGCAGCGCGATGAAAACCGCGCCAAGTCCCGGCAGGTAGCGCAGCCAGTGTGATCTCTTCTGCGGCGCTACGAAGAGACTTCCGAAACCCGGTAGCAGGATTGCCAGGATCAGGATTTCAAGGATGCGCATGGCGTCACTTGCCGCGTAACTCGGGTTCCGATCATTGAACTGTGGCGGTGGCGGATGACTCGACCGCGTGACGGGATACGATCGGCAGCGCGACGCGCGAGGGGTGCGTCGCATCCCGGTGCACGCGCCAGATGTGCGGCGCATCGCCGGGCAGCGGCGCGAACTGGTCGCGGTCTGCACCCGCCAGGGCGACGCGGATCGAGTGGTCCTTGCGCACGAGATAGGAAGTAGGAAGCAGGGCGAAGGAAATCTCCGCCGGCTCTCCTTTCTGCAGGGATTGGCCGTCGCTCTTGCGGAAACTGTGCGAGGGATCCGGATGCCAATACGGCGCGGGCTTGACCGCCCGGTGCAGAGCGCGGAGCAAACCTTCCGTGATGTACGTGACCGTGCCGTCCGGCGACACGTCCTCCAGGTAAGCGAAGAACTGGCCGTCGCTGGCGTTGGAGGCGACCCATAGCGAGATCGTCGGGTGACCGGTGATTTCCCAGTCTTCGGTGAGAGGCGGGGATGTATAGGTCAGGAGCTTGCGATCCTGCAATTTCCGGTCGGCGTAACCGATGGGCACCGAGTCGGTATTGAAATAGGAACGCCAGCGCGAACCCGTGCCGGTGGTGGCGGTGAGATCCACCTTGTGTTCGTCCCACATCTCGAGGACTGCGGGGGCCACATTGGCAAGAGCATGCCCGGCCGAGAAATACAGTATCCGCCTGTCGGCCGCGGGCGGCCAGGTGTCCGACTCTCGCCATGCCTCCGCACCCATCGTGTAGTAGCGAATCGGGTGCTTGCGCCCAAAACCGTTGTCGATCCCCTTGAGGTGGAAATCGAAGAATCGCAGCAACTCGCCGACCTGATCGAAGATCGGCGTGCCAGCCGGGTTGTGCGGACTGATGTTCTGGAATCCGCCGTGATCCCAGGGCCCCAGAATCAACCGGCTGCCGGGAATCCGATAGTCCAGGAAGCGAGCAATCGCGGCGCGGTTATAGGCGCCGTCGTACCAGCCGCTGTAGGAGTAGATGGGAACTCCCGATCGCGCGATCTCGGGCTTGGCGTAAGGGCTCATCCGGTCGATCGTCAGGCCGCCGACGCCGATATCGTCGCGGTAGGTGATGCTCGAGATGAAAGCCTGCAGGTTGTAGTTGCCGGCATGTCCCCGAATCGCGTTTGCCAACAGCGCCTCCTGTCCGTCCACGGGCGCGACACCCTTCACGGTCCAGCGCTCGAATCCTTGCAGCTTTTCGGCAAGGGCGTTGCGATCCAGGGCGTCATTGGTGCTGGTCCAGTTCTCGATGAACCAGGAGTAGCGCACGCCGCCCGGAAATGCGATGTCGTCATAGGCGTCCACCAGCGAGAACCGCGGCGCGCAGGCCTTGACCGCGGGGTGGTGATTCGCCAGCAGCATTTCGGCCGCGGTGCCGGCGTAGGAAATTCCCGTCGCTCCGACGCTGCCGGACGACCAAGGCTGCCTGATGATCCAGTCGACGAGGTCGCTGCCGTCGCGAATCTCGTCGTCCGACCATTCCTGCGTGCGCAACCCGAACGAGGCGCCGGACCCGCGTGCATCGATGGATAAATAGGCGTAGCCATTGTCGACAAAGCGTCGCACCTCGGTGCGGGTGCTGCCGAAGAGAAGACTGGACGGCCAGCGTAGCTCGGTGCGCCGGAAGTAGCGGGTTTGGTGGAGGATCGCCGGCAGGCGCCGGACGCGGAAGTCGCGCGGCAGGTAAACGTCAGCGGCGATGTGCACGCCGTCGCGCATCGTGACGTAGACCGATGAGCGCTGCACCGTGTCCAGAGAGCGCAGGAGCGGTACGGCGACGGAGATGAACGCAGGGATCGCCACCAAGACCAGTGCGGCGGCGGCTAGCCTGGAGCGGCGCTGGGTCTGGGCAATGGCGGCGAGAATTGTCGCCCATGCCAGCACGAACGTGCCCAGGTGCAGCCATTCGTTGGCGTGCAGCGGGTCGAGCCCATACGCCGACGCAGCCGTTCGCGCCGCGACACCGATGGCGGCTATCAAACCTGCAGCGAAGGCGACTCGCGGCGGCAGTCCGAGCGCGGCCAGTGCAATAACCGCGCCCGCTGCCAGTAGGAAGAGCGACGAGCGCTGTTCAAACTGAATACCTGCCGCAATCCCTGCCGTCACGACCAGGAGAAACAGCAGAATCGGGACCAGGCGTGAGGTGCGGTGCTGGTCTTGCACACTCAGCCCGCCAGACAGGCTTCGACCAGCGCGTCAAACTCAGGTCCGCCGCGGACCGGGTCGCCCACAGGTAACTCGAGCCGCGCGCGCGCCATGGCCAGCAGCGCGCGCGCCTC
>JBOHZL010000011.1:0-69837 GCA_050738495.1 Steroidobacteraceae bacterium | reverse complement strand
GAAAAGGGAAGCGTCCCCGTTTAGTGGCGGCGCGCGCCGATGACGCCCGGAAGCGCCGACAGGCGTGCCAGGAGCCGTGTCAGCTCCTCGAGCCCGGCGACTGCGAGCCGCAGCGTCAGGTCGGCGCTGCCTTGCGCCGCGTCGCCGCGCGAAATCATGCGCTCGATGTTGATCTTCTCTTCGGCGATCAGGGTCGTGATGTCGCGCAAGAGCCCGCGCCGGTCCATGGCGTGCACGACGATCTCGACCGGATAGCGCCGGGCGCCGGACTTGCCCCAGTCCAGTTGCAGGAGCCGCTCCGGTGCGCGTGCCGCGAGTCGCGCCAGATTGCGGCAGCCGGAGCGATGCAGCGTGACTCCGCGACCGACCGTCACGTAGCCGGTGATCGGCTCCGGCGGCACGGGATTGCAGCAGCGGGCATGAGTCGACAGCAGATCGCCGACGCCCTCGCCGCTGACCGGCGCCGAAGACTGGCCCCGCACCGGCCCGATCGGCGGCAGGACCGCGGCCGGCGTCGCGGCGGGCCGGCCGCGCATCCGGCGCTGGATTGCGCCGGAAAGCTGCGCGGGCGCAAGGTCGCCCGAGCCGAGCGCGAGATACAGCGCGTCGGCGTTCGAAAGCCCGAATTCGCCGACCAGTTCCGACATCAGCGCCTGCTCGCCGCCGAGGCGGGAAAGCTCCCGGTCGAACAGCTCGCGGCCCTCGCGCAGGTTCTGGCCCGCATCGCGCTTCTTGAACCAGGAACGCACCTTGGCGCGGCTGCGTGGCGAGGCGAGGAATCCCTGTTGCTCGATCAGCCAGTCGCGGCTGGGCTTGGCCTGCTTGCCGCCGATGATCTCGACCACCTCGCCATTGGCGAGCCGGTGGTTGAGCGGGACGATGCGGCCGTTGACGCGCGCTCCGCGGCAGCGATGGCCGAGGTCGGTGTGCACGTGATAGGCGAAATCGATCGGCGTCGCTCCGTTCGGCAGGTCGACCACTTCGCCCCTGGGCGTCAGTGCGTAGACCCGGTCGTCGAACAGGTCGGCGCGCACGCGGCTCAGGAAATCGCTGTCGCTTTCGCTGTCCGCAACCGGAGCGAGAAGCTCGCGCAGCCATTCGATCTTTCGATCGTATGCGCTGTCCCTGGCGGCGCCTTCCTTGTAGCGCCAGTGCGCGGCGACGCCGAGCTCCGCGTGTTCGTGCATGTCGCGCGTGCGGATCTGGATCTCCAGCGGCACCGCCGCGGGACCGATCACCGCCGTGTGCAGCGAGCGGTAGAGGTTGTCCTTGGGCGTCGCGATATAGTCGTCGAACTCCCCCGGCACGTAGTGCCAGCGGCCGTGTATCACGCCGAGCGCCGCATAGCAGTCGGCGATCGAGCCGGCGATGATCCGCACGGCACGCACGTCGTATAACTGGTCGAATTCCAGGTTCTTGCGCTGCATCTTCCGCCAGATGCTGTAGATGTGCTTCGGCCGGCCGACGACCTCGGCGCTCACGCCGGCCCGCGCCAGCTCGGCCGTGATCTCGGCGGTGACCGACTCGATGTATTTTTCCCGGTCGGCGCGCGACTCATTGAGCCAGGCCGCGATGCGGCGGTAGTCGGCGGGTTCGAGGTGACGGAACGCCAGATCCTCCAGCTCCCACTTCAGCTGCCAGATGCCGAGACGATTGGCGAGCGGCGCATAGATCTCGCGTGTTTCCCAGGCCAGGTGCAGACGCTCCGGCTCGCCCAGTTCCTTCGCATGCCGCATGCGCCGAAGCTGCTCGGCGAGCCGCACCAGCACCAGCCGCGGATCGGTGACGACCGCGAGCAGCATGCGGCGGAGCGCATCGGCCTGTCCCGCGGAGAGCGCGCGCTCCGGCGACCATTGGGTGCCGGTCTGGAACTCTCCGAGCTGGACCAGCCGGCTCGCGAATGCGGCGGTGGTCGCGCCGAATGCCGGCGCGGCCTTGGCCTCGGTCAGCAGGCCGTGCGCTAACAGTGGCTGCAGCAGGGCGCCCGCAACGATCTCGCGTTCGGCGTCGAGAGCCGCGACGATCGATGCAGTCTCATCGCCCTGGTCCGCGGCTTCGCGCCAGCCTGGCGCTTCCGACGCAAGCGTCGCCAGCGTCGCGCGCAATTCGGCCAGCACGGCCGCGCCCGCGGCCGGTGCAGAGGTCGTGGTCTTCATGGCGAGTCGCTATCATAACTCCCATGGTGCGCATTCTCGGCCTCGATCCCGGCTCCCGGGTGACGGGTTATGGCGTCGTGGACGCCGGCCGCTCCGGCGTTCGTTACGTCGCGAGCGGCTGCATCCGTGTCGGCAACGGCGCGATGCCGGGCCGGCTGCTCGAGATCCACCGGCACGTGACCGAGCTGGTCGATGCCTACACCCCTGGCGAAATCGCGATCGAGCGGGTTTTCGTCCACCGCAATCCCGACAGCGCACTCAAGCTCGGCCAGGCGCGTGGTGCGGCACTTTGCGGCGCCTGTCACGCAGGAGCCCCGGTCTTCGAGTACGCGGCGCGTGCGGTCAAGCGCACGGTGACGGGCACCGGGGCGGCGGAGAAGGGACAGATTCAGCACATGATCAAGGCCCTGCTGTCGCTCGAGGGCCGGCTCAGCGCCGACGCGGCCGATGCGCTCGCGCTCGCGCTCTGCCACGCCCAGCATCGTGGCGGGCCATTAAACGGCCGCAGCGGGGCGAGCCGGTGATCGGACACCTGCGCGGACGCCTGGTGCGGAAGACTCCGCCGGCGCTGATCGTCGACGTCGGCGGTGTCGGCTATGAGCTCGAGGCGCCGATGTCCACCTTCTATCGCCTGCCCGAGATAGGCAGCGAGGTGGAGCTGCATACCCACCTGGTCGTGCGCGAGGACGCCCACCTGTTGTATGGATTCGCGACCGAGGACGAGCGGCGCCTGTTCCGCGACCTGCTGCGCGTCACCGGCATCGGCCCGAAGATCGGGCTGGCGCTGCTGTCGGGCATCGATGTCGATACCTTCCTGCTCTGTGTCGAGGCGCAGGATGTCGACGCGCTGACCCGCATCCCCGGCATCGGCCGCAAGACCGCCGAGCGATTGCTGGTCGAGATGCGCGACCGGATCCGCGCGCTCGGCCAGCTGCCGTCGGGCGCGCTGGGCCCGGACCGCGTGGCCGGGCCATTTGCCGAAGCCTATGCCGCCCTGGTCGCGCTCGGCTACCGCCCAGTCGAAGTGACCCGGCTCCTGAAGAGCGTGGATGACGAGGGAGCCGGCACCGAGGAGCTGATCCGGCGCGCATTGCAGGCGGCCGCCCGGTAGGATCAGCGCATGATCGAGCGGGACCGGGTCACCACGGCGGTCGCCACGCGCGAGGACGAGGACCTCGCGCGTAGCGTGCGCCCGCGGAGCCTCGGCGAGTACATCGGCCAGGCTGCAGTCAAGCAGCAGATGGGCATCTTCATCGAGGCCGCGCGCAGGCGGAGCGAAGCGCTCGATCACGTGCTGATCTTCGGTCCGCCCGGCCTCGGCAAGACCACGCTCGCGCACATCGTCGCGCACGAGCTCGGCGTCGGGCTCCGCCAGACATCCGGGCCGGTGCTGGAACGGCCGGGCGACCTCGCGGCGATCCTGACCAACCTCCAGCCGCGCGACGTGCTGTTCGTCGACGAGATCCATCGCCTGAGCCCGGTGGTCGAGGAAATCCTGTATCCCGCGCTCGAGGACTACCAGCTCGACATCATGATCGGCGAGGGCCCGGCCGCGCGCTCGATCAAGCTCGACCTGCCGCCGTTCACGCTGGTCGGTGCAACGACGCGCGCCGGCCTCCTGACATCGCCGCTCCGCGACCGCTTCGGCATCGTTCAGCGGCTCGACTTCTATGCGCGCGACGAGATCCGGCAGATCGTGTTGCGTGCGGCCGGCATCCTCGGACTCGAGATCGATGGCGCGGGCGCCACCGGCCTCGCGCAACGCTCGCGCGGCACGCCACGGATCGCCAACCGCTTGCTGCGCCGCGTGCGCGATTTCGCCGAAGTGCGCGCAGCCGGGCGCATCGATGCCGCGGTAGCCGCGAGCGCGCTCGATCTGCTGGAAGTGGACCGCGAAGGATTCGACCTGCTCGACAGACGGCTGCTGATGACCATCATCGAGCGCTTCCAGGGCGGGCCGGTCGGGATCGACAGCCTGTCAGCGACGCTCGGCGAGGAGCGCGACACGCTCGAAGACGTGGTCGAGCCTTACCTGATCCAGCAGGGCTTTCTCGTGCGCTCCGCGCGCGGGCGCTGCGCGACGAAGGCGGCCTGGCGCCATTTCGGGCTGGAGCCACCGCAGTCCGATCCGGCGAGCCCGAACCTGCCGTTGTTCCGCGGATAAGTCGGCGATGAGCGCGCCTTTCACGTTCCCGGTGCGCGTCTACTGGGAAGATACCGACGCAGGCGGCGTCGTCTATTATGCGAGCTACCTGCGATTCCTCGAGCGCGCGCGCAGTGAATGGCTGCGCGCGCTCGGGGTCGACCAGGCGGGGTTACTGCGCGACGAACGACTGCAGTTCGCCGTGGTCGAAGCGCACGTGCGCTATCACCGGCCGGCGCGCTACGACGATTCGCTGCTGGTGTCGGTTGCGGTCGACGAACGCCGCGGCGCATCCGTCGTGATGAAGCAGGAGATCCGCCGCGACGCAGCCGACGGCGAATTGCTGATCAGCGCCACGATCCGCGTCGCCTGCCTCGGCTCGGACAGTCTCCGGCCCCGGCCGCTGCCGGCGGAACTCGCCGCTCTGATCTGAAGGAAGCGCCTTGAACGAATCGCATTCGGTCTTTCAATTGATCCTCCAGGCAGGCCCGGTGGTGAAGGTCATCATCGGCATGCTGCTGTTCGCATCGCTGGCATCGTGGACCATCATCTTCCGCAAGCGTCGCCTGCTGCGGCAGGCCGGGATCGAGGCGAACCGCTTCGAAGGGGTGTTCTGGTCCGGCGGCGACCTGAGCAAGCTCTATCGCCAGATCGAGGCGAGCGGCAAGGCGCCGGTCGGCATGGAGGGCATCTTCGAGGCCGGGTTTGGAGAGTTTTCGCGGTTGCGCGCGCAACCCGGCGGGACATCGGCAGAGCTCCTCGAGGGCGTGCGCCGCGCCATGCGCGTGGCGCAGCTCCGGGAGATCGACCGGCTGGAGGCGAGCCTCGCGACGCTCGCCACCGTCGGCTCGACCAGCCCGTATGTGGGTCTGTTCGGCACCGTGTGGGGGATCATGGGGGCCTTCCAGGGGCTCGGCAACGTGCAGCAGGCGACGCTAGCGATGGTCGCGCCCGGCATTTCCGAAGCGCTGGTCGCGACAGCGGCGGGCCTGTTCGCGGCGATTCCCGCGGTGGTCGCCTACAACCGCTATGCCGACAAGGTGAACCGGCTCGAGCTGCGCTACGACGCATTCATGGACGAATTCTCGACCCTGCTGCAACGCCACGCGCGAGGCGGCTGAAATGGCCGGCGGCCAGAAGAAGCGGCGAATGATGGGCGAGATCAACGTCGTTCCCTACATCGACGTGATGCTCGTGCTGCTCATCATCTTCATGATCACGGCGCCGCTCCTGACCCAGGGCGTGCAGGTCGAATTGCCGGACGCCAACGCACAGCCGATCGACCCTGAGCTGCTGAAGGACCGCGAGCCGCTGGTGCTGTCGGTGGATCGCGACGGTCGCTACTACCTGAATATCGGCGGAGACGAGGATGCTCCGATCGACACCGCCGAGGTTGCGCGCCGCGCCGGCGCGGTACTCGCGCGCGATGCGGAAACGCCGGTGCTGGTGAAGGCGGATCAGAGCGTGCCGTACGGAAGCGTCGTGCGCGGCATGGTGCTGCTGCAGCAGGCGGGCGCGAAGAAGATCGGCTTCCTGACCGATCCGAAGGCGATGGAGGCGCTGGAGGAGCTGGAGGCTGCCCGATGAGCGACACATCGCGCTCCGGCGTCGGGCCCGTCGGTTGGTCGATCGCGCTGCACGTGGCGCTCGGCGGATTGCTCTACCTGGGCTTGAGCCTGCCGCGCCAGGACCAGCAGGAGTCGACGCTGCCGATCGATGCGGTGATCGTGGATGACGCGGTATTGCAGGCGGCGGGACGCGAGCGCCGCCAGGACGTCCAGCGCGTTGCCGAAGAAACGCGGCGCGCCGAGCAGGCCGCAGAGGCCCGGCGGATCGAAGAGGAAAGACTGGCGCAGCAGGAACAGCAGGAGCAGGAAGAACAGGCGCGCCGGCTCGAGGAGCAGGAGCGCCTCGCGGCGGAGCAGGAAGAACAGGAGAAAGCTGCGGCGGAGGAAGCGGCACAGCGCCAGGCGGAAGCCGAAACGGAAGCGAAACGCAAAGCCGACGAGCAGGCGGCCGAGAAGGCGGCGGCGGAGAAGAAGCGCGCCTCCCAGGAAGCCCGCCTCAGGCAGGAACGCGAAGCGGACCTGCGCGCTCGTCTGGCGGCTGAAGAGGAGCGATCGAGCGCGGGTTTCCAGAGCCTCCGGGCGAGCTACGTGGCGGCAATACAGGCGCATGTCGAGCAGCGCTGGTTCGAGCCGCCCGGCATCGGCCCGGGGATGAGCTGCACCGTGCTGGTATCGCAGATCCCGGGCGGTGAGGTCATCGGCATGCGATTCGGCGCCTGCAATGCAGCGGGGGCCGTGCGCCAGTCGATCGAGGCGGCGGTCAGGAACGCCTCGCCATTGCCCGCGCCGCCGGAGCCGACGCTGTTCGAGCGGGAAGTCGAGCTGGTTTTCACACCGAAGGAGTCGCGACGTTGATGATTTGCCGTGTTCTGCTGATCCTCATCGTGCTCGCCTGCCCGGCAGGCGCTGCGAATGCCCAGTTGACGGTCCAGATCCTGCGCGGCATGGCGGAGTCCGTGCCGATCGCGGTCGTACCGCTCGCGTGGGAAGGACAGGGCGAGCCGCCCCATGACGTCGCCGCGACGGTGCAGGCCGACCTGGAGCGCAGCGGCCGCTTCCGTCCCTTGCCGCGCGAGCAGCTGGTGGACCAGCCGCATGCAGCCGCCGAAGTCGATGCCGGCGACTGGCGCATGCTGAAAGTGGACTACGTGCTGGTGGGGCAGCTATCGCCGCTCCCCGACGGGCGCTACCAGGTCCGCTATGAGCTCGTCTCGGTCGCCAGCGGGCAGCGCCTGCTCGGCACGGCGATGCCGACGGACAGCCGCGCGCTCAAACTGGCCAGCCACCGCATCTCCGACGCCGTCTATGAGCGCATTCTCGGCGTGCGCGGCGCCTTTGCGACCCGCATCGCCTATGTCGCAGTGGACGGACCGGCAACGGCACGAGGCTATCGCCTGATCGTGACGGATGCCGACGGCGCCAACGAGCGGATCGTGTTCTCGTCGCCGGAGCCGATCATGTCGCCGGCCTGGTCGCCGGACGCCAAGTCGCTTGCCTACGTCTCGTTCCACAGCAACCTGTCGGCCATCTACATCCAGACGCTCAGCACCGGCAAGCAGGCACGCGTATCCGCGCGCTCGGGCGTCAACAGCGCACCGAGCTTCTCGCCCGATGGCTCGCAACTCGCGGTCGCGCTGTCACGCCGCGACGGCAACGTGGACGTGTACACGCTGACGCTGGCGACCCAGGAACTGCGGCGCCTCACCGAGGACGCGGCGATCGACACCGAGCCGGTCTGGGCGCCCGACGGCCAGTCGATCTATTTCACCTCGGACCGCGCCGGAGCGCCGCAGATCTACCAGCTCGGGCTGGGCTCGGGCGACCGGCCGCAGCGCGTCACCTTCGAGGGCGAATACAACGCCCGGCCACGTGTTTCGCCGGACGGCAGGGAGCTTGCGACCGTGACGATCGATCGCGGCGCTTACCGCATCGCCGTGGTCGGCGCGGAAGGCGGCGGCAGGCGGGTAGTGAGCAGCGGCCAGCTCGACGAGTCGCCCTCGTATGCGCCCAATGGCGCCGACATCATCTATACGGCGAGGGAGGGCGGACGCGACATGCTGGCCATCGTCTCGAGCGACGGACGCATCCAGCAGCGCCTCCGGGCGAGCGCCGGCGAGGTGCGCGAACCGGTCTGGTCGCCCTTCCTGAACTGAACATGCGTGACGCAGCGCCGTCCCTTGTGATAGAAGTTGCGCGGCCTGTTGCGGCAGGGAATGTGAACAAAGGAGTTTCACCGATGCGCTGGTTGTCCGTACTGATGCTCGCCGTTTGCGTGTTCTGGATGAGTGGCTGCGCCAAGAAACCGACCACAGTGCCGGGCTCCGGGGACACGGCCGAGTCGCAGGAAGGCGCGACCGGGGCGGACGCCGAAGGCCAGGTCGGGACCGGCAGCGACCTGCCGGGCACGGGATCGGGCGCGACCAAAGGGCCGGAGGGGGCGCCGAATGTCATCTACTTCGATTTCGACAGCAGCGAGATCCGTGCCGAGTTCGGCCCGGTGATCAACGCCCATGCACGCCATCTTGCGGCGTCCGGTGCAACCCAGATCCGCCTCGAGGGTCATACAGACGAGCGGGGCTCGCGCGAATACAACATCGCGCTCGCCGAGCGGCGCGCCCAGGCGGTGCGGCGCGCGCTGATGCTGCAGGGTGCCGGTGACAAGCAGCTGACGACCGTGAGTTATGGCGAGGAGCGCCCTGCGGTCCAGGGCAGTGATGAGTCGGCCTATGACAAGAATCGGCGTGTCGAACTGGTCTACGGCCGCTGAGGCGTGGCGTCCGCCGCGCGCCTCGCGCGTGGCGGCGACGCTCGTCGCGGTGCTTGCGGCCATGCCCGCGGCGGCGCAATCCAAGGGCGAGCGGCTCGACATGCTCGAGGAGCGCATGAGTTCCGTCGAGCGCCAGCTCGAGAACCAGGGCCTGCTCGAGATGTCGCGCCGGATCGATGCCCTGGCTCAGGAGCTCCGGCAGTTGCGCGGCCAGGTCGAGCAGTCGCAGCACGAGCTCGCAACCGCGCGCAAGCAGCAGCGCGACCAGTATGTCGATCTCGACACGCGGTTGAAAGCCGCTGAAGCTGCGCTCACGGCTGCGCAGTCGGCGGTTCCCGGTGGCACGCCGGAGGCCGAATACCAGGCCGCATTCAACCTGCTGAAAGACGGCCAGTACGACCAGGCGGCGGCGGCGCTGCAGGATTTCCTGACGAAGCACAAAGATCACGAGCTCGCCTCGAATGCGATGTACTGGCTCGGCGAGGCGCATTACGTACGGCGCGATTACCCGCCTGCGCTGGCCGCCTTCGAAGGCATGCTCGGCAACTATCCGGGTGCGCGCAAGGCGCCCGATGCGCTGCTGAAAGCCGCGTATTGCCAGTACGAACTGAAGCGTTATGCGCCGGCGCGCGCGACGCTGATGCGTCTGGTCCAGGAATTTCCCGGAACCCAGGCCGCGACCGAAGGCCAGCAACGCCTCGACCGGATGCGCGCCGAAGGGCGCTGAGCGGGGAACGATGGGTGCCTCCGCCGCCGCCGTGCCAGCCGCGGCGAGACTGAAGGTCACGGAGACCTTCCATTCGCTCCAGGGAGAAGCCGATTCGGTCGGCTGGCCGACGTTCTTCATTCGTCTCACCGGTTGCCCGCTGCGCTGCCGCTACTGCGACACGGCCTATGCCTTCCACGGCGGCGAGTGGCGCACGCTCGATGCGCTCATCGGCGAGGCTCAGGCGTCGGGGGTGCGGCATGTCTGTGTGACCGGCGGCGAGCCGCTGGCGCAGAAGCAGTGTCTGAATCTGCTGGCGGCCCTTTGCGATGCAGAATTCCACGTTTCGCTCGAAACCAGCGGCGCGATCGACGCGAGCGGCGTCGATCCGCGCGTGGTGCGCGTGATCGACGTCAAGACGCCGGGCTCCGGCGAGTCGAGCCGCAATCTCGACCTGGCCACCCAGAATCTTCGCCAGGGTGACTGGCTCAAGTTCGTCATCTGCGACCGCGCGGATTACGAATGGAGCCGGGAGAGAGTGCTGACCGAAAAGCTCGATGCACTCTGCCCGGTACTGTTTTCACCGAGCCACCAGCAGCAGCCGGCCGGCGAACTCGCGGACTGGATACTCGCGGACCGGCTGCCGGTGCGGTTCCAGGTCCAGCTCCACAAGATCCTGTGGGGAGACGTCCCTGGCCGGTGAATTGCGGGGCCCGGGCGGCAGGCCGGCCGTGGTGCTGCTCTCCGGCGGACTCGATTCCGCGACCGTGCTCGCCATCGCCCGCCAGCAGGGCCATCGCTGCCACGCGCTTTCCTTCGACTACGGCCAGCGGCATCGCGCCGAGCTGGCTGCGGCGCGCCGGGTCGCCGCCGCCCAGGGCGTGGCGGAGCATCGGGTGCTGGCGATGCCGATCGGTGAGTTCGGCGGTTCCGCGCTGACCGATCCGGAGATCGCCGTGCCGGAACGACCGGGCACGGGCATTCCCGTCACCTACGTGCCGGCACGGAACACCGTGTTCCTGGCCTGTGCGCTGGGCTACGCCGAAGTGCTCGGTGCCGACGACATCTGGATCGGCGTGAATGCGGTCGATTATTCCGGATATCCCGACTGCCGCCCGGAGTTCATCGCAGC
Source organism: Steroidobacteraceae bacterium (assembly GCA_050738495.1). Taxonomy (GTDB): domain Bacteria; phylum Pseudomonadota; class Gammaproteobacteria; order Steroidobacterales; family Steroidobacteraceae; genus SCUD01. The sequence goes on along the minus strand of JBOHZL010000011.1, from coordinate 59,365 downwards.
CTTCGAGACGCTCGCAAATCTGGCGACTCGCGCGTCGACCGACGGCCGTCGGATGCGGGTGCGCGCGCCGCTGATTGCGATGACCAAGGCCGACATCATCAAGAGCGGCGTTGCGCTCGGCGTGGACTACTCGTTGACGCTCTCGTGCTACCAGCCTGACGGCGAGGGGCGGGCCTGCGGACGCTGCGATTCCTGCCGGCTGCGCCGGGCAGGCTTCGAACAGGCCGGAATCGCGGATCCGACGCGCTACAGGTGAAGCGCATGAGGGGCTCAGGTATCATGCGCGCCGCTCCGATCGGGCCGTTAGCTCAGTGGTAGAGCATCTGGCTTTTAACCAGTTGGTCGGTGGTTCGATCCCACCACGGCCCACCATCCCGCCCTAAAAGCTCCGCCGCTCGTCCGGCTGATTCAGCGCGCGTTGCAGGAAACGGCGGATTGACGGTTCGGCATCCTCCGCCTTCATCAACTGCTGCTGCTCCATCAACCGCGCCATGTCGCGGATCGTGCGCTCGCCGTCGATCATCGCGAGGAGGAATGCGTACACCCGCGTGATCAGCGCCTGCGACCGGAATTGCGGCAACACGGGGACCGGCAAGTCGCTGCGCTCGATCCAGTCCGGGACCGCTCGGCCCGCGGCGGGCGGGACGACGTTGCGCTCCTTGCGCGTGCCGAATGTGATCACCGTTTCCTGTCGGGCGTGGCGGCTCGCGGGCGAGCACAGGTAAGGCAAGCGCACTTCCAGTGCCTTCGCGGTGGTGAAGCCATTGGCCGGTATCAGCTCGACCAGTTCCTCGAGGCTGACCGCATGCTCCGGCGACGCATCCGCAAACGCGAGCGAGCCGTGATTGACCCACAGGCCGCCGATGGCGAGCTGCGCATTGATGCGTGGCAGCAGGCGCGTCGCCGGCTCGCCTGAGACGTCGACGAACCAGGGTGTCAGCACCAGGTCGAAGCTCCCGGGCTGGAAGGGCGGCGACAAGGCATCGCCCAGCACCAGCTCGAGGCCCGTCGAGGGTGGTTGCGGTGCGGCGAGGCGTCGCAGCACGGCGTGATCCGGGATCGTGCGCGGCGCGATCGGGAACTCGTACAGCTCGAGCGTGCTGCCGCCCAGGATCTGTTTCGCGGCAAGCATGAACAGCGGATTGAAGTCGAGCGCGACCGTCAGGCGCGGCTTGACAGCCTGATGCAGGTCGAAGGCGAGCCGGCCGGCGCCTGCTCCGAGCACCAGGACACGGGCGGGGGACTGACCCGTCCGGAGACATGCCAGGACGCTCTCGAGGCTCGCGCGATTCTCCGCCTCGCCCCAGCACCAGTCGCGGTGCAGGTTCGCGTAGTAGCTCGACAGACCCTGGCTGAGCGGCAGCTCGGTGCCGAGCGCGACGTGCACGGCATGCGCTTCGGCGCGCCGATCGACGCCGAGCGCTTGCATCAGCTTGCGTATCCGCGCGGTCTGGTCGTCATAGGCCGCGGCGACGAGGTCGAGCCGGGTGCGCGTCAGGCTGCCTGCCGCTGCGGCGGCCATGGCGGCGCGTTGCCGCGCGGCTTCGGCGGCGTAATGGGTCAGCAAGTGATGCAGGCGGCCCCGCCATTCGATCAGCGCCAGCCGTGGATCGGGCATCAGCCAGGGAATCCCGTCGATGAACGGGAAGTCGATGCGGCAGGAAAGACAGGACGTGCCGGTCAGGCGTGTACCACAAGCCGGGCAGGCAAGCAATTCGGCGAGCGGCGCGCTGAGGCTCATGCGCGCATCATGCCGTATCGCGTCTCCGGTGGTTACAGGGCACGGCGCCGACTATCATTTGCCGATGTCCGACCACGCACGCGCGGGAATTTACCGGGTCGTCGAGCGCAACGGGCCGGGCGGCCGGCTGGTGCTGCGCAGCGCCGCCGGTCGCGGCGCGAGCTCCGTGATCGTCGCGGGCTATCGCGGTGCGGAGCTTCCGGCAGCGGTCACCGATCCGGAAATCGCCGGTATCATCGATGGCAGGAACGCCGCCGGACATTGGCGCTTGACGAGCCGCGAAGGCAGCTTCGACTTCAAGGCGCGCGCGGTGGATCGCGTCGAAGAGCAACCGGCACTCTACGATGCGCTGCATCGGCGATTCGCCCTGACATTCAAGGATCGACTCGCGGCGCAGGCGCTGCTGGTCGCGCTCCGCCTGCCCGGCGGCGCGCGCCTGCTGCGCGGCTGGCACGCACGGCGCGGCACATGAGCACCGAAAACCTCATCGTGCAGGTCGTGGTCGGCGTGATGCTGGTCGCGCTCCTGGTATTCGCCGGCTTGTCGATCCTGCGCCGCTGGCGCCAGTACCGCGCCCGCCGCCAGCTCGAGCGTGTATTCGAGGCGGCGTCCGCCGGTCTGCTGCGGGACGTGCTGGTACCCGACGGCAGCGGCGGACACCTTCATGTCGACTTCCTGCTGCTGACCGGAAGGGGACTTCTGGTCGTCGACTATCGCGAAGTGGACGGCATCGTGTTCGGCGGCGAGCACATGCGCGAGTGGGCCGTGATGGACGGCAATTCGCGCTCGACATTCCTGAACCCGCTGGACGCGCTGTACGATCGGGTCGCTGCGGTGCGCGCGCTCGCGGCCGACGTGCCGATCGATGGACGCATCGTCTTCACCGACCGCGCCCGTTTTCCCAAGGGTCGGCCGCCGCGGGTGCTGTTTCTGGATTCGCTCGAGACGGAGTATCCGCCGCCGGCGCCGGGCTCGACGGCCCACCCTGCGGAACGCTATCGCGCAGCCTGGGACGAGCTGAACGCGCACGTCGAGCCGAGCCCGCTCGGGCGACGCTAGCCGCCGTTCCTGGCGCGGTGATCCGCGATCACCCGGGCTACGCAGACCGTCAGGTTCTGCGCACAGGCCAGGTGCAGGAATTCATTCGGGCCGTGCGCATTGGCATGGGGCCCGAGCACTCCGGTCACCAGGAACTGCGTCTGCGGAAACCGCTCGCCCAGCATGCCGATGAATGGAATGCTGCCGCCGGTACCGAGATACATGGCGTCGTTGCCGAATGCGGCCCGGGAGGCCGCGTGCATCGACTGCTCGAGCCAGGGCGCGACCGGCGGAGCATCCCAGCCCGCCAGAGACGATCCGACCTCGAATCTGACGCGAACGCCATAGGGCGGATCCGATTCGAGCCGGGTCTTGACGGCTTTCGCGGCGATCGCGCCGTCGGTCGTCGGCGGCAGGCGGAACGACAGCTTGAACCCGACCCGCGGCAGCAACACGTTACCGGCATCCTCCATGGCCGGCAGGCCGGAAGCGCCCGTCACCGCGAGCGTAGGGCGCCAGGTGTTGTTCAGCACGAGTTCCACCGGTGCGTCCGTCAGCGGTCGTGCGCCAGGCACGAACGGCAGCTTTCCGGCGATCTGATCGCCAAGCTTCGTCGCAGCGGCGCGCGCTTGTGCGATGCGCGCCGATGGAATCGGCGCATGCAGTTCGTCCACCAGCAAATCGCCAGTCACCTCGTTCTCGACGCGCGCGAGCAGCGCGCGCGCGATACGGAACACCGAAGGCGCGATGCCGGTGCCGGCACCGGAGTGCACGCCCTCGGTCAGTCCCTCGATTGTCAGGTCGCCTATCAGGTTGCCGCGGAGCGAAGTCGTGCACCAGAGCTGCTCGTAGTTGCCGCATTCGGCGTCGAGGCAGACGACGAGGCTCGGCGTGCCGATGCGATCCGCGAGCAACTCGACGTAATGGGGCAGGTCGTAACTGCCGCTTTCCTCGCAGGCTTCGATCAGCACGACGCAACGCGCATGAGCGATGCCCTGGTCCTGCAGCAGCCGGATCGCGGTCAGCGATGAGAACACGGCGTAGCCGTCGTCGGCGCCACCGCGTCCGTAGAGCCGGCCGTCGCGCAGCACCGGCTCCCACGGGGAAAGTCCTTCCGCCCAGCCAGTGAATTCCGGCTGCTTGTCCATGTGCCCGTAGAGCAGCACCGCGTCGGACCCGCTGCCGGGAATCTCGCAGAAAAGCAGCGGCGTGCGGCCCCGGGCGCGGAGGATCTCGACCTGGAGTCCCCTGATGGGTTGCTCGCGGCACCAGGCCGCCATCAGATCGGCAGCCTGGTCCATGTAGCCATGCGCCTGCCACTCGCCATCGAACAACGGCGACTTGTTCGGGATCCGGATGTAGTCGCACAGCCGCGGGACGATGGAATCGCGAAATGTCCCGGCGGTCAGTGCCTGCGCACGCTTGAAGTCCATTTAAGTTCCTGTAATCAATTAATTAGGCAAATCAGTTAAAGTAATACATGGCGTGGGTCGCCCACCGCTTCGCCCAGTGTAAGACCGAAGAACCGGCAGGCGTTCGCAGTGCTCGCGGCGGCAATCGCGGCGGGTGCCTGGGCGCTCAGGTCCGCGACGGCCGCAAGGATCGCGGGCAGGTACATCGGCTCATTGCGGCGGTGCGCGGGTTTCGGTTGCAGGGTTCGCGGCAGCAGGTAGGGGCTGTCGGTCTCGAGCATCAGCCGGTCGTCGGGAACGTACCGCACCGACTCGCGCAGCGCCTGCCCCCGGCGCTCGTCGCAGATCCAGCCGGTGACGCCGACCGACAGGCCGCCGGCGAGACAATCCTCGAGTTCGCGCAGGCCGCCGGTGAAACAGTGCAGAACCGCCCGCGCCGCCGGCCCGGCATGCTCGCGCAGCATCGCGAGGAAATCGGCGTGCGCGTCGCGCTGATGCAGAAAGAGCGGGCGGCGATGCTCGCTGGCCAGGCGAAGCTGCAATTCGAAGGCGCGACGCTGTGCGGCGGGCGGCGAGAAATTCCGGAAGTAGTCGAGCCCGCATTCACCGGCCGCCACGGTCATCGGATCCGATAGCAGGTCGGCGAGACGCGCGACATCCGCATGATGGAAGCCGCTCGCGTGATGCGGGTGGACGCCGGCCGTGGTGCGCAGCACCCGGGGATTCTCCCGACACAGGGCGATCGCGCGCGCGCTGTCGTCGAGCGTACTGCCGGTGACGATCATCGCGGCGACGCCTGCCTCGCGCGCTCGCTCGATCACGGCCTCGCGATCGGCATCGAAGCTGTCGTGCGCCAGGTTGACGCCGATGTCGACCAGGGTGGGCGTCACCGCGATCCCGCCCGGCGATCAGGCGGCGCGCAGGGCGGTCGTCACGGGAAGGCGGGCAGCCCGGAGCGCCGGCAGGAAGCCGCCGACCATCCCGATCGCGATCGCGATGACGAGGCCGTTTCGCACCAGCTCCGGCGTCACGGCGAAGCGGAAAACGACCTGGGTGAAATTCGCGCCGAGTGTCGATACGGCCATGTTGTTGAACAACAGGTAGGCGAGCAGCGCTCCAACCAGGCCGCCGGCCAGTGCGAGGAGCAGCGATTCGATCATGATCGACAGCACCACCGGCGCGCCGCCGAAGCCGATCGCGCGCAGTGTCGCGATTTCGCGTGCGCGTGTCCCGACGGCCGCATACATCGTGTTGAGCGCGGCGAACATCGCGCCGAGCGCCATGATCAGCGTGACCACGCCCGCGAGTGCGCCGATGGTCCTGCGGAACTGCTCGGTCTGGCCGCTGTAGTACTGCTCCTCGGATTCCACGTCCACGTTCACCCGGGGATCGGCGGCCAGCACGTCCTTGACCGCCGCCAGCCGCGCCGGGTCCTCGAGCTGGAGACGCACCGAACTGAATCCCTGGCGGTTGAACGTCGACTGCGAGACTTCCACGTCGGCCCACAATTCGCTCTCGTTCGCGTCGCCCGATTCGAAAACGCCGACGATCGTCCATTCCGAGCCGCGCATGCGCAGGGTGTCGCCGAGCCGCGCCCCTTCGAACTGCTGGGTGACGCCGCGGCCCACGATGAGCTCGCGCAAGCCCGGCCGGAACAGCCGTCCCTCGACGATCGTCAGTTGTGGCCGCAGCGCAAACGCCGCAGGCTCGACGCCGCGCACCGTGATGTTCGAGCCGGACTTCTCGCCGGTCTTCATGAGCTCGGCGATGACCATCATCTCGGCCGAGGCGAGCGGCCGGCCGTCGGCGTCCTCGCGGATTCCCGGCACCTGCTTGATGATGGTCCCCTGGTCGCGCGACAGTCCGGAATTAAGCTCTGCCTGCGAGCCGCCGCGCAGCACCAGTGCGACGTCGGCGCGGCCGGTCGACTCGAGCGTGGACTGGAAGCCCGCCGCCATCGCCAGGAGCGCGGTGAAGACCGCCACCACCCCGGCCAGGCCCACGATGATCACCAGCGAGGGTCCGATGCGCTGCGGGATGCTGCGCAGCCCGAGCAGCGTGACCGATAACGTCTCCTTCAGCATGAACCGATGGCTCCCTCAGCGCCCTGCCAGCGCATCGACGATCGTGAGTCGGCCTGCGCGCAGCGCCGGCAGCAGGCCGACCGCGAGGCTCAGGATTGCCATCGCGGCCAGGCCCATGATCCAGACGCGGTGATCGACCGCCAGCGGCAGGTTTCCGCCGGTGGCGTTGCCGATGGCAATTCCGATCGGTGTCGCCAGGCCGAGCCCCACCAGTCCGCCGATCACGCACAGTGCCGTAGCCTCCGCCAGCACGAAGCCGAGCACGCTGCCGTCGGAGAAACCGAGCGTCTTCAGGATCGCGAGCTCCGGGATCCGCTCGCGTACGCTCTGCGCGATCGTGTTGCCGACCACCAGCAGCAGCGTGAAGAACACCGCGAAAAGAATCCAGCGGACGATCAGGCCGATGTCGCCGATCTGCTTGAAGAAGCCGATGTTGAAGTCCTTCTCCGTCTGGGTCTTGGTCTCGTCCGGCGAGTTCTCGAACTTCGCGTCGATCGTCTCCGCCACCTGCTGCGCCTGGTCGGGATCGGCGAGCTTGATGGTGTAGGTGCCGGCGAAGCCACGGCCGAACTGGTTCGCCTCGTCGAAGTAGGCGAAATTGATCCAGCCGACGTTGGTGTTGCGCTGCCACTCGGCATCCTTCCCGTCGTAGATGCCCACCAGGTCGAAGACCCAGTTCTTGCTGCCGTCCTGCTGCGGAAAGATGTTCGACGCGATCGGAACCTTGTCGCCGATCTTCCAGCCATACTGGTTCGCGAGATTGCGCCCGACGATCATGCCGGTGCGGGTCTGCTCGAAAGCCTGCCATTGCGCATCGGGCATCACGTACTCGGGATAGACCAGCCGCAGGCGCGCCGGGTCGGCAGCCAGAAAGATGAGCTGCGTGTTCTCCTGCCAGACCGCGCCGAACCATTGCGACCACATGACGTGCTCGATCCCGGGCACCGCCTCGATCTCCGGCAACAGCCGCATTGGCAGCGACTGCGTGAACGAGACGCGCGCCTGGGTCACCAGGCGCGTGGCGCCGACGAAATCCGCGCCCGCCGAAAAAAGCACGTTGACCGCCTGCAGCAGGCCGAACAGCAGGAAAGCCATGACGATCGACAACAGCGTCAGGACGGTGCGCGTCTTCTTGCGCAGCAGGTTCGCCAGAACGAATCCCGTCTTGGTCATGACCGGCCTAGGCCGCAGCCGCCTGTTCGAGGAGCTGCCCCTTCTCGAGGTGCAGCGTGCGGCTGGCGAACTCGGCAGCCTTCGGGTCGTGGGTCACCATGACGACCGTCTTGCCGTGCTCGCGGTTCAGCACCTGCACCAGGCCCAGAATCTCGTCCGCGGTCTTGCGGTCCAGGTCACCGGTCGGCTCGTCGCAGATCAGGAGCGCAGGGTCCGATACCAGCGCGCGCGCGATCGCGACCCGCTGCTCCTGGCCGCCCGACAATTCTTTCGGCTTGTGCCTCGCGCGGTCCGACAGGCCGACGACCTCGAGCGCGACGGCGACCGACTTCCTGCGCTGTATTGCCGACAGGCCGGTCAGGAGCAATGGCAGCTCGACGTTCCGCTCGGCGGTCAGGACCGGCATCAGGTTGTAGAACTGGAATACGAACCCGACATTGCGCGCGCGCCATTTCGCGAGCTGGCCGCCGGAGAGCTGGTCGATGCGCTGGCCGCCGACCAGGATCTCGCCGGAGCTCGGGTGATCCAGTCCTCCGATCAGGTTGAGCAGCGTGGTCTTGCCGGACCCGGAAGGCCCCATCAGCGCGACGAAGTCGCCCCTGGGTATGTCGAGCGTCAACCCGTGCAGCACCTCGACCGTCTGCTTGCCGCGCACATAGGCCTTGTGCAAGTTCCGTACCTGTACCATCGCATCGCTCATGATTCGCCTCGCGGGCCATGGGGCCCGTGTTTCCTCAACCCGATTCCTGGGATACGACCGCGTCGCCGTCCTTCAGGTTCGCCGGCGGATCGACGATCACCGTATCGCCAGCCGATACGCCGGCCTGGACCCGGCGACTGTCGCCGACGGTACCGCCGATGGTCACCGCGCGCCGCTCGGCGTGCCCTTCGCGGATCACGAAGACGATGTTGGCGCCCGCATCCTGCCGGACGGCGCCCGCCGGCACCAGCACGCCGCGGGGCGGTGGCGGCGCTCCGGCGACCGATTCCCGCGATTCGAGAAACGCGACCCGCACGCCCATCTCGGGCACGATGCGTGAATCCCGGGTCTCGAGCGCGATGCGAACCTTGACCGTCGCCTTCGAGCGATCGGCGGTCGGCACGATCGCGATGACGGCGGCGGGAATCCGCCAATCCGGATAGGCATTCAGCACTGCCTCGACCTTCTGGCCCGGCTTGACGCGATTGATATAGGCTTCGCTGACATCGACCTGGATCTCGAGCGAGTCCATGTCGACGACGGTGCCGATCCCGGTCCGGATCGAGCCGCCGCCGGCGGAGATCGGCGAGATCATCTCGCCAGGCTGCGCCGCCTTGACCGTCACGACCCCGTCGAATGGAGCGCGCACGATCGTGTTGTCGAGCTGGACCTCAGCCGCCTGCAAGGCTTCCCCTGCGACCTTCACCGCGCTCTCCTGGCTCGCCGCGCGCGCGCGCAGGGCCTCCGACTCGGTGCGCGCTGCGTCCAGCGCCGAGACGCTGATCAGCTTTTGCGTCGCGAGCTCCTGCTGGCGCCCGTATTCGCGTTCCGCATTGGCGCTCGCGGCCTCGGCCTCGCGTTGCTGGGCCTGGGCCGACACGACCTGCGCCCGGCGCAGCGCCACCTCCACGCGGGCCTCGGAATCATCCAGCAGGGCCAGGACGTCGCCGGCCGAGACACGCTGGCCTTCCTCGATGCGCACCTCGCGCACCTTTCCGGTGATCTTCGCCGACACGGTCGCCTGGCGGCGCGCGGTGACGTAGCCGGTCGCATCCAGCACCGAGGTGCCTCCCGCAGTCGCCGGCATCGGACGCGCCGTCGCGACGCTAACCTCGATCGCCGGCTCGCGGCCGAGATACCAGGTGAGCGCGACGCCGGCAATCACCAGGCCGACGGCGATGCCGATCCACAGGCGTCGCCGCGAAGGCGATTCCGTATCCGCTGCATCGCGGTCGATGCGCAATTCCTTGAGCAGATCAGACTTGTTCAAGCGTGTCGTTCTGCGGGCCGTTCCGGGTGCGAAAGTCTGCCACAGACGGATGTCGGCCGCCGCCTTGACAGCGGTCAGCGGGCGCGCCAGCGGAATCCGGCGGCAGCGACACCGAGGAACAGCACGGTCATTGCGGCAAGCAATGCGAGTTGCGGCAGCACCTGCGGGAGTCCGGCGCCGTCAAGCATCACTGAGCGGGCCGCGTCGAGCATCTGCGTCAGCGGCAGGGCCTTGGCGACGGCCTGCAACCATCCCGGCGCAGCTTCGAGCGAGAACCAGACACCCGAGAGGAGCATCATCGGCCAGGACGCGAGATTGATCACGCCATTCGCCAGCTCCTCGCTGACGAAACGGGCGGCCATCAGGAAGCCGAGCGAGATCATCGAGATCGCGCCCACGACCGCGATCAGCAGCAGCAGAAGGACACTGCCTTCGTTCCTGAATGGCACGAGCCAGGCCAAGAGCGCGTAGATCATCGCGGTCACGGAGATGGTCAGCAGCAAGCGCGACAGGATCTGCGCGGCCCCGAACTCGAGCGCGGTCACCGGTGTTGCCGACAGCCGCCGCAGGAAACCGGACTTGCGATAGCGGACCACGACGTAGCCGACGCCGATCAGGCAGCTGAACATCATGTTCATGCCCAGGATGCCGGGCAGCAGCCAGTCCACATAGCGCACGGCGGCGCCGCTGACCGGCTCGCGAAGCGCGTCGCCGGACGCCGCCTGCAGCAGCTTCTCCGCGAGGTATCCCTGCGGCGAGTCGGTGTTGACCCAATAGCGCGTGCCGGAGCGCAGGTCCAGCAGCAGATGGAGCTGGTGGCGCTCGACCTTGCGGATCTCGTCCCGGAGCTTCGCGGGGTCAACGGCAAGAAAGTCGACATGACGCGTGCCCAGGAAGGGATGCAGTCTGCCATCGAGCGCAACGCCCGGTGGCGCCATGACGCCGATCTTGAACAGGCTTCGCGACTCGCCCCCGAAGATCACGGCAAAGGCGACGACCAGCGCCATCGGAAACAGCAGATTGAACACGAGCGTCGACCGGTCCCGCAGGAACTCGAGATTGCGCGCATGCCAGACCGCGAACAGGCGCCGCAGATTCACGTGCGGAGCTCGCGGCCGGTCAGCTCGAGGAACAGGTCCTCGAGGTTGCGCGGGCGTATCTTCAGGTGCCTGAGCGGCACGCGGCGCTCGAGCAGCGCCCGCAATGCGCCCTCCACATCGGCCGTGGATATTTCGACCCGGTCCCCGGCCACCAGCACCGGCAGCGGAAAGCCTGCCGGCTCGCCCGGAAAATCCTCGCGCGGCAGTTCCAGCACCACGTCCTCGAAATGTTCCTTCAGCAGCCGGGACGGCGGGCCCTGGGCGATGATTCGACCGCGGTCCATGATCGCGACGACGTCGCAGAGGAAGTACGCCTCTTCCATGTAGTGGGTCGTCAGGAGCACGGTGCGCCGCTCGGCCTTTATCGAGCGCACCAGGTCCCAGAAGTTGTGCCGCGCCTGCGGATCGAGACCGGTCGTCGGCTCATCGAGGAACAGCACTTGCGGGTCGTTCACCAGCGCGATCGCCAGCAGCAGGCGCTGCAACTGGCCGCCGGACAGCTTGCGATTGTCGCGGCCGGCGACCTGCTCGAGCGCGCACAGGCGGATCAGCTCGTCCACGTCCCGCCCGCGCGGATACAGCCGCCGGAACATCATGAGCGTCTCGCGAACGGTCAGGAAATCCTGCAGCGCGGTCTTCTGGAACTGCACGCCGGCCTCGGCGCGAAATCGCGCACCGAGCGGCTCGCCCTGGTAGAGCGCCATGCCGGAGGTCGGCGCCGTGACGCCTTCCATGATCTCGACGGTCGTCGTCTTGCCGGCGCCATTCGGGCCAAGCAACCCGAAGCAGGTGCCGGGCTCGATCGTGAACGACACGCCGTCGACCGCGCGCACGCCGGGATACTGCTTGACGAGATCGCGCACTTCGAGGACAGGCTTCATGCCGGGGGCATGCTATATCATTGCGCGCGTGACGCAGAACCCGTTTCCGCACCTGCTTGCGCCACTCGATCTCGGGTTCACGACGCTTCCCAACCGCGTGCTGATGGGTTCGATGCACACCGGCCTCGAGGACCGGAGCGAGGATTATCCGAAACTCGCCGCCTATTTCGTCGAGCGCGCGCGCGGCGGTGCGGGGCTGATCGTGACCGGCGGCATCGCGCCGAATGCCGCGGGCTGGACCAAGCCCTTCGCGGGGACCTTGAGCGGGCGCCGGCACCTGGCGCGTCACCGGCTCGTCACGGACGCAGTGCATGGGGCCGGCGGCAGGATCTGCATGCAGATACTGCACACCGGCCGCTACGCCTATCATCCGCTGGCCGTCGCGCCATCGCGGCTGAAGGCGCCGATTTCGAGCTTCACGCCGCGCGAACTCTCCGGTCGCGGCATCGAGCGCCAGGTCGATGCATTCGTGCGTTGCGCCGGTCTCGCGCAGGCGGCCGGTTACGACGGCATCGAGGTCATGGGTTCGGAAGGCTACTTCATCAACCAGTTCCTGGCCGCACGCACCAATCGCCGCGACGATCGCTGGGGCGGGAGCTGGCAGAACCGGATGCGGCTGCCGCTCGAGATCCTGGCGCGGACCCGCGCCGCCGTCGGCCGTGAATTCATCATCATCTACCGGCTGTCGATGCTCGATCTCGTCGAGGGCGGCAGCAGCTGGGATGAGATCGTCGAACTCGCGCAGGCAGTCGAGCGGGCGGGCACCACGATCATCAATACCGGGATTGGCTGGCACGAGGCGCGCATTCCGACGATCGCCACCATGGTGCCGCGCGCTGCATTCACCTGGGTCACGCGGCGGCTGCGGGGAAGCGTGTCGATTCCGCTGGTCACCAGCAACCGCATCAACGACCCCGCGGTCGCCGAACGCGTGCTGGCCGATGGCGACGCGGACCTGGTCTCGATGGCGCGGCCGCTGCTGGCGGACCCCGAGTTCGTGGTCAAAGCGGCCAGCGGGCGCGCAGACGAGATCAATACCTGCATCGCCTGCAACCAGGCCTGCCTCGATCTCGTGTTCGAGAACGAAGTGGCGACCTGCCTGGTCAATCCCCGCGCCGGCCGCGAGAGCGAGCTGCGCTATCTGCCGGCAGAAAAACCCAGGCGCGTCGCCGTCGTCGGCGCCGGCCCGGCCGGCCTCGCCTGCGCCACGGTCGCGGCGGGCCGCGGACACCAGGTGACGCTGTTCGAGGCAGCGGGGCAGATCGGCGGGCAATTCAACATGGCGAAAGTGGTTCCCGGCAAGGAGGAATTCCACGAGACCTTGCGCTACTACCGCCGCCAGATCGAGCTGACTGGCGTGCGCCTGTTGCTGTCCCGCCGCGCCGCGGTCGCCGACCTGACCAGCGGCGACTTCGACGAGATCGTGCTCGCTTCGGGCGTCGTGCCGCGCATCCCGGCGATCGACGGCATCGATGGCCCCAGGGTGCTGAGCTATGTCGATGTGCTGCTGCACGGCGAGCCTGTCGGCGGTTCCGTGGCGATCATCGGCGCGGGCGGCATCGGATTCGACGTCGCCGAGTTTCTCAGCCACGACCCGGAACATCAGCCGTCGAGTCTCGACATCCCGGTCTTCATGCAGGAGTGGGGCATCGACATGCAACTCGCGTCGCGCGGCGGCCTGGTGCCGCAGAAGGACCTCGCGCAGGGAATGCCGCGCACCATCTGGCTGCTGCAACGCAAGCCCACGCCGCCCGGCCGCGATCTCGGCAAGACCACGGGTTGGGTGCATCGGCTCGCGCTCAAGCGGCGCGGCGTGCGGATGATGGCCGGGGTCGCCTATGATCGCATCGATCAGCGCGGCCTGTCGATCGTGCAGGGTGGTGCAGCGCGCCTGCTGGAAGTGGACAATGTGGTGGTCTGCGCCGGCCAGGAACCGCAACGCGAGCTCGCGGCCGGCATCCAGGCCGCCGGGTACCGGCTGCACCTGGTAGGCGGCTCGAGCCTCGCCGTGGAGCTGGACGCAAGGCGCGCGATCGACGAAGGTTCTCGACTGGCAGCCAGCATTTGATCGGGGAGAGCGGGGCATGGCGCAATTGATGCTGCTGGGCGATTCGCCCGCGCTGCGCGATCGGTGGAGCGTGCGCCGCAGTGAGCGCGCGCGCAGGCTCGCGGTGCGGGTGCTGCCGGGCGGGGCGGTCGAGATCGTGGTGCCGAAGGGAATCCGGCCCGGGACCGTGGAGCGCTTCGTCACCCGCCATCGGCAATGGATCGAGCGCAAGGTCGCCCAGTACGCTCCGCTCGAGCCGACACCGGCCGACTGCCTGCCGGACCACATTCATTTTTCCGCCAGCGGCCATCGCTTCGAGATTCGCTACCTCGACTCGCCGGACACCCTGCGGCTCACGACAACTGCCGGGGTCGTGCAGGTCAAGGGCGACATGGCGCGGCCGACGCTCATTCGCCATGTCCTGCAACGATTCGCGATGCGCCAGGCACACGACATCTTCGATCCCTGGCTTGCGGGCCTGTCCAGGGAAACCGGGCTCCACTACACGCGAACGCAGGTCAGGCGGCAGCGCACGCGTTGGGGAAGCTGCTCGAGAAACGGCACGATCAGCCTGAATGCCTGCCTGCTTTTTCAGCAGCCGGCGATCGTGAACTACCTGTTGCTGCACGAGCTCGCGCATACCCGGCACATGAATCATTCGCGGCGCTACTGGGCCCTGGTCCAGGGCCTGGAGCCGCGCGCGCGCGAACTGGACGCCGAGCTGTCGCTGGGCTGGCGCGCGGTGCCGGCGTGGGTGTTGCGCTAGGGGGTGGCGCCCATGGCCATTGGACGGCTCAAGGGGGCGCTTTGTTGCACCAGTCCTGCGCACCGATGCCGAGACGGCGTGCCGCGCGCTGGATTCCCGGGCGGGCGTTGACCAGGACTGCCCGGTCCGCGGCAGCCAGATGGGCGAGATCCGAGCGCGCATTGCCGTAGGCGGTGATCTGGCTCCCGGGATGGCGCGAACGCAGCGTATCGAGGCAACGCCGCTTCTCCTCCGCGCGCCGATTCGGCGTGGTCAGCGTGCCTTCGAGCCGGTCCCCGTTCCACGCGACACCGGTGCAGATCACTTCGTCAAAGCCGAGCAGTCGCGCGATGGCCGGCACGTAAAGATCCACGCTGGCCGACAACAGCACCATGCGATCGCCGGCCGCGCGATGGCAAGCGATGGCAGCCAGTGCCCCGGGGCAGAACGCGGCGGCATCCAGGCTGTCCGCATAGTCCGAAGTCCAGCTTTCGACTTCGGAACGGCTGGCACCGATCATCCAGGCGCGGATCAGGTCCGACTTCAGCCGGCCGCGATCGCCGGCAGCAGCGACGTAGCGCGCCAGCGCGACGATCACGGGCCAGGCGCGACCGCGTCCGGGGTGGCGCCGAATCCAGCCGCGCAGGTAGGGGAGAAAGGTATCGTGCCGGGTGATCGTGCCGTCGAGATCGAACACGGCGAGCCCGCGTGCGACTGCAGCCTCGGCACCCGCATTCATGCGCGGTGCAGGTTCAGGCCGCCAGCTGGCGCAATACGAAGTGCAGGATGCCGCCGTTGTCCATGTATTCCCATTCCTTCGGCGTATCGACTCGCACGTTGACCGCGAAGCTGATCACGCGGCCATCCGCGGCCGTCGCATGCACCATGGCCTGCCTGCTGCCAGCGGCGAGACCGTCGACGTCGTAGGTTTCCGTGCCGTCCAGCCCCAGGGCGCGGGAAGTCTGGCCTTCGCAGAATGTCAGCGGGAAAACGCCCATGCCGACCAGGTTCGCGCGGTGGATCCGTTCGAAACTCTCGGCGATCACCGCCCTGATGCCGAGCAGCACGGCGCCCTTCGCTGCCCAGTCGCGCGACGAGCCGGTGCCGTACTCCTTGCCGGCGATCACGATGAGCGGCACGTCGTCCGCCAGGTACTTCATCGCCGCGTGGTAGATCGACATCTGCTCTCCGTCCGGAAGGTGGCGCGTGATGCCGCCCTCGATGCTGGAGACCATCAGGTTCTTGATCCGCGGGTTCGCGAAAGTACCGCGCATCATGACCTCGTGGTTGCCGCGCCGCGAGCCGTAGCTGTTGAAGTCGGCTGGCTGCACGCCGTGCTCTTGCAGGTACTGTCCCGCCGGCGAGTCCTTGCGGATCGCCCCGGCCGGGGAGATGTGGTCGGTCGTGATCGAGTCGCCGAACATGGCGAGGCAGCGCGCGCCGCGCACCGCCGTCAGACCGGGGGGTTTCCGGCCGATGCCGGTGAAATACGGCGGATTCTGGATGTAGGTGCTGTCGTCGTCCCAGGCATAGGTCTTGGAGTCCGGGACGGCGATGCCGCGCCAGCGGTCATCGCCGTGAAATACCCCGGCATAGGTCTTCCTGAACATGTCCGCAGATACCGAGCGGGCCACGAATTCCTGGATCTCGGCGCTGCTCGGCCAGATATCGCGCAGGTAGACGTCTTTGCCGTCACGGCCACGACCAATCGGATCCTTCGTCAGGTCGATATCCACCGTGCCCGCGATCGCATAGGCGACGACGAGCGGCGGCGACGCCAGGAAATTCATCCGCACTTCCTGATGCACCCGGCCCTCGAAGTTGCGATTGCCGGACAGCACCGAGGCGACCGACAGGTGATTGTCGGCGATCGCCTTCGAGATCGGGGCGTCCAGCGGACCGGAATTGCCGATGCAGGTGGTGCAACCGTAGCCGACCACGTGAAACCCGAGCGCTTCGAGGTCGTCGAGGAGTTGCGAGCGCTGCAGGTAATCGGTGACGACCTTCGAGCCGGGCGCCAGCGAAGTCTTCACCCAGGGCTGGACCGACAGGCCGCGCTCGCGCGCATTGCGGGCGAGCAGCCCTGCGCCGATCATCACCGAGGGATTCGAAGTGTTGGTGCAGGACGTGATTGCCGCGATGACGACTGCGCCGTCCTTCAGCTCGAAGCCCGGTCCTCCGGCAGCGACTTTTGCCGGCCCGCGGGATTGCCACTTGTCCTGGTCGCGGGCGAACGCCTGGCGATAGGCGTCCTGCATGTCGCCGAGCGCCACCCGGTCCTGGGGCCGCTTGGGCCCGGCGAGCGACGGCTGGACGGTCGACAGGTCGAGATGCAGCACATCGGTGTACTCGGGGTCCGGCGCGCCGTCTTCGCGCCACATGCCCTGCGCTTTCGCGTATGCCTGCACCAGCGCGAGCTGTTCCTCCGCGCGGCCGCTCAGGCGCAGGTAACCGAGGGTTTCGTCGTCGACCGGGAAGATGCCGCAGGTTGCGCCATATTCCGGTGCCATGTTGGCGATGGTGGCGCGATCCGCCAGCGGCAACCGCCCGAGGCCGTCGCCGAAGAACTCGACGAACTTCTCGACCACGCCGCGCTTCCTGAGCATTTCCGTGACCGTCAGCACGAGATCGGTCGCAGTGGCGCCTTCCTTCAGCCGGCCGGTCAGCTTCACGCCGATCACTTCGGGGATCAGCATGGTCGACGGCTGGCCGAGCATCGCGGCCTCGGCCTCGATTCCGCCGACGCCCCATCCGAGCACCCCGACGCCATTGATCATCGTGGTGTGCGAGTCGGTACCGACCACCGTGTCGGGATAGGCGAGGCCGTCCTTGTCGGCGAACACGACCCGCGCCAGGAACTCGAGATTGACCTGATGCACGATGCCGGTGTCGGGTGGCACCACCGAGAAATTGTCGAATGCCGACTGCCCCCAGCGCAGGAACGTATAGCGCTCGCGGTTCCTCTGAAACTCGAGCAGGGCATTCAGGTTGAGCGCATCGGCGCTCCCGTAATGATCGACCATGACCGAGTGGTCGATCACGAGCTCGGCTGGAATCAACGGGTTGATCTTCGCCGGGTCGCCGCCGAGCGAGGCCATCGCATCCCGCATGGCGGCGAGGTCGACGACCGCCGGCACGCCGGTGAAGTCCTGCATGATCACGCGCGCCGGTGTGAAGGCAATCTCGCGCCGCGGAAGCTGGCGCAGGTCAGCGCCCGCAAGCGCGACGATGTCCTCGCGGGTGACGGTGCGGCCGTCCTCGTGACGCAGCAGGTTCTCGAGCAGGATCTTGATGGAGTAGGGCAGCCGGCCGGGCCGCTGGCCCGCGATCGCGTCGAGGGCGTAGTAGTCGTAGCTCTTCTTGCCGACGGTCAGCTTGCGGCGAGCCTTGAAGCTGTCGTGCATGGATCCTCCAGCGGCTGGACGGTCATTATAACCGCGCCGCCGAGGCACTCTTTCCGATCGTAGAAGACGATGTACTGGCCCGGCGCCGCGCCCCGGACCGCTTCGGGAAATTTGACCTGCACGCCGTTGGCGTCGACGCACACGCGGCAGTTGACGTCGGCCTGACGGTAACGGAGCCGTGCGGTGCACTCGAATGAATCGGACGGCGGCACGCCCGCAATCCAGTGTGGCGACTGCGCGCGAATCGCCGTGCAGAAAAGCGCCGGGTGATCCGCGCCCTGCACGACTACCAGCGCGTTGCGTCCGACATCCTTCCCGGCGACGAACCATGGCGCGGCCAGGCGATCGCGCAGGCCGCCGATGCGAATCCCGCTGCGCTGCCCGATGGTGTAGCGCTCGAGGCCGTCGTGACGCCCGATCAGCGTTCCATCGCCGGTCTCGATCGGCCCGGCCTTGCCCGGCAGCCAGTTGCCGATGAAGTCGGCGAACGGCCGCTCGCCGATGAAGCAGATGCCGGTCGAGTCGCGCTTGGCGGCGACCGGCAATCCGCGTTCACGCGCGATCGCGCGGACCTCGGTCTTCAGCAAGCCGCCGACCGGGAACTCGCAGGCGGCGAGCTGGTGTGCACCGAGCGCATGCAGGAAGTAACTCTGGTCCTTGCCGGGATCGACGCCGCGCAGGAGCCGCGGGCCCGGGCCGATCCGCGCGTAGTGTCCGGTAGCGAAGCGCTCGGCGCCGAGGCGTCGCGCATAGGCAAGCGCGAAGCCGAACTTCACCTCGCGGTTGCATAGCACGTCCGGGTTCGGCGTGCGACCCGCCTCGAGCTCGGACAGGAAGTGCGCGAAAACCCGCTCGCGGTACTCCGCGGCGAAGCTGACCCTGTGCAGCGGGATGTCGAGCTCGGCGCAGACGCGACGCGCATCCTGGAAGTCGGCGGCGGTCGTGCAGTATCCGTCGTCGTCGTCCACCCAGTTCGACATGAACAGCGCCTCGACCCGGCGACCGGACTCGAGCAGGAGCTGCGCGGCCACCGCCGAATCCACGCCGCCCGACAACGCTACGACGGTGCGCGGCACGTCCATCACGACCCCGAAACAGCCACGGCCATGGTGGCCGCCGGCACCATCGCGAGCAGTTCCAGCGGATGACGCGCGCCGCGCAGGTAGTCGTCGACGCAGCGGAGCACGAGCGGGCTCCGGTGTTCGGGGACACGGGCGGCAAGTTGCCTGCGGTCCAGCCAGAGGGTGCGAATGATGGCGCGATCGAGCGCGATCGATTCGTCGCTCTCGCCGGCGCTGCCGGCGAAGGCGACCCGGATCACCGAGCGGCCGCCGGGTCCTTCCCACTGGTAGACGCCCGTGATCGACTGCGGCGTGAAGCGGCGGCCGGTCTCCTCGAAGGTCTCCCGCACCACGGCCTCGACAAGCGACTCGCCGTTCTCGAGGTGCCCGGCGGGCTGATTCAGCACGATGCGGCGCGCGGACCGCTCCTGGACCAACAGGAACCGGCTATCGTGCTCGACGATGGCCGCAACGGTGAAATCGAACTTCTGGGACATGGGCCGATTATAGCGGCGACACCGCGCGGCCCGTCAGGGAAGGGAATTGCTCAGAGATGCTGCTGGCGGGTCTCCGCCTCGGGCTCGCTGGCGATCCAGATCTCGTCGAAGTAGTTCAGGTAGCGCCGCGCGACCATCGCGTCATTCATCTCGACGATGCCTTCCCAGCGCGAAGCCTGCAGGCGATAGACGAGGGCCCGATCGTCGGCGATCAGGAACGCCGACTGGTTGTCGCGACTCTGCGACTTGACGCGCCGGATCTCGATATGACTGGTGATGCGCCGCGCGAGATGCACGAACTTGCTGCCCTCGTAGACCACACGCGACGGGTCGGCGAGCAACACTCTCACCTTGGCATAGCTCTTGGCGAGCACGAGCTTCTTGACGGTCTCGAGGAACTGCGGCTGGTCGTACACGGCGGGCTCGAGGTCCTGCGTGTACATCGTGAGCAGGCGACGGGCGGCGAACGCGACCTGTTGGGTGGCGCCGCGCGTCTCGTCAAGTGTCGCGATGATGGAGCGTGTTCCGGTTACGCTCTGCCGCTGGGTCTGCACTGCTCGTCGCTCCAGTGGCGTGACGCATCCTCACGTGGAGTATGCCCGCCTCGTCGAACACTTCGCCTTCGCCGCGGAACCCGAACTTTTCGTAGAAGGGCACCGCCTGCAGTTGCGCATGCAGGTATGGTTCGCGGATGCCGCGGTCATGCGCCGCTTCGAGCAGGCGGCGTAGAATCAGTGCGCCGATACCCCGTCCGCGCAGCCCGGCAATTACCGCAATGCGGCCGATCTTACCCGCGGAACTGAGGCGCCCGGTGCCAACTGGTTCACGGTTCAGGCGGGCGAGGGCGTGGACGCTCGCGTTATCTTCCCCGTCCCACTCCTCGGACTCGGGAACGCGCTGCTCGTCGATGAAGACTTCGCGGCGGATCCGCCGCAGTGACTGGCCGTCTGCCGCCCAGCTCGTCAGCACACATTCTAATTGCTCGTCGCTCACGGCCGGTCCGCTACAGCGCCCTCGCAAGCGCTTCGGCCAGGCCGGTATAGGCAGCGGGGGTCAATGCCTCGAGCCGCCGGCGCGCCTCGCCAGGAAGTCCGAGGCCGGCGACGAACTTCCGGATCTCCTCCGGCCCGATGTCCTGCCCGCGCGCGAAGTCCTTGAGTCTCTCATAGGCGCCGGCGACGCCATGGGCGCGCATCACCGTCTGGATCGCCTCGGCCAGCACCTCCCAGTGCGCGTCGAGGTCCGCCGCAATGCGCGCCACGTCAGGCTCGATGCGTCCGAGGCCTGCGACCGCGGAACGCCAGGCGATCGCGCTGTGGCCGAATGCGACGCCGAGATTGCGCATGACGGTCGAGTCGGTGAGGTCGCGCTGCCAGCGCGACAGCGGCAGCTTCTCGGAGAAGTGGCGCAGCATCGCATTGGCGAGACCGGCATTGCCTTCCGCATTCTCGAATGCGATCGGGTTGACCTTGTGCGGCATGGTTGACGAGCCCACCTCGCCCGTGACCGTGCGCTGGCTGAAGTAGCCGATCGAGATGTAGGACCACAGATCGCGGCACAGGTCGATGAGCACGGTGTTCGCGCGCGCGAGGGCATCGCAATACTCGGCGATCCAGTCGTGCGGCTCGATCTGTGTGGTGTGCTCGTTCGGCACCAGGCCGAGACTCTCCACCAGGGCGCGCGATTCGGCGCGCCAGTCGATGGCCGGATCGGCGACGGCGTGCGCGTTGAAGTTGCCGACCGCACCGTTGAACTTGCCGAGGATCTCGACGTGTGCCAGCGAACCCGAGGCGCGCCGCAGCCGGGCCGTGTAGTTCGCGGCCTCTTTTCCGAGTGTGGTCGGCGAGGCCGGCTGCCCGTGTGTGCGCGACAGCATCGCGAGCCCGGCATGCCTCGCCGCCAGCGCCGCAAGACCGTCGGCAAGCTCATCGATCGCCGGCACCAGCACGCGCTCGCGCGCCGCTCTGAGCATCAGGGCATAGCCCAGGTTGTTGATGTCCTCGGAGGTGCAGGCGAGGTGCACGAACTCGAGCGCCGCCTTGCCGGCACCCGCGGCGTCAAGCTGCTCCCGGACGAAATACTCAACTGCCTTGACGTCGTGATTGGTCTGGCGCTCGATTTCCTTGACGCGGCGGACGCCCGCTTCGTCGACGCCGCGCGCGAGCTCTGCCAGGCGCGCGTCCATGGTCGCGGGCAGGCCCGTGAGTGCGCCGAACTTCGCCGAATCCGCGAGGCGGCGAAACCATGTGGCCTCCACGCGCACCCGCTGCCCGATCAGCGCTGCCTCGCTGAACAGGAGCGCGAGATCGGCGCACTTGTCGGCGTAGCGTCCGTCGAGTGGCGACAGCGCGGTCAGGCGGGAATCGGTCATGGCGCGGGGGCCCGGATGATAGAATGCGTATGTTACCCGTGAGCGACCAGGACCGCATCGAAAAGGACAGCCTCGGCGAGGTTCGCGTGGCTTCGTCCGCGCTCTGGGGCGCCCAGACGCAACGTGCGATCGAGAATATCCGCATCGGCCGGATGGCGATGCCCGCAAAGCTCATCCGCTGCATCGCCCTGATCAAATGGGCGGCCGCCGAGACCAATCGCGAACTGGGTGAGCTCGAGCCCGGGCTCGCCGCCGCGATTGCCGAGGCGGCGCTCGAGATCGCCGGTGGCGGGCACGCCGACCAGTTTCCGGTCGCGGTCATGCAGACCGGGTCCGGCACCAGCAGCAACATGAATGCCAACGAGGTGATCGCGCACCTGGCGGCGAAGCGCCTGGGGTCCGGGGTGCATCCGAACGATCATGTCAATCGCTGCCAGAGCAGCAACGACGTCATTCCGACCGCGATTCACCTCGCAGCCGCGCTCGAGCTTCGTGATTCGCTGCTGCCGGCATTCAACGCGCTCGCCTGCCAGATCGCCGGCAAGGCACGCGAAGTCGGCGGGCAGGTGAAGCCCGGGCGGACCCACCTGATGGACGCGCTGCCGATGACCGTGGGCCAGGAGATGCACGCCTGGCAGTCGCAGGTCGAGGACGCAGCCCAGAGACTCGCGGCTGTCGCGCCGCGCCTGCATCGCCTCGCGCTCGGCGCGACCGCGATCGGGACCGGCGTCAATGCGCATCCGGAGTTCGCGGATCGCGCCATCGCGCGCCTCGCGGCCCGGACCGGACTTGCGCTGACTCCGGCTCTCGATCGCTTCGCGAGCCTCGCCTCGCAGGACACGGCCGTGGAGCTCTCCGGGCAGCTTCGCGGCGCGGCCGTGGTCCTGCTCAAGATTGCCAACGACCTGCGCTGGTTGAACTCCGGCCCGCTTGCAGGACTGGGCGAGATCTCGCTGCCGCGGCTGCAACCCGGCTCCAGCATCATGCCGGACAAGGTGAATCCGGTGGTTCCCGAGGCGGTCGCGATGGCGGCGACCCAGGTGATGGCCGACGACGCGGCGGTCGCGATGGCTGGCGCCTCCGGCAATTTCCAGCTCAACGTCATGCTGCCGCTGATCGGCCATGCCCTGCTGCAGAGCATCTCGCTGCTCACGGACTCTGCCAATGCATTGGCCGAGCGCACGATCCCCGAACTCAAGGTCAATGCCGCCAGGATCTCGGCCACATTGGCGCGAAACCCGATGCTGCTGACCGCTCTCGCGCCGCGCATCGGCTATGACCGTGCGGCGGCGATCGCGCGGCGCGCGGCGACCGAGGGATTGCCGGTGCTCGACATCGCGCAGCAGGAAACGGGTCTGCCGCGCGAGGAGCTCGCGCGCCTGCTCGACCCGGCGCGGCTCGCGCGAGGCGAGGATCCGGGGAATGACTCCTGAGGCCGCGCAGGCACTCCACCTGCTGCCGACGCCGATGCTTCGCGACCAGCTTCGCAGCCGGCTCGCCACCCAGCGTGCCGACAACGGGGAGCTTCGCACCGGGCACTACTCGAAGGCGACGCGCTCGCTGCTCCAGTCGCTGCTACCGCGGGTGACGACGCGAGCGGCGGTGCTGATTCCCGTCATCGACCGCGGCGACGAGCTGAGCGTGCTCCTGACCCTGCGTGCGGACGATCTGAAGGAGCATGCCGGACAGATCTCGTTTCCCGGCGGTCGTATCGAGCCGGGCGATCGCGATGCCGTTGCCGCGGCGCTCCGCGAGGCGGAGGAAGAGGTCGGCCTCGGCCGCGAGTTCGTCGAGGTCATCGGCATCCTGCCCGACCACGTGGTCATCTCGGGTTATCGGGTCACGCCGGTCGTCGGCCTGGTACGGCCCGGCTTCGAGCTGGTGCTCGATCCGACCGAGGTCGCGGGCAGCTTCGAGGCGCCCCTGCGCCACCTGCTCGATCCCGCCACGCATGCGCGCCGCCAGCACCGGATTGGCGAATACGAGGTCGAGACATTCGAACTGCCGTGGGGCAGTTTCAACATCTGGGGGGCCACGGCGGGAATGCTGCTGACACTGCGCGAAATCCTCGGTGCGCCTGGCGCCCATGGCGATTGACCGGCTGCTGGCCATCATGGCGCGGCTCCGGGACCCGGTGCGCGGTTGTCCCTGGGACCTGCAGCAGGATTTCCGCTCGATCGCGCCGCACACGATCGAAGAAGCCTACGAGGTCGCGGACGCGATCGAGCGCTCCGACCTCGCGCAACTGCGTGACGAGCTGGGCGACCTGTTGTTCCAGGTGGCATTCCATGCCCGACTCGCGGGCGAGCAGGGTGCCTTCGCGTTCGACGACGTGGTCGACGCCATCTGCAACAAGCTGACCCGGCGCCATCCGCACGTGTTCGGCGATGCGGCAGTGACCGATGCGCGCGAGCAGACCGAAGCCTGGGAGCGGTTCAAGCAGCAGGAGCGCGCGGCAAAGGCACAGGATGGGGGTGCCCTGGCGGACGTTCCCGTCGGGTTTCCCGCGTTGACGCGCGCGCGCAAGCTCGGTTTGCGTGCTGCGGCGGCCGGCTTCGACTGGCCGGACGCCGCAGGGCCGCGCGCCAAGATCGACGAGGAGCTGGCGGAACTGGATTCGGCGCGAACCGGCGGCGATGCCCGGCGTCTCGAGGCGGAACTGGGCGACTTGCTGTTCTCGGTGGTCAATCTGGCGCGCCATCTCGCTCTCGATCCCGAGACCGCGCTGCGGCGCGCCAACGACCGCTTCGCGAGTCGTTACCGGCACCTGGAACGGGCATTGGCTGAACGGGGCATTTCGGCGGCCGCCGCGGACGCCGCGCTGCTCGACCGGTTCTGGGATGCCGCGAAGGCGGAAATTCCCTGAAAATGGCGCGGTCCACGCGGGCTGCCGGTGTTCAGGACGCGTTCATCGTCGCCTTTGTAGATTGGCGCCGTGCCAATAGAGGAGGCGCACCATGTCACGCAAGTTCTGGGTATTGGCGGCAGGCGTCGCGCTCGCGTTTGCTTCCGCGGGTGCACTGGCCGATCACAATCGGGGCAACTACTACGACGACCGCTATGACCGTGGCGGCGAATACGACTTCGCCCGGGTCGTCCACGTGCAGCCGTTGCGCCGCCGGGTCCGCGTCAGCGAGCCGGTGCGGCAATGCTGGGAGGAAGTGAGCTATGCCCAGGTCGGGCCGTTCTCTTCGAATCACATCGGCGGCACGCTGCTGGGCAGCCTGGTCGGCGTCGCGGTCGGAAACCAGGTCGGCCATGGCCGCGGCAAGGACGTCTCGCGCGCGGCCGGCGCCATCATCGGCGGCGCAATCGGGCACAACGTCTCGCGCGACCGCCAGCGGCAGCGATATGGCGACGAGCGCCGTTACTACGAGCGCTGCGATGTCCGTTACCGCGACAACTTTGAAGAGCGCGTGGACGGTTACGAGGTGACCTACGAATATGCCGGTCGCGAGTACACGACCCGCATGCCATACGACCCGGGCGACCGGATCCGGATCCGGGTCGACGTCACCCCGACGGTCGGTTGAGCCGATGCCCGGGCCGCGCAGGCGGCCCGGGCGTTCCGCTTGCACTACAATGACGGGATGTCGGTGAGCAGCACACTGGCGCTTCCATTGCTGTGCCTGGCCCTGGTGGCGGGCATGGCCAGCAGCACGGGCGCATTGGCGTCCGATCGGCATCGCGAGCGCGACCGCGGCGACGACCGGGCCTTCGCTGATCGCACCATCTCGCTCGACGAGGCGGTCGCACGCGCCGAGCGACGCTACAACGCGCGCGCCGTCCGTGCCGAGGAGAAGCGCAAGGGCGACCGCATCGAATATCGCATCCGGCTGCTCGGCGAGGACGGCCGCGTCTTCGAGGTGCGCGTCGATGCAGGGTCCGGCCGCGAGGACTGAGGGCCGGATGCGCCTCCTGGTGCTCGAGGATGAGCCTGCGCTGCGCGAAACCCTGGTGCAGCAATTCCGCGGCGCCGGCTTCGCGATCGATGCCGCGGCCGACGGCGTCGAGGGTGAATTCGCCGGGCTCGAGTATCCGATCGACGTCGCGGTCGTCGACCTCGGCCTGCCTGGCCGCTCCGGCCTCGACGCGATCCGCGCCTGGCGCAAGGCCGGCAAGTCCTTCCCCGTGCTGATCCTCACCGCGCGCGACAGCTGGCAGGAGAAGGTCACCGGGCTCGATGCCGGCGCCGATGACTATGTCACCAAGCCGTTCCGGTTCGAGGAAGTGCTGGCCCGGGTACAGGCCCTGTTGCGGCGCTCCGGCGGCTGGTCGCAGCCACTGCTCAAATCCGGCCCGGTCGAGCTCGACACGCGAAGCCAGGAAGTGCGCGTCGACGGCGTCGCCGTCGAGCTCACCGCATTCGAGTTTCGCCTGCTCGAGTACCTGATGCTGCGTGCGGGCGAAGTGATCTCGAAGGCGGAGCTGACCGACAAGCTCTATGAGCAGGACTTCGAGCGCGACAGCAACACCATCGAGGTCTTCATCGGGCGCCTGCGCCGCAAGCTGGACCCGGATTCCCGGCACCAGCTCATCGAAACCCTGAGGGGCCGCGGCTATCGGATCTCGCGCGGCTGATCGTGGCGCACTCGGGCCCATCGCTGCAGGCGCGGTTGCTCGCTACGCTGGCCATTCTGGTCATCGTGGTCTCGGCGGTCGCCGCCTGGTCACTCGAGTCCCTCTATCGCGAGCAGGGGATGCGGGCGCGCCGGGACGTGCTGGACGCGCAGGTGATCGCCCTGATCGCCACGGCGGACATCGACCCGCAGGGCCTGCTCGTCCCGCAGAACCTGGTCGAGCCGCGACTCGCGGCGCCGGGCTCGGGACTTTATGCGGAAATACTGGGGTCGCGCGGCAGCTGGCGCTCGCCGTCGGCGCTCGGCAGCGGACTCAACCTGTCGGCGCAGCCCGCGGCAGGCGAGCAGAAATTCGAGGTGGCGGAACTCGCGGATGGCACGCACGTCCTGGGGCTGTCGCTCGGCATCCGCTGGGACATGGCCGCAGGCGAGACCCGCGATTTCGTCGTGCGCGCGGCAGAGAGCCTCGAGCCCTGGTATCGCGAGCTCACGCGCGTGCGTGCCGGTCTGGTCACCGGATCGGTGCTGCTCGGACTGTTGCTGCTGGGCGGCCTGGCCGTCGCGCTTCGTATTGCGTTGCGACCGCTGCGCAAGCTCGAGACCGAGATCGTCGACATCGAAGCGGGCCGCCGCGATGCACTGGGCACCGGCTGGCCGCGCGAGCTTTCCGGCGTCACCGGCAACCTCAACGCGCTGCTGGTGGGCGAACGCAAGCGCCTGGAGCGCTATCGC
The DNA here is from genome assembly GCA_050738495.1 of Steroidobacteraceae bacterium. Classification (GTDB taxonomy): domain Bacteria; phylum Pseudomonadota; class Gammaproteobacteria; order Steroidobacterales; family Steroidobacteraceae; genus SCUD01. Next base: position 32,529 of record JBOHZL010000011.1, on the reverse strand, counting down.
ACCACGCTCGGAAACCTCGCGCACAGCCTGAAGACGCCGCTGGCCGCGATGCGCGGCCTGCTCGAGCGCGGGCAGTCCGATCCGCAGGCGCTCGGTCAGCAGCTCGATCGCATGCAAGCCATCGTGCAGCACCAGTTGAAGCGCGCGGTGGTCGGCGGCGCCGGGGCGACGCTCACTGACCTCCAGGTGCAGGAGCCGCTGGAGCAGCTGCGCGCGGCGCTGGCCAAGGTCTATGCCGACAAGGCAGTGCAGGCGACGCTCGCGATCGCGCCCGGCACCGCATACCCGATCGACGCGGGCGACTTCCTCGAGCTTGCCGGCAACCTGATGGACAATGCCTGGAAGTACAGCCGTGCCGAGATCGCAGTGCGTGCAACGCCCTGGACCTCGGCGGAATGGCGCCGCCCTGGTCTCGTGCTCGACGTCGAGGATGACGGTGGCGGCATCGCGCCCGCGGATCGCAGCCGCGTGCTCGAGCGCGGCGCCAGGGTCGACGAAAGCGTGGCGGGGCAGGGAATCGGCCTGTCGGTCGCCCGGGAAATCGCCGCGGCCTATTCCGGTACCATCGAGATCGGCGAGAGCCGCTTCGGCGGTGCGCGCATCTGCCTGCGGCTTCCCGGCCGCTGAGCGGCCGTATCCGCGGACCTGCCCGCCGCGGCAAGAATCAGCCGGCGCCGCCCGGTTTTCCGACCAGCGGACTCAGCAGGTCCATCGGCATCGGAAACACGATCGTGTTGCTGCGCTCGTTGCCGAGCTCGGTCAGCGTCTGCATGTAGCGCAGCTGGATCGCGCGCGGGTCAGCTCCGAGCAGCTTTGCTGCCTCTACCAGCATCGCCGCCGCCTGCCTTTCGCCCTCAGCGTGGATGACCTTGGCCCGCCGGGAACGCTCGGCTTCGGCCTGGCGTGCCATCGCCCGGATCATGCTTTCATCGAGGTCGATGTGCTTGATCTCGACATGCGACACCTTGATGCCCCAGGCATCGGTCGAAGCGTCCAGGATCTGCTGAACATCGGCATTGAGCTTGTCGCGCTGCGCCAGCATTTCGTCGAGCTCGTGCTGACCGAGCACCGATCGAAGGGTGGTCTGCGCGAGCTGGCTCGTCGCCTCGAACACGTTCACGACCTGGATGATCGCCTTGGCGGGATCGACAATGCGGAAATACACGACCGCGTTGACCTTGACAGAGACATTGTCCCGGGAAATGACGTCCTGCTTCGGAACGTCGAGCACGATCGTGCGCAGGTCGACTCGCACCATCTTCTGGATGACCGGCCAAACGAGCACCAGCCCGGGCCCCTTGACCCCGTCGAAACGGCCGAGAAAGAAGATCACGCCGCGCTCGTATTCGCGCAGTACGTGGATTGCGCTGCTCAGCAGCGCGAACGCCATGACGGCGATGACAATCCAGAATATCGGAAATCCAGGCATCACTTAACTCCTGTCATTCTGCCGGCGAGACGTGGAGCGTCAGGCCTTCGATCCGGTCCACGCGCAGGCGCTGACCGCGGACAACGGGTGCGTCACTGACGGCATTCCAGGTTTCGCCGTAAATCCTGACGGTGCCCGCGCCGCGGAAGTCCTCCAGCGCTTCCGCGAAATCACCGACGAACTGCTCAGCGCCGGTCACGACGGGCCGGCGGCGCGAGCGCATCGCCATCCAGATTGTGGCGAGCATGGCCGCTCCAGCGAAGGCTGCGATGCCGCCGACGAGGCCGCGACTGACGATCGCGCCCGGTGCATCGGTATCCATCAGCACGATCGAACCGATCACGAACGCGGCGAGCCCGCCGAATCCGAGGGCGCCGAAGCTCGGCACGAAGAACTCGGCGATCATCATGCCGACACCGAGAATGACCAGCGCCAGCCCGGCGAAGTTGACCGACAGCACCTGCAAGGCGTAAAGACCGAGCAGCAGGCACACGCCGCCGATGACGCCCGGCAGCACCGCGCCGGGGTTGTAGCCTTCGAACATCAGTCCGTAGATGCCGACGACCAGCAACCCATAGGCCACGAGCGGATTGGTCAGAACCGCCAGCAGCGATATGCGCCAGTCCATCTCGACACTGTCCAGGACAAGTCCCGCGGTCCTGAGCGTCCGCTTGCCGTCGGGAAGGCTGATCTCGCGCCCATCGAGCGCGACCAGCAGCGCCGGCACGTCGGCTGCTACCACGTCGATGACATTCTGCGCCAGCGCCTCCCGCGCCGTGAGGCTTGCCGCTTCCGTCACCGCCGCTTCGGCGAACGCCAGGTCGCGGCCGCGCATTTCCGCGATGCTGCGAATGTACGCAACGGAGTCATTGATCGCCTTCCGGTCCGTGGCCGTCGAGGGGGTACCTTTTCCCCTGGGCTGCCCGCCGTCGTCCTTCTTGCCGTCCCTTTCGGCAGGCGGCGGTGCACCGCCGATTGGCACCGGCGTTGCGGCGCCCAGATTCGTGCCCGGCGCCATCGCTGCCACATGGCTCGCGTACAGGATGAATGTCCCCGCGCTGGCGGCGTGCGCGCCGGGCGGGGCGACGAAAGTCACGACCGGCACCTGGGCGTTCAGGATGCCCCGGATCATGTCGCGCATCGACTCGGAAAGGCCACCTGGCGTGTCCAGCACGAGAAGCAGCAGTTCTGCATCCCGCTCCACGGCCCGGTCGAGAGCGCGCATGAAGAACTCGCGTGTCGCCGGTCCGATCGCATCCCTGATCTCGACGACGACCGCGCTGCGGCCGGACGTCCCGACACTTTTGGCGGGTTCGACCTCAGACTGCGGGAGGGCGGTGCCCGACAGCACGAGGAGCAGGGCCGTCAGGCCCTGAAAGCCGCGATTGCGGCCCGATGGCGCCATCCGGAATACCTCCGCGTCAGGTCGTTATCATACCAAGCTGCCGGCATCCGGATGACAGGAGGAGCCATGCTGACGCGCCCGGTTTCCTTGCTGCTGGTGACGTTTGCGTCCTTGGCGGCCTCGCAGAATGCGCCCGAGCCGCCGCGCTTCGTGCTGAACACGCATTGGCACGGCGACCACACCGGCGGCAACGAGAACCTGACCAGCAAGGGTTCCGTCATCGTCGCGCGCGACCGAGTGCGCGAGCGCATGACGACCGAGCAGTCTTCCGAGCTGCTCCAGCGCAGGACGCCGCCGTTTCCGCCCAAGGCGCTGCCGGTCGTCACCTTCAACGACAGCCTGGCGGATCGGTCGACGGCCTCATCGCGGCGATCGACCGCATGCTGGAGCTCGCCGATGACCGCACGTGGATCATCCCGGGCCACGGCAGATTGGCGGACCGGGCGGGAGTCGCCGAATACCGGGAGATGCTGAAGGTTGCGAGCGACCGTGTCCGTGACCTCGTCAAGGCAGGCTGGACCGTCGATGAAGTGCTGGCGATGACGCCGAATGCCGACTATGACGCGAAGCTCGCCTGGCCGTTCATCACGGCCGAGCGCTTCACCCGGACCCCGTAGCGCGACGCGACCAAGGTCCTCATGCCAGGTCGAACTTGATACCCTGCGCGAGCGGTAGGTCGCTCGAGTAATTGATCGTGTTGGTCTGGCGGCGCATGTAGGCTTTCCAGGAGTCGGAGCCGGCCTCGCGCCCGCCGCCGGTGTCCTTCTCGCCGCCGAAGGCTCCGCCGATCTCCGCTCCCGACGTGCCGATATTGACGTTGGCGATGCCGCAGTCGCTGCCGGATACCGACAGGAATCGCTCCGCATGCTGCAGGCGATCGGTGAAGATCGCGGACGACAGCCCGTAATCGGTGTCGTTGTGCATCGCGATCGCGTCATCGATCGTCGCGTACGGAATCATGTAGAGGATGGGCGCAAAGGTCTCGTGCCGTACGACCGGCATGTCGTTCCTGGCCTTCACGATCGTCGGCTCGACGAAGAATCCCGGACCCGGCAACAGGTTCCCGCCGCAGAGGACCTCGCCACCCTGCTTGCGGGCGTCGTCGAGCGCTGCCTGGTAGCGGCGCACGGCGGACTCGTCCACCAGCGGTCCCATCAGCACCTTCGGGTCGAGCGGATCGCCGATCCGCACCTGGCGATAGCTCGCGACCAGGCGTCGCTCCAGCTCCGCAATGCGCGATTCATGCACCAGCAACCGGCGCGTGGTCGTGCAACGCTGCCCCGCGGTGCCGACCGAGCCGAATACGACTGCCGGCACGACCAGGTCAAGGTTCGCAAATTCGTCAACGATGATCGCGTTGTTGCCACCGAGCTCGAGCAGGCTCCGCCCGAGCCGCGACGCGACCCGCTCGCCGACTTTGCGGCCGACGGCGGTCGAACCGGTGAAGCTCAGGAGCGCGGTGCGGCGGTCCTCGACGAGGCGGGTCGCCAGCGAATTGTCGGCCGGGATGAACAACTGGAAGATCGGCGGCAGCTTCTCCCGTCCAATCACCTCGTTGCAGATGTTCTGCACCGCGATGGCGCACAGCGGCGTGTGGTGAGAGGGCTTCCAGATGCAGACGTCGCCGCAGACGGCGGCGAGGAAGGCGTTCCAGGACCAGACTGCCACCGGGAAATTGAAGGCCGAAATGATGCCGACCACGCCGAGCGGATGCCATTGCTCGTACATCCGATGCCGGGGTCGCTCCGAGTGCATCGCCAGGCCGTACAGCATGCGCGACTGGCCGACCGCGAAGTCGGCGATGTCGATCATTTCCTGCACTTCGCCGTCACCCTCGGTCTTGATCTTTCCCATCTCGAGGCCGACCAGGCTGCCGAGCAGGCCCTTCTTCGCGCGCAGGGCATCGCCGACCAGTCGCACGGACTCGCCGCGCCGCGGCGCCGGCACGTCGCGCCAGGCGGCGAAGGCCGCGCTCGCGCTGGCCGCGACGCGTTCGTAATCGGCCGCACCGGCGGCACGGACCTGCGCGATCACCTCGCCGGTCGCCGGGTTGACCGAGTCGATCAGCGGCGCATCGGCCGCGGCATGCCACTCCTTGCCGGACCAGGCGCCCGGATTCACGGCCGACAGGCCGAGTCCCGCGAGGATCCGTTGCGTGGCCGTCGTCGACTGCTGGCTTCCCGCCAGACTGGACTGCTTGTTCATCGAATTGCTCCTGCCGCCTGGCTGCGCTGGCGGCCCGCCTTGCCCTCGACCACGATGCGCGCCGAAACCGCCTTGTCGCCGCCGTCGCGGTACCAGGCGCCGAAACGGTTGGCGAGCAGCTCGGGCAGCGCGAACTGTTCCTGCCGCACGAAGCCGCGATAGCTGGTCGGCCGCAACAACACCAGGTCCACCACGGACGTGATGCCGGCCGCAGTCGTCACCTGGATCGCCGACCAGAGCCGGCCCGCGATCTCCTGCGGATAAACCTTGTTGACGTAGTTTTCCTCGCGAAGTTCGCCGTTCTGGCGGCCGGTGACCGCCACGTAGACGACGACCACATCCTGCAAGGTCTGCGGCACGGCGTTTTCGAGAATGCGCTTCAGCGTCTCGCGGTCCTGGTTCAGCTTCAGGTCGTTCATCAGGAGCCGCATCTGCTCGCAGTGGCCGGGATAGCGCATCGTCTTGTAGTTCATCTGCTCGCAGCGCTCGCCGTAGGTCTCGCCGAGCGATCCCAGGCCGCCCGAGGTGTTGAACGCCTCGTAGCGCATGCCGTCGATCTCGATCTCTTCGAGTCCCTCGAGCGGCGCCGCTTCCACCAGGCGCCGGTCCGCGATCGCGAGACAGGGGTTGCCGTACTCGTTGATGAGCCCCTCGGTGGACCAGGTCAACGAATACTTGAGCACATTATTTGGATGCTGGGGCAGGGCGCCGACCCGCATCTTGACGCTCTTGAGCTCGTCGAAATGCCCGATCAGCTCGTTGGCTGCGATCGAGACGAATCCCGGCGCCAGACCGCACTGCGGCACGAAGGCCTTGTCGGCGCCCTCGGCCTCGGCACGCACCGCGCGCGTGACCTCCACGTCCTCGGTGAGGTCGAAGTAGTGCAGGCCGTGCGTGCGCGCCGCATGGGCAACGCCTGGATTGCAATAAAACGGGAGCGAAGAGATCACCGCCTCGTAACGGTGCTCCCCGAGATGGCGCGCCAGGGCTTTCGCGTCGGCAGCGTCGATGACGTGCGCAACCAGGTTCCTGCGGCCATGTGCACGGGCCACCGCGCGCGCGGCGTCGAGGCTGACGTCGGCGAGATCGACCTGGTAATCGTCGGCACCGGCCAGCAGGCCCGAGATGAGTGCGCCGATCTTGCCGGCGCCCAGGATCAATACGCGATGCATGCGGTTATCCACCTGAAAAGGTGGCGCATTCTGCCCATTCCGCTGACTATAAACCACCCCCTGGGGCGGGTAATTTTTGCAGTGCAATGAATCCGTGTACGATGGCTCGACCGATGAACGCCGCGATGGAAACGCCCGGCTGGAGCCCGGATAGCTGGCAAAGTCTGCCGGCGCTTCAACAGCCCCGCTATGCCGATCCGGGCGCGCTCGCGCGCGTGCTTGGCGAACTGGCGCGCCTGCCGCCGGTGGTCGTTTCCTGGGAAGTGGACCAGCTCAAGGAGGAACTCGCCGCGGCACAGCGAGGCGAGCGATTCCTGCTGCAGGGCGGCGACTGCGCCGAAAGTTTCGCGGATTGCGAATCGGATGTCGTCGCCCGCAAGCTCAAGATCCTCCTGCAGATGAGCATCGTGCTGCTGCACGGCCTGAAGAAACCCGTGATCCGGGTCGGGCGCATCGCGGGGCAGTATGCCAAGCCGCGTTCCGCCGAGACCGAGACTCGGGACGGCGTGACGCTTCCCAGCTATCGCGGCGACATCGTCAATCGCGCGGCATTCACCGCTGCCGATCGCGAAGCGGACCCGGAGTTGCTCTTGCGCGGCTACGAGCGCGCTGCGCTCACGCTCAATTTCGTGCGCGCGCTCGTGGACGGCGGATTTGCCGATCTGCATCACCCGGAATACTGGGACCTCGGTTTCCTGCAGCACGCGAAGCTCAAGGACGCCTACCAGAAGATCGTCGAGTCGATCACCGACTCGCTCGATCTGTACGCGGCGGCGACCGGCTTGCCCGCGCACGAAGCGAGCCAGGTGCGTTTCTATGCGAGCCACGAGGGCCTGCACCTGCTCTACGAGCAGGCCCAGACTCGCTACCTGAAGCGTCGCCAGCGCTGGTACAACCTGTGCACGCACATGCCCTGGATCGGCATGCGCACGGCGCTGCCGGGTGGCGCGCATGTCGAATACTTCCGTGGCATCGCCAACCCGATCGGCGTGAAGATCGGGGAGGGGATGGACGCCGCGACGCTCGCGGAGCTCATCCGAATACTGAATCCCGACGACGAGCCTGGCCGCCTCACCCTGATCCACCGCTTCGGCGCGCGGCGCATCGAGAGCGTGCTGCCCGCGCTGCTGCGTGCGGTCCAGGACAGCGGCCGCCGGGTGCTCTGGGTCTGCGACCCGATGCACGGCAATACCGAACTGACGCCGCAGGGCGTGAAGACCCGCCGCTTCGACAGCATTCTCTCCGAGGTCGAGTCGGCGTTCCGCATCCACGAGGACTGCGGTTCGATCCTGGGCGGCGTCCATTTCGAGTTGACCGGCGACGACGTGACCGAGTGCACCGGCGGCGCGCGCGGACTCTCGGACGGCGATCTCGCGCGCGCCTACCACTCGCAGGTGGATCCACGACTCAATTACGAACAGGCGCTGGAGCTCGCGATGCTGATCGGTCGCCAGCGAAGACCATAATGACGCGTTATATCATGGGGTTATGAGTGGTCGCTCAGAAGTTACCTGATAGCGGACCCGCAGGACCGGTGCCAACCGTCCCGTCCGAATGGCGCGCCGTGCTGTCGGCGCCGGCGATCGAATTCGTCAATCGCCTGGTCGAGCTATTTGCCGGCGACGTCAGCGAGTTGCTGGCGCGGCGCAGCGTGCAACAGCGACAGTTCGACGCCGGAGCGCTGCCGGATTTTCCCGCGGCGACACGCGGCATTCGCGAGTCGGGCTGGCGTGTCGGCGCCATCCCGTCGGATCTGTTGGACCGGCGCGTCGAGATCACCGGACCCACCGACCGCAAGATGATGATCAACGCGCTCAACTCCGGCGCGAACGTTTTCATGGCGGATTGCGAGGACTCGTTGTGCCCGACCTGGGAGAACCTGATCCAGGGACAGGCCAACCTCCGGGACGCGGTGCGCCGCACGCTGAGCTTCGCGAGTCCCGAAGGCAAGCAATACCGGCTCAATGACAGGACCGCGGTCCTCATCGTGCGGCCGCGCGGCTGGCACCTGCCGGAGAAGCACTGGCACTCGGCGCGCCGGGCGGTGCCCGGCGCACTGGTCGACTTCGGCCTGTTCCTGTTCCACAACGGGGCGGAGCTCAGGAAGCGCGGCAGCGGACCCTACTTCTACCTGCCGAAACTCGAGAATCACCTGGAGGCACGGCTATGGGCCCGGGTGATCGCACACAGTGAAGCTGCCCTTGGCCTGCCGCGCGGCACCGTCAAGGTGACCGTGCTGATCGAGACCATCACCGCGGCGTTCGAGATCGACGAGATCCTGCACGAGCTCCGCGACTGGATCGTCGGGCTCAATTGCGGTCGCTGGGACTACATCTTCAGCTTCATCAAGAAATTCAGCCGACGCGCGGACTTCGTGCTGCCGGATCGCGGCTCGGTCACGATGACCACGCATTTTCTGCGTTCGTACTCGCAGCTCGTCATCCAGCGCTGTCACCGGCGCGGCGTGTTTGCGATGGGCGGCATGGCGGCGCAGATCCCGATCAAGGGCGATCCGGAAGCCAACGATCGAGCGTTGGCGCGGGTGCGCGCCGACAAGGAACGCGAAGCGGGCGAAGGCCACGACGGCACCTGGGTCGCGCATCCCGGTCTGGTCGGAATCGCGCGCGAGATCTTCGACGGCTTGATGCCGGGACCGAACAACCTGCAGCGGCTGCGCGAGGACGTAAGCGTGACGGCTGCCGACCTCCTCGCGGTTCCGCCAGGCGAGACGACCCTGGCCGGGCTCGACAACAACATCGACGTCGGTATCCGCTATCTCGCCGCCTGGCTCGGTGGCAATGGCTGCGTGCCGATCCACCACCTGATGGAAGACGCCGCGACCGCCGAGATTTCCCGGGCACAACTCTGGCAATGGGTGCGCCACGGCACCCGACTTGCGAACGGCGACACGGTCACGATCGGCCTGGTGCGCGACCATGCCGCGCTGCAACTGGCCCGAATCCGCCAAGAGGTCGGGGACCAGGCGTTTGCCGCGGGTCATTTCGAGCGCGCCGCGAGGCACCTCGATCGCCTGACGGCCAACGCGGAATTCGAGGAATTCCTGACGCTGGCGGCCTACCAGGACATCGATTGAATACGGAGTTTCCATGACACTGAAGTCGGCGGCACAGATCGAGAAATCGTGGACCCAGGAGCCGCGCTGGAAGGGCGTGACGCGAGCCTACGCGCCGGCGGATGTCGTACGCCTTCGGGGCAGCGTGCACGTCGAGCACTCGCTCGCGCGACTCGGTGCCGAAAAGCTCTGGCGTCATCTGCATGAATTCCCGTTCGTCAATGCGCTCGGCGCCCTGACCGGCAATCAGGCGATGCAGCAGGTGCGGGCGGGACTCAAGGCCATCTACCTGTCGGGATGGCAGGTGGCGGGCGACGCGAACCTCGCCGCCGAGATGTACCCGGACCAGTCGCTCTATCCGGCGGACTCGGTGCCGGCCGTGGTGCGGCGCATCAACAACACGCTGCTGCGTGCAGACCAGATCACGCATGCCGAGGGCGACGATTCCGTCGATTGGCTGCAACCGATCGTCGCCGACGCCGAGGCCGGATTCGGCGGGGTCCTGAACGCCTTCGAGCTGATGAAGGCGATGATCGCCGCGGGCGCCGCGGGCGTGCACTTCGAGGACCAGCTCTCGAGCGCCAAGAAGTGCGGCCACATGGGCGGCAAGGTGCTGGTGCCGACCCATGAGGCGATCAACAAGCTGGCCGCAGCGCGCCTCGCGGCCGACGTCTGCGACGTGCCGACGGTGCTGGTCGCGCGCACCGATGCCGAATCGGCGACCCTCCTGACGTCCGATATCGACGAGCGCGACCACGCCTTCATCGCCTCGAAGCAGCGCACCAGCGAGGGGTTCTTCCCGGTGCGCGCCAGTATCGCGCAGGCGATCGTGCGCGGCGTCGCCTATGCGCCTTATGCCGACCTGATCTGGTGCGAAACCGGCAAGCCGGACCTGCATGAGGCGCGCGAGTTCGCCGAGGGAATCCACAAGCACTATCCCGGCAAGCTGCTGGCCTACAACTGCTCGCCGTCCTTCAACTGGAAGCAGAAGCTCGACGACGCGACGATCGCGAAATTCCAGTGCGAACTCGGGGCGATGGGCTACAAGTTCCAGTTCATCACGCTCGCGGGTTTCCACGCGCTGAACTTCTCGATGTTCGAGCTGGCGCGCGGTTACCGGCAGTCGGAAATGAGCGCGTACGTCGCCTTGCAGCAGGCCGAGTTCGCCGCCGAGTCGAAGGGATATACCGCGACCAAGCACCAGCGCGAGGTCGGCGCCGGTTACTTCGACGACGTCACCCAGACCGTCACGGCCGGTACGTCATCGATCACGGCGATGCGGGGCTCGACCGAGGAAGCGCAGTTCAAGGCCCGTTGAGCGCATGACGGGCGAGGGGGCCGCCTTCGACCCGGATTGCAGGCTCTGCCCGCGGCTGGCGGGATTTCTCGACGTCGTCCGTGCACGCCACCCCGATTACCACTGCCGTCCGGTTGCGCCCTTTGGCGACACCCGGCACCGGTTGCTGATCGTCGGTCTGGCTCCCGGCATGCATGGCGCCAACCGCACCGGACGGCCGTTCACCGGTGATCATGCCGGCATCCTGCTCTACCGGATGCTGCACGCCCATGGCTTCTCGACCCGGGCGGAATCGGTTTCGGCCACCGACGGGCTCGAACTGCGAGATTGCCGTATCTCCAATGCCGTGAAGTGCCTGCCGCCGGCCAACAAGCCGATGCCGGACGAGGTGCGCCGCTGCAACGGCTACCTGCTGCATGAATTTTCCGCATTGCCGGACGGGGCGGTGATCCTCGCGCTCGGCAAGGTCGCGCATTCCGCCGTGCTGCTCGCGGCCGGGCTGCGCCAGGCCGCCATGCGCTTCGCGCACGGCGCCGAGCACGCCCTGCCCGGCGGCCGCGTGCTGCTCGATTCCTACCACTGCAGCCGCTACAACACCCAGACCCGCCGGCTGACGCCCGCCATGTTCGACCTGGTGTTCGCACGCGCGCGCCACTTGCTCGATGCTTGACCGTCGCGACACCATGCGGGGATGAGCGCATTCGACCCGACGGCCTTCGTGCGCAGCTTGCCGGACCGGCCGGGCGTCTATCGCATGCTGGACGCCGAAGGCGCCATCGTCTATGTCGGCAAGGCGCGGAGCCTCCGGTCCCGCGTCGCGAGCTATTTCCGCGCCGATCAGCTCCAGCCCAAGGTCCAGGCACTGGTGCGGGTGATCTCGGGCATCGAGGTGACGGTCACCAATTCCGACACCGAGGCGCTCCTGCTCGAGCACAACCTGATCAAGCGCCACCGCCCGCGCTTCAACGTCATCCTGCGCGACGACAAGAGCTTTCCCTACGTGCATCTCTCGGCGCACGAGTTTCCGCGGCTTGCGTTCTACCGCGGGTCGCGGCGCGTTCCAGGGCGGTTGTTCGGGCCGTATCCATCCGCGAGCGCGGTGCACGATGCCTTGCAGCAGCTTCACAAGCTGTTCCACATCCGGAGCTGCAAGGACACTTTCTTCGCGAACCGGTCGCGGCCATGCCTCGAGTACCAGATCGGGCGTTGCTCCGCGCCCTGCACGGCACTGATCGGCGCCGAGGCCTATGCGCGCGACGTCGAGGCAGCGGTCCTGGTACTCGAGGGGCGGGCGGCGGACGTGACTGCGCGGATCGGCCAGGACATGGACCTGGCCTCGGATCAGCTCGACTTCGAACGCGCCGCGGTGCTCCGCGACCAGCTCGCCGCGCTCACCGACGTGCAATCGCGCCAGGTCGTCAGCCGCGCCCGCTCCGGAGTGGACACTGACGTCATTGCGGTCGCCGAAGCGACGGGCGAGTTCTGCATCGCCCTGATGTTCATTCGCGGCGGCCAGGTGCTCGGCACATCCACCTTCCATCCGCGCGCGCCGATCAGCGAGGCGCCGGAAGTCCTCGCAGCATTCGTCGCGCAGCACTACCTCGAGCGCGACCCTCCCGCGCGGATCCTGCTTTCGCATGCGATCGAGGACATGGACCTGCTGGCAGCCTCGCTATCGGAACGCGCAGGCAGGAAGGTCCGCCTCGGCCGCGGGAGGCGGGGACTGCCGCAGCGATGGGTCGCGCTCGCGGCGCAGAATGCCGGCAACGAATTGCGGATGCGCAGTGCAAGCCAGGCGAACCTGGCCGACCAGTTCGCCGATCTTCGCGCCTTTCTCGATACCCCGCTGCCGGTGCAGCGCATCGAATGCTTCGACGTCAGTCACACGCAGGGCGAGGCGACCAATGCGTCCTGCGTGGTCTTCGGTGCAATCGGGCCGCTGAAGGCCGAGTACCGGCGCTACAACATCGAAGGCGTGGAGCGGGGCGACGACTATGGCGCGCTGCGCCAGGCGCTGATGCGCCGCTATCGCCGGCGACAGCAGGAACACTCGCCACTGCCGGACCTGCTCCTGATCGACGGCGGTGCGGGGCAGCTGGCGGAAGCGGCACGCGTGCTCGACGCGCTCGGACTGGCGTTTCCTGCGGTTGCCGCCGTTGCGAAGGGAGCGGACCGGCGTGCCGGACAGGAACGCATATTCTTGTTGGGCCGGAATTCGCCCTCTATACTGCCGCCCGATTCGAAGGCGCTGCACCTGATCCAGCGCGCGCGCGACGAAGCGCACCGATTTGCGATCAGCGGGCATCGCAGGAAGCGTGCACGCTCGCGCCAGACCTCGATGCTCGAAGCGGTTGCTGGTCTCGGCCCGGCCAGGCGTCGCGCGCTGCTCCGGCAGTTCGGCGGCCTGCAGGGCGTGTTGCGCGCGGGCGTCGAGGACCTGGCGCGCGCGCCCGGCATCGGGCCCGCCCTGGCACAGTCGATCTTCGAACACTTGCATCCGGGAGCCTGATGAGCGATCCCTTCACCATCCCGAACCTGCTGACGGCACTCAGGATCGCCCTGATACCGGCGATTGTCGTGTTCTTCTACCTGCCCTATCAGTGGTCCGACATGGCCTGTGGCGTGATGTTCGCTGTGGCCGGCGTTACCGACTCGATCGACGGCTATCTGGCACGCAGGCTCGGACAGGTCTCGCGGCTCGGCGCTTTTCTCGATCCGGTCGCCGACAAGCTGATCGTCGCGACCGCGCTGGTGCTGATCGTCGCCAAGGATCCGGTCTGGTACGTCACGTTGATGGCGGCCGTGATCATCGGCCGCGAGATCGCCATCTCGGCGCTGCGTGAATGGATGTCCGAGATCGGCGCGCGGCACAAGATGAAGGTCTCGGGCATCGCCAAGTTCAAGACCATCGTGCAGATCGTCGGCCTGTCGATGATGCTGTTCCGGCAGGAGCTGCTGGGCCTGCCGATCTACCGGATCGGCCTCGTACTGACGGGGCTCGCGGCGATCCTCACGCTGTGGTCGATGGCTGCGTATTTGCGCGCGGCTGGGCCGGATTTACGCGATTTCGGGCAAACTTGACAGTCGGGAGTGCGCTCCTACAATGACGCCTCCTGATTGGCGCCGCCCGCGCGGGAATAGCTCAGTTGGTAGAGCGCAACCTTGCCAAGGTTGAGGTCGCGAGTTCGAGCCTCGTTTCCCGCTCCAGATCTCCACGCAACGCGGGGAACGCATTTCCGGGGTTGCGTGTTTAATGCCCCCGAAGGCTAGGTGGCAGAGTGGTCATGCAGCGGCCTGCAAAGCCGTGTACGCCGGTTCGATTCCGACCCTAGCCTCCATCACCCTGTCTTTTGCTGTTCACTGCGGTCTACCTCCGAAAGGCGACGTGATTTTGTGTCATCAAAGTGCGCATCCCCGCATCCGTAAGAAACGCGTCGCAATAGACAGCGGCTGCAACTGCCACCGCAACCGAAGCCGAAAATTACTGCCGCCGCCGCCGCCACGGCCACCGCCGCGTAGTGCAGACCTGCGCGCTTGCGCTCGTGGAAAATCAATCACTTGACCCTCGCCGACCCCGCGAATCGGCGAAGATCGGCTAGCCCCAGCCAAACCGTGACCCATCGCAATTGCGCTTCCCATGCTCGGGCGCTCGGCTCGGACCGACGCCGCAGCAGCGAAGCCAAAACGAAGCAACCCGCACGCCATCGCGACGTCCCGCCAGAAGCTGTCGGGGTGAGGCCGCAAGGCCCGAGCGCTGACCACACGCAAACGGAGTTTGCATAAGTGCGCCCTTGTGGGTTTCGGCTCCCCTTGGGCGTTGGGTCCGCAGTTCGGCAGGCGACCTTCTGCGGGCACCCCAAATCCCGGGAAATCCGGAACTGCGAGCCTGGCCAGGTGGTTGCTATCGAGCCTCAGTGGACTTTCGCCGTGCTTGCCGGGCAACCAATTTCTCGCGCTTGCGTTCGAGCCGCGCCAGGACTCTTGGCCACTGCTGCTCGTGAAAACGCGGGTAGGCCATGCGATTCGCGGGGATCGCAGCGAGCACGTCGATTTCGTAAGTGAAAGCGATCTGGGAAAGCCGCGTGTCCAGAGCGAGCTTCTCAACGCGCTTCATAGCCTGACGAACCGTTCGGGGATCGTCGCCCGAGTCCATGTGGTTTTCGATGAACGCCCGCACCACGCTCACGGCGAGGCGGGCCTGTGCGACGCCGACGGCGTTGCGCTTGGAGGGGAGGGCATCGAGATTGCGCAGTCGGCTTTCGAGCACGTCGAGCGGGTGCAGCAGTTGGACCGTGACACCGTCCGCGAGGGTGATTATCGAGGCGCGCTTGCGCACGCCCTTGGTGTCGAGGCCCACAATCCCGGAGAGAATATCGACCTGCTTGATGCCTTCCTCGGGTACCGTTGCATAGACCTTTGCCACCTGTTCGCCGGCGTCGTCGAATGTGGCCTTGCGCAGTTTCCAGGGCGGTCCAAGCGACCGCTGCAAGGCCTGCGCGGTATCGCTCGTGCCGATGAAGTCGGCGTCCATGGTCACCGATCGGGACAGTTCGCCGATCGGCTGGATGCCATAGTGCACGGTCCCGGTGGCGAGGGCTTGCCCGCCCACGAGCAGGGCGCGTGGTCCGCACACTCGCAGGATCCGTTCGACCTCATCGGTAGTGAGCTCGGCCTCCTGCAGTGCGCGAGCCGGGTCGATCACACGAGGCTAGCCTTCGGCCAGCGAACCTTGGCGCCGCGGAGTCGCTCTGGGCGCAGCAGCAGCATCTGGCCCTTCGACACGTCGATCGAGCGGGCGATCCGGTGATCGCGCTTCTGCGACTGCCGTTTCAGTACCTGCAACTCGGCCATCGACGGCGCGCGCTCCGCGCTGCGGATATCGAACGGGATGCCCTGGTGCGCCACCACCTGCTGCAGGAACAGCCGGATGGCATCGCTCGGCTCGAGGCCGCACGCGGCCAGCACCCGGACGGCGTTGGCCTTGAGCCTAGAATCGATACGGGCACGAATGACCGCGTTTTTCATGCGCTACATTGTAGCTACATTTGTAAGGTTTTGAAAGGGCGTGGTCTTTTGGGAGCCCGCGAAACGGTATCCGACCACAAATCTCCCGGATTCCTGTTGAGCGGGATGCATCGCAACTCGGCGATCCTGACCTGGCGGTGATCGCAGGCCACACCGTTGGGGGTCCTGGGGGCAAGGCGGAAACGCCGGTCCCCAGGCGCACTGAGTCGCGCAGCGACTCGTAAGTGCGCCCTTGTGCTTTCGCGGGTCAATGGCCGTGATGAAGTCGAGCGGGGTCAGAGCCATTACCCGCCAATGCAATTGGGTGCTCGGGCATTCAACTCGGCTGCGCACGAAGGCACTATCGGGCCAGGCTAGAATGGCTGGCGAGGTTCGGGCAGTTGTACTCCGAGTATTTGCAGCCACACGCTGGCTTGATAGCTGGAGCAAGCTGCATCAGGGTGGGGTACGGATTGGGGTAACTGAAAAATCAGTCGCGCAAAATTGCGCAGGATCAGTTACTTCGAACAGCTTTCGATTCCGACCCTGACCTCCACGATCCGGCGCAACGCCCCGGTGGCGGAACGGGTAGACGCAACGGACTTAAAATCCGTTGGCCGCAAGGCCATGCAGGTTCGACTCCTGCCCGGGGCACCAAAATGAATAGAAGCAGCGCAAGAATGAGGCGCAGCTAGGCACTCTGAGGGCACGAAGGCGTAAGCTCTAGTGTCGATGCTCGACGGGATACACCGAACCGGTACGTGCCCAAGTGCTCTATTGCACTCTGCGCTATTCGGCCTGCTGATTGCCGGAGCAGGATGGCCTGACGACAAGAATCCTTCCGCCGCGATCCTGCCAGGCCCAAATCAATCTCGCTCGGCGGAGTCGATGATTGCGACGAGTTCGGGAAGCAAACAGTTGGATCTGTTGTTGACACGGGCGGAGCTTCTGTCGATTGTCCGAAGGCACGAGCCAAACGCCTGCGTCACCTTTCAATGTCCCGTCGATGAGGACGAGATCATTGTCACAGCTCCAGTCTGGCTCGCTCCAATGCGCGATGTCGCGCAAGACGTTGGGGGAGGGATCGTCGCTCCGTTCTGGGCAATCATGCATCCCAAGGACGCGTGGCGGATTCTCGTTCCGATTCCGCCCAAGGGTCGACCGCAGAAAGTAGAACCCCCGGTACCAGATCCGCGTTAGGGACCCGGACACCAACCCAGGAAGTTCAAGATGCCAAATGGTCAATGCCATTGCGCTGCAATTCGTTACGAAGTCGTCGGGACGCCCATCTACAGCGGGCTCTGTCACTGTTCGGACTGCCGCCGCCATGCCGGCGCGCCGCTGGTCGGCTGGACCGCCTATCCGGCCTCGAGTCTGACCGTCCTCCAGGGCGCGCCGAAGATCTATGCGTCTTCGGAACATGGGCGGCGGCATTTCTGTGCGGACTGCGGCACCGGTCTTTTCTACTTCAACGACGTCGCGCTGCCCGGCATCGCCGATATCCAGACGGCGACACTCGACGATCCTGGCGCCATTGCTCCGCAGATGCACGTGCAGGTCGCCGAGCGGATCGCCTGGATGGAAGGCGCCCACGCCTTGCCGGTTTTCGAGCGCTACCCGTCGCGGGATTGAGCCGACCCCTGGCTCCTGGCCACGACCGGTATCGTGACCACGCCCGACGCCGGAATCACTGCAGTCTGGTATAGTCCGCGCCACCTGAGAGTCCGGCGAACTACTCATTGCAAGCGACTAATTTTTCAGGAATTTCTGCGCAGGATTTGCACCTCTGGCGGGGCGAGCGCGCGGTGTTGCGCGGCGTTTCGGTGGATGTGGCTGCGGGCGATTGTGTGCACGTCGCGGGCCCGAACGGATCGGGCAAAACGACACTGCTGCGCGTCATCGCGGGCTTGCTTCGTCCCGAAGAGGGCAGAGTCCATTGGCAAAGCGCGCCGATCGCGGGCAACCGCGAAGCGTACTCCGCGTCGCTCGGTTACCTCGGCCACAGCGACGCGCTGAAATCGGATTTCACGGCGATCGAGAATCTTGCCTTCGAGGTCGGATTGCGTCGGCGCGTCGAGGCGAGCGAGATCGAACGGGTACTGGCGCGGGTCGGACTGGATGGCTCACGCGAGCTTCCGGCGCGCGCACTCTCCGCCGGGCAACGACGACGGCTGGCGATGGCACGGGTGATGCTGGCGAGCGCCCCGCTGTGGCTCCTGGATGAGCCATTCACCAATCTCGACAACTCCGGCGTCTCAATCATCTCGGACATCGTCGCGGAGCACCTCGATGCCGGTGGCGCCGCCCTGATTGCCGCGCACCAGCTACCCGTCATTCCGCGTCACGTGACGCGCTGCGTCGACTTGTCCTGATGCAGGCGACAGGCATGATGACCGCGGCGATGCTGATGTACCGGCGTGACCTCACGCTGGCCTTCCGGCATTGGGAGCAGATCGCCCAGCCCGTGGTTTTCTTCGCCATGGTCACGACGCTGTTTCCGCTCGCACTCGATCCGGACCTGGCTGAGCTCCGGCAGCTTGCCGGCGGGGTGCTGTGGATAGCGGCGCTGCTGGCCGCCTTGCTCGGGCTCGAGTTCCTGTTCCGTGCGGATCACGCGGACGGCACGCTCGAGCAATTCCTGCTCTCCGGCCAACCGCTCGCGGTGCTCGTGTCCGCCAAGGGCGCGGCGCACTGGACGGCCTGCGGCCTGCCGCTCGTGCTGGTATCTCCGCTCCTCGCCGTAGGCCTCGGTGTGCCGACCGAGGCGTTCTGCACCGTAATGCTGTCGCTCGCGCTTGGCAGCGGCATCCTGAGCGCACTCGGTGCCATCGGTGCCGCACTGACACTCGGCCTGCGCCGTGGCAGCATGCTGCTTTCGCTGCTGATCCTGCCGCTCGCGATGCCGGCGCTGATATTCGGCGCGAGAGCGATCGACCTGGCGATTCATGGCGAACCGGCGCGGGGGCCGCTCCTGCTGCTCACCGCCATGCTGGTGCTCGCGCTGACGCTCGCACCCGCTGCGGTCGCCGCGGCGCTCAGGATCAGCGCGGAGTGAGGCAATGAACTGGACCTGGCTGCAAAAGCTCGCTTCGCCGCCGCATGCCTACCGGATCGCGGGGCGCCTCGCGCCGTGGTTCGGCTGGCCGGCGCTGCTCCTCATCCTGATCGGGCTCTATGGCGGGCTGGTACTCGCGCCGCCGGATTACCAGCAGGGCGACGCGTTCCGCATCGTCTACGTCCATGCCCCGAGTGCCTGGCTGTCGATGCTGGTCTACGGGACGATGGCCGCCGCCGCAGCCATCGGCCTGATCTGGCGCATCAAGCTCGCGCACGCCGTCGCGAGCGCCTCGGCACCGGTCGGCGCCTGGTTCACCGTTCTTGCACTCGCGACCGGGGCGATCTGGGGCAAGCCGATGTGGGGCACGTGGTGGGTCTGGGACGCGCGGCTGACTTCGGAACTGATCCTGCTGTTCCTCTTTCTCGGCGTCATCGCGCTTCGCGCCTCGATCGACGACCGCGACCGCGCCGATCGCGCGAGCGCGGTGCTCGCCATCGTCGGCGTCGTCAACCTGCCGATCATTCATTACTCGGTGTACTGGTGGAACACGCTTCATCAGGGCGCGACCATCACCAAGCTCGGCAAACCGTCGATCACCGGTGACATGCTCTGGCCATTGCTGACCATGCTGCTCGGATTTACGCTTTATTATGTCGCCGTGCTGTTGACACGTCTGCGCGCAGAGATCCTGCGGCGCGAGCGTCAGGCAGCCTGGCTGAGAGCGGAGCTCGCCGCATGAACGAAAGCGAATTCCTGGCGATGGGTGGCTATGGCGCCTACGTCTGGCCCTGTTTCCTGCTGACCATGGCGGTGCTCGCCTGGAATGCGATCGCCGCGCGACGCCTGCATGCACGGGCGAGGCGGGATGCCCTGCGGCGGCTCGATGCGGCCGGGGGACAATCGTGACGCCGCGCCGCAAGCGCCTGCTCGCGGTGCTCGCGATCGTCATTGGCGTCGGCGCCGCGACCACGCTTGCGATGCTCGCGTTCGAGGACAACCTGCTCTACTTCTACAGCCCGTCGCAGGTGACGGCCGGCGAGGCGCCGCAACAGCGGACATTCCGGCTCGGCGGCATGGTGACGCAGGGCAGCGTGCAGCGCAGCCCGGGCTCGCTCAAGGTGCAGTTCGTCGTGACGGACTTTCGGCAATCGATCCCGGTGCGCTATGAAGGCCTGTTACCCGACCTGTTCCGGGAAGGGCAGGGCGTCATCGCCCACGGCCAGTTGAGCCGGGAGGGCGAGTTCGTCGCCGACGAGGTACTCGCGAAGCACGACGAGAACTATATGCCGCCGGAGGTCGCCGAGTCGCTGCAGCTGCCGACGCCGGGGAGGCCCGGCGGATGATTCCGGAGATCGGCCATTTCGCCCTGATCCTCGCGCTCCTGCTCGCTGTTGCGCAGGCGGTCTTCAGCCTGGGCGGCGCGGCGCGCGGTCATGCCGGATGGATGGCCGCCGGCCGCTCGGCCGTGGTCGGGCAGTTCACTTTCGTGGTCGTCGCCTTCGGTGCGCTGACCGTCGCCTTCGTGCAGCGCGACTTTTCGGTGCTCTACGTCGCGACCAACTCGAACTCGCAATTGCCGCTGCTCTATCGCGTCGCCGCGGTCTGGGGCGCACACGAGGGCTCGCTGCTGTTGTGGTCGCTGTGCCTCGCCGGCTGGTCGCTCGCGGTCACCGCCTTCAGCACCAGTCTCGAGGCGCCGTTTCGCAGCCGCGTGATCGGCATTCTTGGGCTCATCAGCATCGGCTTCGAGCTGTTCATGCTGGCGACCTCGAACCCGTTCGAGCGGCTGGTACCCGCGGCGGCGGAGGGGCTCGATCTCAACCCGCTGTTGCAGGACTTCGCGCTCGCCGTGCATCCGCCGATCCTGTATCTCGGCTATGTCGGCTTCGCGGTGGCCTTTGCATTCGCCTGCGCGACTCTGCTCGAAGGGCGACTCGATGCGGCCTGGGCGCGCTGGACCCGGCCCTGGACGCTGGCCGCATGGCTGTTCCTGACCGTCGGCATTGCACTCGGCAGCTGGTGGGCTTACTACGAGCTTGGCTGGGGCGGCTGGTGGTTCTGGGACCCGGTGGAGAACGCCTCCTTCATGCCCTGGCTCGCGGGTACGGCGCTGATCCATTCGCTGGCGGTGACCGAGAAGCGCGGCCTGTTCAAGAGCTGGACCCTGCTGCTGGCCGTTTCCGCATTTTCGCTGTCGCTGCTCGGCACTTTCCTGGTGCGCTCCGGCGTGTTGATCTCGGTACACGCCTTCGCGACCGATCCGGCGCGCGGCATCTTCATCCTCGCGTTTCTGACAGTCGTGATCGGCGGTGCGCTGCTGCTGTTCGGCTGGCGGGCCCCGCGCCTGAAGTCGGCCGCCGGATTCGAGGCGACCTCGCGCGAGAGCTTTCTGCTGTTCAACAACGCGTTCCTGGTCGCGGCCCTCGGCCTGATCCTGCTCGGCACCTTGTACCCTTTGTTCATGGACGCGCTCGCGCTCGGCAAGATCTCGGTCGGCCCGCCGTACTTCGAGCTCGTATTCCTGGTGCCGATGCTGCCCTTGCTTGCGCTTCTCGGCATCGGCATGCACGCGGCCTGGAAACGCGGCGCACTGGTCAATGCCCGCACCCGGCTCCATGCGATTGCCGCAGCGGCCGTCATTGCCGCCGTCGTCGTCGGCGCCGCAGCATACGGCGAGATACGGCCGATGACCACGATCGGCTTCGCCCTGGCGTTCTGGGTCATGGGCTCGTCGCTCGCGATTCCCGTTACGCGGCTTCGCAGTCGCCAGGCGATTCCGGGCGCCGTGCTCGGCATGGTGATCGCGCATTTCGGCATCGGCCTGACGACACTCGGCATCACCGGCGTACAGTCATTCAAGGTGGAAAGGGACGTCGCGCTCGCCGTCGGCGATGCCGCATCGATCGCGGGCTATGACTTCCGCCTGGCAGCGCTTCGCGATGTCCGCGGACCGAACTTCATCGCCGTAGAAGCGGATATCGTGGTATCGCGCGATGGCCATGCGGTCACGGTCCTGCAACCCCAGAAGCGCCTCTACAACTCGGGCGGCAATCCGATGACCGAAGCGGGCATCGAGGTCGGCGCGGCGCGCGACCTGTTCGCCGCGCTCGGGGACAACCTCGGCGAAGGTCGGTGGAGCCTGCGGCTCCAGTACAAACCGCTGATCCGCTATGTCTGGTTGGGCGCGCTGCTGGTCGCATTCGGCGGCGGCATCGCAGCGCTCGACCGCCGTTATCGGCGCCGTGTCTCGGCCCCGGTTCCCGCTGCCGCGGCCACAGCCGGCACGCGATGAAGCCCGGGCTCCAGTTCCTGCTGCCGGCCGTCGTCTTCGCCGCGCTGGTGGGTTTCTTCATCGTCGGCCTGCGCCAGGATCCGAGCAAGATTCAGTCGCCCCTGATCGGCAAGCCCGCGCCGGCGTTCACGCTCGAATCGCTCGGCGATCCGGCCTGGAAACTCGGCTCCGCCGACTATGCCGGCCAGTCCTGGCTGCTGAACGTGTGGGCCACCTGGTGCGCCGGCTGCCGCGATGAGCACCAGGCCCTGATGGCGATTGCGCGCGAGAATCGCCTGCCGATGGTCGGCCTCAACTGGCGTGATGACCGGTCGCTGGCCCTGCGCTGGCTCACGCAGCTCGGAAACCCCTACGTCGCCGTCGCCTACGACCCGGAGGGCAAAACCGCGATCGACTGGGGCGTCTATGGCGCGCCGGAAACCTTCCTGATCGGGGCCGACGGCAGAGTGCTGCAGAAGCACATCGGGCCCATGACGCCTGAAGTCTGGCGGCGTGACTTCGTGCCGCTGCTGGCGCCGCCAGGGGCGGGGTGATGCGGCGGGCGTTCCTGGTCACGGCGCTTATGCTCGCCGCACCGGCACTGGCGATCGATACCGGACGTGCCTTCGAGGATCCCGAGCAACAGCAGCGTTACGAGCTCCTGATCCGCGACCTGCGCTGCCTCGTCTGCCAGAACGAGAGCATCGCCGATTCCAATGCCATGCTCGCGAGCGATCTCCGCCGCGAAGTGCGCGACATGATGATCGCCGGCCGGAGCGACGCGGAGATCCGCGCTTTCATGACCGAGCGTTACGGCGACTTCGTGCTTTACCAGCCGCCACTCAGGCCGCGGACCTGGCTCCTTTGGTCTGCACCGGCGCTCCTTCTCTTCGGCGGAATCGCGATTGCCGGCTTCGTGGTCGGACGGCGCGCGCGGGCGGCGCGCGCCGATCCTTCGACGCTCGATGACGAACCCGGGCCGCCGTGACGATCTTCATCGCGATCTGCGCGCTGTTCGCCATAGCGGCCGCCGCGCTTCTTGCCTGGCCATTGCTGCGGCTGTCGCGCGCCGCCGGCGAATCGACGCCGCGCGATGGCGTCGCCGCGACCATCGTGGCCTCGCTGCTGCCGCTCGCGGCCTTCGCCATCTATTTCTGGGCCAGCAACTGGTCCTGGGATCCGGCCAGCCAATCGGCGCCGCCTACCGCGGCGGATCTGAAACAGATGGTCGCGCAACTGCAGGATCGGCTCGCACGGCAACCCGACGACATCGAGGGCTGGAAGCTGCTCGGCCGCTCCGCGACCGTGCTCGGCGATTTCGTCGTGGCGCGGGATGCCTTCGGCGAGGCCTATACGCGCAGCCGAGGCCAGGATGCCGATGCGATTGTCGGCTATGCCGAATCGCTGGTGCTGAATGACGAGCGCGAGATCGACGGCCACGCAGCGGAGTTGTTCGAGCAGGCGCTGACGATGGCGCCGGACAATGCGCGCGCGCTCTGGTACGGCGGCATCGTCGCCTATCGGCGCGGTGACCTGCCGCTGGCGCAGACGCGCTGGGTCGAGCTCCAGAACCATGACCTGCCGCCGGATCTGCGCCAGGTCGTTGCGGAGCAGCTGTCCGAAATGGAAGGACCAATGGGTCAGCCGACGGCCGATGCCGGTGCGCGGGAGCGCGTTGCCGATGCGGCCGCCGTCGCATTGACGGTCGGCGTCGCGCCTGCACTGAAGGCCCGCGTTCCGGAGGGCTCGACCCTGTTCGTGATTGCGAGGCGCGTGAGCGCCGGCCCGCCGCTCGCAGTCGTGCGCCGACCGGTGGATGCCTGGCCGGTCAGCATCGAGATGACGGATGCCGACGCGATGCTGCCCGGCACGTCGCTGGCCGGCGGCGGTCCGCTCAGGATTACCGCAAGGATCTCGAAAAGCGGCGAGCCGCTCGCCGCCAGCGGCGACCTCTTCGGGGAGGTCGGTTATGATTTTGCATCGGCCCATCCGGCAGAGATCGTCATCGACCGGATCGTTCCGTAACCGGGCGACCGAAGGACTGCGATGGGCCCCGCCGCCGTCAGCTATCGCTTCCCGCGCCTGCCTTCGAGTTTTCGCTACTTTCCCAGGGCCGTTTTTGGCAGGCGCGCGGCGCTCGTTCCCGCCGGGCAGCAAGTGCCGCGCCTCGAAGGCGTGGTCGAGTCCGTCGCGGCGCGCAGCAGGCACCTGGCGCGCTATCGCCAGGTGTGCGGTTTCGCGGACACGGGTTCGCTGCCGATCACTTACCCGCACGTGCTCGCAATGCCGCTGCACGTCGCTCTCCTGACGCACCCGCGCTTCGTGGTGCGGCTGATGGGGCTCGTTCATGTTGCCAACGAGATCCATCAATGGCGCGAGATGCCGGCCGCTGGCCGATTTCGCCTGCGCAGCTGGATCGAAGGTCATCGCGACGGCGACCGCGGGCACGAGTTCGATCTGCACACGCTGGCCGAGGACCAGCAGGGGACGGTCTGGCAGGAGAAATCCACCTTGCTCGCACGCCGCACCGGCAGCGGCGGACAGGCTGCCCGCAGCGCGCGCCAGACCCTGCGTTACGAGAAGCCTGCGGACAGCGACACGCCTGAGATCACGCTGATCGACGCGCCGCGCGCAGTCGGTCGGCGCTACGGCTGGCTGTCCGGCGACTTGAATCCGATCCACCTCGGCGATCGAGGCGCACGGCTGTTCGGATTCGACCGTGCGGTCGCGCACGGGATGTGGTCGATGGCGAGGAGCCTCGCAGCACTCGGAGCTCAGGCGCTGGTGCCGCCAGTGCATGTGCAGGTGGAGTTCAAGTTGCCGCTGTTCCTGCCTGGCAGTGCAAACCTCGAGCACTGGCCGCGCGATGCAGCGCGGCTGTTCGTGCTGAAGGATGCCGGGAGCGACCGGCCACACCTGGCCGGCGCGGCCCGCCAGGGCTGAGGATTCGATGCTCGACTGGTCGCTCCGCAGCGTATTGCAGGCCAAGCCCGGCGAAGAGCGGGCCGTCGGGTTCGCCTTCCTCTATTTCTTCATGCTGATGTGCGCCTACTACCTGATGCGGCCGCTACGCGACGCGCTTGCTCCCAACACCGGCCTCGAACACCTGGCAAAACTCTTCACCGCGACCTTCGTCGTGATGGTGCTGTTGACACCGTTGTTCGGCAGCCTGGTTTCGCGGGTCCGCAAGCGGTTGCTGCTGCCGGTCACATACCTGTTTTTTGCCGCGAACCTGCTGGTGTTCTACCTGTGGTTCAAGATCGATCCGGAATCGCGCTGGCTCGCCGTCGCGTTCTTCGTCTGGCTGTCGGTCTTCAACATGTTCGTCGTGTCGGTGTTCTGGAGCTTCATGGCCGATGTGTTCCGGGGCGAGGAGGCGAAGCGCCTGTTCGGACCGATCACCGCCGGCGGCGGGACCGGCGCGATCATCGGGCCACTGCTGACGCAATGGCTGGCCCCGAAGATCGGTGTCGACGCGGTTGTCGGACTGTCGCTCCTGCTCCTGCTCGGCACGCTACCCTGCATGCGCGGGTTGTCGCGCTGGGCGGAGACCAGGCACGGGCATTTCATCCTGCCGATCTCGAGTCCCGAGGCGAAAGTCGGCGGCGGCGCACTCGACGGCGTCCGGCTCGTCGCAAGGTCGCCATACCTGCTCGGGATCGCCGCGATCATCGCGTTCGGATCCATTGCCGGGACTTTCATGTACTTCGAGCTGCAGCATTACGTCGCCGCGGCCTATCCCGACTTCGGAGCACGCACTGCGTATTACGCGCGTCTCGATTTCGGCGTCAACCTGCTGGCATGGATCTTCCAGGGTTTCGTCGTCTCGCACCTGATCCGGGTCCTGGGCTTGAGCGGCGCCCTCATGGCCATGCCGCTGATCGCCTTCGCCACCTTCGCCTGGCTCGCAGCCAGCCCGATCCTGCTGCTGCTTTCGACCAGCCAGGTATTGCGCCGTGCGGGCGAGTTCGGCCTCGGCAAGCCATGCCGCGAGGTGCTGTTCACCGTCGTGGACCCCGGTACCAAGTACAAGGCCAAGAACTTCATCGACACGACACTGCAGCGCGCCGGCGACCTCACGGGCGCGTGGACGCATGTCTGGTTCCAGTTCCTCGGCGTCACGCTCGTCGGATTCGCCCTCATCTGCGCGGCGGGCATGCTGGTGATCGCCTGGATCGCCGGCTGGCTGGGCCGCGACTTCCGGCGGCGGGAGCAGGGCACTTCATGAGACGGGCGAAGTCCAAGCGTCCGTCACGACAAGGAGCCCATCGATGCGGCATGACAACGGCCGGATTTCACGCCGCGAGGCCCTGTGGTTGATGGGCGCACTGGCAGCCGGGCCGTCGGCAGCGCTCGTCGCCGCTGATCCCATGCAACGCCCGATCCCGCGTACCGGCGAGAAGCTGCCCGCACTGGGCCTGGGCACCTGGCAGGTGCTCGACGTGCCCGCCTCGGGACGCGAATACGAGGCTGCCACCGCAGCGGTACGCAGTTTCCTCGACTCCGGCGGTCGACTGATCGACAGCTCGCCGATGTACGGTCGTTCGGAGCAGCGCATTGGCGACATCCTCGCGACGCTTCGCCCGCCGTCAAAGCCATTCCTCGCAACCAAGATCTGGACCACCGGCAGTGCTGCCGGCAAGGCGCAACTGGCCGATTCTCATCGTCTGATGCGCGCAAAGACGCTCGATCTGGTGCAGGTCCACAACCTGCAGGATGTCGACGGCCAACTCGCCACGCTGCGCACCGCGAAGGAGGAGGGGACCGTGCGCTACATCGGCGTCACGCATTACGTCGCCAGCGCGCATGCGGAACTGGAGCGCGTGATCCACCGCGAGAAGCCCGACTTCCTGCAGGTCAATTACTCGCTGGCCGAGCCGGAGGCGGGCGAAAGACTGTTGCCGGTGGCTCGCGAGTTGGGAGTCGCGGTGCTGGTCAACCGGCCGTTCACCAAGGGCGCGATGATCGATCGCGCCGCGGGACACTCGCTGCCGGCAGTCGCAACCGAGCTCGGCTGCCGGAGCGCAGCGCAACTCTTCATCAAGTGGGTGCTGGGCGATTCGGCGGTGACGGTGGTGCTGACCGGCACGCGCAATCCACGCCATGCCGCGGAGAATCTCGAGGGTGCATCGGGCAGCGTGCCGGAGCGGTCGCAACGGGCCGCCATCCGGGAATGGTTCGCCAGGCTGTAATCCTAGGGTGCGCTCCCTAGAGCCGGTCGGGATACTTGCGGCAACTGCTGCAAGGAGCCTGCAATGATCGACAACGTCAACGAATTCTTCGGCACCGTCGCGAACAGCGAACTCGCCAGGGCCGCGCGCCAATCCGCAAGAACGATCTGGAATGCGCACCGCGCCGCCTTCGACACGACGCGCCAGGAAGCCGGGCGAATGCTGGTTCTCGCGATCGACGAGGGACAGAAGCTCAACTCGCGCGGCCGCAAGACCATCGAGAGCGTGTTGTCGCGCCGGGCGAACGCCTATTCCGGCAAAGCCAAGCCTCGCGCTCCCCGGAAGTCAGCGCGCCGCGCCAAGCGCCGCGCCGCCTGAGAACGCTGATGACGCTGGTGTACGATGGGCCGACCCGCCGTACACCAGCGTCATGCCCACCAGTCCCAAGTCCAAGCCCGGCCGGCGCACGCGCCAACGCATACTCGACATAACGCTCGCGCTCTATAACGACCGCGGCGAACCCAATGTCTCGACGTCGTTGATCGCCACCGAGCTCGGCATCAGCGCCGGCAATCTTCACTATCACTTTCGCCGCAAGGACGAGTTGTCGGCGGCGCTTCTCGAGCAGTTCGTCGCAGAATTCGACGCGCTGCTGCCGCCCCCGGCCTGGCGCGCCGACAATGTCGAGGATGTCTGGCTGCTCCTGCACCTCGTCCTCGAGACGCTGTGGCGCTACCGTTTACTGTTCCGGGATCTCAGCGGCATCATGGCCCGGGATCGCAGGGCGGGAGCGCGTCTCGCGCGAGTCTTCGAGCACGCGGTACGGGCGGCAGAGGGTATCTGCCTCGGGCTCGTCGAGCGCGACCAGATGACGGCGACAGGCGCCGAGATCGATGCGCTGAGCGCCAATATCGCGGTCGTCGCGCTGTACTGGCTCTCGTTCGAGTCCGCGCGGAATCCGCGCCATGACGCGACCGGTGACGCGATGGCGCGCGGGGTCTATCAGGTGCTGATGCTGGTGGCGCCGTTCCTGCGGCCGGATGGCCGCAGCCATCTCCAGGGTCTTGCTGGGAAGTATCGTGCCCGGAGGGGCGAACCAAAACCTGAACGCTAGGTTCGTGACCCATCTAAAGCCCTAGTCCGAACTTCCCGCCGCGGGCCTCGCCGAGCTGCCAATCGACACCGCAGGTCGCGGTTTGTCATAGCACTTGCAATGCGAATGAGAATGACTATCATTCCCATTGTACGGTCAGGGAGCTCAGCCGTGAATCGAATCCTCGTTTGCGTGACCGGCGCAGTCCTCGCGGCCGCGCTGGGAACTTCGACCGCCGCGGAACGGCAGGAGACCGGCGATCGCGCCGCGAACCCGCTCGAGACGGTGGTGATCACCGCGACCCGCGGACCGCGCGAGTTGCAGGATGTCGCCGGCACGGTGACCGTCAAGACCGCAGGGCAGGTCGAGCGCGAGCTGGCCCGCGACATCAAGGACCTGGTGCGCTACGAGCCGGGGATCTCGGTTTCGAACTCGGCCGGGCGATTCGGACTCGGCGGATTCAATGTCCGGGGCATTGACGCCAACCGCGTGCTCATCGAAATCGACGGTGTGCCGGTTCCCGATTCCTTTTCCATCGGCAGTTTCGCCAGCGCGGGCCGCGATTTCGTGGATCTCGAGATCCTGAAGGGCGTCGAGATCCTGCGCGGCGCGGCCTCGTCGCTGTACGGCTCGGACGCGATCGGCGGCGTGGTCGCATTCGTCACCAAGGATCCGGTGGATCTGCTGCCTTCTGGCGCGGAA
The DNA here is from genome assembly GCA_050738495.1 of Steroidobacteraceae bacterium. Taxonomy (GTDB): domain Bacteria; phylum Pseudomonadota; class Gammaproteobacteria; order Steroidobacterales; family Steroidobacteraceae; genus SCUD01. The sequence continues at coordinate 3,649 of JBOHZL010000011.1, read as the reverse complement.
TCGCGGCATGCCGGCGGTCGCGCCGCCTGGTTCGGCGGAGACGACAGCTATGCGGCGACGGCCACTGGTGCCTGGGGCGGCGAGGCACTGTCGGCGATGCTCGTTTACTCGCGCCGCGAAGGCCACGAGCTCGACAACCAGGGCAGCGTCGCCGCACTCGACTCGACCCGCACGCGGCCGGACCCGCAGGACTACGAATCGGATACGGTGCTCGGCAAACTGGTCTGGGACATTGCCGACGGCCAGCGGCTGCGGCTCACGCTCGAGGACGGCCGGGACTCGTCATTCACTGACGCGATCTCGGGCCGGCGCACGCAGCTCCTTGGTCCTGCCACGGTGCAGACGCTCGATCTGACGGGAGACGACTCCAAGGCGCGGCGCCGCATCGCACTCGATCACGAGTTTTCTTTCAGTGGCGGCGTCGCGGAGGAGGGCCGCTGGCAGTTGTACTGGCAGGACAGCGAAACGCTGCAACGTACCGAGGAGCTGCGCCTGTCGAGCGGATTTGGCCCGCCGTCCGAATCCTTGCGCAATCGCCGCGCGAGATTCAATCAGGAGGTCGCGGGCGGGGAGCTGACGCTCCGCAAGTCGTTCGCGACGGCTGCGACGGCACACACCCTGACCTACGGCATCGAGCTTCTGCGCACCGATTCCGAACAGTTTCGTGACGGCTCGCAGACCGACCTCGCGACCGGCGAAGTGACCAATGTCGTGCAGCCGGATACCTTTCCGGTGCGCGACTTCCCGCTGACCGAAACGATCGAAGCCGCGCTCTTCGCGCAGGATGAGATCGAGCTTGGCCAGGGCCGCTGGACGGTGGTGCCCGGTGTCAGGGCCGACTACTACGATCTCAACCCGGACGCGGATGCCATCTACCTGGAAGACAATCCGCTATCGCCGGCGGAGGGCATGGATCACACCAGCCTGTCGCCGAAACTCGGCGTAGTGAGACGGATCGGCGACGCATTGTCGGCATATGCGCAGTACGCCCAGGGTTTCCGCGCGCCACCGTACGGCGATGTCAATGTCGGATTCACCAACCTGGCATTCGGCTACACCGCGATTCCCAATCCCGACCTCGAACCCGAAACCAGCTACGGCTTCGAAATCGGACTGCGCGGCGGGGAGGGCGGCAGCCACTTCTCGGTCGCGGCCTTCCACAACGATTACGACGACCTGATCGAGTCACTGGTGGCGACCGGTGTCGATCCCGACAGCGGACTGCTGGTGTTCCAGTCGCAGAACATCGCCAAGGCAAGGATCTACGGCGCCGAATTCCGCGGCGGGCTCGATCTTGGCAGCTTCAGCGACGGACTGGCCGGCTGGCAGTTGCGTTCGAGCGTCGCCTGGGCGCATGGCGACGACCGCACGTCGAACGAACCGCTGAACAGCGTCGACCCGCTGAAGGGCGTGCTGGGAATCGCTTACTCCGGCGCGAATGACCGCTGGGGCACGGAACTGATCCTCACCATGGTCGATCGCAAGGACCGCATCGACGAGTCGTTCGGTTTGCAGTTCAGCGCGCCCAGGCATGAGGTGCTGGACCTGCTGGGTCACGTCAACCTCGGACCGAAGGTGTCACTCCGGGCCGGCATCACCAATCTGACCGACGAAAAATACTGGGAGTGGGCCGATGTGCGCGGGCGGCCTGCGGGCGACCCCGTGATCGACCGTTATTCACGCCCAGGCCGCGCCGCCAGCGCCAGCATCAACATCCGGTTCTGAGGTACGTCATGAACACCAGGCCGTCATCGCCGATCTTCTCATTGTTCAGCACATTCGCGGTATCTGTCCTCATCGGCGCGGGGGTGCTTGCGACCATTCCGGTCGTCGCCTACGAGGGCAAGAAGCCAGCGGCAACCGCCGACGCGACCCCAGACAGGCAATACACGTTCGCGTGGAAATTCGTCGAAGGCGATTCCTTGGCACCGCGCGGCGGCGCGACGCGCGGCACGCCGGTGACGCTGCTGACGGAACCGGGTGCAGCCTGGCAGAAGCTGCGCGAAACGGGACTGAGCGACTTCGAGCGTGACCGCCGCGCGATCCTTGCGATGGCGGGCGAATATCGCGTCAGTTTCGACTTCATCGAGGTCGCCGGATTCGACGCGGGCTACGAGCCGCAGCACCCCTACCAAAGCTGGGGTACGGAAAAGGTCTACGTCATCGAGGACCGCGGGGACTTCATCTCGCTGCAGCACCTGCTGGTGTCGAGGTTCATCGGCGAGGACGGCAAGGTCAATGGACCGATGGTCACCAAGCACTGGCGCCAGGACTGGCAGTTCGAGCCGGACAGCCAGTTCGTCTATCGCGGCGCGAACACCTGGCAGAGAGTGCCCGTGGCGGTGAAGGCGGGAGAGGGCGGCTGGCGACAGAGCGTCTTCCAGGTGGACGATTCGCCGCGCTACTCCGGCGTCGGCCACTGGCAGCATTTCGGCAACTACTCGACCTGGATCGGCGGCGAGGGCTGGCGTCCGCTGCCCCGGCGGGAATACAGCGTGCGCGACGACTACCAGGTGCTGGTCGGCACCAACCGCCACACGATCACGCCTACCGGCTGGGTTCACGAACAGCAGAACAACAAGGTCGCGCTCGGCCAGGACGGAGAGCCTCGCCCCGGCAATCCGGTGGTCGGCCGAGAGTTCGGCTTCAATCGCTACGAACGAATCAGCGACTTTGACTTCTCGGCCGGCGATCGCTATCTCGCCGCCACCGAACCGATGTGGCAGGCGGTGCGTGCCGAATGGAATGCGCTGCTGTCACGGCCCGAGCCGCTGCGTTTGAAGGGCGCGCCGGACCGCGACCGAATGTTCCTGCCGTTGTTCGAGATGGCCGAAAAGCTGGAAGACGCCCAGACACCGAATGCGGTCACCACGCGCGAATTGCAGGACGATGCACGGGCCAAGGTGCGCAGCTACCTGGCTGCGCAGGAATCGGTGGCCGACAATGGCTGATCGATGCACCACCGGCAGCGTCATGCACGGGCCGCCTGAATCGCGTCGTCACCGACGCGCAGACATCCTTCGATAGTTATATCCAGTATTTACCATAATATACATTATGCGAACTGATCCCCTGGCCCGGCTGGAGCCCTGGGCTGGTGTTCTATCTAGGCAGAACACCCCATCAGCTAGTTGATCCCTTGCGGCGGCCCGTTTCTCCAAGGCAGATGCAATCACTCCCTGCTCGTGCAGCGGCAGCGGAAACAGCACGTATGAGTTCGTTGGCGACGCCTCAGCCGTGCCATGCGCTTAGAACGTACATTCGGTGCAGCTCAGCAGGTCGATCACCTTTAACGCAGGCTGCTGAGTGTGCCAGGCGAAGTTGCGCAAACCCCACCGCTCATCAGCTACTTCGGCCAGCAACGTGATCAAGTGCGGGTCGGATATTTCCTCGCTTTGAATCTCAGCACTGAAATGCCAAGCACAGTGCAAATCAACTTCCTCTTCGGAATTGTCCGCGGCAAAGGTCTCGCGAAACGTTCGCTCCGCGATTGCCGCCAGGGACGCTGCGTCGGACGATTCGGGGTGAAGTCCTAAACTTGCTGTAAATCGAGAACGGGATGCATCCTTCGATTTGAACGTGTGACAGCGTTCGATCGATCAACTAAAGGGGAGCATCCCGTGAAACGAAGAATACGCGCGTCGGCGAC
>JBOHZL010000010.1:0-71862 GCA_050738495.1 Steroidobacteraceae bacterium | reverse complement strand
CAGCGCCGGCAACAACCCGCAGAACATCGGCACGCTCAGCGCCGACAGCGGCAGCCGCCTCGGCGGGCCGCTGGCCGGCATCGACATCCCGACGCTGCGCGACGTCTGGGCCACGGCGCCATACCTGCACCGCGGCTCGGCGCCGACCATCGCAGACGCGATCCAGGCGCACAACGGCTTCACTGCGACCGCCACCGAGCTCGCCAACCTGGCCGCCTATGTCGCCGCGATCGGCAACCAGGAAGCGACTGCGCCTGGCCCCGGCACGCCTGGCGGCGGAGGAGGGCTGGCCGGACAGTACTTCAACAACTTGACGCTCGCGGGCAACCCATCGCTGCAGCGGGTCGAAGCCGTGGACTTCAACTGGGCTCTTGGCTCACCGGGGGCGGGCGTCAGCAACAACAACTTTTCGGTGCGCTGGAGCGGCCACGTCGAAGCGAGCGCCACCGGCAGTTTCCGTTTCCAGACACAGTCGAACGACGGCGTACGGTTGTGGGTCAATGGCGTCCTGGTAATCGACAACTGGGTGAGTCACTCGACGATCAACGACAACAGCAGCGCCATCTCGCTGATCGGTGGCACGCGATACTCGGTTACGATGGAGTACTACGATCGAAGCGGCGCTGCAGTTGCGAGATTGCGCTGGAGAGCGCCCGGCCAGTCGTCGTACGCGGCCATTCCGGCCAGCCGCCTGTTTGCCGACTAGGCAGCGCTCGACCTGTCGCGATACGTTACGCTCCGCGCCATGAGTTGGCTGCGCGGTGCCATTCAGCACTGGAGTTTCGTCCCGCTTGCAATTGCGGCAAGCCTCGGCCTGTGGCTGGCGGCAGACGGCCGGCTGCACTGGGATGAGCCCGGCTATCTCTACGAAGCGGCGTATCAGGACTTCGATGAAATCATCGCCGGCGCAGTGCAGTCCTCCGGCCTGCCGGACTTCATCCAGGGTCGAATCCTGCACGTCCTGTTCCTGAAAGGATTCCTGACACTCACGGGACCGGGCGAACTGGGGTTCTGGATCATCATCCTGACTCACCTCTTCTTGATCGCGGCGACCCTGCTGCTGATCAACCGCATCCTGCGCGAGCTGCTGCCCGAAGTTCTCGAACGGCCGGCAGCGCTCGCTGTGCTCGCGATGACGCCGGTCGTCCTGTACCTCGCCTTCAAGACGATGGCGGATACCGAGTCCCTGGCCGCGGCCACGCTCGTTACCCTGGCCTTGCTGCGATGCGGCCAGGGCCGAAGCACTTTTGCCTGGGGCATCGCCGCGGCGGTCGGTCTGGCGCTGGTCGCATTGACCAAGAACCAGATGGCTTTCATGCCGGCGGGTTTCTGGGCGAGTACATGCCTGATCCAGGTCGGACAAACTGATCGACGACGACTTGCCTGGGCCGGCGCTCTGGCCGGATCGGCCGGCGTGATACTGAGCATCGTACTGCTCGAGATCCTGGGCATTGGCGTCGAACGCTATCTGGGAAGCTACTCGGACGTGCTGGCACGGAGTCCGCCGTTTGCAGCTCAACTGATGAATGCGGCGACCTTGTTTGGCATCTTCTGGTTGTTGTTGCCAGTCGCCTTTGCCTCGGGTCGAAGGCGGCAACTCGGATTCCTGGTTTTGTGGGCGCTGCTGTCGGTGACGCCCCTTTTGGCCATCGCCAGCGCGTTCGAGGCACGGCACCTTGCAGTCACGCTGATCGCAGCCGGCGGACTGTTCGCCCTGGCGCTCGAGGTCATTGCGATACGATTCCGCTGGTGGATGGGTCGCACCCGCATCCAGAAGTCGGTCATCGCGACGCTCGCGGTGCTCATCGCCATGACGAGCAATGCGCTGGTCATCGCCGTGATGCCGCACGAAGTCGAGATCAGGCAGTTGCGCGCCCTGTTCGTCGAAGTCGATCGTCGATTTGGAGAAGGCGGCTACGTGGTTCTGACGCCCTGGGCCTATACCGACTTCCAGGTCATCCGGGTCTTGTGGCCGGCGATCGACGTCCGCGACGTTGGCTCGTCGTGGATGTCGGTACGCACGGACCTGAGTACCAGGGAACAGGCGCTGGATGCGTGGCACGACGGCCGGAATATCGAGTCGCCGGCCGGACTCGCCGAGCTCGATCGGCCGCTGGTGTACATCGGGTTCCGGCATACGTTTTCGGTCGAGAACCTGCGCGCGATGCTGGAATTCACTGCCGGCAAAACGTTTGCAGACGGTCTGCTGGGCAATCTCGACCTGGTCGACCACTTCGCCAAGAGCTGGTTGTGGAAGCACCCGGATTACGAGTTCAGGGAAATAGCGCGCTCCGGGCACTATCGGGCATTCGAAGTCACCCGTCACACGGCAGTTTCTGATTTCCAGAATAATGGAACTGATTTCGGCCGCCCATAATTGTGATTCCGGTCTCGCGGACATCCCCGCGGCGACGATATATTCGTATCGATACTTTCGCGTGATCGTTTACCGCCGGGCGGCTGAGCAAGAAATACAGCCGGCGGGATTGAAGGTGAGGGGATGTCTTCACGGCGAGCCGGCGACGCGCATGGCGTTGCTTCAAAGTCGGTTCAAGAGCCGCGCCATGCCTGCAGGTCACAGGCGGTGCGCCGCCGTCCCATGGTTGCCGGACTGGCTGTTCTCGTCGCGGCGTTGCAGTTCGCTGATTATTCTCGTGCCGACAATCTGAACGGCGCCTGGTCGCCGCCTGGGCCGGACAACTGGCCATTGATCCCGATTCACGCCGCGTTGACGCCGGACGGTCGCGTGCTGACTTACGGCAGCCAGGGCAACGGTCAGCAGAGCGGTTTTTTCAACTACGACATCTGGGATCCGCGGGAGGGCCTGGGAGGCGGGCACATCACGCTCCAGAACATGACCCTGACCGACATCTTCTGCAGCAATGCCGTCGTCCTTCCGGAAAACGGAGCAATCCTGATCGTCGGTGGCGACAACTGGACCGGAACCACCGTCACTAATACCGGCAATCCAAATACAGTCCTGTTCGAATCAGCCGGTCAGACGTTGTCGCGCGGCAATGACATGCGGCGTCCACGCTGGTACGGAACTGCCACGACGCTGATGAATGGCGAAGTGTACGTTCAGGGTGGCCTGGGAGGAGGGGACTTTCCGGAAGTGCGCGACACCAGTGGCAACTTCAGGATCCTGAGCTCCGCACCAACCGACGAGTTCAATTTCTACTATCCGCGGAACTTCCTTGCGCCGGACGGACGGGTGTTCGGTTACGACGTCGTGGGCCGGAAGTACTTCGTCACGCCGGACGGGACCGGCACGATCGTTCGCTCGCCTGGAAACATCGTGAGCACGTCCGTAGGCAAAGAATCCACCGCGGCAATGTTCCGACCGGGAAAGATATTGCAGATCAGCGGCAAGACGAATGGCGCGCTGGTAATCGACATCAACGGCACCGCACCCACATTGACGCCCACTGCTTCGCTTTCCTCGATACGCGCATGGGCGACCGCGACCGTTCTCGCCAATGGCCACGTGCTGGTGACCGGTGGCAGCGAGGTCGGGAATACACTCGTCAACGTCAACAATTCAGCGGAGATCTGGGATCCGCAGTCAAGGACCTGGAGCATCGGCGCGACGGGCTCGCGACCACGACTCTTCCATTCGATTGCATTGTTGCTGCCGGACGCCTCGGTACTGGTCGGCGGAGGCGGGGCGTCGCCGAGCGCCCCCATGAACAACCTCGATGCCGAGATCTACTATCCGCCGTATCTGTTCGATGCTTCCGGCGGATTTGCCAGCCGGCCTGTCATCGAGTCCGCACCGGATACCCTCGCGGCCGGCCAGGATTTTCCCGTCGTGGTGAGTTCCGAAGACATCGATCGGGTGACGCTCGTTCAGACGGGCGCCGCGACGCATAGCGTCAATGTGCAGCAGCGCTTCATCGAACTGTCCTTTGACCGGAACAACAATTCCCTTGAGGTCGAAATGCCGGATCGGGTCACCGATACGCCTCCGGGCTACTACCTGATGTTCGTCATCAACAATGCTGGCGTGCCTTCCAGGGGAAAGATCGTACGTGTTCACCAGGGTAGTGGCGGCAATCCGAATCCGCCGCCGGATACCGTCAAACCCTCAAAACCCGCCAGCCCGGCGATCACCAAGGTGGGCGGTGTCCCGCGCTTGACCTGGGCTGCATCCACCGACAATGTCGGAGTTGCGGGCTACGCCATTCACCGCTCAACCGCTGGAACGCTGGGTTCGGAGCACGCGCTCACGACTTCGACGTCCTTCACCGACCATGAAGTGATCGAAGGGACTCGTTACACGTACGGTGTCAAGGCATACGACGCCGCGGGCAATCTGAGCAATGCCTCATTGCTCAGGAGTGTGACCGTCACGAAGAGCAATCCGACCAAGCCGGGGAGTTTCTCGCTCAATCTGGTCGACAAGGATCCGCGGCTCAATTTCAGCGCATCGACGGACAATATCGGGGTCGCGGGTTACAACGTCTATCGCTCGACTGACGGCACGATGGGTCCGCTGCTTGCCCAGATTGCGGGAGCGCCCTGGGTGGATATGAGCGCGCAGAAAAACGTCCGGTACACCTACGCCGTTCGCGCGCGTGATATCTCGGGCAATCTCGGCAATCCGACGCCGCTCAAGAGCATTACGGCGAAGTGAAGCTGCGCGGAGTGATCGTTGTCGTCTTGCTGGCCACGCAGGTGCTGCCGGCAAGCGCGGGCACGGCGCAACCCGATCGAAAAATCCAGATTGCGGCCGCGCCTGTCACGATCGCCGATTTCGAGCTGACCGACCAGGATGGCCGGCCGTTCCGTTTCAGCCGGCTGCGCGGCGCGGATGTCCTCGTGTTCTTCGGCTTCTCGCATTGCCCCGATGTCTGCCCTGCGACCATGTTCCAGTTGCAGCAATTGACCCGCTCGCTGGTGGGGCATGGCAAGACTGCGCCCCGGGTGGTCATGATCAGCGTCGACGGCGAGCGGGACGCACCGTCCGCCATGAAGGCCTACTTGCGGCCGCTATCCAGCGAATTCATCGGCCTGACGGGGGACCCCGGCGCGGTGCGCAGGATTGCGGCGGGCTTTTCGGCGGTTTTCTTCAAGGGCTTGCCAGGCGATGCCACGGATCGGTACCTGGTCGAGCACACATCCCAGGTCTACCTCGTCGATCGGGAAGGGCGTTTGCGCGCCACCTTCTTCGAAGCTTCTCTCGATCAGATGTCCGACGTCGTGAGCGATCTGACGGCGACGAACTAGCGGGCTCGGCAGGCGAAACGGGAGTCCGGCAGAAGACCGTTGTAACGCGGATTGTTGCGGCGTAATCTCAAGCGGTTCCACGTATCGGGGGGTGACGGACCAGGCAGGCTCGACATCGGCGGGTCCGGCTGCGACGATTTTCAGGACGAATGGCGTCGATGGCAACCTCGCAAAACAGACGATCCGACTCGCGGTCGCTGGAACGCATTCGGTTCCACTACGAGACGGAGAAAGCATTGGCGGCAGAGCTGATGAGCCTGCCGAAGGCCGAGCGACTGGCCAATAACGTGCGACTGCACGAGGAGCTCTATCGCCGCGTTCCCGATCATCCGCTGCTGACGACCAAGCGCTCTTCAGCGGCGCGTGCGGTTCTGGTCGCGCGGGAAAAGCAGCTGCTGCTGACCTGGCTCAAGCCGGGCGACGTTTTTCTGGAGCTCGGCGCGGGAGACTGTGCCGTCTCGTTCGCCATTGCCGGCATCGCATCGAAGGTCTATGGCCTCGATCTGCACGACAAGATTGCCCGTGACAACCAGCCGGCAAATTTCGAGCTCGTGATCTCGGATGGGGTCAGCGTGCCGGCCTCTGGCGTGAATCTGGCGTACTCGAATCAGCTGATCGAGCACATTCACCCCGAGGATGCGCTGGAGCAATTGGCGAACACTCACGCAGCCCTGGCCCCGGGCGGCGTGTACGTTTGCAACACGCCGAATCGCTTGACCGGTCCGCACGATATCTCACGCCATTTCGACAAGGTTGCCACCGGCTTTCACCTGCACGAGTACACGATCCGCGAGCTGGCCGGAATCTTCAGGAAGCGGTTTCGCCGGGTGACCTGGGTCGTGAAGTCGGGACTGGAATTGCCGACCTGGGTCGGCGTCCTGTACGAATGCGTCATCTCAGCCGTGCCGAAACGGTTGCGCAAGCGGCTGCCCTTGCCGACCCAGGTGGCGGGCTACCGATGACGGGGTGCTAGTCGGCGCCGCGCCGGCCCTGCGACGACCTTCTTTGTGCTCCCGCATACCAGGCGGAGCGCACCGATCCATACTTGAAGCGACGGCCCTGTTCGTCTTCGCGCCGATCGGTGTATTTCTTGTAGCGGCAGCGGCACTCGTCCGGCGTGGAGCAGCTCGGCAAGGGCAGGAGTGGTGCCCTGGTCGCGAGGATTCTGACGCCTTTCAGGGCATCCACGGCCGCGCAACAGCCGAGCGGTATCGCGATCGTGACGGCCGGGAACTTCCTGCCCGTCATCGCACGAAAAAAGGGGGCGGCCCCTGCCGCCCCCTATTCCCCAGCGGAACATTCAAGTCTTCTTCTTCTGACGCCTTCCCCCCTTCGACCCGGTCGCAATGACGGCGCCAATAGCCGGCGAGCAGCCCACAATGCTGTGGCCGCAAGGATCCGTCACCGCGTGAAATCCATCGATTGAACCAATGCCGCAAGCTCCCTGTGCCGGTTACGTGACAGCGATTCCTGTTCGGTAACCCGGCAGTCTTCCCATTGCGGGGAGACCCGTGGCTTTGCGACCCCGCCTCGCAGCGGGTGTGCCATTTCGGCAGACGATGTCTGTCTGGTCGGTGGCTATCCTAGCATTGCGTCGGCAATTGGCGACAACCGATGTCACATAAACGCGCGGAATCTGCAGTCGGGGACGCCAATCCGGTCGGTATACAACCGGCGTGATCCAGTTCTCAGTTTGCCGCTGCATCTGTGCATAGACTCCGGCTCGTACAAGGGCAAACCCATCGAAAGGTGGGGACGCAAAGCTTCCGGGCTAAAGACTCTTCGTGAGTCCATGCCAGCGGGGTTGCCGGCAAGAGAGTTCGCGCCGAAACGTCGCTACGTTGCTTCGCTCCGCGCTCGCTTGTCGTCAATTGCCGGACAGCGGCGGCTGAAAGTTCCCACATGCCTCGAGACGGTGCGCCCTCTAGCTGACAGGGGCGCGCATGCATTCGAAAATTCCGCTGGTAGTGACGACGGCTGCGGCACTGGTCCTCAGCGCCTGCTTCGAATCGGATCACCGCAATCGGCAAGTCGGCGGTGGCAACGAACCGGCGGCGAATCAGCAACCGACGATCTCGGGTTCGCCGCCACCCAGCATCCGCGAAGGCGAAGCCTACGATTTCATGCCGACCGCCAGCGATCCGGACGGCCATACCCTGGAATTCAGGATCAACCGCAAGCCTCGCTGGGCTAGCTTCGATCGCGCGACCGGCCGCCTCACGGGCACCCCGGACGGCGGGGACGTCGGCAGCTACACGAATATCCGCATTACTGTCACTGACGGCTGGGCGTCGGCCGAGCTGCCCGATTTCGACGTTAGGGTCGACCAGATCGGGTTCGGAACCGCAACCCTGTCGTGGATGCCACCCACCGAGAATGCCGACGGATCGACGCTCACGGATCTTGCCGGTTTTCGGATCTACTACGGCCGCAACGTCAGCAACCTCACCGAGACAGTCGTAGTGAATAACCCCGGCCTGACCCGGTTCGTCGTCGAGAATCTGTCACAGGCCAAGTGGTATTTTTCGATGACATCCGTGAACTCGCAGGGTGTCGAGAGCCAGCGCTCTCCGACCGCTACCAAGACCGTCAGCTGAAACCCATCCACCATTGACGCCGTCGCCCCGCGGGGCGACCATCCCCGTTTGGCGGGTGGGCAGGGCGTCATGAGCGATCTCCTGAAGCTTTTCGAGGCAGCCCAGGCCGCCAGCAGGCGCCTGCGCGACAAGCCGGACAACGAAACGCTCCTCGAGCTGTATTCCTACTTCAAGCAGGCTGTCGAGGGCGACGCCGGGTCCGACCGGCCGGGCGCTTTCGACTTCGTCGCCAGGACCAAGTATGACGCCTGGGCCGCACGCCAGGGCATGGGCAGGGACGCTGCCATGCGGGGCTATATCAAGCTTGTGGAGCACCTCCAGTCGCTCGAGGCTTGACATAAGCGGCAGGGGAGAAGATTCACACTCTCCCGTACGCCGAACAGGGAAAATATACGTTCGGTAAACCATGAACGAACCAATCGTATTCAAGCGCAGCGTATTGATTGGCCAGATGGCGCTGGTGCAGTTCCTGGCGCCGCCGGTCGTCGCGATCGCCATGCTCTACGGCTTGTGTGTCACCTACGGAGTGCGATTCGACGGTGACTTCCGGACCCTCGCGGTGCTCGTTGCCATCCTCGCACCCACGGTGTTGCGTCGGCCGCCGATCGTGCCGGTCGAAATCCTGCCGCGCAGCTGGTCCATTGCCGTCAGCCTCGTTCTCAGGTGGATGCTCCTGCTGGCGCTCATGGTTGCCATCGGCTACGCGACGAAGACCTCCGCTCAATTCTCACGACGCGTGATACTGACCTGGGCGACGGTTACGCCGCTGCCATTGATCCTCGTCAGCATCGCCCTGCATGAATTCGTCCGGCAGTTCATGCACTCGCCAGCCAACGCCCGCAAGGCTGTCGTTGCAGGGTACAATGACGTCAGCCGCGAGTTGGTCGAGCGCATCAGGACGAATCGCGAGTTTGGCATCGTCATCAAGGGCTTCTTCGACGATCGCAGCTCGGAACGGCTCGGCATGCCTGCCGGCAAGGTCCTGCTCGGCGGGCTCTCGGACCTTTCCGCCTATGTGAACGGCAACAACATCGACCTGATTTTCATCGCGCTTCCGATGCGACAGGTCCAGCGCGTCGTCGACATTCTGGACGAGCTCCGGGACACGACGGCGTCGATCTATTACGTGCCGGACATCTTCGTGATGGACCTCATCCAGTCGCGGACGGCTGACATTTCGGGCGTGCCGATCGTCGCGATGTGTGAAACCCCGTTCCAGGGCACCCGCGGCCTGGTCAAGCGCGTCATGGACATCGTCATCAGTCTGGTCGCCCTGATCCTGCTGGCGCCCTTCCTGATTCTTGTCGGGATTCTGATCAGGCTCGATTCGCGGGGACCCGCCCTGTTCAGGCAGCGCCGGTACGGCCTGGATGGCCAGATCATCGACGTGCACAAGTTCCGGACCATGACCGTCGTCGAGGATGGTCCTCACATCCAGCAGGCGACACGCTATGACAGTCGCGTCACCCGGCTGGGGCGCTTTCTGCGCAGGTTCTCGATTGACGAGCTACCACAACTGTTCGACGTGTTGCGCGGGAACATGAGCCTGGTGGGGCCACGACCGCACGCCGTGGCGCACAACGAAGAGTATCGCCGGTTGATCAAGGGCTACATGGTTCGCCACAAGGTGCTGCCAGGCATCACGGGCCTGGCCCAGGTGAATGGCTGCCGTGGCGAGACGACCCGGCTGGAAGACATGAAGGCCCGAATCGAATACGACCTGGACTATCTGCGCCACTGGTCGCCGACTCTCGATCTCAGGATACTGTTCCAGACCGCCATTCAGTTGCTGCATGACCGGAAGGCCTACTGAAGATGGCTCACCAGGTACCGCCACTGGGACTCTTCAAGCGCCTGTTCCACCTCGGCGAGGTTGCTGATCCGGTCCCGGAGCTTCGAGCTGCCCTGCCTGGTATTGCGTGCCACGCCATACAGTGACGGATCCAGATCGCCCTCGAGCAGCGAAGAAACCAGTTGCCAGGCTTCGCCGCTCGCAAGCTGATCGAAGGTCAGCGTCAGCAGGTTTTTCCGTCCGCGGGATCTTTCGGAGAACGATTCGATGAGATTCCTGTTCTGATTCAGGAACGCCATCATGTCGGCGATGTTCAAGTGAATCGTCGAGTGTTCGGGAGACGGGCTCGAATCCGTGTCGAAAGACTCCCATTTCCGGCTCGCAGACGCCTGTTTCAGCGATACATAGGTTTCGAGGAAGTTCGTACGTATCAGATGGATGATGCGAATCCTGTCGTCTGAAATGAGTCGTTCCCAGTAGTCTTCCGGTACCCGGTGGTAGTAGAAGACCTTGTAGGCGACGACGCGAAATCGCCGCAAATAGCGGCCGCCAACGAGCCGTTGAGTGAGTTTCGGGGTGAAGTAGTGCGGACGCCTGAAAATCTCCCGCCAGACGAACGCCCGCGGATGCGACTCCAGGAATGAACACAGCAAGTTCGACCCGGAGCGGGAGCGGGTTACTATCACGACCCTGGAGTAATGCCTGGTGCCGAACAGCAATCCGAGGAAGAACTGCAATTCTCGCCGAGCCTTATGGAGGAGATACAGCGCATCATTCATTGTCGGGCCGTGGCGTCAGCCGGGTGGCGAGTGCCGTTTCGCGCCGAGGTCGCGAGCGAGATGACCACGAGTAACGCCCCGAAGATCGTCATCTATACCCAGTCCTTGATGGAACGGTCGATGACTTTCATACGCAGTCACGCGGAAGCGCTCCGAAGTCATGTGGCAGTTTACGCCGGAGCGCACCGCGTTGCAGGTCTTGCGCTGCCGCCGGAGCGCTCGGTCTGCGTGAACGAGGGCGGGGTTTTCGGCGTGGTGGCGGAGCTGCTCTTCCGCCAGATGGCGATTGCCCCGGCATTCCTGCGAAAGCTGAAGCGGATGGCGCCGGTCGCCGTTCACGCTCATTTTGGCGATTCAGGCCCGGCGGGCCTGACGATCGCCAGGGCTCTCGGAGTTCCATTGATCATTACGTTCCACGGACGGGACGCGACGATAACCGACGAGCAAGCGGCGCGCAGCTGGCGCGGGCGCGAGTTCCTCAAGCGGCGGGTGCAGCTGATCGCTGAAACCGATTGCGTCATTGCGGTATCGAATTTCATCAGGAACAGGCTGCTGCAGCAGGGATTCGACGGCACGCGAATCGTCACACATTACAATGGAATCGACACCGAAAGCTTCGTCCCTGAACCGCGTGATCGCGAATCGTTCGTGTTGTTCGTCGGGCGTTTTGTCGAGAAGAAAGGCTGTCGCTATCTGCTGGAGGCGCTGGCGCGTCTCAAGCAGGCGGGCGACGACGTGCGGGCCGTGCTGATCGGAGACGGGCCATTGCGCCCCGAACTCGAGGCATTCGCGAGGCAACAAGGGCTGCACGCGGAGTTCGTCGGATTCCTAGCATCGGACGGGGTCATTCGATGGATGAACCGGGCGATGATCGTGGTCGTGCCGAGCGTGACGGCGCCGGACGGCGATAGTGAGGGGCTGCCAACCGTAATTCTGGAATCGCAGGCCATGTCGACACCTGTCGTTGCGACGGCGCACTCCGGAATCCCGGAAGGCGTCATGCCGGACGAATCCGCCCTGCTCGTTCCGGAGCGGGATGCCGGCGGGCTTGCGAGTGCCATCCGGACGCTGATCCAGGATCCGGGCCGAAGCCGCCGGATGGGCGAAGCAGGGCGCCGATTCGTGCAACAGAAATTCTCGATCACCACACAGGTTGCGGGTCTCGAGCGCATCTACGAAAGGGTCCGTCGCGGGTTGCACGAGTGAGCGGCAATAGCGGCACCGAAACGCTGCGCGTGCTCATGGTCGGCCACTTTGCCGGGCGCCGAGGCGAGAACGACGGCGGTGTCAGCGCCGTCATGAGTTTCCTCGCCGATGCCTATCTGGAGCGTGACGACATCGCATTGACCGGCGCCAGGCTCGGTCCGGCAGCCAGGGATGAAACCTGTGACGAGCACCTGGGTTTCCCGGTGCACAATATTCCCTCGAGGTCCCTTGGCCTGGCGACAGGTTTTTCCTATCAGCGCCGCCGCTTTCACGAGATCGTCAGGCGCACGTCGCCGGACATCGTCCATGGCCAGGGGGCGGATGTCGCGGGATTTCTGGCCAGCCGCAGCGGCCGGCCTGCGATCGTCACCGTGCACGGCATGATCGGCGAAGACGCGCGGTACAAGTCGAGAATTGTCGACCGGCTGCGTGAGACCCTGGTCAGCCGGCTGATCGAGAAGCCCCTGGTCGGGCGTCTACCCTCGTTGATACTCATCAGCCCGTACGTTGCGGACTATTACGGCGCCGCGATTCGCGGGGTCATTCACGATATTCCCAACCCGGTCAGCCGCGACTACTTCGAACTCGAGCGGCGGCCGGAGCCCGGTCGAATTCTTTATGCAGGGCGCGTGATACCGCGAAAAGGCATCGTTGACCTGGTGCTGGCATTCTCGAAGCTGGCAGGCAATCTGAATCCTCGTCTGGTGATTGCCGGGTCGCTGAGCGACAAGACTTATGTCGAACAGGTTCGCCGCGTCGTGTCGGACCAGGGTGTTGCCGACAAGGTCGAATTGCTCGGCTTGCTGAACGAGACGGAGCTGTTGAATCAGTTTGCGCGGGCGCAACTGCTGGTGCTTCCCTCCTACCAGGAGACGGCCCCCATGGTCGTCATTCAGGCGATGGCGGCCGGCCTTCCGGTGGTCGCATCCAGGATCTGCGGCATTCCGCACCAGGTGGCGGACGCCAGATCGGGATTTCTCTTCACGCCTGGTGATGTCGCCGCGTTGCACGGGCATTTCGACCGTCTGCTCTCCGACACCGGCCTTTCAAGCGCGATGGGTGCCGAGGCGCGCAGGATTGCCGAGGCAAGATTCCATGTCAGCAAGGTGGCTGCGGCAACAGTCGATGCGTATCGCGCCACGATAGCGAATGCGAAATCGGCGTGAGGAAGGCTTCGATCGCGAAACCGATATTCTTCACCGGCGTGCCGCGCAGCGGCACGACGATAGCCTTCGAGGCGTTCGCCCGTCACCCGAATCTCGCGTGGCCGACGAACTATACGGCGCAGTTTCCGCGGCTGCCGCAATTGAATCTGTTGCGACGCCTGCTCGACAATTCCCGGCTGGAGCTCGTCGGGCGCAAGAATCAGTACGGGCGGGCTCGACTGGGCAATCGGTTTCTGCCCATGCCCAACGAGGCCTATGAATTCTGGAATCGCCACGGAGATCCGCGCTTCGCGCGCGATTATCTCGATGCGGCATCGGGTCTGCGTGCGCGAAGCAGGCTTTCAGGCGCCGTGCAGAACCTGGTGTCCTGGCAGGGCAAGCAGCGATTCGCCGCAAAGCTGACCGGCCCGCCGCGAATCGGGTTCCTGTCGGCCGTGTTTCCCGATGCGATATTCGTGCACATCGTTCGCGACGGGCGCGCTGTCGTCCATTCCCTGTTGAAGGTCGGATTCTGGCGTGAAAAAGGCGGCTTCGAAGCACCATTCTGGAGCGGCGGACCTTCGAACGCTTGGTCCGGGAATCCTTCGGGCGATCCGGGAGTTCTCGCGGCATTGCAGTGGCGCGACATTTTGGCGGCAGCGCGCCAGGAAGCCGCCGCACTCGGACCCGGCCAGTATGTTGAACTCCGCTATGAGGACCTGGTAATCGAGCCTGCTGCCAGGCTTCACGAGGTCGCCAGGCAGTGTGGATTGCCGGATTGTGACGCCATCGACCGGTACCTGAGGAATTCGGAGAAGCTTTCCAACATGAACAGTAAATACTTGCGTGACTTCAGCCCGGGATATGTGGACGAGCTTGCCAGGGCCATGCAGCCGCAATTGTCTCTATATGGCTACACGGCGGCCTAGCGAGGCTGGCTGTCGCGATGCTCGTCCGTGTGGCGCTCTCATTCCGGAACGGCCGGGGGAAGGACCGGTCGTATGTGAACGGGGGCACACTTTTGACGGGATCATCGGTCTTATAGTAGGCAGGCCGATGGCGGCCGGTCAGACCCGGGGCTGTCGACTTGCTGTCAATCGGCCAATCAGACATGTGACGCGCGAGGCGGAGGTAGACATGAGTTTCATTGTGCGTGCGCAAAGGGACGTGAAATTTACCGTGGTCCGCGTGTCGGCTCTGGCCATCATCGCTACCAGCGCCATCGGCGCAGACGCCCTGGCCGCCGATCATCGCCTGTCCCGGCAAGACTCGAACTTCAATTGTTCATCCGTCCGCCCGGGCGACACGGTGACCCTCGAGTCCGGCGACAGGGGCCCCCTGACCATCCAGAACTGCCGGGGCGCCGAGGGGCAAGCGATACGCATCCGCAACGATGCGACGGGTTCCGGCCCGGTCGTCATTCGCCGGACGTCCGGCTCCGCCGGCGGCTTCGTCTTCAGCTGTATCGACTGCGTACACGTGGAAATTGACGGCAGCGCCAAATGGGCCGGAGCGCCCATGGGCAAGACATACGGCATCAAGGTGACGATGACGGGAGGAGAAGGGCCGAGCGCTTTCCTGAGAGCCGGGGGCATGTCCAGTTTTCTCACGATCCGCAATGTCGAGGTCGACGGGGCCTGGCCGGCGCTCGCCAATGACGGTATCGGCATCTCGGTGAATGATCACAAGGTGAAGGCTTCAGCCCATCCGGGAATGTGGCGCGAAGGAGTGTTGATCGAACACAACTATGTCCACGACATCGAGGGCGAAGGGCTGTATGTCGGCCCGAACTGGGTCCAGGGGGACCTGCCGCTGCGCAACATCGAGATTCGATACAACATCGTCGAGAATACCGGCTGGGATGGAATCAACCTGAAGTGTTCGCTCGCCGGAACCAACAGCATTCATCACAATATCGTCAGGCGTGCCGGCAGTCGAAACGACAACGAATCCGGTCAGCACAGCGGTATCGCGCTTTACGAAGCGACCGGCAGCATTTACAGCAACTGGATCGAGGACGCCGGGCAGGCCGGAATCTTTCACTATCTCAACCATTTGCCGAGCACGAAAGGCGCACAGACGGGCGAGATATTCAATAACGTGATTCTGAGGCCCGGCAGGCTTCGTCCCGACAAGGGTCATGGAATCAACACCGGCAACCGGGCCGGATCGGCCGTGCCGCTGGCGAAGATCTATCACAACACCGTGGTCGGGGCCCGCGCGAATGGAATTCGTGTCGGCGACCTGGCGGCCGGCGGGTTCATTCGGGACAACATCATCGCCGATGCGGCATCCAGGGCCATTGCCGCGCCAAACAGCGTGCCGCAGGCGAACAATCGCGAGGGCGCGAGCTCGAACATGGGTTTCGTCAACGGCTCGGGGTACGACTTCAGGCTCCGGCACGAGAGCCCGGCCCGCAACGCCGGAGGCGAGCAATATCCCGCCACCGACTATCGGGGCGTACCGCGGCCGCAGGACGGCGCGCCTGACCAGGGCGCCTTTGAATTCAGCAACGGTGGCGACAACGCGACGCAGCCCAAGCCTCCCGTCCTGGCCGTCGATTAGTAGAGGCAAGCGCTGCGCATCAGCAGCATCTGACTCCCCTGGTTGCGCGTGGCGGGCGCAGACGGTGGCGCCCGTCTTCAATACAATCGGCCATCGCAAGCGGCATGGGTATCGTCGATGCGGCTGATTGCCGGCTCGGGACGCAGCGGCACCACCTGGGTGCTGGACTGTCTTGCGGACGCAAACGGATTGCGACCGGTTTTTGAGCCGCTCCACCCGGCACGCAGTGCAGTCGGCTCGCGTTATGCCTATCGCCTGATCGAGCCGGGTGAGGCGCATCCGGATCTGGAGGCCTACCTCAGTGAGGTTCAGCGACGCACGTACCGGTCGTCGTGGACAACCTATCGCAGCCCTCGTGACAGACTGTTCCCGCCCGTTTCAAGGCTGTTTTCATTCAGGGAACTGAAACGCACGCAGTATCGATGGCGCCGGCTATTGCCGTCCGTGTGGACCCATTACCAGGCATCCAGGCGTGAGGAGTCGCTGATCAAGTGCATCCGGGCGAACCTGGCGCTGGGTTGGCTGGTGAAGTCGGTCGGCGCCAGTGCGATCGTGATCGTCCGCCATCCTTGCGCGGTCGTCGAGTCCCAGCATCGGCTCGGGACAAGGGGAAGCGTCTGGGATCCCTGGCCGATACTCGAGCGCTTCCGGGCCGATCGAAAGTTCAACGAGCGCACCGGCGGCGTTTACCTGGGCTTGATGCGAGCGAATCTGTCGAAGCTCGAAGCCCTGACATTGCTATGGGTGATCGAGAACCAGTGGGTCGTGGATCGGGCCGCCGAGTACGGTTATTGTCTCGTGCACTACGAGGATCTGCTGTCCGAACCGGACATCCAGTGGCCTCGAATCTGCGAAGCGCTTGCGTTGAAGAACGTGCCGTCGCAGGCAAGATTGCAGAGGCCCTCGCAACAATCGTCGAGCAAGGCTGCTGACCGGGCAACGACCCCGGAAGCAAAGTGGGTCGGTCGGCTCGATGCCGGTCAACTGGCCGAGGTGCAGGGAATACTTGACCAAGCAGGCTTTCGTCTTTATGAAGTTGGAAACACGCGTCCGGTCATGAAGGTGCACAACCGAATGAACCCTGGAAGGGCCTGACATTGGTCCCCGTAGATTCAACGAACGTTGAGCTGGCGTTCGCGATTCTGCTCGGCACCATATTTCTGGTGATCGCAAGCACCGCTTCGATGCGATTTGCCATCGGCGCGCTGCTGGTTCTCGCCCCGTTCCACTTTGTCGAAGTGTTCACGATCACGAACAGCACGGCGATGGCCTACATGGTCGTTGCGGGCATCATGCTCCGCGGCAGCACGCTGAAGCTTCCCTTGCTGGGGAGCATGCTGCTGGTATTGCTCGGGTACCTGATCAGCACCTCGCAGGTCGATCCTTCGCTGTACCGGTTGCACGGCCCGGCCCTGATCATGCTCGTTTCAGGCTTCATCGTATTCGTTCTTGGCTACAACCTGGCCCGGACGGTGGAAGATCCGCGATCTGTGGTGAATCTCGTCATCGTCGCAAACCTGGTGGTGAATGCTTATTGCCTGATCCAGTTGATCGTCGGCCCCGGACTTGGCGCAAGCGTTCTGGGTTTTGAAGCCTTTTCGATCGAAGTGAACCGGGGCGAGGGCGATCCGCGGCTCGGCGGGCCATTCGGCGGAGCGCCCGGAATTCTCGCGCAGTATCTCGCGCTCGTCACCCTGGTCATCGTTTACGATGCAATGCACTCCGACCGCGGTCGGCGCATCAAGCTCTGGTTCCTGGTAGCCGCGAATTTCGGCCTGATCATTGCCACGGCAAATCGAGGCGGATTCATAACCTTGATCGTCGGGGTCGCTGGATACCTGCTGATGTTCCGCAAGGAGCTGGGGACCATTCGGGTCATCCAGGTCGCCATCGCTGGATTCATGGTCCTGGCGATTATCTCGGTGCTCGTGATCAAACTGACGGATTTCAACGTCATGTTCGAAAGACTCGAGACAGTGACTGAAACAACCGAGGGCGGAGTACCGGAGACCCGGCAAGCGGTATGGCCGCAGGCGTGGGAGCGTTTCAAGCAGGTCCCGTGGTTTGGCCAGGGGCCGATGTGGCAGCTGCCGGAGGAGCGGCATGGCGTGCCGTACCCGGGACGGGTGTTTCTGGAATATCCGCATTCCCTGTACCTGTATCTCCTCGTATCCGTCGGAATCGTCGGGACTTGCGCTTTTGCGGTGTATTTCCTGAATCTCGGGATGCAGTTGTTGCGGTCGACCCGTGCGATCCGCGGCAGGACCGGCTATCTCGAAGGACTGGTCAGGCTGGGACCATTGATCCTGTTCCTGTTCCTGCTCGATCAGATCAGGATCGAGTTTCTTCGCCAGGCATTCAGCGATTATCAGCACGTCGTATTCGGGCTCCTGGGCATGTGGCTCGGTCTTGCGCACCGCGCCGTAGCAGTTGCAGAACCGGTTCCGACGGTTGCCGACGACCAATCCGCCCGTCGAGCCTCGCGGCGGGCACCGGACACGGCGGGAGGCCTGGCGCGCATTGGCGGAACCCGGTCCCGCACGATCTCGAACCGATAGACCCAATTGAACGAAACGACCGGATCGATCAGCCACGCTGAGAAGACACGGCGCGTCTCAATCGGGTCGCCGGACTTTCGTCGATGATCGATTTCAAACTTCTCAGGAAGCACAGGGAGTTCATCGAACACGTCGGCGCAATCGTCTCGGGCAGGTCGATTGCCGCGGTAGTCGGGTTGCTGGTAACGCCTGTCGTGGCGAGACTGTTTTCTCCAGCCGATTTCGGGGTCGCGGCATCGTTCCTGGCGCTGGCGGCAATGGCGGTGCCGGTCGCATCGTTGCGATATGACGCGGCACTCGCCCTTCCCAGGACCGAACAGGAGGCCCTGCTCCTGGCGGCGCTTTGTTACCGCATCCTGCCCGTTTTCTGCGTGCTGTTGTTCGGCGTCATCGCGCTGCTCGCCGTCAACGCCAGCGGCTGGCGGACACTGGAATTGATCGGCGCGTGGATCTGGGTGCTGCCATTCACCCTGTTTCTGATGGGCGCGCAGGATATCCAGGAAAGCTGGCTGGCAAGAACAAAGTCTTTTGGGGTCATCAGCCGGTCCGTGGTGGTCGAAACCACGTTGGGAGGCGCCGCGCGCATCGCATTCGGTGCAGTTGCCGGCACTTCCGTCTATGGCCTGATCCTCGGACACCTGGTGGGAGTCGTCGGGCGTCTGATCTTGCAGGGGCGCGCGGGTGCCGAAAGCCTGCGAGCGACCTTCCGCCGGATAGAGTGGCCGAAATTGCGGGAAGTCGCACGCCGGTATGCCGATTTCCCCAGGTTGAACGCACCAGCCGGCCTGGTCTATACGGTGGGCCAGAATCTGCCGGTGCTGATGTTCGGACTCATGTATTCGGCCTCGACAGCCGGCTTTTTTGCGATGGCCAATCGCCTCGCACGAATCCCGGTGCAGATCGTTGCAACTTCAGTGCGACGGGTTTATCTCCAGAAGGCGGCGAACATACACAATTCAGGCAGAAGCCTGCGGCGTTCGTTCGTGCTGGCGACATTCGGACTCCTGGCAATCGGCCTGGTGCCTTGCTTTGCGATATGGATGTATGGTCAGTCGTTGCTTGTATGGTTGCTGGGCGATCAGTGGAATTCGGCCGGCCGCTTTCTGGAAATAATCGCCCCGTGGGTGTTGATTGCCTGGGTCAGCTCGCCCTGCAACGCGATTTTCGTCGTTCTGCGCAAGCAGGACTACTGGCTGAAGCTGCAGATCATCCTGACCCCTGTTCGCCTGAGCGCCTTTGTCGCCGGCTACAAGCTGGCTCTTGGCGCCGAGCAAACCCTGGGATTGTTCGTATTGCTCGCCGTGCTTGCCAATGTCGTCACCATCATGATCGCGCTTTTTCTTGCCGGATCAACGGTATTGCCTCCGAAGAGCGGGGCAGCGATACCGAACCATGACAAAGAGACCTGGCAGTAAGCAGTCAGGTCCATAGAGGGCGTCTGTCAATCAATAACCCCATTTGTGAGCCATCGGCCGAACCAGTTTGCTGATTCTGCGAAGCTCGGTTGCATCGAAAGCCTGCCGGTAGGCCGTGTCGAGCGAAATGGCGATTCGGGACGGGTCGAATTTTGACGGGCTGCCGCCGATGTGATGGGTATCGGAGACCGGACGCTCGACCATCGCGGCAGAGAACTCCAGACCGAGGAAATGGCACAGGGCCGACAGCTCCCTCGCCGGGTTCTCGCACAAGGCTTCGAACTTCATCCGGTATTTGTGCCCGGCCGGCAAGTCGGCCGTTACAGCCTCGATCTGCATCATTTTCTTGCGCCACCCGACGGCGGCGGCGACCATCGACTCACCGCGCTTCATTTTTGAATGAACTACGGCGCGATAGTCCCGGGCAAGCAGGATCGCGCGAGTGGTCCCGGGTTGCCGGTCGTAAATCGTCCGAAAACGAAACGAGGACTTGGACGAATCGACTACGAATCGGCGGCCTGAAACGCTCAAGACCGACTTGAACAAGTCGACACTGTCGCGTCCCACCTGAGCGGCGCCGAAGAAGCCTTGCACCAGTCGACTCCGATACATCGCTGGAAACGCATCCACCAGTCTCGTCGGCAATCTTCGCAACCGGCCGCACAAACCCGCATCTGCAGTAAACTTCACGAATGAGGGCCGCAATCGCAGCGACTGGAGGGGCCTGCGCATGTCCGTCGCAACGCTGGTCCAGAAAGGGCATTGCATCAAGCGTTGCCCGCATGTGCAGATGAGCTCATGCACGGGATCGTAGATCTTGCGGTCCTGCAGGACGTACGCCGCAAGCCAGTGCAGTTCACCGAGCGACATGATGCTCGGATGCGCGCCAAGCAACTGGTCAAGCAAGGTCGAACCTGATCGCATGTCCGACAGCACAAAGATTGCGGTGCCTTGCATAGGACGGCAGCTCGATTTCGAATGGCAGCAGGTCGCGACCGTGAATCGCGAAAGTATACCTTGCGGAAGGTGGTCAGCCCGCCGGTGTCGAATGGGTCACATTCGGGACGGTACTTGCGTCATATTGTTTCGCCATCGCACAGGCAAGTGATACGCCGTGAACCCTGGAATCCCCATGCAGAGCGCCTTTACCGCCCGTGACAGACTCGTCCTGATCGTCGTGCTCGCAGGCGCACTGGGGTTGCGGCTCCTGGGCGTGCAATACGGGCTGCCGTTCCTCTTCATCACCGACGAGTATCACGAAGTGATGAGGGCGATGCAGCTGGGTTCCGGCAGTTTCAATTTCGGACGTACCGGCAAAGGTGGCCTGTATCTCCTGCTCTTCGTCGAGTACGGCGTCTATTTCCTGATTCTCAAGCTGCAAGGCGTCGTGGACACTGCCATGGATTTTGCCCGCCAGTTCACCCGGGATCCCTCGGCGTTCTACCTGATGGGGCGCGTCACCGTCGCACTGTTCGGAACATGGACTGTGCTCCTGATTGCGCTCGCGTCCAGGGAGGCCTTTTCACGTCGCGCCGGGATTCTGGCGGCGCTGTTCCTGTCGGTCAACATCCTGCACGCCCATCTGTCGCGCGTGGCCGTCGTCGATGTCGTCATGACGTGCTTTCTGACAGGTGCATTGCTGTTCGCTTTCAAGATCGCGAATCGCGGCTTGCCGAGGGACTACCTGTGGGCGGCCGTATTTGCGGCTCTCGCGACGACAACGAAAATTCCGGCAATTCTGCTGGTTGTGCCATTGATCATTGCGCACGTCTACAACATACGCCGCACCGGTGGAGGCCTGGGCGGAATGCTGCGGTACCGCGCATTCTGGATTGCCGTGGCCGTGTTTGCGGCGATCCTGATATCCACGAACCCGGGGATCGTTCCAGGAATCGGGAATTACGTCGGGCTCTTTGTCGGTGACGAGGGTGCAAGCGCCGCATTGCTGGATGAAGAGTATGTGGCACCGACTGTCGAGCGGCCGAATCTTTTCCTGTACTACTTCCTGGCGCTTCAGGAATCGATGGGATGGCCGCTGTTCGTCGTTTGCCTCGCGGGGCTAGGTTACGGCCTGTGGCGGCGAACTTCTGCGGACGTACTGCTCGCTTCATTCGGGCTGTTGTTCTATCTGGCGATCGCGGGCACATCGAGCGATCATCTTTACTACACGCGCTATGCGCTGCCCGTCGTCGCCGTACTGATCATGTTGGGCGGCAGGCTGATCGATCTTGCATGGCGGAGTTCGAGCGCCCCAGGCCGGGTGGCAATTGCGCTGGCCACCGGTCTCGTGGCCGCATTGCCCCTGTATGAAACCGCCGTCCGGGGCTGGGTGCTGACACAAGCCGACACCCGAGCGCTGGCGAGGGACTGGATCGACAAAAACCTTCCGCAAGGCTCCAGGATCTATATCGAAGGCGCCAAGATCGCGCCCGTGCGGTCGACCGTCCCGCTGCAGGACAGCGCCGAAAACATCAAGCGGCGCATCGAATACTGGAAAGTCGCGGAGCCCAGACAGGCGGAATTCCTGAAGCTGAGACTGCAGGTCCTGGAGGGGGCGACTTTCAACCTCGAACTGGCGCCGTTGACCGGAACCGAGCCGCTCGCGGCCTACCGGAACAAGGCGGTCAATTACTTCGTGATCGTGCCGGACAGGTATCTGCAGAGCCGGAACAGCAACGTCAACAGCGCCAGGCTTCTCAAAGAGCTGCGAGGCGCCGATGACGTCGCGCTCATCAAGCGCTTCGACGCGGATCCGCGCAGACCCGGACCGACGATCGAAATCTACGGTCTCGAGCCGGTGGCAACCGATGGCGCTTCCTGAGTTCTGAAGAACGTTCAGATGCAATCATCCGGAATGCTGGGAAACTTCGTCATCCTGGGCACGCAGAGGACTGGAAGCACTGCGCTCTATCGCGCGCTCAATTTTCACCGCGACATCGCCTGCGGCGACGAGTGGACCCTGAGGACCGCTGCGCACCGCAAGATCAAGGTGACGGAACGCGCGCTTTCCGGCGACTTCAGCGTCCTCCTGCCACGGGATCGGATGCTGATAGGCAAAGTATTCAGCCCGGACACGCGCTGGCTCGGCTTCAAGCTGCTGTTTCGTTCGTCCAACAAATGGCTGGTTCATCCACGGGTCTCGCCGGCGCTATGGCTCGACAGGTTCGAGCCATTCGTCGCGTGGTTCGCGGCACGGCCACGGATTCACGTCATTCATATCGTCCGGGAAGATCCGATTGAGTGGCTCAAGTCAAAATACGTGTCGGACAGGGCGAAGGCGCATTCCGTAAAGGCCTATCCGGAGCAGATTACCGTTGAAATCCCCATAAGGCAGGCGCTGAAACGCCTCGTGGCGAAGAGATGGGTCGATTCCAGGCTCGCCGGTCTGGCGGGTTCGAACCCTTACCTGAAGATCAGCTATGAAGAATTCCTGCGCTCGGACCGCGCAACCGTAGCGGCAATGCTGGAGTTCCTGCGCTGCGACCCCTCGGGACTCGGGCAATTCGACTATCGCAAGCAGATCAGGCAGTCGAATCGCTCAGCGAGGAAATATGTTTCCAACTACGACCAACTGGTCGAAGTTCTCGGGCAGGAAGGGTTTCTCGGCGCCGGCCGCCACTGAGCCGGTGCTTCGACCGGAACCGTCAATACGTATAGTAACTGTGGTCGCCGCGCTCGACAGACTTGTTGAGCACTGTTCCCAGCACGTTGAATTCGTCCAGCAGTTTCGCCGCGCTGGCGACGTCGCTTCTCGAGCAGCCTTTCTCGGCCACGACCAGCAACAGGGCGTCGAGCCTCGGCGCGACTACGAGCGGATCGTCGGTTGACAGCAGCGGGGGAAGATCGAAGATCAACAGCGCGTCAGGAAGCCGGTCGGCGAGATCATTCAGGAACGCCTGGCCCTGGGGCGAGGCCAGGAGATCGGACGACCGATCGATCGGGCGCGCGCTCAGGATGCAGCTCAGCCCCTGTTCTCCGAGCGAAAGCACCAGCTGGTCGAGCGAGTTGGTCCGGCCCTCCAGGAAATCGGCGACATCGACGAACTGATTTTCCGCTATCCCCAGGTAGCGGTGAATCCGCGGCCGTCGCAGGTCCAGGTCGACGAGCACGACTGGCTGGACGCGCTCGGCAGCGATCGATAGCGCCAGGTTGATGGCGGTCAGCGTCTTGCCTTCGTTCGCGCTCGCCGCCGTGATTCCGAGCCTGCGCCAGCCATTCGTGCGCATCTGGCGCATGACGCGGGTGCGCAGCATCCGGTAGGCGCCTTCCGCGGGCTGCTTCGTGTCGCTCTCGACCAGGACGCGGTTGTGTCGCAGCAAGCCGCTGTCGGTGACGATCGTTGCCGATCGCGAAAGATCGATCGGAGGGAGGTGGCTGGCCGGGTGACCGTTGGAGGGCAATGGGGCGCTCGAAGCGCGGCGCCGGCGCGACTTGCCCTGGCTGGGCGCATCTTCCAGTGGCTCGTCCCGCCCGTACCGCGATGGTTCGCCCTGCCGGCGTTGCGACTTCGCGAGCTCGATCGCGCGTTCGATGAAACTTTTCACTCGATGGTCTCGCTAATCTGGATCATGTGGCAATCACGACGATGAGAGCGATCGCCGTCAGCGCGATGAGCGCGGCAAAGATGGTCCGCTTTCTCCGCTGCACGACGTCTCCGGGGCTGTCGATGAACGGGATCAAGGCGATCGGCGTCATGTGCAGGAGCGTCTCGATGTCACGCGACCCGCGGACTGAACCGTCCAGTGCATCGGAAAGCGAAGCCGTGCTGAATGCCGCGGCGAGCCCGAGCACGAAGCCCAGGAAGATCAACATCAGTCGATTCGGCTCGATCGGAAGAGACGGCGTCCGCGCCGGTTCCACGAGTGTCAGTATCTGGCCCTTGTCCTCCGATTCGACGGACTCGGCGAGCGTCGCCTGCGTGTACTTCTCACGCATATCCGTGTATTGCTCCTGGAGCAGATCGCGTTCCCGGGCAAGCGGGCCGTACTTGGCCTCCAGTTCGGGGTTGTACGAGTATTGGTGCAGGCGGCCATAAAGCTCGGCGCGCCGGCTGCTGAGTTCCGATATCTCCACATCGGCGGTCCGGATGCGAGTCTGCAACTGCAGGTACACCGGGTTGTCGGCCGGTGGCTGCGCGGCCGGCGTTGTCGCGCGGCTCTCAGCGTCGGCAAGCTGCTGCTTCTGGCTCTCGAGCGTCTTCTGGAGCCGGACCACGTCAGGGTGGTCTTCTGAGTACGTCTGCCGGGCCGCGGCGAGCTGTTCCTCCGTCGCCGCGACACTCGAACGCAGCTGCGAAGCCAGCACGCCGCTGTTCGGCGCACCGCCGGTCAGGGCCGCAATTTCGCGCTTGAGTCGCACGACATCCGGGTGGCTCTGACTGTACTTCGCCTGCGCAGCGACCAGTTCCTGCTGTGCCGCGATCAGGCGGTCCTCGCCACGGACGATGGTCTGGCCGTCGGCCATGATCGCCCGATAGCGCGAGGTCTGCAGGGCTTCGGACTCCAGTATGTCCTTGCGCTCACGCGCGGCGCGCAGGCTCGTATCGACCGAGGCGAGCTCCCGATCGATCTGCTCGTAGCGTTGCGCGGCCATCATCGGATCCTGGGCGGCCAGCACGCCCCCGACCTGCCCTTGCAGCGCCAGGATCTTTCCCTGGACCTCGGCAATCCGCTTCGCCACCTTGTCGGATTCCGCCTGCAGGAACGCCGAGGTGCGTGCAGCGGAGCCGGCGCGGAGCGCGCTGTTCTCCGCGACGTGAAGCCGGGCGAGCTCGTTGGCGACTTCGGCGGATTTCTCCGCATCGTAATACCGGAAGGCCACGGTGAATGCATAGGTCACGGCGGAAGGCCGCCCGTAACGCGTGGGCGTGTCTACCGTGGAAGGCGTGACACTCGTATTCTCCCGGAACTCGAGTACCAGATCGTCCATCGGCACGGAACTGCGCGCGGACGAATAAAGCTTCAACCGCTCGATGACGCTGGTGATGTTTTCCGTGGTCAGGACACGCTGGGTCACGGAAGCGAGGAGTTCCTCCGCGTAGCTGGCCACCGTCGTCTGAACCATCGTGTTCGGAATCAAAGGGCGCTCGATCTGGATGATCGCCGTCGCCTCGTAGACGGCCGTACGCGTGAATGCGTAGACCGCGAATCCGAAGAAGATCAGGCCGCCGACGCCGGCTGCCAGCTTCCAGCGGCGCTTGAGCATGGCAGCGTAGTCAGAAAAAGTGCGCTCGTCCGTCTTCACGCATCCCACCCCGTCGAGCTTGAGCGATCCCCCTGCCGGCGAAATTATCGGCGCGGAATCAATGCATCTGAGCATGCTACGACATAATTGGAGGCGATATATGCGATCACTGTCAGCTTATGGAAACAATTGACGCAACTGCGAGCGGTGTCACGATTGGCATCGCCGGGCACGAAGCGGGTCGCTCCCGGCAACCGGCGGCGGGTGTGGGCTATCATGTGCCGCCGGCAAGCCTGGCTCCGTCGTAGGAATGATCCGACCGCGGATAGTCCAGAAGTCTGATGCCGACCCTGCCAAGATAAATCAAGGAGATAGCGTGGTGTCAAAACGAGCTGCTGCCGTATTGCTGGCGCTGGCCGGTCTGATGCTCGCCGGTCCGCTCGCTGCCCAGGAAGCGGGCTATACGGTCAAGCCCGGCGACGTCCTGGCGATCTCGGTCTGGAAGGAAGAGACCCTGCAGGGCGACGTGCTCGTCACGCCGGACGGGGCGTTCGCATTCCCGCTGGTCGGACATGTGGACGCGAACGGCAAGACCGTCACCGAACTGCAGAAGATCCTGACCGAGCGCCTGGTCAAGTACATCTCCGATCCGGTCGTTACCGTGTCGATCCGCGAGATCCGCGGCAACAAGATTTTCGTGATCGGCCAGGTCAACAAACCGGGTGAGTTCATCGTGAATCCGCGCGTCGACGTCATGCAGGCGCTCAGCATGGCGGGCGGAACGACGGCTTTCGCCAATACCGGCGGCATCATCATCCTGCGGCGCACCGGCACGAAACAGGAGGCGCTGCGATTCGATTTCTCGGACGTGGCGAAGGGCCGGAATCTCGAACAGAACATTGAGCTCCGCAGCGGCGATATCGTCGTCGTGCCGTAAGGAAAGCCAACATGAAGAATCAACGGCGAACTTCGCTTGCTTCGTGCATCGCGGCCGGGGCCGGCTTGGCGCTCGCCTGCGGGGGTGGACCCGCTCTTGCTGCCGACTGGTCGGTCAATCCGAAGCTGACGGCGAGCTACGAGTACAACGACAATACGCGCCTGACTGACGTGGCCGGCAACGAAGTCGAGGTCAACGGCGCCGGGCTCGACGCACAGGTCGAGTTCCGGGGCGATTCCCCACAAGGGTATTTCCGGCTCGTCCCGCGGGCGAGGTCCACCTTCTTCCCGGACGACGAAACCGAAGAAACGAACAATCAGTGGGTGAACATGGACCTGCAGCGGCGCGGTGAGCGTTCGCAGTTCGATCTCGAAACCCAGCTTTCGCGAGTCGAGACGCTTGGACCACTCATCCCCACGGGCGGAATCGATCCGGGCGACGATCTCGGTGAGCCGGACCCGGGGCTGGGCGGCGGCACGGGCGCTGAAGTGAATCGCGAGGAACGCATCCTGGTCGCGCCCCGGTTGGGTATCACCCCGACCGAGCGGTATGGCTTCGAGTTCGGTGCCGGATTCCTGGACGTTTCCTATGACCAGCTCGTCGTGGACGACCGCGAGGATTTCCAGTATCTGTACGGCACGCTGGGCTATCTGTACCGCCTGTCCCCGCAGAAGACCGTCGCCGTCCGCGGCCGGGTCGCAAATTACGAGAACGACCTCGGCGACACGACGGATTCGCAGGCGATCAATGTCGAATGGTCGAACAAGATTTCCGAGTCGTCGGAGGTCCTGCTGCGCGCGGGTGGCAACCGCAGCGAGGATGACGACGGCTCGGGCTGGAACAACGGCTTCAGTGGCGGCGTCGGCGTGCGCTGGACCTTCGAGGTGACGGAACTTTTTCTGGACGTCAACAGCGACCTCGACCCGAACTCGTCAGGCCAGCTGGTGCAGCGCGACCAGGCCCGATTCCAGGTGGCGCGCAGGCTCAGCGAGAAAACGACGTTCCGCGTCGGCGCGCGCTATATCCGGGACACCTCGGCGGATAGCGACACGCTGTTCAACGATCGCGACTATGCGGTGGGCAACATCGGGCTGGCCTGGCGCTTCGCGCGGCAGTGGACGCTGGGAGGCATCTACACCTATGTCTGGCGCGACTTCGAGAGTGACCCGCGCTCGGCAGACGCCAACCGCGTGAGCATCGGCATCACCTACGAGCCGAACCTGCGCTGACCGGGCCGGGTCCCGACGCTCGCCAGATCCCGCATGCACCGCGACGGTGAGACGTGAGCACGGCTGAAGTCGTGCGGGTCGTCGTATCGGCGTATGCACTGTTCTGGGCTGCGTATGCCCTGGCCATTCCGGTGATCGCGGGACTCCGGCGCCGACGCCCGGATGCCGTCGTGCCTGAAGCAGGTTCGATGCCATCGATCGCCGTCGTCGTGCCTGCCCACAACATGGCGAAGGTCATCGCGCGCTGCATCGGGTCGCTGAAAGCCTGCCGCTTCCCGTCGGAAAAGCTGGCAATCCACGTGATCGCGGATCACTGCACGGACGACACCGCCGCGCGCGCAGCCGGGCTCGGCGTCACGGTGCTGAAGCGCGACGACGGTCAGGCCGGCAAGAGCTACGCGCTGGCATGGACATTCGAGAAGCTGGCCGAGCGCGGGGTCAGGGCGGACCAGTACGTCGTGACGGACGCAACGGCGTGGGTGGATGCAGGCTTCCTCGCGGCGCTCGCCGCCCGTCGATCGGCGGGCGAAGACATCGTGGTCGGCCGCTCGGTCGCCGCGACCGAGAACCAGCCATGGTTCGTTCATTGCCTGGCGCTCACGCTGGTGCACCGGAACTACCAGAACGAGTGCCGTGAGCGCCTCGGGCTGTCGTCCTTGATCGAAGGCCGCGGCATGGCCTATGGCGATGGTTACATCGGGCGCCATGGCTGGAGCCTGGCGATTCCGGCCGGCAATCCACATGCCGTTCATCCGACCGAGGACTGGCGGCATGGCGTGCGCGTGGTCGAGCACGGCTATCGCGTGGCATTCGCCGGCGATGCACGGGTCTACACACCCTTGCGCGAGTCCCTGGCGGCGGCCACGCAGCAGGGCGCTCGCTGGGAACGGGGCCGCATGGTCAATGCGATGACGCACGGACTGCGCCTCCTGCGGATCGGTTTGCGCGAGTTCGATCGACTCAAGATATTTGCCGCGCTGGACGCCATCCAGCTTCCGGTCGCCATACTCGGTGCGCTGACGGTGGTACTCGCGGCAATCGCCTGCATCTGGCCCGCAAGCCGTCCGGTCCAGGTCCTGGGATTCCTGCCGCTGGCCGTTTTCGGGCTCTATGGACTCGTCGTCGCCTGGCGGGGCCGGCGGGAAGGCATCCGGCTGAGGACCGTCGTCTGGGCGCCTGTCTACATCGCGTGGCGCAGCCTCGCGTTCCTGCTGGCGTGGTTCAGGAAGTGAAAATTGCGATCCTGGGCCTGCGGGCGATCGGCACGACGTCGTCCGGCGGCGTCGAGAAGGCGGTCGAAGAACTGAGCACGCGATTCGTCGCTGCGGGCAACGAGGTGACGGTATTCTGCCGCGCGCGTTACGCGAGCGCCGCCGGCCATTCGTTTCGCGGCGTGCGGATCCGGCCGCTGCCGGCCATTTACACCAAGCATCTCGAGGCGATCAGCAACACCGTCGTCGCGGTCCTGCAGTCGCTGCGCGGCTATGATGTCGTGCACATCAACGCCACCGGCCCTGCCTTGCTCGCTTTCATTCCGCGGCTGTTTGGCCGGGCGGTCGTGGTGACCGTGCACGGCCTCGACTGGAAACGCGAGAAGTGGGGAATCTTCGCGCGGCTGATGCTGAAGCTGGGCGCACGCGCTGCGGTTTCTTTTCCACAGCGCACGATTGTCTGCTCGAAGACACTCAAGCAGCATTACCGCGAGAGATACGGACGCGCAGTCGAATACATTCCGAATGGCGTCACCGTGCCGGGGGCCGGTGCCCCCGGCATGACCGGTCCGCCAGGCTTCGAGCGCGGCAGCTATTTCCTGTTCCTCAGCCGGCTGGTGCCCGAGAAGGGCTGTCATACGCTGATCGAGGCATTTCGCGGCCTGGAGACCGACAGGAAACTCGTCATCGTCGGCGGGCATTCCCACTCCGGGCAATACGCGGAAAAGCTCCGCCAACTTGCCGCTGGAGACAGCCGAATCGTGTTTGCCGGTCCGCTCTACGGTGAGGCGAAGGACGCGGCCTATCGCAACGCGTATGCCTTCGTTCTACCCTCGACGATCGAAGGCATGGCAATCGTGCTGCTGGAGGCGATGAGCTACGGCAAGTGCTGCCTCTGCAGCGATATCGACGAGAATCTCGAAGTGATCGACCCTGCCTTCGGCGGCGAGGCTGCGGCGGCCGAGGCGGTCGGGGATCGCTTCCGGACCGGCGATGCGGCCGACCTCAGGGACAAGCTGGCGTTCCTGGACCAAAATCCCGAGCGGGTGACCGCACTGGGCGAGCGGGCGCGCAGCTACGTGGCCGAGCGCTTCGACTGGGACGCGATTGCGAGCCGGTACCTGGAAGTCTTTCGCGAGGCTGCGGGTTAGCCGAGCGCCGCCGGCGGCAGCGGTTTTTCTGCCTGCGCCTGGTGTGCATCGCCGCGTTGCGAGAACTGGATGACGCGCTCGACCTGGTAATCCTTGATCGATCGTGCATGCGTGAAAATGATCAGCTCGCCCAGCAGGCCGAGCGCAAACAGTTGCAGCCCCAGCACGACCAGCAGCGTCGAGAGCAGCAGGGCGGGTCTTTCGGCCAGCGCCTGCCCGAAGAACATGCGCTCGACGACCATCCAGACGACCAGCACCGCGCCGACGGCGAACAGCGTCACTCCGATCATGCCGAAGAATCGCAGCGGTTTCTTCGTGAAACGCACCAGGAAGAAGACCGTGAAGATGTCGAGGAAGCCGCGCATGTAGTCGCGCGGTCCGTAGAGTCCTTCGAAGCGGTCGCCAGGCGACTGCCGGATGTCCACCTCGCGTACCTCGAATCCCTGACGGTCGGCGATCACCGCGAGGAAGCGGTGCTGGTCCCCGTAAAGCTGGATCTCCTCCAGCACGCGCCGGTCGAATGCGCGGGCGCCGCAGCCGAGATCGCGGAAACGCACGCCCGTGATCCAGCCCAGCAGCCCGTGGAAGGTCGCTCGGCGCAGGCGCTCGAATGGGCCGCCGGTGCGGGGCCAGCGCCGTCCTACCGCGACGTCACAGTCAGTCAGGGCATTGGTCAGCTTGTCCAGGTCGGTGGCATCGATCTGGCGATAGGCGGGCAGTGTGAGAATCGCCTGGCCGCTCGAGTGCTCGAAGCCGGCCATGATCGCGGTCGCCTCGCCGAAGGAACGGGTCAGGCTGATCACGGTGAATCGCTGGCCCTGCGCCAGCAGACGTCGCAGGCCGGCCGCGAACTCGCTGCAGGGCCCGTCCAGCACGTAGATCAATTCGTAGCTCTGGCCCAGCGCATCCAGGCCGCTGCGATACTCGGCGTGCAATTCCACCGCATCGGCATGGCGGCGCCCGACCGGCACGATCACGGAGAGTTCCGGTTGCATGTCGCCCTTATCCACGTGTAGCGGCCTCCAGGCCATGACGCTGATCGTCGCCGTTCCAGACCGTGCCCGTCAGACGGGAAAAATGATGATCGCGGACGTCGCCAAGCTTGTAGACGAGCTCGCCGATCACTCCACCCAGTGCGAGAATCATCGATGCGGCCACGAGAATCACGCCGGTGCCGGCTACGGGAATGGACAGCGTGCCTCCGGCCGACCAGAGACTCCAGAGCGAATTGACGAGCGCGATCGTGCCGAGCAGGAAGAGCGGTGCGGCCAGCAGCGTGAACCATTGCAGCGGCCGGGCGGTGAACGAGGCCACGGTCTTGATGACCATCAGGTCGAGCAGCACCTTGTACACGCGCGAGATGCCGTACTTGGATTTTCCGAACTGGCGGGCGTGATGCCGGACCTTGATTTCGGCGACGCGCGGGCCGGCGATCGAAGCCATCGCCGGAATGAACCGGTGCATTTCCGAGTACAGCGGGATCTCCTTGATCAAGGCGCTGCGATATGCCTTCAGCGAACAGCCATTGTCCTTGATCGGAACGCCGGTGACCTTGCCGATCAGCCAGTTCGCGATCTTCGAAGGGATCTTGCGCGAGATCAGCTTGTCCTGGCGATTGTGGCGCCAGCCGACCACGATATCGTAGCCGTCGTTGATCTTCTCCAGGAAATGCGCGATGTCGGCCGGGTCGTTCTGCAGGTCGCCGTCCATCGTGACCAGCACCTTGCCGTGCGCCTGTTCGATGCCGGCTGCCATGGCCGGGGTCTGGCCGTAATTGCGCCGGAACTTCACCACGCGGACCCGCGGATCGCCGCGCGCCAGGTCGATCGCCCGCTCGAGCGTGCGGTCGCGGCTGCCGTCGTCCACGAACACCATCTCGAAGGAAATGCCGAGCGGCTGCACCGCACCGACGATCGCGGCATGCATGCGCCCGATGTTCTCCTCTTCGTTGTAAAAGGGGACGATGACCGACAGTTCCGGTGCCTGGCTCAAGCTTGGGATATCCTCTGCGACAACTTCCCCGAGGGCCGTCAAATATACCGCGAGCGCGGGATCGAGTCCTGAAACGCGTCCCAGTATGTCCAGATACCCCGTAGATTCGCACGTGCATTTCCACGACGAGGCGCGCGTCGCGCCGACGCTCGATGCCGCGGCGGCCAATTTCCGGGCTGCAGGCAGCGATGGCCGCGGCCTGCTCGGCATGCTGCTGCTGACGCAGATTGCCGGGGAGCGCGTGTTCGAATCGCTGTGTGAGCGCCCAACCGCCGGCGAATGGCTGATCGAACCCGCCGCGGAAGAAGCGGAGACCCTGATTGCGCGGCGAGACGAGGACTCGGTGGCAATCGTCTGCGGCCGGCAGCTGCGCGTGGACGATGGGCTCGAAGTCCTGGGTCTCGGAACGCTGGCGAACTTCCCGGATGGCCTCGCGCTTGCGGATGCCGTGCAGGCGGTCCAGGAGTCCGGCGCCATGACGGTGCTGCCCTGGGCCTTCGGCAAATGGCTCGGGCCACGCGGACGTCGCATCGACGCCATGCTCGAACCGGGCCAGGCCGATCGCCTGTTCGTGGGCGACAATGGCGGGCGACTGGAGCTTTCGGGCGTTCCGTCGCTGCTCGGAACTGCCGAGCGGCGCGGTTTCCGGGTCCTGCCCGGCACCGATCCATTTCCGGTGGCCGCCGATCATCGGCGGGTCGGAAGTTTCGGATTCTTGTCGGAGTCTGTCCTACAGGAATCTGCGCCCTGGCGGTCGCTGCGTGCCTGGCTCATGGGGCGAAGCAGTTCGCCCGAGCGCTATGGGCAGGGCTGCGGCCTGCTGCGCTTCGTCGTCAATCAGGCCGGCATTCGACTGCGCAGGAGGCCTGTGAGACACCCTGACGGGATGAGATGAACGACGCGTTTTTTCAACCAGGACTCTATGTAAGTTTCGGCCTGCTTGCCGGCGCGGCAGTCGGCTGGCTGTTCCAGCGCATCTGGCGACGAATCCTTCCCCGGCCGCTCAGTCGCGCGTTCTGGCAGGGCCTTCCAGTCAACCTGCGCGGCATGATGAAGAGCGCCGAGCCGGACGACATGCTGCGTCACTACCAGGCGCTGCTCAGGGCGACGGCAGGATTTGCGGGTCGCAATTTGCTGGGGATTTCGCTGGGTATTGCACCGATCGCAATCCTGCTGCTGGCATACGATGGGTTGAACCTGCCGGGGCGCTTCGCAACGCAAGTGGAGGCATATCCCGCTTCGACCATTTCGCGAATGGCCATGCCGTCCGGCGAGTGGCGCGTTGATGGTCAACGCTTGCTGGTAGACCGTCGATCGCTGTCCGATGTGCCGCTTCGCGTCGCGGGACACGCGCTGGATCGCAGCGCGCTCGCGGGCAAGCAGGCCTTCTGCGAGACGACACTCTCGTGCCTGTCGTACGACATCCTGCTGTTCGAAACGCATCGGATCGATTCCGTTCCCGATCGGGCAAGGAGCGGTTCGATCGTCATGCGGCCTCGTCTGCTTGACAGGAATTCCCTGTGGCCCTATCTGGATGATGTCGAGTTCTGGTTTTTCATTGCCGTGATGGCAGGAAGCGCGGCGGCAGCGTGGCGCAGTCGGCAGGGTAGGGCATCCAGCAAATGAAACTGCAATCGTCCGATTTCTTCCTGGTCCGGTTCGCCGATCGCCTGCCGGGCGTCATGAAACTGCTGGGCGATTTCGAGACCGATCTGCTGCGCGACCGGCTGGCCGGGATCGAGCTCGACCGCCCGGTGTTCATTACGGGCCTGGCGCGCTCCGGCACGACGATCCTGCTGAATACCTTCTCGAAGCTGCCGTATGTCGGTACCCATCGGTATCGCGATTTTCCATTCCTGTTCTTTCCCTACTTCTGGAACCGCTTCCAGTCGCGCATCGCGAAACCCGAGCAGCCCGTCGAGCGGGCCCAGAGGGACCGCATCCGCATCACGCGGGACAGCCCGGAGGCTTTCGAAGAGCCGATCTGGACGCATTTCTTTCCCCACATTCACGACGAGAACGCCTGCCACCAGCTGACCGCAGCCGACGACCAGCCGAAATTCGACGCGTTCTACAGCGAGCACTTGCGCAAGCTGCTCCTGTTGCGCGGCGGAGAACGCTACGTATCGAAGGGCAATTACAACGTCACGCGCATCGCCTACATCGCGAACCTGCTGCCCGACGCGCGCTTCGTGGTCCCGGTGCGCCATCCGGTGGCGCAGGTCGACTCGCTGCTGCGGCAGCACAAGCTGTTCACCCGCTATAGCGAGCAGGACAAGCGCGTGCCGGCCTACATGCGGGCTGCGGGTCACTACGAATTCGGCCCGCAACGGGTACCGATCAATCTCGACGAAGTTCAGTCGCGGCGAATTGCCGAAGCCTGGGCGAACGGGGACGACGCGCTGGGCTAT
This sequence comes from Steroidobacteraceae bacterium, assembly GCA_050738495.1. Lineage (GTDB taxonomy): Bacteria > Pseudomonadota > Gammaproteobacteria > Steroidobacterales > Steroidobacteraceae > SCUD01. The sequence goes on along the minus strand of JBOHZL010000010.1, from coordinate 37,462 downwards.
GCCGCGATGTGGCGTTCCGTGTATTCACACGTCGGCGAGCTTGCCAGGGACCACGCCGGCCCTGGCGCCAGGATCCGGATCGTCCGGTACGAGGACCTTTGCGCCGATCCGGTGCGGATCCTGCGGCAGCTGTTCGAATTCTGCGGGTTCACCGGCGGTGTCGAGGAAATGCTCCGCGCGCCGCCCGAGATCTCCGCACCCAGCAGGCGCCCGGACGGCTTGACTGCGGCTGAAGCCGAGCGTGTCTGGCTGGAAACCGGGGACCTGGCCGGGTCGTTCGGCTATCAGAGAACCCGGTTCGGTCAGCGGACTTATGCGGCGGCTGGGTGAATTGGGCCTCGAGCGTGTCACCCGTCTGCTGAAGAGGTACGGGTTTCGAATTTGCGGCCTGGTGGCCGCGGTCGGCGCGGTTTTCGCGTTCGGACTCGCGGTCGGAGTCTTCAAGCTCTTTCCTTACCGGCTGCTGGAGAGCATTGCCGCAGCCGGCGTCGAGGCGATTCGATATCCCCGCCATACATTTCGCATCGCGCCGGAAAAGTTCCTGGCCCGCTCGCGTCACACGGGAAGCCGGGTCGTCAAGCACGTACCCGCGCAGGTCAGCCCCGGGGTGACGTTCATCACCGGCTTCTTCGACGGCGCCCACGGCATGCGCCTCGTCGGGATGGACGGCGAGCCCATCCACGACTGGCGTGTTTCGTTCAATGCCATCTGGCCGGAAGCGAAGCACCTGCCGAAGCAGCCGCACGACTGGGACACCGAGCTGCATGGCGCGCTGCTGTATCCCGATGGCGATGTCGTTTTCACTTTCCAGTATGGCGGTCTGGTGCGGATCGACCGATGCTCGCGCGTCATCTGGAAGCTGCCGCTGCAGACTCACCACACATTGTTCCAGGACCAGGACGGCAATCTCTGGGTATCTTCGAGGAAGCTGCATGAGACGACAGTGGCGTCTTTCCCGAAGATTCCCGCCCCGTTCTACGAGGAATTCATGCTCAAGGTCTCGCCGGCAGGAGAGGTGCTGGCGGAGATTTCGATCCTCGAGGCGATATACGACTCGGGTCATGAGGCCGTGCTGTTCGCGAATGGCAAGCATGACAGCGAGATCGACGTGCCGCTCGACCATGATTTCACGCACCTCAACGACATCGAGGCGCTCACGCCGGACCTGGCGGCCGCATTTCCGATGTTCGAGGCAGGCGACCTGCTGATCTCGGTGCGCAATCTGAACCTGCTGCTGGTCGTCAGGCCCGGCACGAAGCGGATCCTGTGGTCGATGGTGGGACCATTCCTGCGCCAGCACGACCCGGACTTCCAGCCGACCGGAAAGATCACGGTCTTCGACAACCGGCGCGACGGCGAGCGCGGCAAGAGCCTGGGTGGCAGCAGGATCCTCGCGCTCGACCCGGTCAGCAGGGAGGCCGTCACGCTCTACGGGCAAGGCGGGAACGAGTGGTTCCACACCGAGACGATGGGCGATCATCAACGGCTGCCGAATGGCAACCTGCTGATAACGGAGTCGGAGGAGGGCCGCGTGTTCGAAGTCGGCGATGACCGACAGGTCGTGTGGTCATTCTTCAATCGCTGGAGCGACAATTCCGTGGGTAACATCGCGCAGGCGATTCGATATCCCGACGGCTATGTCAGCTCACCGCCGGATCAGGAGGCTTGTCATGAATAGCGGCACCGATTTCGACCGAATGGCGCACACGGGTCGCATGCGTCGTGTCGCCACCGCATGTGCCGGCATGATGTCGTCGATCTTTGCGTCCGCTGCCCTGGCGTATGTGGGGCCTGGTGCGGGGCTCGGGATGGTGGTCGCGTTCTTCGCGATGATCCTGGCCGTGCTCGCGACCCTGTTCGGCCTCGTGCTGTGGCCGATCCGTTACCTGGCGCGCCGCCGGAAGGCTGCGGCCGCCGGCACAGCGCCGCCCGAGTCGAACCCGCCGCCGAGCTCCGCGCCAGAAGACGCCTGAACGTCGGATTGCGCCCACGCAACTGTCGTGGCATGGCGGGCGGGGCTTCAGACGCAACCGCCAAGCGTCCCCAGACGGAGACACCCTCCGGGTGTCTATTGGCGGCCATCGCCCGTAACCTGCCATAGAGGCAAGCTTATGGGCAATTCACCAACACCGATCGACCTGCTCCGCCATTACCGCGCGGTGCTGGTCACGACCGCGAATTTTGCCGGCCGCAGTGCACGCGCCATGGTCCGCGCCGGCCTCGCCTCGAATGGCGGAAATTGGGTCGCTGGAACCGTCGCTACCGGATGGCGCAGCGCCGCCATCGAGGCGGCTCGCCGGCCGCAGTTGCCAACCTTCGCGAAATGGTTCACGACTTCAGGGGTATGAAGTGAAAGTGATGGTTACCGGCGCCACCGGCTTTACCGGTGGACACCTGGCCCGTACGCTCAAGGCGCGCGGGCACGAGGTGCGCGCGCTCGTCCGTGACGAGGACAAGGCGCAGCCGCTCGCGCGGGAAGGCATCGAGATCCATGCCGGCAACCTCGTCGATGCCGATGCGGTGATGCGTGCCGCGGATGGTTGCGACGTGGTCTATCACATCGCAGCCGTCTATCGCGAAGCCAAGCATCCGCCCGAGTACTATCGCAACGTCAATGTCGAAGGCACGCGCAACATCATCCAGGCCGCCGAGCGTGGCGCGGTCGGTCGGCTCGTTCATTGCAGCACGGTCGGCGTGCATGGCAATGTCAAGACGATTCCGGGCACCGAGGATTCCCCGTTCTCGCCCGGCGACATCTACCAGGCGACCAAGCTCGAGGCCGAGCTACTGGTGCAGGAGCGGATCAAGGCGGGCCTGCCGGCCGTCATCTTCCGGCCGACCGCGATCTACGGCCCGGGCGACACGCGCTTCCTGAAGCTGTTCAAGATGGTGCTTCGCGGGACGTTTCGCATGATCGGCGCCGGCGACGTCTACTACCACATGACCTATGTTTCCGACCTCGTGGACGGAATCATCCTCTGTGGCGAGCACCCGAATGCGGTCGGTCAGACTTACATCTTCGGCGGACGGCGCTACCGCAGGCTGAGCGAGCTGGTGGATACGGTGGCGGGCATCGTGGGCAAGCCCGTACGTCAGGGTCACATCCCGCTCGCGCCCGTCATGGCGGCAGCGGTTGCCTGCGAAAAGATCTGCAAGCCGCTCGGGATCGAGCCGATCCTCTATCCGCGCCGGCTCGATTTTTTCATCAAGAATCGCGCGTTCTCCATCCAGAAAGCACAACACGAACTGGGCTACCAGCCGAAAATGCGGTTGCAGGAAGGGCTGACGCGCACGTTCAACTGGTACTGTCAGGCCGCATTGATCTAGATCGGGCCCTGCTATCCTATGCAGGAATGACCGATCCAGGGCTTCTGGCCGAAACTCCCGACATTGAAACCTCGTCCGCGGATTACGCGAGCCGCTTCGCCGGCCGGGCTGGACGATATCTGCTCGACGTCCAGAACGGGGCAGTCGAGAGATCGCTGACCGGTCTGGCTCCTGGCACGGCACTCGATGTCGGCGGTGGGCATGGGCAGCTGGTCGGCACCCTGGCGCGACTCGGCTGGCAAGTCACCATTCACGGCACTGCGGCGGAATGCGAACGCAACCTGCGGGAGCTGCACGGCAGGCGCGATTGCGAGTTCGTGCAGGGCCCGCTGTTCAAGCTGCCGGTCGCGCCGAAGAGCTTCGACCTCGTCATCGCCGTACGCCTGATTTCGCATGTGACGGAGTGGCGCCGGCTGATCGGGGAGATGTGCCGGGTGGCGCGCCGCTCCGTGGTGATCGACTATCCCAGCAAGTCCGGATTGAATGCCCTGACGCCGTTGTTGTTCGGCCTCAAGAAATCGATGGAAGGCAATACCAGAACCTACGCGAGCTTCTCCCGTTCCCAGCTGGCCGCCGAGTTCGCCCGTGATGGATTCGTCTATAATCGCGAGGTCAAGCAGCTCTTCATGCCGATGGTGGTGCATCGCGCGGCGAAGGGCGCCGCTCCCCTGCGCTGGGCTGAGGCGGCGTTTCGCGCGACAGGCCTGACCGCACTCGGCGGTTCGCCGGTCATTCTGCGGATGGACCGATCCGACTAGCGAGGATCAAGCGGTGAAAGTGCTGCTGGTCGCACCCGAGCCGTTCTACGTGGAACGCGGCACGCCGATCGCCGTCCGGCTGCTCGCGGAGAAGCTGTGCGAGTTTGGCCATGCCGTGGACCTGCTCACCTATCATGCCGGCGCCGACATCGAGTTGCCGGGCCTGCGGATTTTCCGGGCCAGGCGCCCCCCCGGGGTCGATCACGTGCCGATCGGCATCTCCTGGCAGAAGCTGGTCTGCGACTGGTTCCTGGTGCTTCGCATGATGAGCCTGCTGCGGCGCAACGACTACGACGTCGTCCACGCGGTCGAGGAAGCGATGTTTCCGGCGGTGATGCTGAACTGGCGTTCGCGCCGCAAGATCGTCTACGACATGGACTCGTGGATGAGCGAACAGCTCACCGACAAGTGGCGCTTCCTGCGCCCGATGCACTCGTTGCTGATCGGCATGGAGCGGCGCGCAATCCAGCGCACGGCGGTCGTGTTGCCGGTCTGCGAGGATCTGGCCCAGAAGGTGCGTCCGTGGATCGATCCGGCCAGGGTCATCGTGCTGCCCGACGTGCCGATGGGTGACCAGGACTATGCCGGCGAGGTCGATTCCCTGCGCTCGCTGGTCGGACAGGATGTCGTGATCGGCCTGTACGTCGGCAACCTGGAGCGCTATCAGGGGATCGACCTGTTGCTCGAGAGTCTCGCCCGGTTGCCGAAGTCCACCCGCTTCCGGATGATCGTGATCGGCGGTTCCGACGCGGACATCGCGCGCTACCGACAGGAGAGCGAACGACAGGGCGTCGCGGCCTTGATTCACTTCGCCGGGCCGCGGCCTCTGGCGCAGCTGAATGCCTTGCTCGTCCAGGCCGACATCCTCGTCTCGCCGCGGACGAAGGGCGGCAACACGCCGATGAAGGTCTATTCCTACATGCAATCGGGAAAGGCGATCATCGGCACCGATATCCGCACCCATACCCAGGTGCTGGACGAGAGCTGCGCGGAACTCGTGGCGCCGGAAGCGGCGGCGTTCGCGGCCGGCATCGAACGTCTCGTCAACGACGCCGAGCACAGGCGACGAATCGGCGCAGCGGCACGCCACCGTGCCGAATCGGAATACTCGATGACAGCCTATCGCGAGCGGCTGGCCCGGGCCTACGACCTGATCTCGGAAGCGTGATCCATGCGGCGTGACACGGCGCGCCTGCGCGACACTGCCTTCGATATCCTGATCGTCGGCGCCGGCATGCACGGCGCATGGATCGCGCGCCGGGCTGCCGAGGCGGGCCACCGCGTCGCACTGGTGGAGCGTGACGATTTTGCGGCCGCGACTTCGGCCAACAGCCTGAACATCCTGCACGGCGGCCTGCGCTACCTCCAGCATTTCGACCTGGCGCGGATGCGAAGCTCGATCCGCGCGCGGCGGGAGTTTTCGCGGCAATCGCCGCATCTCGTGCAGGCGCTCCCTTGCGTCATGCCGCTCGGGCCCATGGGCGTTCGCAGCCCCTGGATCCTCGGTCCGGCCTTGCTGCTGAACGATCTGTTCTCGGCCGATCGCAATGCCGGCGTCGCGGGACCGGCCCGATTGCCGAATGGCCGGCTGATCGGCAGCGCCGATTGCCGCGAACAGGTTGCTCCGCTGGCGGACACCGGCGCCGGCAGCGGCGCGCTCTGGTGGGATGCGCTGTCGCTGGATTCGGCCAGGCTCTGCCTGGAGACCGTACTCGCCGCCGCAGACTCGGGTGCTGTCGTCGCGAACCGGGTCGAGGTCTTGCGGCTGCTGCTTTCCGGCGGAGCAATCCAGGGCATCGCCGCCTGCGATCGCCTGAGCGGAGTCGAATTCGAGATCCGGGCCGCGGTGGTGATCGACGCGACCGGTCCGGCATCAGGTCGACTGGCGGCGGCCAGCGACCTGCCGGCGCCGTACCTGCCGCGGTCCTGGCTCGGGGCGCTCAATCTCGTATTCAGGAGTGCGCTGCCGCTGAAGGCTGCCGTCGCCCTGTCATCGGCGTCGAAAACCGCCGACCGCTCTGTCCTGTTGCGGCGCGCGACGCGCGATCTTTTCTTCGTTCCCTGGCATGGGGCGATCGCGGTTGGCACGGACTATGTCCCGCTGGATTCGCCGGCTGCCGGCAGCACCGGCCCGCCCGCAGGCGTCGTGCAGGCCTTTATCGCAGAGATCGGCCGGGTGGCGCCGAAGTCACGGCTGCGGGCTGCCGACCTGGTCGCGGTGAACTGGGGAATCCTGCCCGGCATCGGCACGGGAGCCGCCACGCCGAGCAAGTCGCCGATCCTCGCCAGCGGTCGGCTGGAGACTGGCGCAGACGGCCTCGTCGTCGTCGTAGGAGAAAAGCTGACGAGCGCTCCCAGCTTGTCACAAGCCGTCCTCGCCCGCGCAGAGCAGGCCGGCAACTTGCGCCGGTCGAGCGGCCGGCAGGCTCTCGCGCAAGCTCGTGCACTCAGACCGACAAGCAGTGACGAAGCGCGTGGATTCGGCCTCGAAGCTGAGCCGAGGAAACGCCTCGAGAAGCGCTACGGGCTGCGATGGCGGCAGATTTTCGAACCCTATCTGAGCCAAGGGGAACTCTTCCGGCCGGTGCTCGCGGGTAGCGAGGTGCTCGCCGTCGAGGTGGTCCATGCCGTACGGGAGGAGATGGCACTGGACCTCGACGACCTGCTGCTCCGCCGGCTGGGGCTCGCGCGGACCGGCTGGCCGAGCGTGGATCTTGCCCGGCGATGCGCCGGGATCGCCGGGCCTGAACTGGGCTGGTCCGCCGACGCGCAAGCGGCCGCGATCGCAGCATTCGAGGCGAAAATGGCTGCGGGAGACTTCGTCCCCGACCCGGTCAGACTGTGACGCAAGGCGCCTGCGTGGCGCCGCGGACGCTCGGTATAATCCGTGTTCCCACGCCCGCAGGGCGGGGCCCACCGGATCCTGGGGAGGATATGTGAAGGTACTGGTGACGGGCGCTACCGGCTTTACCGGCAAGGCACTCGTGCGGCGCTTGCTGAAGGACGGCCATCCGGTCGTCGGCCTGGACTACAAGGAAGGCCACAAGACCGAGGAGCTGCGCTCCTGGGGCGCCGAGGTCGTCATCGGCACGGTGACCGACCGGGAAGTCGTGCGCCGCTGCATGCAGGGCGTCGATGCGGTCCAGCACCTGGCGGCTGCGTTCCGCGAGATGGACGTTCCCGAAACCTACTATCACCAGGTCAATGTCGGCGGCACGCGCATCATGCTCGAGGTCGCTCGCGAGACCGGCGTGAAGAAGTTCGTCTATTGCAGCACCTGCGGCGTGCACGGAAATATCGACCAGCCGCCCGGCGGCGAAGACGCGCCGATCCAGCCCGCGGACTATTACCAGCAGACCAAGTACGAGGCGGAGCCGCTCGTGCTCGAGTACGTGCGCGAGGGCCGCAAGGCGACGATCATCCGGCCCGCGGCGATCTATGGACCGGGCGATCCGGAACGCTTCTACCTGATCTTCCAGCGTGTCGCGCGAGGCTGGTTCCCGATGTTCGGCAGCGGCCGGACTTTCTATCATCCGCTCTACATCGACAACCTGGTCGATGCGCTGGTGCTTGCCATGAATCCCGAGCGCGGCAACGGGCAGGCTTACCTGATCGCCGATGCAGAATACGTGTCGATCGAGGATCTCGTGCAGCGCACCGGCCGCGCGATGGGCATCGACGTCAAGATCCGGCATCTACCGGTCTGGCCGATGATTGCCGTCGGCCACGTCGTCGACAAGCTTTGCAGGCCGTTCGGCATCAACCCGCCGATCTTCCCGCGTCGTGTCGACTGGTACCGCCAGAATCGGGCCTTCAGGATCGACAAGGCGAGGAAGGAACTCGGCTACGTCCCGAAGGTCGGACTGGATGAGGGGCTGCGGCGTACCTACGAATGGTATCGCGCAGAAAGCATGCTCTGAACCGCGCCCCGCGAGCAGCCCGGCGCGATTCCACGAATAACCGCCGACAAGGGGCACTGCCTGCGCAATGACGGGACAGGCTCGGGTAGAAATCGTCGACGATCCCGGTAGCTCCGCCTACCGCCGCTATCTCTCGATTTTCGTCGGACGCCCCGGAATCCTCGCGCTCGTCAAGTACGAGCTGATAGCGAGCTTTCTCGGGCCGATGCGCGGCGCGCCCGGCTACTTCCTGCGAAGCCGTCTCTGGCCGCTCGTGCTCGGCGCCGTGGGCAGGGGCACGCAGTTCGGCCGCAACGTCGTGCTGCGCTCCCCGCATCGCATCCGGCTTGGCTCGAACGTGCTGATCGACGACAATGTCGTGCTGGACGCGAAAGGCAAGAAATCCGCCATCGAACTGGGCGACCGCATCCTGGTCGGGCGGCACAGCATCATCAGTTGCAACGAAGCCGAGATCCGCATGGGCGACATGCTGTCGATCGGGCCATTCTGCTTCTTCGGCTCCAAGAGCTTCATACGCATCGGTTCCGGCGTCTCGATCAGCGGGCATACGAGCGTGCTGGCCGGCAGCCATGCATCGGACGATCCCGAGCGTTCGGTCCTCGAGCAGGAGCGCACGTCGATCGGCATCACCATCGAAGACAATGTCTGGATCGGCGCCTGTTGCACGATCCTCGACGGCGTACGCCTCGGTCGCAGCTGCATCGTCGCTTCGGGCACCGTCGTCATGAAGGACGTGCCGGCTTACAGCGTCGTGGCGGGAAACCCTGCGCGCCTCGTGCAACGGAGGAAGGCGGTCGGAGAGTGACCGCCACGCTGAACGCGCTCTGGGACGAGACTGAGCGGCTGCACGGCGATCGCGTCGCCCTGATCCAGGGCGCAACACGCTGGACCTATCGTGAGCTCGGCGAGCGCATTCGCGGGATTTCGGCTTCCTTGTGCCGGGAAGCGCAGGTGGCGCCGGGCGATGCGGTGGCGCTGCTCTCGCCCAACGTTCCCGAGTTCGTTGCCGCCTATTTCGCGATCCTGCGTCTGGCCGGCGCCGTCCAGCCTGTCGACACCCGGACGCCGCCGCAGCGCTGGCTGTCCGAGCTCCGGGAAACGCATGCCAGGGCGCTCGTCGTCCATGAAAGTCTCGCGGCCTCCGCCGCCACCGCAGCAGCCGGCGCGCGTTTTCCGGGACACACCCTGGCAATCGGGCCGGAACTGCCGGCCGTGGCCGGCGGGAACGCCCGCGACGGCCACGTGACTGCGGAATCGATCGCCGAACTGATGCACACCTCGGGCACGACCGGAATCGCGAAGGCCGCGATGAGAACCCACGCCAACGTCCTCGCTGCCGCCCGCAATGCCACCCGTGGTTTCGGCTACGTAGAAAACGACGTCATCGCGGTTGTCATGCCGCTGTCGCACTCGAGCGCGCTCAACAGCCAGTTGATCCCTTTCATCCGGTTCGGCGCGGCTATCGTGCTGATCGATCGCTTCGAGCCGGACGAAGTCATCGAGACTCTGCGAACGCATTCAGTCACCTGCATGCGCCTGGTTCCGAGCATGGCGAGGCTGCTCCTGGGGCGAGACCATTTCCGCGGCGACCACCTGCCGGCGATCAGGATGCTGATCAATTCGAGCGCGCCGGTCGAGCCCGCAACGCTCGCGTCGCTGAAGGCGCGCTTTCCACGTGTGGCCGTCATGGATTCCTACGGCCTGACGGAGGCATCGACCTGTACCGTCCTGACCGTGGATCCCGCCCGCCCGGCACAGGGCTCGGTCGGGCGCGCGATCGAAGGCGTGATACTTGAGATCGTGGACGATGCGGGCCGGCCTGCGGCAAGCGGAATGGAGGGCGAGGTCCGCCTGCGGGGCGAGCATGTCTTCGCGGGGTATCTCGGCATGCCGGATGAGTCTGCGCGCGCGCTGAAGGACGGCTGGCTATGGACCGGTGACCTCGGGCACCTGGATGACGCGGGCAATCTGTACCTGCATGGGCGCAGCTCCGAAGTGATCCATTGCAGCGGCTACACCGTGCACCCGGCGACGGTGGAGAACTGCATACTCGAAATGCCCGAAGTCGAAGCCGTCGCCGTCACGGGCGTTGCGCACAAGCTGCTCGGTCAGGTCGTCAAGGCATTCGTCATCAGCCGCGAGCCGGGAATCGAACCACGAAAGATCGTCAATCATTGCGTGCGCAGCCTGCCGAGCCACGCGGTACCATTCCACGTGGAATTCGTCGATACCCTGCCTCGCAATGTCACGGGCAAGTTGATACGGAGGCAGCTGAAGGAAATGAGCGCTTGACTGCCGATTCGGGAGAGGGAGCGGGCGGAGAGGAGCTGAAGGAACGGCTCCGCCGCGTGCTCAAGGACGCGCTGCAGGTCGAAACGCTGCCGGAGGGCGAAGATCTGCGCCGGCGCGACATCGCGGCCTGGGACTCGATCAGTCATCTGCGGCTGATGCTGGAAGTGGAGCAGGAGTTCGACACCTCGCTCGATGACGAGGCATTCGTCCTTGCGGACAGTCTCCGCAAGATCGAGGAGCTGTTGCGCGGCCAGGGAATCGGCGGCTAGGGACCGGCAGTTTTCCGGTGGGGCCAATGCCGGCGGATGAAATACGCCATCAGCACGCACAATCCGCAGCTGAAACCATACAGGTAGCGCATCGAAATCAGCAGCAAGGACATGGCGAGCGCCTGCTCGGCGCTGCGGCCGATCGCCGCGAAGGCGATGACAAAGGCACTGTCGCGGATGCCGATGCCGTTGATCCCGAGCGGGATCGCCTCGGTCAGGTAGATCAGCGGAATGATGACGAGCAGCGTCGAGAAGGCGATCTCGATGCCGAGCGCCTCGGCATACAGCTTGTTGACCACGACCATGATCAGCTGGAACACCAGGGAAAGCGCGGCGACGCGCGCGAATACCCCGCCGCTGTTGCGGTAGTTGCGGAGCGTCGACAAGAACGAGCGGAAATGCTGAGCGACCGGCCAGGACGGCCAGAATCCCGACTCCAGAACCGGCCTCGAGGTCGCGGCGACGAACAGCAGGATCGCCAGCACCCATCCAAAGATGACGATCCAGCCATGCCGGGCATGCGGATAGAACTGGTACGAGATCGCGCTGATCGTGACGAGAGCGAACAGGCCGCTGCCGCGGTCGAACACCACGGATGCGCCGCTGCGCACCAGGCCGCCGGCAACGGTCCGCAGGGCGGCAACCCGATAGATGTCGCCGCCGAAGCTGGACGGCAGAAACAGGCTCACGAAGCTGCCGGTGGCGTTGACGCGAAACAGCGTCCAGAATGGCACTGCCAGGCCGTCGCTTCGCAGGATCAGCCTCCACTTGAACGAGCTGATCACGCCCTGCGCAATCAGGAGCAGGAACGACAGGAACAAGATGAGCACGTCGGCCTTCGCCAGACGCCGCACCACCCGCGACATGTCGGCGTAGTGAAATAGCGCGAACAGCAGGCCGAACGAAATCACGACTTTCGCGGCAACCAGCAGGCGCGTATTGCGGCTGCGCGGCGCCTGCCGGGCGACAGCCTCCGCGATCTCAGCCGGTTGCACGACGCACCCCGGTGGGATTGCGCAGGCGGGCAATCCAGTCCTCGAGCGCCGCCACCGATTCGCCGTCGAAGAAATGGCGCCAGAAGACCTCGATATTGAAGATCATCCACAACCGGTAGTTGTGATCGACAGTGCCCGCCATGTGCTCGTTCGTGAGCGCGTCCATCGCCGCGCGGTCGAAGATGCCCGCCTCGGCAAGCCGGCTCTCCGCGAGGACGCCGGTCATCATGTCGCGCAACTCGCCGCGCAGCCAGCGCGCGAGCGGGAAGCCGAATCCCTGCTTGCGCCGGTAGAGCAGCTCGCGCGGCAGGTAGCGCTCGCCGAGCTTGCGCGTGACGTACTTGAGCCGGCGCGACTTCAGCTTCAGCGACGACGGCAGGCGCGCGGCAAATTCGAACACACGTCGGTCCAGGAAGGGGTTGCGGAGCTCGAGGCTGTGCGCCATCGCCATCTTGTCCACGATCGGCAGCTGGTGATCGGCGAGGCGCGTCATGCAGTCCGTGTGCAGCATCCGGTCGAGGAAGGTACGGGCGGAGCCGTCATTGAAAAACTGCTCGAGCAGCCGCTCGCTCGCCAAGCTGCCGACTTCGCGCCAGGCCGTGCGGGTGAACAGGGCCTGCTTGCGCTCCTGGGTAAAGCGCAGGAAGGCCGCGCTTTCGGCGTAGCGCTCGAATCCCTTGCGATCAGCCATCCGGTCGAGCCAGCGCAGCTTGCTGGTGATCGTGTTGTAGCCGAAGCTGTCGGGAATCTGGCGGATGACCGGGCGCAGCAGGCCGTGACGGATGGACCTGGGGAACTGGCCATACAGCTCGGCCAGCTCCTGGCCCTTGTAACGGTCGTAACCGGCGAACAGCTCGTCGCCACCGTCGCCGCCCAGCGCCACGGTGACCTGACTGGCAGCGACTTCGGAAACGATATAGACGCCGCAGGCGAAAGGATCGACGGGCTCGGCCATCGACTTCACCATGCGCGGCGCGAGCGCGGCGAGATCGGGCTGGACGAGCGTCTCGGAATGGCTGGTGCCATACCGTTCGGCGACCATGCGTGCCCATGGCAGTTCGCTCTGCGATGACTCGTCGACGCCGATGCTGAAGGTCCGGAGCGGTGCCTTCAGCGCGCGCGCCGCATAGGCCGCGACCAGGCTCGAATCGATGCCGCCCGACAGGAAGGCCCCGAGCGGCACTTCGCTCATCAGGTGCTCGCCGACGACCTCCCTCATCAGTTCGTCCAGTTCGTCGATCAACTCCGATTCCGGCTTCCGGTGCTTCGGCTCGTAGGCCGGAGTCCAGAGCCTGGTGAGGCGCAATTCCTCGCCGTCGTGCGTCAGGGCATGCGCCGCCGGCAGTTTGCTGATGCCCTTGAAGAACGTGGATTCCCCCGGCAGATAGCGCAGTCCCATGTAGTGCGACATCGCCTGCAGGTCGGGCTTGCGTTCGACGCCCGGCAGCTCGAGCAGCGGATTGACTTCGGAAGCGAATGCGAAGCCCTGCGCGCAGCGTGTCCAGTAGATCGATTTCTGCCCGAGCCAGTCGCGCGCGAGGGTGAGCAACCCTGCCTGTTCGTCCCAGTGCGCCAGGCCGAACATGCCCTCGAGGCGCTTCAGTCCGTCCTTGCCCCAGGTCTCCAGCGCCGCGAGCACCGCCTCGGTGTCGCTTTGAGTCTCGAAGTGCCAGCCTGCGCTCGCCAGCTCGGGCTTCAGCTTCCGGTAGTTGTAGATCTCGCCGTTGAACACCAGCGCGGAGCGCCGCCCTCGGCCGAACATCGGCTGCTGGCCGTGCGCCACGTCGATGATCGCGAGCCGGCGCATGCCGAGTGCGATGCGCTCGGTGACGTAATAGCCCACGTCATCCGGACCGCGGTGCACGAGCCGCGCCGTCATCTGCCGGACCCAGCGCGACAATTCGGCCGGATCTGCATTGCGGTCGGGAAGGATTCCCGCAATCCCGCACATTCAGGCGCTCCTTGGCGTCACGCGTGATTGCGCTGCGGCATTCTAGCCTGCGGGCAGCGGCTTTTGCCCACGGTTGTCGAGGAACGACTGCGCCCAGATTTCCGTCAGCAGCAGGCTCCACAGCGCGGATATCTGCGGCTTCGAAAAAAGCCGGTCCGCGCCGCGGCGCCGGATGCGTTCCACGTCCGTCGCCCTGAAGATGCCGCGAGCCGACACCGCCGCCGGGGACAACAGCGAGTCGGCGAGCTCCTCCAGCACGCCGGTCAATTGCGCATCGTGCCGCAGGCGTTGCAGGCTCTTTTTCCGCTCCAGGATCGCCTGCGGCACCAGCCCTTCGCAGGCGCGGCGGAGGACATACTTCTGGCGCAGCCGGCGGATCTTCAATCGATCCGGAATCTGGAAGGCCCTGCGCACCAGTTCCGAATCCATGAAGGGCGAGTTCCAGGTCAGCCCGTTCGCCACGTGCACCTGGTAGGTGACTCCGAGCTTCGACGAGCCGTCGAGGATGTCGCCACGAAGCTTTTCGTTGAGCGGCTGCGCGGTGTCGAAGGGAATTGGCCGCGACAGCGGCAGGCCCTTCGCGCCGATCACCGCCGCATCGAATGCGTCGGCGCCGCGGAAGTAACCCTTCACGAGCAGCCGGCCCGGCAGGCTCTGCGGCATGCGCCGGGTCTGGGTGTAGTGGAAAAATTCCTCCAGCATCGTGCGCAGCGGCCGGAGCGCGATCGCCAGGTTCACGAGCTGGTGGCGCGGCATGCCGCCGAACAGCACGTCGGACTTGTGCCCCGTGAAGACGTTGTTCACGTGCTGCGCCGCCTCCCTGGCTGCGATGAACTGGTAGATCAGCTCCTCGCCACCGACCGGATCCTCCATGTACCAGATGGCTTCGGGCAGGACGCGCGGGAGCACCGATGAATCCACGACGATCTCGTGGTGCTCGGTCTTGAAGTGGCCGGCGGACTCGCGCGCGCCGACGATTTCGTGATCTTCGCCGCCGTGACCGACGGTGAAGGTATGCACCGTTTTTTCTGGCGCGATCCGCCGCATGCCGGCGAGTACCAGGGCCGAATCGAGTCCGCCGCTCAACGCGACGCCGAGCGGATCCAGCGATACGGTCTGGCGCTGCAGCGCGTCGAGCAGGGCGGAGCGCAGGTCCGCCGCGTGCCCGGTCTCGGTCCGGTCGGCGATGTCGATCGCGATGTCCCAGAAACGCGCGCCGTCGACGCGCTCGCCCTGCAAGGCCTGCCAGGCGCCGCGCGGCACCATCTCGACACCGTCGAGAAAGCACTGGTGGGGACTGCCGTGATGCGTCCGGACGGCATACAGGATGGCATCGGGATCGGGTCTCGCGGGCAGGTCGGGGACCGCAAGCAGCGCCTTGTATTCGCTGGCGAACAGGATCCGGCCGCGCGACCGCGCATAGTAAATGGTGCGCGCCCCCCAGCGATCGCGCGCCATGACCAGACGTCCGGCGCTTGCGTCCCACAGCGCCAGCGCGAACTGGCCGCTCAGCCGGCTGAACCCGTCGACGCCGAATTTCCGATAGAGCTCCCAGGCCAGCACGCCGGCGAACGGCGCCGCACCGTCCGAGGCGCGCATGCCGAGGAGCGCGTGCAATTCATCCCGATTGTCGAGCACCCCGTCGAAGGTGACGAATCCGGGTGGATCGGCGATCTCGGATCGGGAACGGTGCCCCAGCAGCACGCGGGCTGCGGGCGACCATTCCCGTCCCTGCGCTCCCCGGTGCGCGAGGCGCGCGCCCATCGCCGCAAGCTCCGTTGCATCGGCGTCGCCGATGATCCCGTAAACGGCTGTCATCGGCGCAAATTATGCACTGCGGTGGGCGTCGGCCTGCGTGGCAGTTCTCGTAACCCGCTGTTAGACTCGGGAAAAATCATGTCGCGGCACAAAGTTCAAGCCTCTTTTGACTAACGGTCGCGAACCCCAGGCGCCGGCCCGCACCGGCCGCACCAAGCGCCGGCTCCTGTTCAATGCTTCGTCCCTGGCCGTCGGCGGCCTGCTCGCGCAGGCCTGCATGGTGCTGGTGGAGGCGGTCATCGCCCGCCGGCTGGGACAGGTCGATTACGGCGTCTTCAGCACCGCTTACGCCTTCGGGCTCATCGGCATGTTCGTGATCGAGGCAGGGATGGGGTGGAAGCTCATCCAGGACGGCTCGCGGGATGACCGCAGCATGCCGTCGCTGCTCGGCACTACCCTGGTGCTCCGAACGCTGCTGGCCATCATCGTCTTTCCGCTGATGATCGCGGGATTCCATCTGCTCGCGCCCGGGCCGGGCATGTCCGCGTTCTTCGCGGTGCTGTTTGCCTACGTATTCCTGATGACGGTGCAAAGCGCCTTCGGCGCTGTGTACTCGGCACGGCAGAGCATGCATGTCAACGCGATGTTCCAGGCTGCTACGCCGATCCTCATCCTGGTATTGGTGTGGACCGCCGCGACCGGCGACCTGACGTTGCGCTCGGTGGCGATCTCCTACGTCGCCGGCAGCCTGGTCGTGAGCGGTATCTGGGCATGGACGACCTTCAGGCTGGTGCGTCCCGTCGTCCAGATCAGGCGTGGCTGGCAGATCCTGCGCGAAAGCTACCTTTACGCCATCACCGGCTTGCTGCTGCACTTCAGCCTGCGCCTCGAACTGTTCATGTTGTCGATCTTCCGGCCGATGGCGGAAGTCGGCTTGTTTGCGGCTGCCGACAAGCTGACCGACCTCGGGCTCAAGGTCGCCGTGATGGGATCCCGGGTCGTGGCGCCGGTGCTGTTCGAGCAGAGTCACCGGGAATCCGAAATCTTCAGGCACAGTTGCCGTCGCGTGATGCGCGCCTCGGCGGTACTCGGCGTCGCCGCCGCGCTCGCGCTGTCGCTCACGGCGACCTGGATCGTGCCACTGATCTTCGGGCCTCAATTCGCCATGGCGGGCACCATCCTGTCGATCCTCGCGGTCAGCCTGGGGCTGCGCTTCATGGCGCAGGCGGCACAGATCGTGCTGACCGCGAACGACCGGCACCTGCGGCGGACCGTCGCCCAGGCGAGCGGAGTGGGCGCCGCGGGCGCCGCGAACCTGGCGCTGATTCCAGGCTTTGGCACGCTCGGGGCGGCCTGCGGCCGCCTGGCAGGGGACCTCGTGCAGATGACGCTCCTGCTGACGTCGCGCGGGCTGCCGGTAGGCAGGCTCCAGGCGTTGATGTGGCTGCTGGTGCCGTCCCTGATCGGCGGAGCGCTGTATTGGGCGCTGGCCCAGGTCGAGATCGCGCCTGTCCTGGAACTGGCCGCGGGACTGGTTCTGTATGCGCTGCTGCTGCTTCTGACCGGAAGCGTGCGGATCCGCGAGCTCCGCGAACTGGCACGCATGACATAATCCCTGCAGATTGGACAAAACGCGTCGGATTGACGCTAAGATTGCATCGTCACAAGGAGGTGTGGCTGTGGGGTTCAACATTTCGAGCTGGCTTTTCCGCCGCAAGATCGATGCGCATATGCGCATGTCGGGCCGTCCCATGGAACACAGCCGGGTGGTCAACCCGTATCACGCAGTCAGCATCGAGCCCGGTGCGAAAGCCTGCCGGGAAGCCCGTGCGATCGATGGCCGCCGTTTCCTGGCGTCGGCCGCTCCGAAGATTCCTCTCGAGGATTGCAGCAACCCGGCATGCAAATGCCGCTACGTGCATTACCAGGACCGCCGCAGCATGCGCGACCGTCGCGTGTTGCCGCATAACCCGCACGCACACAAGATGAGCGAACGCCGTGCCGGCCTCGGCCGGCGCATGACCGACTGACCGGTCAGTGCGTCCGCTGCATGATGAAGCTCCGGCCGTGACGGCCGAAGTCCTCGAAATGCTCGGGATCCCAATTCCGTCCCTGCAGGAACTCGCGGAACGCCAGCGGCTGGCCGCGATCCTCCTGCTCGTTGAAGGATTTCCAGTCGTCGAATAGCAGGATCGAGTTGTCCTGGAGCAGGTCGGCGAGCCAGTCCAGCACTTCCTTCGTCGAACTGTAGAGATCGCAGTCGATCAAGGCGACGCCCACGGGCCGGAATCGATGCTCCCGCTTCAGTTCCGGCGTCAGAGAATCGCCGAAGAAACCCTCGATCAGCGTGATGCGATCGATCTCGGCGCCGTGCGTGGTGAGGTGTTTCAGCACGTCCTCGCGTGAGCAGGCGAACTGGCCCTCGAAAAATTCGCCGCCTTCGGCGTCGGTGCCCGCGACAGGCGGCAGTCCCTGGAAGGAATCGAAACCCCAGAAGCGGGAATCGCGGATGCCGAGCCTGCGCGCGCTCTGCTCCGCGTGCCAGAGCGTGTAACCGCGGAACACCCCGAACTCGTAATAATCGCCAAGCGACTTGCCCTGCAGGCGCTTCGCCTCGATCCAGGCCGCGTCGACGGCTTTTGGTGTATCGGGACTCAGGGTCCGGAACCGGCGGTCCACGCCATAGAACAATCGCGAGGCGGCCGCGAACATGCGCGGGCTGCGCTGCAGCACCCTCGCGACGTCCGCCTTCAGTTTCTCGAATTTTTCGCTCAAGGCCACTACTCTTTCAGTGGATCCGGGCGCCGGATTTCGTCACCGTACCTTGAATTCCTCGGACTGCAACCCGTGGCGGGCGAGCAGCTTGTAGAAATCGGTCCGGTTGCGGCCGGCGAGCTTCGCCGCCTGCGTGACGTTGCCGCGGGTGATCTGCAACAACTGCACCAGGTAATTGCGCATGAACTCGTCCCGGGCCTCGTCAAAGGTGGACACCTGCGGGGCCGTGCCGGTTCCCAGCGCGCGTTGCACGAGTTCGGCGCTGATCACCGGTCCGGTTGCGAGCGACGATGCGTGCTGCAGCAGCGTCGCGAGCTGACGCACGTTGCCCGGCCATTCGCCGACCATCAGCAGTTCGACGGCCTCCGGCGCCAGCACCTGGCGATGCCCGGTCTGGCGCGCCAGCTCGTCCATGAAATGCGCGGCCAGCAGCGGCACGTCGTCACGCCGTTGCGACAGGGGCGGCAGGTCGATGCGGCTGACGCTGAGCCGGTAATAGAGATCTTCGCGGAATCGGCCGCGCGTGATCAGGTCGGGGAGATTGCGTGCGGTCGAGGACAGGATCCGGATCGGCGCGTCGTCCTGCAGGCTGTTCAAGGCGATCTGCAGGTCGGGCGGCAGGTCGCCGACCTCATCGAGGAATACCGTGCCCGCCGCTGCCTCCGCGGGCGGAGCCTCGCCCGAATCGCCCTGTCCTGCGAGCGCGGCCCGCAAGGAGTCCTGGGTGGCGGTGACGCAGGCAAGCGTCACGAAGCCCGCTCCGCGCCGTGCGCTCGCCTGGTGGATCGCGCGTGCCAGTTGAGCCTTGCCGGTCCCGGGCTGCCCGGTGATCAGCACCGGCGCATCGGAACCGGCGGCGATGAGGGCCTGCGACAGGCGCTCCTCCATGACCGGATTGCGCGTGATGATCCCGGCCCGCCAGTCCTCGGTCACGCTGGCGAAGCCGGATATCTTGAGCGCGCTCGCGATCTGCTCCAGCAGCTGGTCCTTCTCGACCGGCTTGGTCAGGAAGGCGAAGGCGCCGCTCTTGGTTGCCGTCACCGCATCCGGAATCGTGCCGTGCGCGGTCAGGAAGATGACGGGCAGGGCGGGGTACCGGCCCTGCAATTCCTTCAGCAGGACGATCCCGTCCTTGTCCTTCATGCGCAGGTCCGTGACCAGCACGTCCGGCAGGAAGCGCGGGACGGTCGTCAGCGCCTGGCTGGCATTTTCGCAGGCCGCGACTTCGAAGCCTTCTGAGCGCAGACGGATAGTAATGAGACGCAGCAGGCCCGGATCGTCGTCGACCAGCACGATGCGCGGGCGACGGCCGAGCGGTGTCTTCATGGCCGGGGCTCCGCCTTGCCGCCCTCGAGCGTGGCGATCGCCTCGAGCTTCGCCTTGGCCTGTTCCAGCTCACGGCGCAGTCGCTCCTTTTCGGCGGACTCCGCCTGCAGGCGCCGGTTGAGCTCGGCGATGCGGTCGCGATCGACGAGATTGACGCCATTGCGCAGTACTTCGTTCTCGCGCGTGAGCGCCAGGCGGGCATCGAGGTCGCGCACCATCAGCTCGGCCAGCGCGCGCTCGGACGGCAGCATCGTTTCGGGCGTCGCCAGAACCTCGCCCAGGAGCGCCCTCGCGCCGGCCGGATCGCTCGCCGCGTGACCGGGTACTGCAAGCACGAAGGCATATCGCAGGCGTCTCTGGGTGGAAGGCGCGCTCAGATAGCCGGACCGTGCCGACTGGAGAATCTCGGCCTGCTCCGCGGGCCCGGCGCGCCCGAGCTGCTCGAGCGTCGTCAGGTATCCGGTCACGACCTGCCCGTCGTCGGCAAGCGGCGGCGGCGCGATGTCGCTGCGGCGATCGGCGGTGCTGCAGCCGGCAGAGAGCATGGCCGCCATGCCGAGTGCGAGCAGGCGCTCAGGCAGCATGGGCGGACTCCCGCCTTGGCGCAGCCGGCAGGCGGATTCTGAGGTGTGCGCCGGGGAACTGGCCGACGATGATTTCCACCGTGCCGCCGTGGGCTTCGACGAACTCGCGCACCACCGACAGGCCGATGCCCGTTCCCTTGAGCGGCCCGCCGTGCGGCGCGTTGCCGGAATAGAACGCCTCGAATACCTTGTCGCGGTCCTCCGGCTCGATCCCCGGGCCGGTGTCGGCACAATCGATGACCGTGGTGCTGCCGTCGGAATAAGCGTGCAAGTGGATGGTGCCACCGCGCGGCGTGAACTTCAGCGCGTTCGACAACAGGTTCTCCAGCACCAGCTTCAGCTTTGCCCGGTCCGCGACCAGATTGAGCTCGGCAACGTGCAGGTCGAGCGTGAGGTTTCGCGCGGCCATCGCCAGCCGCTGGCTGTCGATCACGGTGCCGACCAGCGAGCTCAGACGGAACCGTGTCAACTCGACGCTGCTCGCGCGGGATTTCCACGCGCTGTAGGACAACAGGTTCTCGATGAGCTGCTGCAGGCGCAGCGCATTCTCGCGAAGTATCGCCGCGACCTCGCGCTGGTTCTCGTCGATCGGGCCGACCGCGCCGTCCAGGAGCAGATCGGTGCCTTCGCGGATGTTGGCGAGCGGGGTCTTGAGCTCGTGCGACATGTGCCTGAGGAAGCGATTGCGCTCGAGCGCGATGTCGAGGAAGCGGATGCGCAGCCACTCGAGCTGGCGACCGAGAGCCGCGAGGTCGGCGGGTCCGCTGATCGCGATCGACCGGGAGAACGCGCCGCGCCCGAGGTCGCTGATCGCGCGATCGATCGCGCGCAGCGGCCGCAGCAGGTAGAACCAGAAGATCGTGGCGAGGGCGATCGACGCCGGCACCAGCGCCATGATCGCCCACATCAGCAACTGCTGCGTGGAGGCGATCTGTCGCTCGACCTGCTGCAGGCGCCGATCGATGTCCTGTCGGGTCTTCTCGGCCAGCGCGTTGACCGCGACGCCGAGCTGGTCGAAGCGGCCGACAAGCCCGAAGTTCAGCGTGTCGATGCGCGGCGAGTGCACCAGTCGGGAAGCAGCCTGGCCGGCCGCGCGGACGCGTTCCACTGCCGGGTCGGGCACGTACGCGGCGAGCTGGCGGAGGGTCTGCGCGAATGCCACGTGATGGGCGTCGAATGCGGCCAGTGGGCGGGGATCATTCAGAATGCCGTAGAGCCGCGCCGAGCGTTCCATCTCCGCGATGTTCTGGAACAGCACCTGAGTCTGCTGGGCCACGGCAATGCTGTCGCGCACCAGCCGGTCGCTCGCGCGGGAGAGCTGTTGCAACTGGAAGCCGCCATAGACGATTGCCGCCGTCAACGGCAGCACGATCAGCAGCAGCGCCGCCGACAGCAGCCCACTCAACGACCGTGGGCGGAGGGTGCTCATGCGTCTATGTTACCGTCAGACCATCGGCTGGCGCAGAAGCCTTTGCTCCCAGGCGAGCGCGGAGCGGACGATGCCCGCCAGATCGTCGTGGCGCGGCGCCCAGCCCAGCATTTCCCGGATCCTGCCGGCCGCCGCGATGAGCTGCGGGGGATCGCCGGCGCGGCGCGGCGCTTCCACGATCGAAAGGATCTTGCCGGAGACCCGGGCGACCTCGTCCAGCACTTCGCGGACGCTGTAACCCTTGCCGTACCCGCAGTTGAGCGTCGCCGAAGCACCGCCGGCGCGCAGGTGATCGAGCGCTTGGAGGTGGGCCGCGGCAAGATCCT
Source organism: Steroidobacteraceae bacterium (assembly GCA_050738495.1). GTDB lineage: Bacteria > Pseudomonadota > Gammaproteobacteria > Steroidobacterales > Steroidobacteraceae > SCUD01. Next base: position 15,752 of record JBOHZL010000010.1, on the reverse strand, counting down.
CGATGTGGATGTAATCGCGCACGCAGGTTCCGTCTTTCGTCTCGTAGTCGGTGCCGAAGATCGCGACCTGCTTGCGCTTGCCGACCAGGTGCTCGCAAGCTACCTTGATCAGGTGCGTCGCCTCGGGGGTGCACTGGCCGATCCGGCCGCCCGGATCCGCCCCGGCGACGTTGAAATAGCGCAGCGCCACGTAGTGCAGTGGCGTGACCGCGGCGACGTCGGCGAGCATCGCCTCGCTCATCAGTTTCGAGCGGCCGTAGGGGTTGATCGGCTCGGTCGGCGTATCTTCCCGTGCGATGCCTTCCGCGGGGATGCCGTAGACGGCGGCGGTGGAGGAAAACACGAACCGGCCGACGCCAGCGGCAACGCAGCAATCCAGGAGCGTCCGAGTATTCGCCGTGTTGTTGCGATAGTACTTGAGTGGCTTCTCGACCGACTCGGGCACCGAGATGTGCGCGGCGAAATGCAAGACGGTATCGACGTCGTGCTCTGCGAGAATCCCGGCGACCAGTGCGGCGTCGCCGGTGTCGCCCTCGACGAACTCGCCGTGCAGTACGGCAGAGCGATAGCCGGTCGAGAGATTGTCGAGTGTGACCAGGCGCTCGCCGCGCTCCGCCAGCTGGCGCGCGACGTGACTGCCGATGTAACCGGCTCCGCCGGTGACCAGAATGGTGCTCATCGATTCTCCGGGTGAATGTCCGCACGATGATAACAACGAAGCGACACCGGGGTCTTGCGGTCCCCTCCAAGGCTCACTCGCCGGGTCTACCTTCGTCGCGGGAGGATTCCGCGACTACGTCTGCGCACTCATCGGCGAAAGTTACATGGTCCCGCTGTTACGGTGTACGGTCTGTCGATGCTCGAATGGGCCCATGCGACCGTCCCGCCGCGTATGCTGGTCGAACACCCGATGCTGGACCGGAACGGCCGATTGCCGCAGCACTGCAGTTTCCAGGTTTTCGGCGGACGCGTGGCGTATCTGCACGTCGATCAGGATCGCGACCGGCAACCGGTGAACCTGCAGCAGCAGGGGATTCCGGCTGGAGTCACCGGGCCGCTCGCGCGCGAGCAGCAGGTCGAACGATTCGTGCGGGCCATCGAATCGATTAAGTAATATCGAACGCCCGTTTGTCTGCGCATCGCGACAGCGCAGACTTTCTGTCGGCACGCGCCGGGTGTATTTCGCTGCATTGAATCCATCCCGCGAATCGGTTCCGACGAGGGCTCGATCCAGGTGTCAACGGCAAACCCGCCGCGAGGCGGGGACGCAAAGCCTCCGGTCTCAGGATGAGACAGCGGGGCTGCCACTCGAAGTCGCCAAGAATCCTGGCGGCAGGATTTCTTGCGCTTTCGCTGACTGCGTGTCTCGAGAACAAGCCGCGGAATGACGACGCTTCGGGCATACCGCCGGCGTCGCCAGCGCCGCCCGCAGCCAACCAGGCGCCAACGATCGGCGGATTGCCTTCCGAGACGTCGGTGACTGCCGGTGCCTGGTTCGAGGCGAGTCCTGACGCCAGTGACCCGGAAAATGATCCGCTGACATTCGATATCGTCAACAGGCCGGGCTGGGCGTCGTTCGACACCAGCACGGGCTTGTTGTCGGGCACGCCGTCGGCAGCCGACGTAGGCAGCTATGACGGCCTGCGGATCTCCGTCAGTGACGGGATCAATGTCACCGACGGAAACGTTTTCCGCGTCGTGGTCGAGGGCGACACGGCTCCGCCACCGGCGAATCGGCCGCCCGTCATCTCGGGCAGTCCGGCGACGCAGGTACTGATCGGGCAGAGCTATGCATTCGAGCCGACGGCATCGGATCCGGACGGCCAGGCGCTGCGATTCACGATCGCCGGACGGCCTGCTTGGGCATCGTTCGACACGGCGAGCGGGCGCCTGTCCGGCACACCCGGCGCCTCGACTGCGGGTACCTATCCGAACATCCGCATCAGCGTGACGGATGGCGAGGCGGACGCCGCGCTCCCGCCATTCTCGATCACCGTGTCGCCACCGACCCCGACGAATCGGCCGCCGCTCATCGGCGGCATGCCGGCAGGCTTGGGACGCGAAGGGATCCCCTACAGCTTTACGCCGACGGCCAGCGATCCGGACGGCCACGCCCTGGTTTTCAGCATCGCCAACCGGCCGGCCTGGGCCAGCTTCAATACCGGCACCGGCCAGCTTGCCGGTACGCCGCCTGCCGGCAGCGCCCGCGATTACCCGGGCATCTCGATCAGTGTCAGCGATGGCAACCTGTCGGCGGCCCTTCCAGTTTTCTCGATCGGCGTGGCCGCGAATCGCGCACCAACCATCGGCGGCTCGCCGGCAACGACCGTTTCGGCCGGACAGGCCTACAGTTTCACGCCGAGTGCATCGGACGCGGATGGCAATGACCTGTCGTTCACGATCAGCAACCGGCCTGGCTGGGCGGCATTCAGTACTTCGACTGGCCGCCTTTCTGGCACGCCGTCACAGGCCCAGGCGGGGACCTACTCGAACATCCAGATCCGTGTGACCGATGGCCTGGCGACGACGTCCCTGGCGAGTTTCCAGATCACGGTGGAGGCGGGCAACCGCGCCCCGACGATCTCGGGCTCGCCGGCCACGACGATCGTCGAGGGACAGGCCTACTCATTCCAGCCGAGTGCGAGCGATCCGGACGGCGATTCGCTCGGATTCACGATCGCGAACCGCCCCTCGTGGGCGACGTTCAATGCGACGACGGGCAGGCTGTCGGGCACGCCGGGCAATGGCACGGTCGGCAGCTACCCGAACATACAGATCAGGGTCAGCGACGGTTCGCTGCAGGCATCGCTACCCGCATTTTCGATCAGCGTGCAACAGGTCGCCAACGGATCGGCGACCCTGGGTTGGAATCCCCCGACCACGCGCGAAGACGGCACGCCGCTCACGAACCTCGCGGGCTTCCGACTTCGCTACGGCAACTCAGCGGGCAACTATCCGAACACGATCACGATCGACAACCCGGGTGTTACGACGTACGTGGTGGAGAACCTCGCATCCGGAACCTGGTACTTCGTGGTGGCTGCATTCGACTCGGCTGGAGACCAGAGCGCGAACACCAGCCCGTTGTCGAAGACGATCCCCTGAGCATCCTGTAGTCCCGGTCAATCGGGACCGGACGACGGTCCGGCGCCGACGGTCACTTGCGGCTGGTCGCAACAGGTCCGGCAGGCTATGTTGCACGGATGAACGACGATCGAATGTCCGCGACCAGCATTCCGTTCGCGAAGCTGTCGCCGGACATGGTGATCGAGGCAGTCGAAGCCGCTGGATTCGTCTGCGACGGTCGCGTGCTTGCGCTCGGCAGTTACGAGAACCGCGTGTACCAGGTCGGCCGGGAAGAGGCCGAGCCGCTGGTCGTGAAGTTCTATCGCCCGGGTCGTTGGAGCGATGCGGCAATCGCCGAGGAGCACGCCTTCGCGCGCGAACTCGCGACCGCCGAAATTCCCGTGATCGCGCCACTCGAGATTTCCGGCAGCGAAGCGATGGGCGCGGGACCGGTGCCGGTATTCGGCGGATTCCGCATTGCGATCTATCCGCGTCGCGGCGGGCACTGGCCGGAACTCGCCACGCCGGACGATCGCCAGTGGATCGGCCGCTTTCTCGGACGCATTCACCTGCTCGGTTCGGCCCGCGCATTCGAGCATCGCACGCGCCTTTCGCCGCGGGCGATGGGGCGCGATTCGGCCGCATATCTGCTGGATACCGGGATCGTCGCCGGGTACATCGAGCATCGCTACGAGCAGGTGACCGGCGAACTGCTGAACCTGGTCGAGGCTCGCTTTGAATCGGTGGGAGCGGTCCGCTACCTGCGCATCCATGGCGATTGTCATCGCAACAACGTGTTGTGGACGGCGGCGGGCCCGCATTTCGTCGACTTGGACGACTGCATGATGGGGCCTGCGATCCAGGACCTGTGGATGCTGCTCGCGGGCCAGCCGGGCGAGATGCAGGCACAGCTCGCCGACATCCTCGAGGGCTATTCGCAGTTCGCGAGCTTCGACGCGTCCGAGGCGCTCCTGATCGAGCCGCTGCGCGCGTTGCGCATGATTCATTACTCCGCGTGGCTCGCGCGTCGCTGGCACGATCCGGCGTTTCCGATGGCATTTCCCTGGTTCGGCGAGGCGCGCTACTGGGAGCGCCATGTCGCCGAGCTCGAAGAGCAACTGTCCGCCCTCAATTGAGGTACAATCCGCGGCCTTTTTTGACCCGGGCCGGACCGTGATCCAGAAGCTCCGCAACATCGCGATCATCGCGCACGTCGACCACGGCAAGACCACGCTGGTCGACAAGCTGCTGCGCCAGTCGGGCACGCTCGACGCGCGCAAGCCGATGGCCGAGCGCGTGATGGATTCGAACGCACTCGAGCGCGAGCGCGGCATCACGATCCTCGCCAAGAACACCGCGATTCAGTGGCGCGACTATCGCATCAACATCGTGGACACGCCGGGACACGCGGATTTCGGCGGCGAAGTCGAACGCGTGCTGTCGATGGTGGACTGCGTGCTGCTGCTGGTCGATGCGGTCGACGGCCCGATGCCGCAGACCCGCTTCGTCACGCAGAAGGCCTTCGTGCACGGCCTCGCGCCGATCGTCGTGGTCAACAAGATCGACCGGCCGGAGGCGCGCCCTGACTGGGTGGTGAGCCAGACCTTCGACCTGTTCGACCGGCTCGGCGCGAGCGAGCGTCAGCTCGATTTCCCGATCGTCTACGCTTCGGCGTTGCAGGGAACGGCCGGTTACTCGGCGACCGGCATGACCGGCGACATGACGCCGCTGTTCGAGACCATCGTCGCCCGCTGCCCGGCGCCGGACGTCGATGTCGACGGTCCCCTGCAATTGCAGGTGAGCCAGCTTGACTACTCGAGCTATGTCGGCTCGATCGGCATCGGTCGCATCCGGCGCGGCACCCTGCGCCGCGGCATGCCGGTTGCGGTTGTCGATCGCGATGGCGAGGTCCGCAACGAGCGCATCGGACAGGTGTTCGGATTCATGGGCCTCGAGCGGGTCGAAGCGGAGCAGGCGCGCGCCGGCGACATCGTGGCTTTCTCGGGCCTCGAGCTGCCTGCGATCTCCGATACGATCTGCGATCCGGAAAGCGTGGAAGCGCTGCCGGCGCTGGTGGTGGACGAACCGACCATCAGCATGACCTTCGAGACCAATACGTCGCCGCTGTTCGGCCAGGAAGGCAAGTTCGTGACCAGCCGGCAGCTCCGGGAGCGGCTGCTGCGCGAGACGCTCGCGAACGTCGCGCTGCGGGTCGAGGAAACCGACGATCCCGACCGCTTCACCGTGTATGGCCGCGGCGAACTGCATCTCGGCATCCTGATCGAGAACATGCGGCGCGAGGGTTACGAGCTCGCGGTTTCACGCCCGCGGGTCGTGGTCAAGGAGGAGGGCGGCGGGCTCGTCGAGCCCTGGGAACAGCTCACGGTGGACGTCGAGTCGACAGCGCAAGGGGCGGTCATGCAGGCGCTGGGCGAGCGCGGCGCCGAGCTGGTGGACATGCTCCCGGACGGCAAGGGCCGCGTGCGGCTCGACTACCGGATTCCGTCACGCGGGATGATCGGATTCCAGACCGAATTCCGCACCATGACGAGTGGCACCGGGCTCATGTATCACGTGTTCGATCACTTCGGTCCCGTGACCGCGAGGGAATTGATTGGCCGCACGGCCGGCGTGATGATCTCGAACGCGCGCGGCCCGGTGCTCGCTTACGCGCTGTTCAACCTGCAGGAGCGCGGCCGCCTGTTCGTCGGGCCGGGCGACCTGGTCTACGAGGGCCAGATCGTCGGCGAAACCAGCCGTGAGGGCGACATGGTCGTCAATCCGCTGAAGGGCAAGAAGCTCACCAACATCCGTACCCAGAGCAAGGACGAGAACGTGCTCTTGACGCCGCCGGTGCGCATGGCGCTCGAGCAGGCGATGGAATACATCGGCGACGACGAGCTGGTCGAGGTCACGCCGAAGAACATCCGCCTGCGCAAGCGGCACCTGAGCGAAGGCGAGCGCAAGCGGGCGGAGCGGGTCGGCTAGGTTCCGGCGGCGCCGGCCGGCTGAATTTCATCCAGCCACGCGGCAGCGACAGTGCCGAGCTCTTCGACCCAGGCCGGATCCGACATGATGTGATTGGCGTGCGCAATCGTATGGATGCGGTAGCCCGTCCTGGTCGAGCCGAGCTGGTCCTGGAACCGGGCCGCGAACTTCTCCTCGAACTGGTCCTGCAAGCGGTCCGCACCGCTGTAGACCAGCAGCACCGGCCGCTGCGACTTGAGCAAGCCGATGAATGCGGGAGCAAACAGCGGGTTCGTATCGTCGACGGGGCTCCGGCTGCCGGTTCGATCCGTCACGTTCCGCAGGGCTTTGGTGAAACCAAACGCCTCGCAGATCACCCGCCAGATGACGCGATAGTTCGAGCGGCCGCTCAGGAACTTGAACCATGAGCGGGGCCGCACCAGGCGCTGGAAAAAACCGACGCGTGCTTCCCGGGCCTGATGTGCGGTGAGGAATCGACCCCAGTTTTCCTCGCCGCCGTCGAGAACCACCGGCAGGCCGATACCGAGCAGCGCATTGATCCGGGTGTCCTTGACGGCCGCCAGCAAAGCGGTGATCGAGCCGCCGCAAAGCCCCGAGCCGACGAACCGTCCGATGCCGTGCCGGGCGTGCAGCCAGTCCATCGCGTCGATCGTGTCGTGGACATAGCGGCCGCCCTGGATGCTGTTGTAGACGTCCGCGAGGACGTCTTCGTCGAGATCACCCTCCGAATCGCCGAGGCCATGAAAGTCGAAGCGCAGCAGGTGGAAGCCCATCGGCACGAATCGCTCCGCCAGCTTGAGATACAGCCGGTGCGGGCCGATGCGCCCCTTGATGCCCGGAGAAAGCATCAGGATGCAGACGCCACGGGCGACATCGGCCGCGGGCGCATGCAGGACGCCGTGCAGCATGTGTCCGTGACGGTTGGCAAAACTGACGCAGCTCGCGGTGCTCATGCTTTCACGTCGAGCCAGTCAGTCGTCACGCGGAACAGGTTCCCTGCGCGGTTGTAGAATTTCCTGATCTCGCGCCAGAAAGGCTGTTCGACGGCGGTGGCAATGGTTGCGTCATTCCAGCGTGCGCCGAGCGCGACCAGATCCTGCCGTGGCGGAGACTCCTGCGCGGCGATCGAAACGATCAGGCTCCTGACGGCCGGGCGAAGGCCGAGTTCGGCGAGCCGGATTGCGGATACCTGCCGAAACAGCGGCCCGCCCAGCTCATAGCCTTCGACATTGACCAGCTCTCCCTGGTCGATCCGCCGCAGCAGCGTTTCCCGGTCCTCGACGACCTTGCGATGCAAGGCCATCTGGTACATGAGATTCGAACGGAGCACGGACTGCATGTAATCCGCGCCATCCGTCACCGGGTCCCACAGCACAAGTCTCGAAACGTCTTTGCGGCCCGCCGCCGCGAGCGCCGCGATGCTTGCACCCAGGCGCAAGCCGATCAGCGTCACGTCCGGATTGCCGGCGACCTGCCGGCGCAACTCGTCGATCGCGCGGGCCGTGTCTTCGATGCGCGTGTCCAGGCAGGAATCTTCGAAATTGCGGTCGCTGTCCCCTTCGCCGCGATAATCGAAACGGAAGACTGCGTAGCCCGCGCGCGCGAGCTCCCGTGCGAGGCTGACGAACACCCGGTGAGACCAGAGCTTCTCCTCGGCGAGCGGTGCGCAAAGCACCGCGCCGCCGTGGCAGGGGCCCTCGGGACGATGCAACATGACAAATACGCGTTCCCCACCTTGTTGCAGAAAATAAGGCTTTTCGGTCATCGCGGGGTGTCTGTCACGTGTCTCGCCGGGGCGCGCCATGATATCGCGTTGCAAGTCACGGAGTGGCCCCGGTGGAACCGCGACAGACGTCACGTTCGCCGGGGGGGGCTTCCCATAGCATCGCTGCATTACGTCGCATTCCGCGGGGTGCGGCGGATTTGCGCTTGGGGGCCGTGTGCCGAAGGATGTTCCAGGCAATGTCGTGCAGCTGAAGCGGGTCGCGCAGTCAGGCGCGCAGGCGCCCGCGCCCGTCATGCAGCCTGAGCGGGCTTGCGAGCGAAGCGCCGACGGCATCCATCCGGTGCTCGAGCAGCAACTGATCGAGGCCGCGGACACTTCCGGGAAGATGCGGCTCCGCAAGCTGATCGAAATCGTCAGCCGGCAATACGACAGCTACGAGAACGACCGCACCAGCCTGGAAACCGTCATGCGCCTCGCCTCCGACGAGGCGACAGCGATCACCGAGCGGCTCGAGCGCGAAAGCGTGGTGCGGCTGCAGTCGATCCTCGACCACGTCAAGGACGGGATCATCTCGGTGGACCATCTCGGCCGCATCGAGAGCATGAACCGCACCGCGGAGCGCTTCTTTGGAGTCCGCCAGATCGACGTCATGTCCGACCGGCTCGACACGCTCCTGCCGGATCTCGCCCCGGACGGCGACATCGCGGGCGCGCTCGAGAATCTTGCGTCCGCCCAGGAGAACACCCACTACGACCTGGCGGCGCGGGAGGTGATCGCGAAGCATCGTCGCGGCGAGATGATGCCGGCGGAAGTGCTGGTAAGCGTGATGCGGAACAAGCGCCGGCCGACCTACATCGTCTGCGTCCGCGACACCGCGGAGCGGTCGAAGGCCGAGGAGGCGCTGAAGGACAGCGAGGCGCGCTATCGCGTGCTGGTCGAGAACGCTCCGGAGGCCGTGGTGGTGGTGGATGTCGGCACCAACCGGTTCGTCGACTGCAACGAGAACGCCGCCGATTTCTTCAAGATGACGCGCGAGGAGTTGTTGCGGGTCGGCCCGGAGGCGGTGAGTCCGCCGATCCAGGCCGATGGCACGCCCTCGTTCGGCATCACGCGCGGCAATGTCCAGAAGGCGCTCGACGGCGGCACGCCGGTGTTCGAGTGGCTGCACAAGGACGCCGAAGGCAAGATCATCCCCTCCGAAGTGCGGTTCGTGCGCCTGCCGAGCTCGAATGGCGGTCTGATCCGCGCGAGCATCATCGACATCACCGAGCGCAAGCAATCCGAGCTGATTGCCGCAGGCGAGCGGCGTGCGCTCGAAAAGATCGCGTCGAGCGAGCCTCTCACCGGGGCGCTGACCTCGATCACCGAGGTCGTCGAGCGCGTATTCCCGGACGCGATCTGCTGCATCCGGATGTACGACCCCGTGCAGCGCCGGCTCAGCCATGCGACCGGAAAGAGCCTGCCGCGCGAGTACGTCGCGCTGATGGACAACTTCCCCGCGGAGATCCGCTTCGGTTCCTGCGCCGCCGCGATCGCACTGCAACGCCAGATCATCGTCCCGGACATCTCCAAGGACGCGCTCTGGGAGTTCCGCCGCGACGCTGCGCTCCGCGCCGGATTGCACGCCTGCTGGTCCACGCCGATCACCGGCGCGGACGGCTCGATGCTCGGCACGTTTGCCACCTACCTGAAGCGCACCGGCATGCCGTCGCGGCGCGATCTGGAGCTGGTCGGGCGCATGGCCCAGCTCGCGCGCATTGCGATCGAGCGTCGCCGCTCGGAAGACGCCCTGCGGGAGAGCGAGCGGCGCTTCCGCGGGCTGTTCGACAACGTGGTCGAGGGCGTCTACCAGGTCACCCTCGACGGTTACCTGCTGTCGGCCAACCCGGCGCTGATCGCGATGCTGGGCTACGCCTCGCTCGACGAGCTGCGCGCCATGGGCTCGACCGCCAGACTGTACGTCGAGCCCTGCAAGCGCTCGCAACTGATCGAGCTGCTGATCCAGGACGGCGAGCTGGTCGAGACCGAATACGAGTTGCGGCGCCGCGATGGCAGCATCATCACCATCACCGAGAATGCGCGGCTCAACCGCAATGAGCGCGGCGAGCCGACCGGCTTCGAGGGGACCGTCACCGACATCACCGAGCGCAAGCGCGCCGAGCAGCGCTTCTACGACGAGAAGGAGCGCGCCGAGGTGACGCTCCAGTCAATCGCGGACGCGGTGATCACGACCGACCGCGCGGGCACGGTGGACTACGTCAACCCGGTCGCCGAGAAGATGACCGGCTGGCCGGTGGCGGAAGCCCGCGGCAAGAACGTCATCGAGATCGTCAAGCTGGTGAAGGATGGCAACCAGGAGCCGATGGACGACCCGGTCCGCATAGCGCTGGCCAGCGGTGAGCCGCAGCACCTGGCCGACCAGACGGCGCTGGTCAGCCGGCGCGGGCTCGAGGTGCCGATCCAGGCGACCGTGGCGCCGATCCGCGACCGCGCGGGTCGGACCGCCGGGGCGGTCATCGTGTTCAGCGATGTCAGTCGCGAACGGCGGATGAAGCGCCTGCTTTCCTACCAGGCGGCGCACGACGCCCTGACCGGGCTGATCAACCGGCGTGAGTTCGAGAGCCGGCTGAACAACGCGATCGAGACCGCGCACTCGGACAAGAACAACCGCCACGCGATGATCTACGTCGACCTAGACCAGTTCAAGGTCGTCAACGACACCTGCGGGCATCCGGCCGGCGACCAGCTCCTTCGGCAGGTCACGGGCTTGTTGCAGACCCGCGTACGGGCGAACGACGTGCTGGCCAGGCTCGGCGGCGACGAGTTCGGCGTGCTGCTCGAGTACTGCACGCCGGACCAGGCCCTGCGCATCGCCGATTCGCTCCGCCAGGCGATCCACGACCTGCGCTTCCAGTGGGGCAGCAACACGATGCAGATCGGCGCGAGTATCGGCATCGTGCAGATCGACATGCACACCGAGAGTGTCGCAACCCTGTTGTCGGCCGCCGACATCGCCTGTTACTCGGCGAAAGACGGCGGCCGCAACCGCGTCCAGGTTTACGACCCGGCCAGTGCCTCGGCGCGCCACCGCGAGATGCGCTGGATGTCGCGCCTGACCAATGCCCGAGACGAAGGCCGGCTCGACATCGTTTATCAGCCGATCGTGCGCATCGCCGGGGCGTCCAAAGTGCGTCCGCATTACGAATTGCTGCTGCGCCTGCTGGACGAGAATGGCGCGACGGTGCTGCCGGACGCGTTCATCCCGGCAGCCGAGCGCTACAACCTGATGCCCTCGCTCGACCGCTGGGTGGTCGAAAAGGTGCTGCGCGACATCGTGCCTTCCACCCGCGATGGTGTCGAAGAGGCGGCCTTCACGGTGGCGATCAACCTGTCAGGCACGACGCTGTCGGATCCGGGCTTCCTCGAGTTCCTGATCGACTCGCTCGAGACGCACGAGCCGACCCCGGGCGTGCTCTGCTTCGAGGTCACCGAGACCGCGGCAATCACCAACCTCGGCCATGCCAGCTACCTGATGCGCGAGATGGCGAGCCGGGGCTGCCTGATCGCGCTCGACGACTTCGGCAGCGGCCTGTCGTCCTTCAACTACCTGCGGACGCTACCGGTGAATTACCTGAAGATCGACGGCAACTTCGTCCAGAACGTCGCGAGCGACCCCATCGACCGCAGCATGGTCGAGGCAATCGTGCAGATCGGCCGCGCCATCGGCATCGAGACGGTTGCGGAGCGTGTCGAGACGCCCGAGGTGCTGGAGACGCTGCGCCGCATCGGCGTCGGCTACGCCCAGGGCTTCCTGTGCGGCCGTCCGGCGTCGATGGCCGACTTCCCGCACCGCAAGTAGAGGGGACGCTTCCCTTCACCGAAGTAGAGGGGACGCTTCCCTTCACCGCGACGGCCAAGGGACGTGTCCCCGCTGCGTCGCGGTGAAGGGAAGCGTCCCCTTTAGAGTGACTTCAGATATTCGACGAGATCGCGCTTCTCGGCTGCGGTCAGCCCGAGTGAGAAAACACCGTCATAATGGCTTACGACGCGACTGAGGGTCGAAAAACGGCCGTCGTGGTAGTACCCGCCCTTCGCATGCGTCCAGAGCCCCTTGAGCGGTGCGGTGCGGTACCGCTCGTCGGGTGAACGCCCGGCCTGGAAATCGTCAATCCCGATCTCCTCCGGCGTATGCATGTTCCAGCCCGGCTCGGTGTAGAGCGGGGGCACATGGCAGCGCGCGCAATCGGCTTTGCCCACGAACACGAGCCTGCCACGCTGCGCAGCGGCCGCATTGTAGCTGGCACGCGGCGGTCGCGGGGCCGGCAGGCTGAGCTGAAAGAGATGAAGCGGCGCGAGCTTCGACGTGACGAGATCCGGGTCGTTGCGGACATCGCCGGAGCCGGCCTGTGCCGCGATCGGAAACTTGGCGGCATCGTTCAGGCGTGGATCGAAGAACGTGCCCTTGCCCTGCATCTCCAGGTTGGCGACGAAGCCGTTCCAGTGAGTGACCGAGCCCCAGCCGGTCCAGGTATGCAGGTTGACTCCGGCAAGGCCGAATGCCGGTGGAATCAGGGTCGCAGCCGATTTGCCGTCCGGCCGGAATGCCTTGCCATCCATCAGCAGTTCGGCATCGAACTTTCCGGGTCCCCAGCTTCGCAGGACGGCGCGCACCGTGGGACCGTCGACTGTCGGATCGACCAGGCCGAGCAGGTCGACGAATGGCTGCACGCTCGGAGACAAGGCGATGATGGCCCCGACGTCGAGGTCCCGCGCCGCCCAGCCGTCGCGGCGACGGCCGATGCCGGGCGCGAATGAGTTGTCGACATTCGAATGGCAGAGTGCGCAGGTGATACCGACCGAGCGCAATTGCTGGCCGGTCTGGTCGAAGAATCCGCGCACGCCGACGACCGAGTTCAGCTTGAGGAGCGCGAGCGTCGTCGCCGGACTCGCCAGATCCACCTGGCCCTTGCGCAATGCCGTGCGCAGCGCGGCCGGGAGGGCATCGACATCGACCTTCAACCCGAGCCTGAGTGCATTGGCCGGACTCAATCCCGGGCCGCTGCCGCCACTGGCACTGCCGGCAATCGCCCGGTGCAGACGCAACGCGCCGCCCCAGAACGCCTGGTTTCCGAAGGTGTCGTTGCGGAAAATTTCCTGGCCGCGCCTGATTTCGGCGAGCGCACTGTCGAGATTTCGCTGGTCATGCGGCGACCGGACGGTTGCATCCTGGTGAGATGCATCTTCATCGGCCTTGACCAATGCGACCGACAGCACCGCCAGCACGGCTGCGACAATTCGAATCATGACAATGAAGCAGACGAATACCGCGGGAAAAAGGTTCCGGCTATCTCTCCGGGAGTCGCGCCAATACCCGCGCCACGATACGATCGCATCGCGCGCCGAGAAATGGGAAGACGCTGTGGGCCCTGAACCCGATCTCTCCGCCGAGCTTCTCGCGCAGCAACGACCGGGCGCGGTGGTCGCGTGATTTGACCGTGGCGACCGGAACCGCGAGGTAATCCGCCACTTCGCGCAGCGACAGTCCTTCCACCTCGCGCAACATGAAGACCGTCCGGAATTGGACGGGCAGGGCGTGTATGGCTTGCTCCAGCACGTCCCGCAATTCATCGCGTGCGGAGCTGAGCTCCGGATTGAATGACGGCGACTCGCTAGCTGCCCGCTCGAGAACGGGTCGCGGTTCGTCGTTGCCGCATGGCAGCTCCGATTCGAAGGTCAAGGCCGCCCGGCGCGCTTGTCGCGAACGCAGGTGATCGATAGCGGAATGACGCACGATGCTCGCGAGCCAGGCGCCGAGACTCGATGTGCCCGCAAAACTGGAAAGCCGCAGGAAGGCCCGGATGTAACTTTCCTGAAGGATGTCTTCCGCTTCGCCTGCGTCTCCCGTCAGGCTGAATGCCAGTCGATAGAGCCGCTGGTTGTGACGCCGCATGATCAGTTCGAATGCGACCGGACCGCGGACGTCAGATTGCCGGGGCAGCGCGAGGTCTTCCGGGCCGCCGTGGGCGTTCTCGACCGGCGCCGGGAACTGTTCCATGGCTGGTCAGCATATGTCGCATGGCCCCAAGCTTGACAGGGCGAACTGCGAGTCAGCATTCGTAGGAATCCTCCGACGATGCGCGACTTGGACATAAGCCGACGGTCACGCTCAAAATTCGTGAAGCAGTCCGCCTGCCCTACGGATACCCCTAGTAGCGTAGTAGCCGCTGCTGCCTGAAAATGGCGCCGACAGTGAAACAAGGCAAACCCGCCGAAAGGCGGGGACGCAAAGCTTCCGGTCTGTCGGCCTCACGGCCCAAGATAGCGGGGTTGCCACTCAGGGATGCACGCAAGTGCAAGTCCAGGTGCGCCCCATGATCAAGGCCCGAACGACAGCCCGGCTAACCAACAGCGGGGTGTCGTCGTGGTTCAGCAGAAAAATACCTGGGAGACCGCTGTTCGCGCGATTGCGGTGACGGCGTCTCTGGCAACGGCCATCGGGATGGGTCCAGCGGCGCAGGCGGCGACGATCACGTGCCGGCCTGGGCTGCCGCGCAACTTGCAGCGCCACTGCAAGCCGCCCCCGCCGCCGCGGAACGTGGCGCCCTCGATCTCAGGCAGTCCGGCGACCAAGGTGATGACCGGCGAGACCTACGCGTTCAGGCCGACCGCCTCCGATGTCGATGGCAATCGACTGACTTTCAAGATCGTCAACAAGCCTGCCTGGGCGTCGTTCAGCCCCTCGACCGGGCGACTGAGCGGCAGCCCGACAACGTCGTCGGTCGGCGAATACATCGAGATTCGCATCAAGGTGACGGATGGCGCGGCTACCCGCTCGCTCGCGCCGTTCTCGATTGTCGTCAGGCAAGCCAACCGCGCGCCAAGAATCGCAGGCACACCGCCGACCGCGGCGCGCGAGGGCCAGGCCTACGAGTTCAGGGCGGCCGCGAGCGATCCCGATGATGACCGCTTGACGTTCAGCATCTCCAACCGCCCGGCCTGGGCAACCTTCGAAAGTTCCACCGGCCGCCTCAGCGGCACACCCAGGATCGGCACGGTGGGCAGCTACGCGAACGTGACGATCCGCGTCAGCGACGGCAGAAAGACGGTGTCGCTTCCTGCATTCGCGATCAACGTAGAGCAAGCCGCGATGGGGAGCGCCACGCTTTCGTGGCAGGCGCCGAGCACGCGCCTGGACGGTTCGCCGCTGACCGATCTCGCGGGCTACAGGATCCGCTACGGCACGGCGCCGGACAGCTTCCCGAATATCGTCCAGATCGCGAATGCCGGCGTCACGACGCATGTCGTCGATAATCTCCCGCGCGGCACGTACTACTTCGTCGCAACGGCCTACGACACGGCAGGCCTTGAAAGCGAATTTTCCGGCTCCGTTTCCAAGACGATCGACTGAGCCAGCGCGGCCGCGGGCCCGGTGAAGGGTCCGCGACAGCGAACCGCGGCAGCGTGCGCCGGGTTACACTCGGCCCGGAGATGATCAAAGGTCCAGTCGTTCCGCTCACGGCCGCGATATGCATCAGTGCCAATGCAGCGGCCGCGCAGCCGGCAGCGCAGTCCGGGACCACTCCCCACCGTCACGACGAATCGACGCCGATGCCGATGACGATGACGGGTGCGCTTGGTTCCTATCCGATGAGCCGCGACGCTTCCGGGACCGCGTGGCAACCCGACACCTCGCCGCATGCGATGGGTCACGCGATGCAGGGCGACTGGATGCTGATGGGGCACGTTGCCTTGAATGCGGTGTACGACCGGCAAGAGGGCCCGCGCGGCGACGATCTCGCGTTCGTCGCCGGCATGGCGATGGGCGCGGCGCGACGCGATTTCGCGAGCAACGACACGCTCACGGGTGAAGTCCTAAACTTGCTGTAAATCGAGAACGGGATGCATCCTTCGATTTGAACGTGTGACAGCGTTCGATCGATCAACTAAAGGGGAGCATCCCGTGAAACGAAGA
>JBOHZL010000009.1:0-72963 GCA_050738495.1 Steroidobacteraceae bacterium | reverse complement strand
GGCTGGGTGTGTAAGCGCAGTAATGCGTTCAGCTAACCAGTACTAATTGCCCGTGAGGCTTGACCATATAACACCCAAGGAGCCTGAGGCTCCGTGGATGCGACACATCGCGTTACTCTGCATTTCCGGACATGCCTGCGCGGCGGCGATCACGCGGCGCAGGCGACAGTTTTCCTGGCGGTCATAGCGGGCGGGAACCACCCGATCCCATTCCGAACTCGGAAGTGAAAACGCTCTGCGCCGATGGTAGTTTGGCCGTAGGCCAGGTGAGAGTAGGTCACTGCCAGGATCCCATGCGAACCCCCCGACGGAGACGTCGGGGGGTTTTTTCTTAAGCTCGGACTGAGCCGATGCGGCGCCGGTAATTGAAGCTAAGTAAGCAATGCTGCGGGTCGATGTCGCCGAGAGACTCATGCGGCAGACCGAGACTCCGCAGCTCTTGCACCTTGAGATCAAGAGACCCATTCACAGGGATCCACTCTCGGATGCCGCAGGAAAGGCCCTCTCCACGCGATCAAACATCTCGTGAATCTCGGCCTCGGTGACAACGAGCGGCGGCGACAGCGCAAGGCTGGCACCGACCGGCACAGCCCGCACGATGACGCCCGCCTGTTCGGCGAGGGACTTGAACTGCGAAGAGTCAGGGATGCCAGGCGCTTCCTTCAGTTGAAAGGCGCCCACCAAGCCGATACCGCGGGTCTCCAGAATCCAGGGATGGCGGCCCAGTTGTTGCAGGCGTTCCAGGAACAGCGGTGCGACGCGGCGCACGTGGCCAACGATGTCCCGCTCCTGCATCAACTCCAGGGCACGAAGTGCTACTGCGGCGCCGACCGGATGGCCCGAATAGGTGGTGCCGTGAGCGAACGATCCTAGGCGATCACTATGAGCCTCAAGCACTTCATACAAATCGCCGCGCAAGGCGATGGCGGCGACCGGCTGATAGCCTCCTGTCAGCCCCTTGCCCATGGTGATCGCCGCAGGTCGCATGCCGAAAGTTTCTGACCCGAACATGTTGCCGGTGCGGCCGAAGCCCGTGACGATTTCGTCCGCCAGCAGCAGAATATCGTGACGTGCGAGCAGGGCCTGCAATTTTTCGTAGTAGCCGGCCGGTGGAATGATCACTCCGCCGCCCGCGGTACAGGGCTCCGCCATGAACGCCATGATCGTATCAGGCCCTTCCGTGAGGATCATGCTTTCGAGATCGCTCAGGATCCGGTCCACAAACTGCGCTTCCGATTCGCCTGGCAAGTGGTCGCGGCTGTAGTTCGGATCGTGCGTGTGTAGAAATCCGGGCAGCGGCAGATCGAAGGCTGCGTGGTTCTTGGCGATCCCGGTGAGGCTCGACGAGACCACGGTCGCTCCGTGGAAGCCGTTGACCCTTGAAATGACTTTCTTTTTCTTGGGCCGGCCGATGGCGTTGTTGTAGTACCAGAGAAACTTGATCAGGAAGTCGTTGGCTTCCGAGCCGGATAGGGCCAGGTAGACATGCGCCTTGGGCACCGGCACCAGTGCGCTGAGTCTGCGCGCAAGCTCGATGGCGGGCACCACCGACTGCGAAGTTAGCGTGTGGTAGTACGGGAGCTGGTGCAGCTGGCGGATCGCCGCTTCGACGAGTTCAGGCTCGCTGAATCCCAAGCTCGCGCACCACATGCCGGCCGCGGCCTCTATGTATTCGCGGCCCTGCTCGTCATAGACGTAGATGCCTTTGCCGCGTGTGATGATGCGCGGCCCCGTCTGGCGGTGGCGCGCAAGATTCGTATAGCCGTGCATCAGGTGCGCAACGTCCGCGCGCGCCAGGTCCGAAGGCGCCGAGTTCGCGGAAATCTTGGCGGGTTCGCTCATCGGGCGCCTGGTCCCGTGGGACCGTGGCGCAACGGAATCGGCGCGCCGCGTCCGAGCAGGTCCACCGCCGACACCAGGGACGCCCGCAGCGCCGGCACGAAATTCGCCGCATCCATCTCATCCGGCACATCCGGCGTGATGCCACGGCCTTCGAAGACGGCGCCGCCGCAGGAGGTGTAAATCTCGTTCGACAGGCTCAGCTCCCAGCCATTGGGCAGCGGCTTGTTGAGGTTGTCAGAGAGCATCCCGGCCGTGCTCTGGCCCATGACGCTGATCTGCGGCAGCGCACGCAGCGCCAGCACGCAGACTTCGCCGGCGCTGATGCACAGCGGCGACGTCAGGACTGCAACCGGCCCGGCAAAACCCTTTCCTCGCGGTTCCATGTAAATCTCCTGTTCCTGGGTGTAGCCAGCGCCGGCCTTCGCCCGCTTGCTGTACGCCAGCCGCCTGCGATCGGCAAAGCGGCCGGCGAGGGTCAGCCCGGCGCGGTCGAAACCGCCACCGTTGATGCGAAGATCGAGAATCACTCCACGGCAGCGCCGAAGATCGGTAAAAATCGCGTCCAGGGCGGTTTCGAGCGCGACACAATCTTCACGGAGGAAGTCCGCGACTGCGCGCCGGGCGTGCGGCAGGCCATTCGCCTGTCGTGCCGCCTCGGAATCGGCGAACCCGAACAGCCGCAGCATACTCACGTAACCGATGTCGGGCTCCAGCTCACACCAGGACAGGATGGCGTTGCACGCACGCTTGAGTGGCGTGCGGGTAGTATCGAAAGGCGCGAGTAGAATGTCCTCGATGCGAGCCGAGATCGCGTCCACGGTCGTTCGTGGGGTTACAAGACCAGTGGGCGTACCGAACGCCGCCTGCATCGCCCGCCGCAGATCCATGCTCCGCATGCGCTGATAAAACTGTCCCGGCGCTGCGAGCGTCACATGGCCATCGTCGAACGACTCCAGCAACTTGCAAAAAACCGCAAACAATTCAGGGTCGGTCATCGTTGCGCTCACGCGTGGGCGCTGGCGCCGGTAAAGGTCCAGCCAGTCGACGCGGTGCAGGTCGAAGAACGCATAGTGCTCGTCGAACAGCTGCCAGAGCGTGTCGAAACTGATCACGGGGTCATGGCATTGACCTGGCGATGCCAACACCGCTACATCGGGGAGCTGTGCGATTCTCCGGAAGCGATACCGGGTGATGTCGCCAGCCTGATGCAGGCTCAGCGCATCCGCACCGCTCAACTCGATCCGGTCGTAGCTGCGCACGAAATCCTCGTGCGACCCGTGCTCGGTGGCAATGCAATTCACACGCGTGGCGTGGTACAGGGTATAGCCGGTTTCGTCAAAGGAGAGAATCCAGCCATAGCCTTCCGACCGCCACAGGCCGCTCAACATCGACGCAGCCTCTCGATCTCGGCATCCACCACGCGATCGAGCAGCGCCAGCGGCATGGAGCCCTGACCCAGGACCACGTCGTGAAATCGGCGAATGTCGAAGCGTTCGCCCAAGGCGCGTTTCATACGCTTCCGTGCATCGAGCATCGTCATCATGCCGATCTTGTACGCACAGACCTGGGCCGGCCGGGCAATGATGCGATCCACGTTGCCCGCAGCAAATTCGCGGCTGCAGCCGGTGTTGTGCGCAAAGAATGTGACACTCTGATCGCGCGTCCAGCCCATCGCATGAATTCCCGTATCGAGCGCCAGATTGGCGGTCGAATACAGTTCCATCCGGCTGCGCGCGATGTCCCAGCAGGGGTCCGTGTTGATCCCGGTCAGGCGCGGCAGCACTTCCGCGTACTTTGCCCATCCCTCCATGTAGCCGTCATGCACGAGAACCTTGCGAAACGATGGCACGACGGCGCCGAGTTCCTGTGCGATCGTCAGCTGCAGGTGATGACCCGGTATCGTCTCGTGATAGACAAGCGTATGGAGATCCAGACGATTAGTTGCCTGTAGTTGCGCCAGGTTGACTTCGAATGTTCCGCAGCGGGCCCCATCAGGGCTGGGCGGAACATAGGTCATATGTCGGTTGGCCTCTTGCACTTCCGGAATCGGTCGGACTGTCACATGTGCTTGCGGCTGGATTCCGAACAGGGGCATCACCTGCCCTGTCGTTTCGGCGATGATTGCTTCCAAACGCTGGAGCAACTGGTTGCGTCCCAGCCTTTCGCGTGCAAGCTGGAAACGCTCGTCACGATCGAACGCTTCGAATCCTTCGCTGATTGAATCACCGCCATAGCCGGCAGCACGCAGTTTTTCACGGGTGGTTTGCTGCAGCCGTTCGAGCTCCTGCACGCCCAGGGCGTGGATATCGGCTACGGACAGGTCCGTGGTTGTATGGGCTTTCAACAGGAAACGGTAGAGGCCCTCGCCGTCCCGAAGTCGGCACAAGCCAATGCGGTCCTCGTGGGAATAGTCCCCGGTGAGCAGCGCGTGTAGCTTGTGAAAGGCCGGCAAGAAGCCGCATTCAAGCGCCGTGGCGACCCGCTCGGCACTCGTGATGCGGCCGCTCTCCAGAAACCGGAGATAGATGGGCTGCTTTTGCGTTGGCAACGCCAGCAGCTGCGACAGTTCGTCCACGACGCGCCGGACGATGCATGCCGGCATGACGTTGCCGGCCGCATTCCGCTCGCGCAAGCCCTCGATCAAGTTGTCGATCTGGCGCGGGACAGCTTGGAGACGGCTCAGGAAGCAGTCCGCATCTTCAATGGAGTTCAGGCGCTGCCATTGGGCCAGACAGGTGACCAGCTCGGTTTGAACGCCGGACAAGTGATCGGCGATCGAGTCGCAGAGCGAAAAACTGTGGCTTTCGGTTCCACGCAGGCGGCCGAAACTGCCCCAGCGGAGAAAGAACTCGTAGATCTCGCGATTCAAGTCATCCCTGGGATTCGCCACCATCGCCGGCAGCTTTCTGAGTCTTGTCAGTGTACCGGCCATCAATGTGCGGCGGCGTTCCTCGCCCGCTGGCGAGATATCGGAAAAGACATCCTGCGGGATAGGGCGATCACCAATCTCCACAACTCCCATTTCAGTGGCTACTTCCGGTGAAGCCGCGAGCAAGGCCGCAATGCTGTCTTCGTAGAAAGCCCGCACGTCGTCGCGGATTGGATCGCTGCCCGGCAGCTGCATCACGCGAACTCCATGTCGAGCGGGATGCCGGGACAGTCGATGTCTTCACAGGACATGGATTACTTTGCGGAGGCCGCCGGCAGTTCCAAGGACCACTTCTGCAGCGACTCGATGAAATCCCGCGCCGTCCAATCGGCTTGCAACGGTGTCAAGGTCACATAGCCATCGGCGTACAAGTCGGTGTCACGTTCCGGCAGGAACTCGGTGCCGCGCTTGAGCTTCAGCTTGACGCCGGTGGACCCGTCGCTCGCGGCGCCAAAGGTTTCGAACCGATCCAACACGTAGAAGGAGTCTCCCATCGGCGCGACCCTGAACCCCTTCAGCTCACCGGCCGGAATGTTCACGTTCAGAAAGGAACGCGATGGCACTCCCTCCTTGAGCACGCGCTCGACGATCTTCGCCGCGATCGCTGCGGATCGGCCGTATTCCTTGAGACGCGCATCCTGCGAAAACGCCACCGAGGGAATGTCCGCCAGCGCGCCCTCGACCGTGGCGCCGACCGTGCCGGAGTAGAGGCTCGCGACACCGACATTGGTCCCATAGTTGATGCCGGAAACCACGACATCGAACTTGCCGGCGATGGGCGGCCAGTACAGTGCCAACAGCACGCAGTCCGCGGGTGTGCCATCCACGGCGTAGCCGAACCGCACGCCGTCGCGCATCACCGGCATCACGCTCGCAACGCCATTGAGTATCGAGATCGAATGACTCTTGCCGGATTGATCGGTCTTCGGCGCGACGACGACCACTTCGCCGAGTTGCCCAAGTGCGGCGGCGAGGGCGGTGATGCCTTCATGCTCTATGCCGTCGTCATTGGTGATGAGAATGCGGTACGTTCTGGCCTGCGGAGGAGCCGGCTGCAAGGCGCAGGCCGCCAGTGCGAAGGCCAGTAACGTACACCGCAACACCGCGACTGCTCGTCCCATTTTCAGAGCTCCCATGGCTTGCAGGATTTGATCAACCGACGTTGCGCGACCGCCCGTGCCAGTAGGGTGCACGCAGCTCATTCTTCAACACCTTTCCGGAAGGGTTGCGCGGCAGGCTGGCGGCAAACTTCACGCGGCGCGGCAGCTTGTAGCCGCCGAGCTGCCGTCGGCAGTGCGCGACGACCTCGTCCGCGGAGAGCTCCATTCCAGTTCTGCGGACCACCACGGCCATGACGGTTTCGCCGTACTGGGCATCGGGCACCCCAATCACTGCGGCATCGGCGACCGCCGGATGCTCGAACAGCACGTTCTCGACTTCGCGCGGATAGATGTTCTCGCCGCCGCTGATGATCATGTCCTTGATGCGGTCGCAGACATACAGGTAACCGTCCGCATCCAGGCGGCCAGCATCGCCAGTGTGCAGCCAGCCGTCCTTCAGCGCCGCGGCGGTTTCCGCGGGCTTGTTCCAATAGCCCTGCATGAGCTGCGGGCCGCGCGCGATGATCTCGCCGACTTCGCCAGCGGCGATATCGCGGTCCTGCTCGTCGACGATGCGGATTTCGGTGCCGGCGAGGGGCCGGCCGACGGAGAGCAGTAGCTCCGGCTTGTCGCGCAGCGCGCGCTCGTGATCCTGATGTGTGAGGAAGGTCAGGCACGCGCTGGACTCGGTCTGGCCAAAGCCCTGGTAGAACTGGCAGCCGAAGACCTTGAGCGCCCGGCGCAGGGTTTCTTCGGCGATTGGCGAAGCGCCATAGATGATCGTGTGCAGCCGGCGGAAGTCGTGCTGCGCAACATCGGGCAGTTGCAGCGCCATCAGGATCATCGCCGGGACCAGGTTGACGATGGTGATGCCGGAGCTGAGTTCGTGCACCAGCGCCTTGGCGCTGAACTCGCGATGGATCACCATCGTCGCCCCGGCGGTAAGCGTGCCGATCACGAACGAGCTGGCGCCGGCATGGAACATCGGCATGACGATCAGCGCTCGGTCGTTCTGGGACATGCGCCGCTCGAACACCACCATGGCCTGCATGGCATTGCTCATAACGGAGCGCTGCGGCAGCACGGCGCCTTTGGGCTCGCCCGTGGTGCCGCTCGTGTACATCTGATAAAGTGGCACGTCGTCACCGGTGGTGGTGGACTGCGTCTGTGCGGGCTGCGCCGCCAGCCACGCGCGGTAGTCGTTCCAGCCGGAGGTGGCGTCGCCGATGCTGTAGAACGATCCCAGCGTCGCGGGGCGAGACTGGTCGAAGGCCGTCGCGAATTCGGATTGCGCAATGATCAACCGGGCGCCGCCCTGTTCCAGGATGCGCCGCCATTCCACGGGCGCCAGGCGCCAATTCAGCGGCAGTGCCACCGTCCCGGATTTGGATCCGGCCAGAAAGGCGATCACCATGTCGGCCGAGTTGCGCGAGAGATAGGCGAAGCGGTCGCCGGGGTGCAGCCCCGCAGTGCGTAGCGCATTGACCAGCCGGTCGGCCTCGCCGGCCGTCTCGCGGTACGTGAGACGGCGCTCGCCATCGACCATGCACGGATGGTCGGGGCGCGTGCGCGCGTGGTATTCGAACAGATCGTGCAGGCGCATGAGGATCAGCCCGGCTTCTAGATGGGCTTCCTGATCGGGCTGCTGGCGAAGAACGCGGGGTCCACCGGTGAACCGTGCACCTGCATGTTGTGGCTGTGTGCAAGCTGGTGCAGGACAAAGGCGTGGTCCATTGCGATCTTGCGGCCCTGCGCACTCATCGCGCCGTTGACTGCCTCCTTGGCGAGCTTGAGCGCGAAGATGGATTTGCGCGCGATGCGCTCTGCGAGCTCGAGCGTAGCCGCTGCAAGTTCTGCGCGCGGCACTACGTGGTTGACCATGCCCAGCCCATGCGCCTCGGCGGCCGTCAGCCAATCGGAAGTGAACAGAAGTTCCTTGGCCTTGCGTGGTCCCAACTCCCAGGGATGCGCGAAGTACTCGACGCCGCCGATGCCCATGTCCAGTGTGTTGTCCCGGAACTGTGCGTCGTCGGATGCGATCACGAGGTCGCAAGGCCAGACCAGCATGAGCCCGCCCGAAACGCAGCGGCCCTGGACCTGGGCAATGGTCGGCTTCGGAATCGCCTGCCAGCGCTCGCAAAGGCCTTGGAACAATTCTTTCTCGCGGGCCATGATCGGCTCGGCGCCAGCGCAACTGATGCCGCACCAGGTGCCGACGCGACGGTGCGCCATCATGTTTTCGAGATGCTGGGTCTCGTGCAGGTCGTGGCCGGAGGAAAAGTGCGGGCCGTTCGCCGCAAGGATGATGACCTTGATCGTGTCGTCCTGCGCCGCGCGATCAAGAGCGTCGTTGAGCTCGTAAAGGAGGTTCGTGTCCTGCGCGTTACGCGACTCGACGCGGTTGAGGACGATCCGCGCAACCTGAGGCGCCGGCGTTTCGTAGAGGATGGCCTTGAAGTTGCTCATCGAATGCTCCTAGCGGTGCTGCGCATGGCGCATGGCGCCGTCGATCCGAATCACCTCACCGTTCAACATCACGTTCTCGCAAATGTGGCAGGCGAGCCGCGCGACGTCAGCCGGATCGCCGAAGCGGTCGTTGGGGAACGGCACGAGCTTCAGCAGCTCGTCGAGGAACTCCGGTGGCGCCAGATGCAGCATCGGCGTATCGAAATTGCCCGGCGCAATCGTGCAGCAGCGCACACCCCTGGGCGCGAGGTCGCGCGCGATCGTCAGCGTCATGCCGGCCACACCGGCCTTGGACGCCGTGTAAGCGACCGTGCCGACCGGCGCGTCCATTGCATTGATCGACGACACCATGATCACAATCCCGCGCTCGCCGCGCTCCAGTGGATCGAGCTTGATCATTTCCGCGGCAGCGAGTCGCACAGCGTTGAATGCGCCCACCAGATTGATGTCGATGATCTTGCGGAACACATCGAGTGGGTACGGACCGTTCTTGCTTACCGTGCGGTTCGCTGGTCCGCCCACCGCGGCGCAATTCACCAGGATCCTTGCAGGGCCGAACGCCTCCTGGCCGCAGGCAATCGCAGCTTCGAGCGATGCTTCGTCGGTGATATCGGCGCGTGCGAACCGACCGGAGATGGCTTGCGCAACAGCCCGGCCATTCGCCTCGTCGAGATCGATGACGAGGACGCGCGCTCCGGCTTCCGCGAGGGCCTCCGCCGTCGCCTGGCCGAGCCCGGAACCTCCGCCGGTGACGATCGCGCTATTCCCTGAGATCTGCACCGTTCAGTTCTTCGTCCAGCCGTTCAGGCCGGCCAGCATGCGCAGCGTTGCTTCATGTCCGCGGTGCCACACACTGTTCATCCAGCTGGGCTCTTCGGGGTAAAAGTACCGGCGGTAGCGCGCACCGACTCGCAGCCCTTCCTCGGAGCGCGGATTGCCATAGATGTGATAATAGTGGTTCGCCGGGAACACGTCGCGATACTCGTCCGGCGGGAAGGTGCCGAACTCGAGGATGGCCGCCGTGACGGCAACACCGGGCAGCCAATCTGCAATGATTCCATACGGGCTCTTGCGGTGTGGCGGGATGTCCGCGTCGGCGCCGGGCACATAGACATTGCGCTCGAACCAGCGCTGGATCCGCTCGTGACGCGGATCACCTGGTGCGTCATACGACATGACCAGTCCTTCTCCGTACTGGCCGAAGCCCGTATGGATGTCCAGCACCGCGAGTCGGCGGCAGCCGGCCAGGTGCCGGGACAACACGTCCTGCAAGACGGTGCGGCTCCAGCTCGGATGGTTGCCGTGGTAGCTCATGCTTTTCGGCCGGTGATGCTGGCCGCGCCGGATCGCCGCGATGAGGCGCTCCGCGCTGCCGTAGCGCGCGATAAGCTCGTCGCGCACCCGCGCATCGTGCTCCGGTGTGTGCTCCGGGAAATGTGCCAGATCCAACGCGTCATCCACGACATCGAACAACGGATCCGGCGTCACGGGATCCTCGAGGTACAGGAAATTGCGAAACAAATCGATGTTCTCGTGATCCTCGCGCCGGTTCCAGGCCGGGCCCCAAGGGTTGATCAGGTGCACCAGCAGCAGCGCGGTCTGGTCCGGCAAGGCTGACAGTTCACTCAGAAGGCCGGTCTGGATGCCGGCGCCAGCGAAGCCTTCGACGCCGTGCGTACCGGACAGGACCAGCGTTGCAGCGCTCGCGCGTGCCGGCCCGATGCGCGCGACGCCGACGTGGAGCGGTTCACCCGACGGTCCAGCCAATGGATGGCGGATCAACTCCAGAGCCGCGCTGGCGCGCCGCGCCTCATCCGCGAACTTGGCGTCGGCTTCCGTCGTCGTGGCTGAAAAGTAGGTCGGCGCCTTGCTCATCGGAGTTCCAGCGCCGCGCCCGCCGCGCGCGACGGCCCGAGAACATTAGCCCGAGCCTGCGACGTTGATGGCCTTGACACGGTTACCGGAAAGTCTGCGATCGTGAATCGTCTATTGACGCGGGATTGGCCAAGAAGCGCAAGCTGAGGCCCACGAGAATGCCGAGATCAGGAAGCCGCGCCGAGGGACCGGAAAGCGATGGCGGCCTGGGTCGCAATGGTCTCGAGGAGGACGAGTTTTGATCGACATCTGCACGCCCGCGGACCGGGAATCGACGGCGAGTCCACTGGCATGAAGTTGTTTTTCGCCGCCCTGTTCACCGAGACCAACTCCTTTTCAAGCATTCCGACGAGCCGGCAGAGTTTCGAGGATTGCTGTTACTGCAAAGGCGAAGACGCGCTGCGCGCCGAGGGCATCCTCTCGGCCCACGTGCAGCGCTTTGCTGAGCGCGCCGCCGAGTTCGGCGCCCAGATAGAAATCGGCCTGTGTGCTTTCGCCCAGCCCGGGGGGCCCGTGGCCCAGCGCGACTACGAAGAGATGCGCGATACACTGCTCGATGACCTGCGGCGCTGCAACGAAGTGAACGCCGTGTTCCTGATGCTTCATGGTGCGATGGTCGCGGAGAAGTGCCTGGATTGCGAAGGCGACACTCTGAGCCGGGTGCGGCAAGTGGTGGGACCGCACGTGCCGGTCCTGGCCGTTTTGGACCCGCATGCCCACCTGACGGACCCAATGGTGGAAAGCGCCGACGTATTGGCGTTCATGAAAGAATACCCACACACCGACGGGCCAGAGTGTGTGGACGATCTGTTCCGGATCGCGCGGGACATGATGCAGGGCATAGCGCGGCCGGTGGCCGCGGTGACCGATTGCCGGATCGTGGGCTTGTGGCCGACGCAGGACCAGCCGATCCGCGGCTTCACCGACCGCTTGCGGGGGCTGGAGGGCCGGAACGGCATCCTCAGTGTTTCCTTCGTGCACGGATTCCCGTGGGGCGACACACCGGATACGGGCAGCAAGATTCTGGTCTATGCGAACAATGACCGGGGCGCCGCACAGCGGCTTGCGGACTGCCTGGCCGGGGAAGTCTGGGCAATGCGTGAAGTCTCGCAGCCCCGGCTGGCCTCGGTAAGCGACGCCCTCGACATCGTTGCGGCCGCGGACAGTGGGCCGATCGTCCTGGCCGATGTCGCCGACAATGCGGGCGGCGGTGCGGCCGCGGACTCCAGCTTCATCCTGCGCGCCGTGCTTGAACGCGGGCTCACCAGCGTCGCGTTTGCATTGTTCTACGACCCGACGCTGGTCAACCTTTGTCATCAGGCGGGAATCGGCGCCCGGATCCAGTCCCGGGTCGGCGGTAAGTTGGGTCCGTTCTCGGGCGAGCCGGTGGACATTGACGGTACGGTGATGGGTCTGGCCACCGATGCCACGCAGCTTGCTTTTGGCACGACACGTGATCGTATGGGCAATACGGCGTGGATCCAGGTCAGAGGCGTGGACGTCATCGTCAGCAGCGTGCGCACGCAGTGCTTCGATCCGATGGCCTTCAGTCACCTCGGCCTGGACCCGACGCAGCGCAAGGCGTTGGTCGTGAAATCCATCAACCATTTCCAGACCGGATTCGAGCCGATTGCCAAGCGGATCGTCGCAGTTGGGACGCCAGGCGCGCTCAACATGGAATTCGCGCGTCTCCCGTACCAGAAGTTCTCGAAGCCGTACTGGCCCATGGTCGATCAGCCGGTGCGAACGTGAGAATCGGTCAGGCGCGACTGCATGCCGTCGACGGCGGGCCTGCGCGTGCGGAGCCCGCTACAATTGCGCACAGCCGCGGAGCCATGTTGGCGTACACGCTTCCCTGCGTCGCCGCATCATCGACGATGACGGCGGTCGCCGGGATTCTGCCGTCGCTGTACGCAAAATACGCCAGCATCAGCCTGGCGGCGGTCGGCACGCTGTTCGGCCTGATGCGGATTTTCGATGCGATTACGGATCCGCTGATCGGCTACTGGTCGGATCAGACTCGGACCCGATGGGGGGCGCGCAAGCCCTGGGTCATCGCAGGCGGCCTGCTGACGACGGTATCGAGCTTCTTCCTGTTCCTGATCCCGCCGCAGGCCGGCATCGCGTACTTCGCCGCGTGGTCAATGCTCTTCTATCTCGGTTATACGATGTATCAGGTCCCGCACATGGCCTGGGGGAGCGAGCTCACGACGGACTATCAGCTGCGCGCCGGGCTGTTCGCGTATCGGGGCATTGCGGACACGGTCGGCGGATTGATTCTGCCGTTGCTGCCCTTGATCCTGTTCTATGTCGGCGTCAGTGCCGACACGAACTACACACCTAGTGTGTTCCATTGGCTGGGATGGGTGATATTGATCCTGTTTCCGGTGACGCTCACGATCGCCGGTCGCTCCGCGCCGGCCGGTGACGTGTCCCAAATCCATCGCACGAATCTGAAGAGCCTGTTGCCGGCGGTGTTTCGCAATCCGCCACTGCTGCGATTTCTCGGCGCCTATCTGATTGCCGGCGCCGGCAGCGGAATTTTCGCCGCCTTGTTCTTTCCGTACTTCGACAGCTACCTGAAGATCGGCGATCACGTGCCGCATCTCGTGCTGGTCGCGATGGGCTTTCAGCTTGCCTCGCTGCCGTTCTGGGCGAAAATGGTCGGACGATTCGGCAAGCATCGGACCTGGGCGTATGGCTGGATCGCCAACTCGCTGATCCTGCTGCCCATGATCGTGCTGGTGCCGGGTCCGTCGTCGGTCGTGCCCGCGCTCGTGCTCACGGCGCTGTACAGCTTCACCAATGGCGTGAGCAGCGTCGCGCCTTTCGCACTGCTCGCCGACGTCGTGGACTACGAGATACTCAAGCGCAAGGTCGATCGGGCCGGAAACTACTACGCATTCCTCTTGTTCTTCGCCAAGGCGACTGCATCGGTGGGCGGTCTGGTGTTCGTCTTCCTGAGTGTGGTGTTCGGGTACAATATCGCAGACGGCGCCGTCAACGATGACTTCGCCAACCTCGGCATGGCGCTGTCGTTCTGCGTGCTGCCTGGCGTGTTCCAGATCCTTGCCGTGCCATTGATCTGGAATTTTCCCATTGACCAACGACGCCACGCGACGATTCGGCGGCGCATCGAAATGCGAGAGGCGCGCGAGGCACAGACGATCAGACCTGCATGAGCACACCGACGTCCCCACGGTCCGCAGCGGCACCTTCGTCGCCCGTGTTCAATCTGACCCGGGCGATCGCGTTGCTGAATGCGAGCGCGGAATCTGGGATCGTTTTCTGCACACCGTGGCAGCCGTACTGCGCCGGAGATGGCTTGCGCACGAGCTTTCTGGTCGGAGAGGGCGCGCCGTTTTCACCGCTGGATGGGCAGTCCAGTGATGCCTACACCGACATCGTGCGACTGGAAAAAGACTTCTATCTGCGCGTCATCAAAGACGAGCGCCGTCAGACCAGCCATGTCATTGCGCCTGGCGAGGACTGGCTGAAGATCGCTTTTGCGCTCGACGGCGGCGGCCTGGCGCAGACCTTCGCTCAGCACTCATCCTCCTATGAGTACTCCGCCGGGCGGGTCGAGGTCTATCTGCACCCGCCGGGCATCGCGAAGATGGAAGGCGTCGCCGATGGACGCTGGGGCAGCTCGGTGTCGTTGTACGTGTCCCGCGCATTCTTGCGGCCACACGTGGAGGCGGATCTGAGCACACTGCCGGAGGCCATCGTCGGCTTCCTGAAAGGTCTGCCGAAGGAATTGATTCTCGAGACCGTGCCGATGAGCGGCTCGATCATGCGGGCCGTGGTGGACATCGTCTCCACCAAGTATCTCGGCCGGCTGCGCCACACCTATGTCAAGGCCAAGGCGTACGAGCTTCTGTGCGAGGTCATTCACGGACTGACCCGCGAAGGTGAGACCAGCGGATCTGACTTGTGCCTGTCCTGGCGCGACAAGCGGCAGCTCGACCAGGCGCGCGAAATAATCCGCAGGGATTGCGTGCATGTCCCGACCATCACCATGCTGGCGCGGCAGCTTGGCCTGAACCAGCGCAAGCTGAAGATGGGCTTCAAGCAGCTGTTTGGGACGCCGATCTTCCAGTACACGCAGAACCTGCGGCTCGAGAAGGCGCTGCAGTTGCTGCATACCGGCGATTATTCGGTCCGCGAAGTGGCCGATGCCGTCGGCTACGGTTACTCGAAGAATTTCACAACGGCGTTCAAGAGACGCTACGGCGTATCACCCAAATTCGCACGCAAGAGTTTTGATCGCGATCCTAAACTGCGCGCTGGTGGCGCATGAGCGTTGGCGAGCGCGGCGACCCATTTGCGGACTCGGCACCGAGTCGCGCAGCGCGGACCTTCCATGGCGTGACAATTGCCAATCCACACGCCTGGCTCGCTGCAATCGGCGACCCGAACGTAACGAAATGGGTGGAGGCGCAGCACCAGTCAGCTGGCGATTTTCTGCGCCAATGCACGGAACTGGCACACGCACAACAGTTCCTGGAGCGCAATCACCGCCCGGTGGACCCCCTGTGGCACGCGCGACGCGGTGATCGCAGTTTCACGCTGGTGCGCCGGCCCGACCTGCCGTATCCCCTGCTGTGCGAACACAGTGATTCGGGCGGCAGTCGCGTAGTGCTGGATCCCAATGCGGCTGGGCTGGTGATTGATCCATACCAGGTCAGCGTCAGCCCCTCGGGACGCCACATCGCGTTGCTGCTGTCAAGACCAGGAGAGGTGTTGGGCACCCTCCAGGTGCTTGATGCCGCAACCGGGGTCGTCCTGGAGACCAGCGATTTCACGACCGTGATGCCGTTCGTGGCGTGGCATCCGACGGAACAGGGCTACTACTACAGCCTGTGCCGGCGGCTGTTCGAGGAGCACGCGCGGCGCGACGGCGTGTACTGGCACGCGCTCGGCACGCCTTGGGCCGACGACCGCTGCGTCCAGGAATATCATGAGGGACCGGGCCACATTGCGTATGCCGTGATCCCGCAGGGCGGCGATCTGCTGCTTCTATCCACGCACCAATTCAGCAGCGGCCTGAGTGGCGTCCGCCTGTGCCGGTTGGACGACGCGCCGCCGCATGCCGGCCAGGTGACGAACGCGACCGTGCTGTTCGAGGAGCTGGAAAGCTACAACCAGTTCGTTGGTGCGACCAATGGCGTCCTGTACTTTCACACTTGCGCCGGCGCGGCGAACGGCAAGCTGGTGGCGATTGATGTGCGCGCTCCCGCCCGATCAGCGTGGCGAACCGTGATCCCCGAGAGCGAGCTTGTACTGGCGCGGCCGGAACGGTTCGACGGCCCACCCAAGTCAGCGGTCTCGACACACGGCCTGTTGCTCACGTACGTGGAGCATGCACACGACACGCTGTGGCACTTCAGTCTCGAAGGAGAACACCTCTGGAGCGTGGCACCGCCGACGCTTTCAACAATCGACGGCGTGTTCCCGAGCAGCGGTGGTTTCCGGATCTATACGCAGTCGTTTCTGGTGCCGCGGATCCTCTATGCCTACCTCGCAGCGAACGGCGAGTTGCGCGAGTTCGAACGCGTGGCGATTCCGGACGTGAATCCCCGCGACTATGAACTGCAGCAGGTCTTCTTCCGCGCCTGGGACGGCAGCCGCGTGCCGATGTACGTGCTGCACCACGCCGGGTTGCGACGGGACGGCGCCAATCCGACGCTGCTCTACGGCTATGGCGGCTTCAGCCAGTCCATCACGCCAGAGTACTCGCCGGAGATTGCATTGTGGCTGTCACTCGGCGGTGTCTATGCGCTGGCGAATATTCGTGGCGGCGGCGAGTATGGCGAGCGCTGGCACGCGGCCGGCAGTCGGCTTCGCAAGCAGACCACCTTTGACGATTTCTACGCGGCGGCCGAACACCTCATCGCGGGCGGCTACACCGCGGCGCAGCATCTGGTCGCGCGCGGGATCAGCAATGGCGGCCTGCTCACGGCGGTGTGCGTCAATCAGCGCCCTGACCTGTTCGCGGCAGTGGTATCGGAGGTGCCGCTCACCGATTTGATGTGGCTCTCCGATACCGCAACCGGACAGGCAGTGGCCGCCGAGTACGGCAGCGCGGCGGAGAGTCGGGAGTTGTTCGAAGTCTTACGCGGGTATTCGCCACTGCAGAATGTGCGGCCGGCGCCGCGCACGCCGGCGCAGCTCGTGGTGGTCGCAGACCAGGACCGCAGTGCGCCGCCCGGGCAGGCCTACCAGTACGTCGCCGCTCGGCAGGAAGCCATCCGAAGTTCCGATACCTACGCGCCGGTGCTGCTGCGTATTGTACATCAGGAAGGTCATAACGATTGGCCGCCGCACGTCACGCGCCGCGTGTTGGCCGAGGAAATCGCTTTCCTGTGGCACTTTGCCAAGACTGGAGATGCCGCGAAGCTGCGCCAGTTTCAGAACGTGCGCGTGCCGATGCGCGACGGGGTCGAGCTGGCGGCGAACATCTGGCTGCCGGACGGCAAAGGCACATACCCTGCCGTCCTTCTGCGCACGCCGTATGGAAACGATGCCGCAGAATTCGAGCGGCTGGGCCTGCGCGCCTATGCCGAGGCGGGCTATGGCGTCGTGTTCCAGTCGGTGCGGGGTCGCGGTCAATCGCAGGGTCAGTTCGGTTTCTTCTTGGTCGAGGGGCCAGACGGTCACGACAGCGTCGAGTGGGTGGCGGCGCAAAGCTGGTGCAACGGCAAGGTCGGGATGGACGGCGGCTCGTACCTGGGTACTGCGCAATGGCTGGCCGCGCGCGAGTGCCCGCCGCACCTCGTCTGCATGCTGCCGGCGGTGCCGGCGGGCGACTGGTTCAACGAGATTCCCTACATGGGTGGCGCCCTGCAGGTGGACTGGGCGTTCAGTTGGCTGGGCACAATGGCCGGCCTGTCCTTCGACTTCGACGTCTCGGGGGACCGCGACCTCGAAAGGTTCCGGCCTTTGATTGAGGCCGGCCGCGTTCTCGGTGCGGAGCTGCCCTTGTATCGGGACATCCTGCGCCACCCGACGCTCGATGACTGGTGGCGGAGGCTGTACCTGGACCCGAAGGATTTCGCGCGCATCAACCTGCCGGTGTTCGCCGTGACGGGCTGGTTCGACGGCGATCAGGCCGGCACCATGTACTACTGGCGGGGGATCGAGTTGCACTCGACCGCTGCGGCGCGCGCCCAACTTATCGTCGGGCCCTGGGAGCACCGGCAATGCTATCTGGGTGGCGAGGAGCAGATCGGCGAGCTTCGTTGCGGGCCCGACAGCATCCTGCCGTTGCGGCAGCTGCGCCTCGCATTTCTAGACGAACATCTGCGTGGAATCCCGCGGCCTCCACAACCCCGCGTCCGTCTGTTCGTCACCGGCAGCAACCGCTGGCATGACTTCGAATGCTACCCACCTCTGCAGGTCGAGCCGCAGCCCTGGTTCCTGCAGAGCGGCGGTCGCGCGAACACGACATGCGGCGATGGCCGTCTCAGCGCAGAGGCGCCGCTCGGACCTCCCGATCGGTTCATCTATGATCCGGCCCATCCGGTTCCGTACAAGGCTGGCGCGCAGGACCACGGTGAACTTGAGCAGCGCCAGGACGTGCTGGTCTACACGTCGGCTCCGTTGCGAAACTCCCTGACTGCAATCGGGCCGGTTGAAGCGCTGATTCATGCCGCCAGCAGCGCCGCGGACACCGACTTCACGGCCAAGCTGCTGGACGTTGACCCGGACGGTCGCGCGATCAGTCTCACTCACGTCGGCGGCATCTTGCGCGCCCGCTATCGCATGAGTTTCGAGCGGCCTGAGCCGCTGGTGCCTGAGCAGTCGGGCTTGTTTCGCATCCGCCTGAGCCATATGGGCCACACGTTCCGGCCAGGCCACCGCATCCGGCTGGAAGTCTCCAGTAGCTGCTTCCCGATGGCCGATCCGAATCCCAATACGGGCCGCGACATCGCGACAGAAACCGAGTGCCTCACGGCGCGGCAAACGATATTTCACGATGCGGAGCGGCCGTCGCAGCTGGTGCTGCCGGTGTGGCGCGGCGCAGGCGCGGAACCAGCGTGGAACGAAATGATTGGAGGAGAATGAAATGGGGGCGATTACAAGCCATGCAGCTTCGCGCAGGTCACTAGCCGGAAAGACGACGCGGGCCGCTGTATTGGCCCTGCTATGGGCAGCCTGTACTGCGCAGTCGCAGAAAGGCGAAGCTGCGCAGGTCACGATCTACCGTGACACCTGGGGCGTGCCGCATATCTATGGAGATACCGAGGAGGCCGGCTACTTCGGATTGGGCTACGCTCAGGCTGTGGACGGACTGCAACGTGCGTTGGGTGCGGCGTTCTGGGTGCAAGGCCGCAGCGCCGAGTTGCTGGGCGATGCAGCGTTGCCCGGCGACATCGAGATGCGGCGTTGGCACCACTATGAAGAAGGTCAAGCGGGCTTCGCGCGACTGAGTCCGCAGCTGCAGAAGAACTACCGCGCCTTCCTCGCCGGCATCAAGCGCTACATGTCGGATCATCCAGATCGCGTGCCCAAATGGGCGCTGGAGCTGACGCCCGAGATGCTCGTCGCGATCTCGCGCGCCATCTGGTTCAGCTTCTACATCCAGCAAAGCGGCCCCGCCGAATGCGCCAAGGCCGGCGTCGATCTGCAGCTGGGCTGGGACGGCGACGAGCCGCCACCGGTGCTGGCGGCATCGAACGAGTGGGCCGTACTACCCTCACGCACCAGGAACGGAGAGACCATTCTGCTCGCCGACCCGCACGTTGAAATGAACGACGGCAGCTACTATGAATATCGCTTGAACGGCGGTGATTTCAGCTCGGCGGGATTCGCCGCCGGAGCCTTGCTCTGGCAGGCGCAGAATCGTCACGTCGCCTGGGCTTACACTACGGGCAGCCCCGATCTCTGGGACTGTTACGCCGTGGAGACGGACCCTGCGAATCCGCGCCAATACCTGTACGACGGCCACGCGCGGACCATCGAAGTGCGCAAGGAAACTTTCCGCTCGGCGAGCGGCAAGGTCGTGGAGCAGGAGTTCGAATACACCCGGCACAACGGCGTGCTATCGCCCGTGGTTGCGCGCCAAGGCCGCATGGCCTATGCCGTGAGCACGAGTCAGATGCACGACGCCGGTTTGTTCGATGAGGAAATCTATCGCATGAACCGTGCGCGCTCAGTGGCGCAATTGCGCGAGGGACTGAAGACGCTCGGCCAGTTGCCGCAGAATCTGATGGCCGTCGACGACCAGGGTCACGGCTATTACTTGCGCGCGGGCAAGACACCCCGGCGGCCCCCCGGCTACGACTGGTCGGCGCCGGTACCCGGGAACACGTCGGCGACCGCTTGGCTGGGATTCCACTCCCTGGACGAGATGATCCAGGTGCGGGATCCAGCGCAAGGTTACATGCAGAACAACAACGTCGCGGCGGACCGCCTGTTCGCACATGGCAATCTGGATGCTTCGAATTATCCGGCCTACATGTTCAATGACATCCCGGGCCGGGTGACGACGCGCGGCCAGCGCTCGCTCGACGTGCTGTCGAAAGCGAACGATTTCACCGTGGCGCAGGCCACCGAGCACGCCTTCGACGAATACTGGATCACGACGCCGCCTTGGCAGGATGCTCTGCGCTATGCCGTCGAGATGCAGCCGGAGCGATTGGCGAAACTTTCGCCCCCGGCGCGCACGTTGGTCGACCGCATCTTGTCCTTCGACGGACAAGCGCGCGCCGAGTCGGTCGCCGCTCTGAACTTCCTGTTCTGGCGCGCGGAGGCTGGCGAGAGGCTCTTCGCGCAGCCCGAGTTCGCCGGATTGCGTGAATTCCCATGGCCACGCTCCAAGTTCACGCCTGCGTTCGCCGAGGCGCTGCTCGAAGAGGCCGAGCAAGCGGCAGCCGCTCAGACCAAGGCGGCCGGCGACATCGACCAGCCGCTGGGCAAGCTGTTTCGGATAGCGTTCGGCAACGCCAACGAGCCGCTGGGCGGGACCTCGATCCACGCCAACGGGCGGCCCGAGCGCTCGGCCGATATCGTGCCGGAGTATGATTCCACGCTGCGCGCGTTCGAGTCCAAGCCTGAAAAGAACGGCGAGCTGCACGCCTATCGCGGCAGCCAGGGGACACGACTGGTCGTTCTGGGTCGCAACGCGCAGTCCTGGTCGCTGCGCGCCTTTGGCCAGCAGATGGATCCGACCGCCCCGCATGGCGCCGACCAGGTGCCGCTGATCAGTCGCCGCCAGTTCAAGCCGATGTTGCTAAGACAGGAGGAACTGCTGAAGCACGTCGAGTCGTCCATCACGTTGGACGTACCGCTTTAGACAATACAGGGATCTATGACTTCCTGCGTTTTCGCGCCAAGGCGGACGACGTGGGGGCTCCCGCGACGCTCGTGCATGTTCTTCTCACATGCGCAGACTTTTTCGTATCCGAACCCATACCTGTCACCGGCTCGAGCGCGGATATGCTCGATCAGAGCAGCGACTGCAACCGGCGGGATCTCGTGATGCGTAGCAAGAAACCGTTCTTCCTGGTGGCTTCGGCTGTAGCAGCCAGTCACATGTTGCCGACCGCGACTGCCGCAGCTGAGAGCCAGATGGTGCTGGAGGAGATCATCGTGACCGCGCAGAAGCGCGCGCAGAATCTCCAGGATGTGCCAGTGTCGATGACAGCATTCAGCGCCGAGATGCTGGATGAAGCACGTGTGATCAGCATGGCGGACGTCGCCTCCCTGACTCCCAACTTCAGCTTTCTCGATACCGACGACAGCAAGTACTCCGTGGCGAGGATTCGTGGTGTGTTCGGCAATGTGCTGTCAGCTGGCGGCATCGATCAGCCGACCGCTGTATACGTCGACGAGGTCTACTTGAGCACCTCGGTCGCGCAGCAGCCCGATCTCTTCGACATCGAGCGCATCGAAGTGCTGCGCGGTCCGCAAGGCACCCTGTTCGGACGCAACACGATCGCCGGTGCGATCTCGATCCATACGGCGAAACCTACCGATGCGCTCACTGGATACGTCGAGAGCGGCTACGGCAATTACAACGCCATGCGGTTGAAAGGCAGCGTCAGCGGACCACTGGGCGAGCGCGCGGCGGGGCGCATCTCAGCGCTCTACAATGATCGCGAGGGATATGAGACGAATCGCGTCACCGGCAATGACGTGAACAATCGCCACGATTGGGGCGTGCGCGCCGCATTGCGCGTGAATCCCACCGATCGGCTGGAGCTCAATCTGGCCACAGACTTCCGGAAAATGGATCAGGGCGGTCGCGCGATGGATACGGGCGGGTACAACCTGGACCCGGCAGCGCCGGTCGGGCCGGGACCCGGACTGCTCTACCTGCTGGGCCTGGCCGCCGCCGACAACGATGGCTTCGATCGCAGTGTCGCCGTGGATTTCGAAGGCGTCGAGGAACTCGACGCTTGGGGCGCCTCGTTGACCGCGGACCTTGCGTTCGAGGGCGCGGCGCTGAAGTCAATTTCAGCTTTTCGCACGCACGATTTCTTCCAGTCGTACGACCTCGATATCACCGAGGCTGACATCAACCGGCAAGGCGGACCGGAAAGCGTGGACGGCTTCAGTCAGGAGCTGCGGCTTACCTCCACCGGTGAACGCAAGCTCGACTGGATCCTCGGTCTCTTCTACTACAACCAGAAGAGCCACAACGAGTTCAATGTGGACCTGCGCACTACACCAGACTCCCTCGCGCTGGTGAGCTTCATCGAGGTGCTCTCTGGGCTCCCCGCGGGGACACTCACTAGCCTGCCGTTCGGCGTGACGCACACCGATGGTCGCGTCGGTCTCGACTCCTACGCGGCATTCGCCCATACGACATGGCATGCGACGGACAAGCTCGACCTGGTGCTCGGCGGACGGTACACGTATGAGCGCAAGAGCGTAAATTACTTCCAGAGCAGTCCGATCGGCAACCAGGTGTTCGGGCTGGAGGAAATTCCGTTCCAGCACAACTCGGATAACTGGAGTGCCTTCACGCCGACCGCCGTGTTGAGCTACGACTGGACGGACGACGTGATGACGTATGCAACCATCAGCAAAGGGTTCAAGAGCGGCGGGTTCAGCGACATCATCGGTTCGCTTCCCGACCAGTCGTTCCGCCAGGAAATCACCTGGAACTACGAGGTAGGCTTCAAGACGGCGTTTGCCGGGCGCAAGCTCGTGTTGAACGGCGCACTGTTCCAGTTCGACTGGCAGGATCAGCAGGGCACCCTGCGAGTGCCGCAAAGCGGCATCGGGATCGACCTCCTCGTCGAGAGCACGATCGGTGACGTGCGCACGCGAGGGCTCGAGCTGGAGTTGACCGCGCTGCCTTTCGAGGGATTCGGTGTCGGAGCGCGCCTCGGTCTGCTCGATGGCGAGTACACTGAAGTATCGCCTGAGGCGCTGGCGCAGGGCGGACTCAGGGCCGGCGACAAGCTGCAAGCGGTTCCAGACTGGTCGGCCGGTCTATCGGCTCACTATGGTCTGCCGTTGGGCGGGATCGGGCAGCTGCGGTTCGGAGCCGACTACGATTATCGCGACGAGTTGCTCATCGCCGGCGCTTCTGCTGGAGGCTCGTCGACGCAAGAAGCTTATGGCCTGCTCAACGCAACCATCGGTTTCGAATCCGCCGATGAACGTTGGAGCGTGCTGGGCTGGGGCAAGAACCTGACCGACGAAGAATACGTGACGTTCCAGGTTGCGGACTCGCTCAATAATTTCGTGTTCCAGACGCTGCGTCATCGCATCGGAGCGCCGCGCACCTACGGCGTCGACGTGCGGTATCGGTTTTAGCGGCGCATCGGCTCAGGACGGCTCGAGATTCAAGGCTCCCGGTATTGCCGGGGCTACCTACTTGTTGGACGGCAAAGACCGAGCAATCAATGGCGGAACACCGAAAGCTGGAAGACAAGGTCGCGCTGATCACTGGTGCCGGGCGCGGTATTGGTGCGGCGATCGCGGCCAAAATGGCCATCGAGGGCGCGCAGGTGATGATCAACGATCTGGACGCCGGGCCACTGGAGGAAACAGCGCAAGCGGTGCGCAAGCTTCGGCGCGACGCCGTGACGGTGGCGGGTGACATCACCAAACCCGAGTTCCCGCAGCGCTTTGTGGACGCGGCGTTGGAGCGGTTTGGACGCCTGGACATCATCGTCAACAACGCCGGTTTCACCTGGGACAACGTCATCCAGAAGATGAAGGACGAGCAGTGGCAGGCCATCATGGACGTTCACCTGACCGCGCCGTTTCGAATCCTGCGCGCGGCGTCGGGCTATATCCGCGACGCTGCGAAGAGGGAAAGCGAGGCAGGCCAGCCGGTGTTCCGCAAGGTCGTGAACATCTCGTCCATCTCCGGCCTCTTCGGCAATGCCGGGCAGGCCAACTATTCCTCGGCCAAGGCCGGCATCATCGGATTCACGAAAGCGATGGCCAAGGAATGGGGCCGCTATCACGTCAACGTCAACTGCGTTGCCTTCGGCCTGATCGGGACGCGTCTGGCGCAGGCCCTGGGCAGCGAAGCTGCGCACATCGACATCGCGGGCCACAAGATAGATATCGGTATCCAGCCGGAGAGTCTGGAAGCAATGCAGCACACCATTCCCTTGGGCCGCGGCGGCACGCCAGAGGAAGCGGCGGGTGCCGTGTGCCTGTTCTGTTACCCGGAATCCGACTATGTCAGCGGGCAGGTCATCACCTGCGCCGGAGGACTCATCTGAAGGTGCAACTGTGAGCAGTCGCGACGTCTGTGTTGTTGGCGTTGGGATGACGCCGTTCACCAGGCCCAGTGCAGGGGTCAGGTACGAGGACATTGGCATGCGAGCGGTGCGCGAGGCGCTCGCCGATGCGCGCATCGCCTACTCCGACGTCCAACAGGCGTATGCAGGGTACCTCTACGCCGAAAGTTGCGCCGGCCAATGCGTCATCTATGGCGTCGGCATGACGGGCATCCCGGTGTTCAATGTCAACAACGCCTGCGCCAGCGGCTCCAGCGCGATCTTTCTCGCGCGCCAGGCCATCGCTGCCGGTGTTGCCGATTGCGTGCTAGCGGTCGGCTTCGAACAGATGGTGCCGGGCGCACTGGGCCTCATCTATCCCGACCGCACGCCGCCGGCGGAGCGTTTTTTCAAGGCGCTCCACAAGATCCAGCCGGTCGACCTCGATAACGTGCCGACGGCGCAACTGTTCGGCAGCGCCGCGCGCGAGCACATGGCGAAGTACGGTACCAAACCCGAAACCTTCGGCAAGATCACTGTCAAGGCGCGCGAGCACGCGGCGCGGAACCCGCACGCGGTGTTCCGCGACAAGCTCACGCTTGAACAGGTCATGGCATCGCAGCCGGTGTTCGAGCCGCTGACGCGCTACCAGTGCTGCCCGCCCACGACCGGCGCCGCGGCCGCCGTGCTGTGCTCCGAAAGCTACGCGAAGACGTACGGCCTCGACCGCTCGGTCAAGATTCTTGCGCAGTCGCTCAAGACCGATTTCCCGAGTGCTTTCGAGTCGAGCAGCGGCATGCGCCTCGTCGGCTACGACATGGCGAAGGCCGCCGCGCAGGAAGTCTACGAGAGCACCGGCCTCGGACCCGAAGATGCCGATGTCGTGGAACTGCACGACTGCTTCACGGCCAACGAACTAATTGCCTACGAAGCACTGGGACTCACGCCGGAGGGCACGGCCGAAAAATTCATCGAGGACGGTGACAACACTTACGGTGGCCAATGCGTCGTCAATCCTTCTGGCGGTCTGCTGTCGAAGGGTCATCCCATCGGCGCCACCGGGCTCGCGCAATGCGCCGAACTGGTCTGGCAGTTGCGCGGTCAAGCTGAAGATCGGCAGGTGGAGAATGCCCGTATCGGTCTGCAGCACAACCTCGGCATCGGCGGCGCTTGCGTCGTCACGTTGTACCAACGGCAGTGAGGAGATGATCATGGCGGCCTTGCGCGGAGTCCTTCCGGTCCTGACTGCGATCGCGATGACAGCCTGCTCCGTCGAGGGCGATGCCAATCGCGATTCCGCCGCGGACGAGCTCATTCCCTTCGAGCGCTACATGCTGGCGGCGAGCTACGAGGCGCCGCAGATCAGCCCGGACGGCCGCCATATCGCCGTGCTGGCGCAGGTGGACGGCGTCATCAACCTGATGATTGCCGATGCGGCCAGCCCTGGTGAACTGCGCCCGCTCACGCGGGACCGCGGCCGCGGCCTGCAGAGCGTCACGATCTGGTACGAACCGACATTCCGCTGGGCGGAGAACGGCCGGTACATCTTCTATATCCGCGACGACGAAGGCGATGAGAACTGGACGCTCTACAGCCTGGACATCGCGAGCGGCGAAAGCCGGCAACTGACGCCGGCCAAGGGCGTGCGCGTGCGCGGACTGCAGACCAGCCCAAAGTTCCCCGACGAAGTACTGTTCGGCATGAACGATCGCGCGCCCACGCAGACCGACTATTACCGCGCCAACGCCGTGACCGGTGAGGTCGAACACCTTGGCAGCGCCGCGCCGTATCTGCTCAAGTTATTCGATCACGATTTCCAGGAGCGCCTCGCCGTCGATGTCGCGCCCGATCTGAGTGTAGTCACCTATGCGCGCGGCAAGGACGGTAGCTGGCGGGAGCTGAACCGCACCGGTCCGGAGGACACCAAGTCGCTATCGGCGAACCAGATCAACGACCTCGGCGGAGCAGTTTTCTCGGCCGACGGCCGCAAGCTGCTGGCGTTTTCGAGCCAGGGCCTGGATACGACGGCGTGGGTCGAGTACGACCTCGATGGCGGCGGGCGGCGAATCATCGCGGTCGAGAAGGGCATCGACATCAAGCGCGCGCTCGTGCACCCGGCGACGTTCGCGCCTCAAGCCTACAGCCGGCATTTCACCCGCCGCGAATGGATTGTAGTAGACCCCGCGCTTGAGCCGGACTTCGAGTACCTGCAGTCGCTGAGTCTCGGCGAGGTGCGGATGGAGAGCCGCACCCGCGACGATCAGACGTGGATCGTGAGCTTCATGCGGCCCGATCAGCCCGTGCGCTACTCGCTGTACGAGCGCAAGATCCGCAAGGCGGTGACGCTGGGCGAGTCCACGCCGCAACTTGCCGGGATGAGGATGTCGGACATGCAGCCGGTCGTGACCCGGTCCAGCGATGGCTACGACCTCGTCTCCTACATCTCCTATCCGAGTTGGGTAGAGCTCAACGAGAAAGGCATCCCGGCGAGGCCACTTCCGGTGCTGACGGTGGTGCACGGCGGGCCCTCGGACGAACGTGCAGAGATCGAGTTTGCACCCGTCCTGCAGTGGCTCACGAACCGCGGTTATGCGGTCTTCGCCGTGAACTTCCGCGGCACGCCGGGCTTCGGCAAGGCTTTCATGAACGCCCAGCGCCACGAATGGGGCGGCGCGATGAACCGCGACGTGATCGAGCAGGTTCAATCCCTGGTCAAGCAGGGCATCGCGGATCCCGGGCGCCTGGCCGTGTTCGGCGGCAGCTACGGCGGCTACGAAACCCTGGTCGCGATGACCATGACGCCCGACGTGTTTGCCTGTGGCATCGCGGTCGTGGGACCCGCCAACCTGGAAACCTTCATCGATCCGGCCACGATCCCACCGGACTGGAAAGTGGACGCGCTGCACGATCTGCTCGGCGATCCGAACACGGAAGAGGGCCGCAAGCTGCTGCGCGCGCGTTCGCCGATCAACTTCGCCCACCAGACCAAAGGGCGGATGCTGATCGTCCAGGGCGCCAACGATGTGCGCGTGCCGGCGCGCGAGTCGGAGCAGGTGGTCGCCGAGATGGACAAGCACGGCGTCAAGGTCACCTACCTGCTGTACCCGGACGAGGGGCACGGGCTGCTGCGAAAGGAGAACGAGAGCTCATTCTTTGCCATCACGGAGGTGTTCCTTGGCGAGTGCCTGGATGGCCGCTATGCACCGATCGCCGGGAAGATCGAGGGATCGAGCGTGCAGGTTCCCGTGGGCGTCGCGCACATCCCGGGCCTGCAGGAGGCCCTGACGGCGCGAAAAGACGATGGACTCCTGCAGGTCAACGCCTCGATCGATCCCGCCGGCTTCGGCGACTTCCCCGGCAGTTACGATCTGCAAGGCCACACGCTCACCGTCAGCCTGGAAGGCAAGCAGCTGTTCATGACCATTCCCGGCCAGGGCAAGCACGAGATGCTGCCGTTCGAAAAGGACGGCTTTTTTATGCGCGAGGGCCCGGTCAAGCTGCGGTTCAAGCGCGGCGCGGATGGCGCAATCAGCGAGGTCGCAATCGAGGCCGGCAGCCCGCCGCAGACCGCGTCGCGTGTCCGCTCCGCGAACCGATGAGTGCGTTGCGTGAAGAATCGCAGGATCAGGACATTCGCCGGCTGGGCATCCTTGGCGCCGGCATGATGGGAGCTGGCATTGCATATGCCTCGGCGAAGGCGGGCATTGCCGTCGTGCTGCTGGACACCACGTTGGATCAGGCCGAGAAGGGTAAGGGCTATTCGG
The DNA here is from genome assembly GCA_050738495.1 of Steroidobacteraceae bacterium. Lineage (GTDB taxonomy): Bacteria > Pseudomonadota > Gammaproteobacteria > Steroidobacterales > Steroidobacteraceae > SCUD01. Next base: position 45,296 of record JBOHZL010000009.1, on the reverse strand, counting down.
GCAGCGCGCTCGCCAGGGAACTCGAGGCCGGCCGCATCGAGGCTTCGCAGCGCAAGGTCATTCTCGATCGCATCGAAACGACGACGGACTTCGGCGACCTTGCGGGTTGCAACCTGATCATCGAAGCCGTGTTCGAGGATCCGGCCGTCAAGGCGGACGTGACTGGCAAGGCGGAGGCCGTCATCAGCGAAAAAGCAGTCTACGCATCGAACACCTCGACCCTTCCGATCAGCGGGCTTGCCGAGGCCAGCATCCGGCCGCGCAACTTCATCGGTCTGCACTTCTTCTCGCCGGTGGACCGGATGCCTCTGGTCGAAATCATCAAAGGGGCCCGCACCTCGACGGAGACTCTTGGTCGATGCAAGCACTATGTTCGACAGATCGGCAAGACACCGATCGTCGTCAACGACTCACGGGGCTTCTACACCTCACGGGTTTTTGGTACCTACACGATGGAAGGCGCTGCCCTGCTTCTGGAGGGTCAGGATCCAGGCGTGATCGAGACGGTCGGCGTCGAGATCGGGATGCCGATGGGCCCTCTAGCCATCCTCGACCAGATCTCGCTGTCGCTGTGCCTGCAGCTCATCGAGCAGACGCGTCGAGGGCTGGCGGCAGAGGGCAGACCCGCTCCCGAATTGCCGGGCGTCGCGGCGATCGAACGGATGGTCCGTGAACTGGATCGCCCTGGCCGAAAAGCCGGCAGGGGCTTCTACGACTATCCGCCCGGCCAGCGAAAATCGCTGTGGAACGGGCTGGGTCAACATTTCGTGATGCAAGCCCCGATCGCCCGGCGGGACATCGCCGACCGCCTCATCTTTCCGCAGGCCAATGAAGCGGCCCGCTGCTACGAGGAGGGCATCGTGGAAAGGGTGGCAGACGCCAACACCGGATCCATGCTCGGCTGGGGTTTCCCGCCCAGATATGGCGGCGCACTCGAATTCATCAACCGGTATGGCGTCGCGCGTTTCGTCGGCCGCGCGTGCCAGCTCGCCGGCCAGTATGGCCCGCGTTTCGAGCCCGCGCAGATTCTGCTGCAACTGGCCGCGGAAGGGAGCGAGTTGCGCGATGACGCGCGGACGTGAGCTTGGCGACGGACCAGCATGACATCTCTGTTCGAAAGAATTTCAAAGGCCAACACAGCGATTCGGCCACAAGTGCTGGTGACGCCACTGGATCGAAGCGGGATGCTCTCTGCGGCGCTTGGTTGCGAGGCGTTGCTCAAGTGCGACCACCTGCAGCCCACCGGCTCGTTCAAGATCCGCGGGGCCACCAACAAGATCCACGAGCTCAGCGCAGAAGCGCGAAGCAGGGGCGTGATCACGGCCTCCACCGGCAATCACGGCCAAGCCGTCGCGCGCGCGGGCGCAGCGGCGGGCGTCACCGTTACCGTGTACGTCGCGGCGTCCACCACGCCCGCGAAAATGGCGGCGATCAAAGCCCAGGGCGGGGAGCTGGTCGTTGTCGAGGGCCCGGCGATCCAGGCCGAGCTTCGAGCGCGTCAGCGCGCGGCCGAGCAGGGCAAGGTCTATATCTCACCGTACAACGACATCGATGTGGTGGCGGGGCAGGGCACGATCGGCCTCGAGCTCGTCAAGCAGGCACCGGACCTTGACGCCGTGTTCATTGCGGTCGGTGGCGGAGGCCTGATCGGCGGGGCCGGCACTGCGATCAAGCATTTGCGGCCGCGCACGCGCGTCGTTGGCGTCTGGCCGGCGAATTCCGTGTCGATGCTGCGTTCGTTGGAGGCCGGCGAGATCGTTGAGGCGCCCGAATACCCGACCTTGTCGGACGGCACGGCGGGCGCGGTCGAGCCGGGGTCCATCACGTTTCCGATCTGCCAGGCCGTGATCGATGCGACCATCAGCGTCACTGAAGCGGAGATTGCGGAGGCAATGCGCCGGATCGCGCAGGCGGAGCGCTGGATGGTGGAAGGCGCAGCCGGCGTCGCAATGGCCGGCTTGGTAAAGCAAGCCCAGGCCTACAGGGGCCGCAAAGTCGCGGTCGTGCTGTGCGGCCGCAATATCGCGCTCGAGACTTTCCGGGAAGCGGTTGGCCCCGTTCCTTCGTAGAGGCGTTGGAACCGTATGCGATACGTACGAATGCCCATCGAGGTGGAGTCGCCCGAAGAATACGGGTATGGACTGATCCGCCATAATCTGTCGGAAAGTTCGGTCGCCGACAAAACCCTGTCAGGTCTCAACCTGACGATCCCCGATCTCACTTTGCTCTATGGCGTGCATCGCGGCCGCGAGAGGTTGCGCACGTTAATTGCCGCGGACGGCGAGGGCCTGACCACCGACGACGTCCTGATCACGGCCGGCGCGGCAGGCGCTCTGTTCATCATCGCGACGGCGCTTCTCGGCCGCGAGGATCATCTGATCGTAGTGCGTCCGAACTATGCGACCAACCTCGAAACGCCGCGTGCGATCGGCTGCGAAGTCACCCATGTCGAGCTCGAGTTCGAGGCGGGATTCAAGATTGATTTTGACCAGCTTGCAGCCGCCGTTACAGCGCGCACCAAGATCATAAGCGTCACCAGCCCACACAATCCGACCGGGGTCATGTACAGCGAAGCCGAGCTGCGGCAGTTGGTGGAGTTGGCGCGCAGGAACGGCTGCTACCTGCTGGTCGACGAGACTTACCGGGATTTGTCGCTCGATGGCGCAACGACCCTGGCCGCATCACTCGGATCGCACGTCATCAGCGTGTCATCGCTGTCGAAGGCATTCGGCGTTCCCGGGATACGGCTCGGATGGATCGTCACGACGAATCCCGGTCTGCAGGAAGCCTTCCTGGCCGCCAAGGAGCAGATCAGCATCTGCGGCAGCGTCATCGACGAGTGGGTTGCAGAGCAGGTTCTTCAACGGCGCGCGGCCCTTCTTGAGCCGACGCTCGCGGAAATGCGCCGCCGCCGCACGCTGGTCGGCGATTGGATTGCTGGTGAGAAGCTTCTGGAGTGGATTGCGCCCGCAGGCGGCGTCGTTTGCTTTCCGCGCATGCGCTCCGAGCCCACAGGAGGCACGGAAGCTTTCTACAGGCGGCTCTTGGACGGGCACGGCTGTTATGTCGGCCCTGGCCACTGGTTCGAGATGCCCGACACTTTCTTCAGATTGGGCTATGGCTGGCCGAGCGCGGAAGAACTCGAGGGTGGGCTGCAGGCGATTTCCGCTGCACTGCGCGGCTGAAAACTGGAGGCTTGGGCGTGCGCATCGTTGCGCTTACTGAGATCATGGCGGCGCTCGACGAGGACGCGGCGATCGCCGCCGTCGAGGAAGGTTTCCGCCGCTTCTCCGCAGGCGAGGCGCAGGTGACCGCCGTCGGCCACCTGGATTTCCCTGATGCGTCGGGCGATTGCCATGTGAAGGGCGGCTATCTCGCCGGCGACGATGTCTTTGTGATCAAGCTCGCGACCAGTTTCTACCGCAATCCCGAACAGGGTCTCGCGTCCAGCAATGGTTTGATGGCGGTGATGAGTGCGCGAACCGGCGAGGTCCTGGCGCTGTTGCATGACGAAGGAAGGCTCACTGACCATCGCACCGCAATGGCCGGCGCCATAGCAGCCCGTGCAATCGCGCGTCCCCATTCAGCCGTGCTCGGCGTGGTCGGGTCGGGCATCCAGGCGCGGATGCAGGCGCAACTGATCACGCGGCATCTCGGGTTAAAAAGCGTGCTGGTGTGGGCGCGCAATGGCGGACGTGCCGCGGCCCTGGCGGGCGGGCTGGGCGGCCAAGCGATCGCGCTGGCGGATCTGTGCGCCGGCGCGGATCTGATCGTCACCACGACGCCGTCGCGCTCACCGCTCCTGACCGCCGAAATGGTCCGGCCCGGCGCAAGAATCGTGGCTGTTGGCGCGGACTCGCCAGGCAAGCAGGAACTGGACGCCCGTCTGCTGGCGCGCGCGCGGATCGTGGTGGATTCCCGCGAACAATGCGTCGCTCATGGCGAGACGGGATGGGCGGTGCGCGCGGGGATGATCGAGCCTGCGGCGCTGATCGAGCTTGGCAATTTGCTGGCGAGACCGATCGTATTTCGCGACGACGAGATCGTCGTAGCCGACTTGACAGGCGTGGCGGTCCAGGATGTCGCAATTGCGAAGAGCGTCTGGCGCCGGTTGGAGAATCATCGGAGTGACCCGCCTGCCCATATCCCATGTGCCAACGCGACCAAACGGTGAGCGCCAACGGAAGATTTCCGCGAGGATTCTTGTGGGGCGCGGCGACCTCGGCTTACCAGATTGAAGGCTCGCCGCTCGCCGATGGCGCCGGACCGTCGATCTGGCAGCGCTTTGTGCACACGCCCGGCCGAGTCCGCAACGGTGACACCGGCGATATCGCCTGCGATCACTACCATCGGTTTCGCGACGACATCACGCTCATGCACGATCTGGGATTGCGCGCCTATCGCTTCAGTATTTCCTGGAGCCGTGTTCTGCCGGCGGGACGCGGACGCGTCAATGCGGCGGGCCTGGGTTTCTACGACCGGCTGGTCGACGCGTTGCTCGAAAAGAACATCGAGCCGGTTGCGACCCTCTACCACTGGGACTTGCCCGCGGCGCTCGATGATCTCGGCGGATGGCTGAACCCTGAGATTGCACATTGGTTTGCCGACTTTGGCGCGACCATGTTTCGCGCGCTCGACGGGCGCGTCAAGAAGTGGGCGACGCTCAATGAGCCTCGTGTCGTGGCGGATGGTGGGTATTTGCACGGGCGGTTCCCGCCGGAGCATCGCAATCGTTTCGAGGCGCCGATCGCGACTCACAATCTCCTGCGAGCCCATGGGAGTGCGGTGCGGACGTACCGCCAGACGGGAAAGCACGAGATCGGGCTGGTCGTGGATATCGAACCAAAATATCCGGCATCCACATCCACGGAAGATAGGGCGGCCACGGCACGTGCGGACGCCTACATGAATCGTCAGTATCTTGACCCCGTGTTCCTTGGGCGGTACCCGGCGGAGCTGAAGCACATGTTTGGTGACGCATGGCCGGAATGGCCGGCAGAGGACTTTGAGCTCATCCGTCAGCCGATCGACTTTCTCGGGGTGAACTACTACACGCGTGCCGTTACGGCTGCCGATCCGAAAGAGTGGCCCGTGCATGCGAGCACGGTGATGCAGCCGCAGGCGCGCTACACGGAGAGCGGCTGGGAAGTGTTCCCACGGGGCCTCACGGACACGATTGCCTCGATCCGCAAGCATTACGGTCGAGTGCCGGTCTACATCACTGAGAATGGGGCAGCATTCGCGGATCCCGCCAGCACCTCGGACGAATTGCTCGACGACCCCTTGCGCGTGACGTATCTGCAGCAGCACATCGAGGCAGTGAGAGATGCGATTGCAGAAGGGGCTGACATTCGTGGCTATTTTGTATGGTCGCTACTCGACAATTTCGAATGGACGCATGGATTCAGCGTGCGCTTCGGTATCGTGCATGTTGACTACGCAACGCAGCGGCGCACGCCGAAAGCGAGCGCGAACTTCTATGCCGGCGTCGTCGCGACGAACGGGGACTCGCTCGCTCAACCGTCGAAACCGTAGCTGACGCGTGTGCGGGTCGATTTGGTTTTGGTGCCGGTGATGTGGAGTCCCGCCAGCGCCGCCAGGCTCCGGCAGTGCGTGCCGCCGCAGGGCACGGCCTGGTAGCGGCCTATCGCCACCAATCTGCCGGCAGTATCACTCACTGCGACTGGCAGATCCGCCGCCACGGCCTGATCCACGCCTCCCTGCAGTTGTGCCATGAAGGCGTCCTTATCGGCAAGGCTCAGCGACTCGAACTCCACGCGTGCCTCCCCCGGCCAGTGGTGGCCGGCGACGGCGACGCAGTCCGGGTGCGTGGATTCCACCAGCGCAGCGATGAGATGGCCGCCGGTGTGCAGCCGCGCATGCCGCTCGCGGACTGCCGCGTCCACGCAGAGGTGAACCGTTTGTCCGGCGGCAAACGCTGCAAGCGGGTCGCCCGCCTCGATGTAGTGCTTCGCAAACTCGCCAGCCGACACGACGAATACCACCGATACTCCATTGATCGTTCCGCGATCCGCAGGCTGGCCGCCGCCTTGCGGATGGAAGATCGTTTCGTCCAGCCGAAGCCAGGTGCCGCGCTCATCGTAGCCCATCGTCTCGATCATGGCGCTGGCTTCCAGCGCCGCGCTGCTGAGATATTTTCGGATCGTCATGCTGAAAACCGGTTCCCCATCTCATTGAATCGCGCCAGCCGGCGCGAGATCGCGCTGCAGGTTCCGGCTCGCCAACCAGAAATGCAGCGCGCCCCAGACGTTGAACACCAGGGAGATCCCCAGCGCGAATCGCAGACCATCGGCGCTGCCGCCACCGCCGAACCAGTCGCTGAGGATGCCCGTGAACACCGGCCCCGCACCCATGCCGATCAAGTTGGTCACGAGCAGGAAGATGGAAACCGCCATTGCGCGCATGTTTGGCGGCATCAGCGTCTGGATGAGTCCGAATACGGGACCGGAGTAGATGTACAGCGCCGCCAGCGGCAGGATGAAGCCGATCAGCGAGAGCTGCCACGTCGGCGCGAACAAGCTCATCAGACTGAATGGAATGCTGATGATGAGGGCGATGGCCGGAATCCACACCAGCCAGCGCCGGTCTCTGGCACCGAGCTTGTCGCCCAGCCAGCCACCCAAGCCGATGCCGAGCAGCCCGGCCACGAAACCCATCAGCGCGGTCGCGGGCCCGAGCACCGCCGTATTGACCCCGTAGGCGCGCATCTGGAACGACGCGCCCCAGACCGCGATCGAGTATGCGGACAGGGCGAAGATCGTCACTGCCAGGCAGATGTGCACGAACGTGCGCGTACGCAGCAGCTTCGCCATGACCGTCTTGAACGGCGCCGTCGGCGGCGCGGCGACTGACGCGACACCCAGGCGACGCGGCTCCTTGACCACCAGCCAAGTGACGAGGGCCATCACCACACCGGGCAGTCCGACTGCGAGAAACGCGGCGCGCCAGCCATAGTGGTAGTTGATGATCCCGCCGATCAGAACACCCAGCGACGCGCCAAGCGGCGTGCCGAGCGCGAAGATCGCCAGGCCGCGTGAACGTTCGGATGGCGAATAGTAGTCTGCAAGCAGCGAATGCGACGGCGGCGAGCAGCCGGCTTCCCCGATGCCGACGCCGATGCGCGCCAGCAGCAGCTGAGCGAAATTCGCGGCCAAGCCGCAGAGCGCCGTCATGCCGCTCCACACCAGTACCGCGAGCGAAATGATGTTGACGCGGTTACCGCGATCCGCCCAGCGCGCCAGCGGGACGCCGAGCGTCGTGTAGAAGAGGGCGAATGCCAGGCCCGCCAGCAGGCCGACCTGCGCGTCCGTGAGCGCGAAGTCCTGCTTGATGGGCTGCAGCAGGATGTTGATGATCTGGCGGTCGAGCTGATTCAGCGCATAGACCAGCATCAGCGTCAACGCCACGGTCCAGCGATAGCCCTTGGAAGGATTCCACTTTTTCGCTACGTTCGGCTCGGCGATAGCCGGTATCGAGGGCTCGAGGATGGCTTTAGGCATCTTCGGTGGCCATCATCGGCAAAGGGCCGGGTACCGCGCTACTGCTGGAAGTCTTCGGTTCGGACTACAGAAGCCTGCGGCCGCGCGCAGTCGCGCCCTCCAGTAGGCAACTGAAGTATTTTCGTCGCCTGCAGACCCTGCGACCGAATGCTGCCAAGAACCTGCGCTTTTCGCAACGACTCTGAGGAAACAGGAAATGAAGCTGAGCGGGCGGGCGCACCAGGGCACGATTGCCGTGTGGGGTGGCGAGCAAGACCACGCCGGCCATGAGCGTTCGACGCAAGTGCCGGTCGTTCACAGCGTGTCCTTCGGCTACCAGGATCTCGATACCTGGCAGGCTGTGGCCCTGGAACGCGAGGCAGGGCACATCTACTCGCGTAACACCAACCCAACAGTGCGCGCGTTCGAGGAAAAGATCCGGGACCTGGAGGGAGCCGAGGCGGCGACGAGCTTTTCGTCCGGGATGGCAGCGATCAGCGCAACCTTCTTTGCCCTCCTGCGTCCGGGTGATCAGATTGTCTCGATCAAGGACAGCTACGGCGGCACGAACAAGCTGTTCACGGAGTTTCTGCCACCGTTCCGGATAGTGACCCAGCTTTGCGACACCGGCGATTTTGCGCAGATCGAGGCCGAGATCGCCGCGGGCTGCAAGATGCTGTACTTGGAATCTCCCACGAATCCGACGGTGAAGATCGTGGACATCGAGCGTCTGGCGAAAGCCGCCCATGCAGCGGGCGCGCTGGTCGTCGTGGACAACACCTTCGCCACGCCCATCAATCAGAACCCACTGCAACTGGGTGCGGACCTCGTCATCCACAGCGCCTCCAAATTCCTCGGCGGGCACGCCGATGCGCTCGGCGGCGCGGCATGCGGCGCCAAAACGCTTGTCAGAAAGCTCTACCACTTCCGCGAGATCAATGGTGCCGCGCTGGCGCCGCCGGACGCCTATAGCCTGCTGCGCGGCATGAAGACACTGGGTCTTCGCGTTGAACGCCAGAATCAGAGTGCGCTGACCGTTGCGCGTTGGCTGGCTCAGCACCCCGTCGTCGAGCACGTGAACTATCCAGGATTGGAGAGTCACCGCCACCATGAGGTGGCGAAACGCCAGATGCGGGGCTTCGGGGGCGTGCTGAGTTTCAGCGTCCGGGGTGGCCTGGAAGCGATCAAGGTATTTCTGCCCAGACTCCAGTACGCGCATCGGGCGGCGAACCTGGGTTGCGTGGAAACCGTAGTCGGCCCGCCGCTCGTCACGAGTCACGTCGAGTGCACGGCGGAGGAACGGGCTGATGCTGGCATTCCCGAAGGCTTGGTCCGCTATTCCACGGGCATCGAGGACGTGGCAGATCTGATCGCCGATCTGGACGAGGCCTTGGCAAGCAGCCGGTAGAGAGAGAAACCATGAAACCCAGATATCTGAAGAAAGACGATCCGAGCTGGATTCCGTACCAAGGCCCCCGGCCCCGTGACTCACGCGGCGAGGTCGTCATCGGCGACGTGATGCCAGAGGACGAGCGGCTCTGGGTGCCGCTGGCCGAGAAAGTCTGGACGCGGCCGCTGAGCTTTATTCCGTCGCAGGGTTACTGGGTGCATTTGCTGCGCGTGCGCAAGACCGGCATATTCAATCGGCACCGCCACGCCTCGCCGGTGCACGGCTATGTCTTGAAGGGCCGCTGGTACTACCTGGAGCATGACTGGGAGGCGGTGGAGGGTGGCTACGTATTCGAGGCGCCGGGCGACACGCATACGCTGGTCGTGCCCGACGACGTCGAGGAGATGATCACGCTATTCCACACGACCGGCACGATCACCTACGTGGACCCGGACGGCAACGTGACCGGCTTCGAGGACGTGTTTACGCGACTGGAAACCTGCCGCAAGCACTTCGTTGATATCGGCCTTGGCGAGAGGTTCATCGAGCAGTTCATCGTCTGACCGATGAAAACGGTCATCGAGATCGCTCAGAATGTGAGAGCCGGCCAGCTAAAGGCGGTCACTGCCGTGGACGACTGCCTGCGCGAGATCGAACGCAAGAACGACCGCCTGAATGCGTTCGTCCATCTGGACGCTGAGGGCGCACGGCGCCAGGCGCGGGAGATTGACCGCCGCGTGGCGAAAGGCGATGACCCCGGCCTGCTCGCGGGCGTGCCATTCGGCGTCAAGGACATCCGCGAGGCCTGTGCCGGCATGCCGCGTCGCAATGGTTCGCTGTTTCACAAGGACGATCCGCCCGAGCAGTGCGAATCCATTTTCATCGCTCGCCTGCGCGGTGCCGGCGCTGTGCCGGTCGGCAAGGTCGCGACCGCTGAGTTCGGCATGGACGGCGTGACGCATACGCTGGCGCACGGCACCACGCGCAATCCCTGGAATCTGCAACGCACTCCCGGCGGAAGCAGTGGCGGTTCGGCGGCCGCGGTCGCGGCCGGCATGGTGCCGTTCTGCACGGCCGGCGATTCCGGCGGTTCGACCCGCTCGCCGGCCGGTTACACCGGTACCGTGGGCATGAAGCCCAGCTTGGGGCGCATTCCGAGAATGGACGGATTCAGCGATCGCTACTGCCCCGGCGTCATTACTACGACAGTCGCGGACTGGGCCCGCATCCTGGACGTGACGGCCGGACCCGACGACCACGACCGGATGAGTCTGCCGTCGCCCGATGCGAATTATGAAAGGCTGATCGAGACGCTCGGCGTGAGTAATCTTAGTGCGGTCTGGAGCGAAGACTTGGGCTTCTCGCCGGTAGAGCCCGAGGTCGCTGCACTCACGCACGCGGCAGCGACGCGACTCGTGGAAGCCGCGCGATTGCAGCCGTTGGAACGGCCTGTGGGCTTCACCAACGTCTATATGGACGCGAACTTGCACCTGACCAAGCGATTCGCCGCCGAGCTGGAGCATCGCGGGATCCTGCCGGACCAGGAGAACCTGCTGAGCCCGGGGCCGCGCTGGTTTCTCAACAAGGCTCGTTCATTCACGACCCAGCAGGTGTTCGAAGCGCAGGAAAAGGAAAAACGCCTGGAGCAGGAATTGGCGGAGTTCTTCCGCGAAGTAGACGTGCTACTTACGCCCTGCCATGCCACGGGAGCATTCGCCGCCGAAGGTCCCTTGCCCGAATGGATTGCCGGCAAGGATGCCAGCCAGACGCACGGCGACGCGTTCCCGATGCCGGCCAACATCGGCTGGAATCCGTCCATCTCGGTGCCTGCTGGATTGACCTCGGAGGGTTTGCCCGTCGGTTTGCTGATCACCGTGCGGCGGCACCGCGATGACGTGGCACTGCGGCTTGCACGAATCCTCGAAGTTGCCGCGCCCTGGCCTCGCCATCCAACGGGCTGGTGAGCGCCGTTTGAGTTTCAGCTAACACGATCAATGCCATGCCGCACTATCTGGTCTTGAGAAACGCTCTCTTGTTCGACGGCGACGGCGACTCGCTGATCGAGAACGCCGGCGTCGTCATCGAGAACGGGAAGATCTGTGAAGTTACGGCAGGCGCCGTCACACGGGGCGCAGCGGAGATCATCGACCTGAAGGGGCGCTTCCTGATGCCGGGGCTGCTGGATCTGCATTTCCACGCCTACTCGGTGTCGTTCGACGCGCTGAAGCTGCAACGCATGCCCAAGGCGCTGATGGTCAGCCACGCAGTGCGGTTGCTGGAAGGCGCATTGCGGCGCGGATTTACCACCGTGCGTGATGCAGGCGGCGGGGATGTCGGCCTATCTATGGCGATCGAGCAAGGCATCATCAAGGGGCCACGCTTCTTCTATGGAGGCAAGGCTCTCTCACAGACGGGTGGCCACGGTGACGACCGGCACGCGGCGCATGACGAACTTTGCCAGTGCCGCTATTCGGACGCCATTTCACAGGTGGTGGATGGCGAGGATGAAGTCCGTAAAGTCTGCCGTACGGAGCTACGCAAGGGCGCGGACCACATCAAGCTGTTCATCTCGGGAGGCGTCACTTCGCCGAGCGACCCTATCTGGATGCGGCAGTTCACGGACGCCGAGGTGCGCGCTGCGGTCGAAGAAGCGGCGACACGCCGCAAGTACGTGGCGGCGCATTGCCTGACCGACGAGGGGGCACAGCGCTGTGTGCAGCACGGCATCCGGTCAATCGAGCACGGCTTCAACATCCAGCCGGAAACCGCCAGGCTCATTGCCAAGTCGGGCACCACGTATGTCGTGCCAACGCTGGCCGTGCTGCACCAGCTCAATGAGCACACCCGCGAACTGGGCCTGAGCGAAGAAAGCATCCTCAAAGTGGACGGCGCGCTCGAGGCGGCTCACGACGGAATACGCAATTGCGTGAAGGCCGGCGTCAGGCTGGGGATGGGCACCGATCTCTTCGGACCCGAGTATCACGCGATGCAGAGCCGCGAGTTTGAGTTCCGCGCCGCCGTGCAGAAGCCGCTTGATGTGCTGCGGTCTGCGACCTCGATCAACGCGGAGATCATCCAGCGCAAGGGTGAGCTGGGCATCATCGCCCCTGGCGCACACGCGGACCTGATCGCTCTCGACGGCAATCCACTAGAGGACATGACGCTGTTCGCCAAGTCCGGCGCGATGCCGCTGGTGATGAAGGCTGGACGCATGATCCGCTGCGATCTCTAGCAAGGAGACTGGAGGTCATGTGGCCGCTGGACGGGGTAAGGGTCGTGGCTTTGGAGCACGCCATCGCGGCGCCGTTCTGCACGCGCCAGCTCGCCGATCTGGGGGCCCGGGTGATCAAGATCGAGCGGCCCGGCACCGGCGACTTCGCGCGGGCCTACGACGAGCGCGTGCGCGGGCTCAGCTCGCACTTTGTGTGGTGCAACCGATCCAAGGAGAGCGTCACGTTGGATCTCAAGCACCAGGAGGCCGGTCGCATCTTGCAAGGCCTTCTGGAACGAGCCGACGTGGTGGTGCAGAACCTTGCACCGGGCGCCGCCCGACGATTCGGGCTGGACTATGCAAGCCTTGAGGATCGCTACCCGCGACTGATTGTCTGCGACATTTCCGGCTATGGCGCGGACGGACCGTATCGAGACAAGAAAGCGTACGACTTGCTGATCCAGGGTGAATCCGGCTTTCTCTCGGTGACCGGTTCCGAAGCTGCACCCGCCAAGGCCGGCCCTTCGATCGCGGACATCGCCGGCGGAATGTATGCGTTCACCAATATTCTCGCCGCCCTGATCAGGTGCAGCCGGACTGGGCGCGGCTGCCATATTGACGTCTCTCTCCTCGAGTGCATGGCAGAGTGGATGAGCTTTCCGCTGTACTACTCGTTTGACGGCGCCGCCCCGCCATCGCGCAACGACGCCTCGCACGCCACCATCTACCCGTATGGCGAATTTGCTATCAGCGACGGGAAATGCGTGATGCTCGGCGTGCAGAATGAGCGCGAATGGGTGTCGTTCTGCACGAATGTGCTGCGCCTGCCGGACGTCGCTCGTGACGAACGCTTCGCCTCCAACTCCAAGCGAGCGGCGAACCGCGACGCGCTGAAGAGCTTGATTGAAACCGTGTTCGCAAAGCTGACACCCGACGAGATTACGCAGCGGCTGAACGGGGCCGGCATCGCGAACGGCGAGCTCAAGGACATGCACGAGGTCTGGAAGCACGTGCAATTGCAGGCGCGCGGCCGCTGGACCGACATTGAAACCCCTGCAGGACGTGTGCCCGCTTTGTTTCCGCCCGGCCAGTCGCCCGATTCTGGAGCGCCTATGGGTGCGGTGCCGGCGCTTGGCGAGCACACGGACCGGGTCCTTGGCGAACTCGGCTACGATGCGGCGGCGATTGCCCGCCTGCGTGCCGACGCGGTCGTGTGATCGCGGCCGAATGGACGTCATGACTGAACGATCCGAATTTCCAGAGATCCGCGCGGCCGTTGCGCGGCTGTGCCGCGATTTCCCCAACGAATATTGGCGCGAGCGAGACCGCCGGGCCGAGTATCCAACCCAGTTCGTCAAGGCGCTCACCGATTCCGGATTTCTAGCGGTCCTCATCCCGGAGCAGTACGACGGCTCCGGACTGCCATTGACGGCCGCCTGCGCCATCCTCGAGGAAATTCAGCGCGCCGGTTGTAATGGCGGCGCCTGCCACGCGCAGATGTACACAATGGGTACGTTGCTCGGGCATGGCAGCGATCTGCAGAAAAGCGAGTACCTGCCGAAGATCGCTTCGGGCGCGCTGCGGCTGCAGGCGTTTGGAGTCACCGAACCCGGCAGCGGCACCGATACCACACGCATCCGCACCCGCGCCGTACGCGACGGCGGCGACTATGTCGTCAACGGCGAGAAGATATTCATCTCGCGCGTCGAGCACTCGGATCTTATGATCCTGCTGGTCCGCACGACGCCTCGGGAGCAGTGCGCGAAGCCGACCGATGGCATGTCGGTGCTGCTCGTGGACCTGAGGGAGTCCGTGGGCAACGGCCTGACGGTCCGGCCGATTCGCACCATGATGAACCATTCCACGACGGCGCTGTTCTTCGAGAACCTGCGCGTGCCGGCGGCGAACCGGATCGGTGAGGAGGGCAGCGGCTTCCGCTACATTCTCGATGGCATGAATGCGGAACGTATCCTGATCGCGTCCGAGTGCATCGGCGATGCGCGCTGGTTCGTCGACAAGGCCGCGCGCTATGCGCGCGAACGCGAAGTGTTCGGCCGGCCGATCGGGCAGAACCAGGGCGTGCAGTTCCCGATTGCACGCGCCCATATTCAGACCCAGGCGGCGGCCGAGATGGTGAGCAAGGCAGCACGCTTGTTCGATGCGGGCGAGGCCTCAGGATCGGCGGCCAACATGGCCAAGCTGCTTGCCTCGGAAGCATCCTGGGCCGCCGCCGAAATGTGCATCCAGACCCATGGCGGATATGGGTTCACCGAGGAGTACGACGTCGAACGAAAATTCCGCGAAACGCGGCTCTACCAGGTGGCGCCGATTTCGACGAACCTGATTCTGTCGCATGTAGCAACCCATGATCTCGGACTACCCAAGTCCTTTTGATGGCCGCTTCTGGCATTGACGCGGCGGATCTTCGCACCGCCATTGGGCGGTGCGAGCAGCGCCGCCAGACATTCGACGTCGACACCGCCGCTCGTCTCGCAGCATTGCTGGACTGGGCGGCGCCTCCACTGGCGACAGAGGACCTGCCGCCGCTCTGGCATTGGATCTACTTCACGCCGGGGACTCGGGCGGGGGAGCTCGGAGTGGATGGCCACACGCTCAAGGGCGGCTTTCTGCCCGAGGTGCCCTTGCCGCGACGCATGTTTGCCGGCGCCCGCATCCGCTTTCACGGTCCGATCCGCATTGGCGATCATGTGGAACGATGTGCGACTGTGCGTGACGTCCAGGTGAAGGAAGGCCGCAGCGGCCCCCTGGTGTTCGTCACCGTGTGCCACGAACTGTCGGTCGGCGGGCAAATGGCACTGCAGGAAGAGCAAGATATCGTTTTTCGCGGAGCTGCGTCGGGAGATTCTTTCGGCGGGTCGGTTGGCGAAGCGCCCGATGACGCGCAGTTCAGTCGGGACGTCGCCCCGGATCCAGTGCTCTTGTTCCGTTATTCCGCGTTGACTTTCAACGGGCACCGCATCCACTACGATCGGGACTATGCGATGAGCCAGGAAGGTTACCCTGGACTTGTCGTCCAGGCGCCGCTCATCGCTACGCTACTCGCGGAGCTGCTCCGCAGGCACCATCCGGACGTGCACATGGTATCCGCGCGGTTCCGCGCCTTGCTGCCGATCTATGACACCTCGCCGTTCAGCATTTGCGGGCGCTGCATAGGCGATGCCGCCGTTCTCTGGGCGCAGGCGCCGGGGGGCGGGATCGCACTCCGGCTGGACGCGCAGCTACGGGAGACGGCCGATGCTTGACTTGAGCTTGTGCCGATCCTTGCTCTTCGTGCCTGCCAACGCCGACCGCTTCGTGGACAAGGCTCACACCCGCGGCGCGGACGTCGTCGTGCTTGATCTCGAAGACAGCATTCCCATTGACCAGAAGACCAGTGCGCGAATTGCGGCGCAGGCTAACGCAGCCATGCTTTGCCAACGCGGCAGTGCCGTCGCCGTCCGGATCAATGCGGATTCCGCGCTGGTCGGGCCCGACATCGAAGCGGCGGTGGGCGCGCCAGTACTCGCCCTGGTGTTGCCCAAAGTGGAGTCAGCGGAGCAGGTGGCTGCCGTGGCCGATCAGGTGGCGCGGGCCGAGGTGGAACGCGAATCGGCGCGTACGACCGTGTTCATTGCACAGATCGAGTCGCTTCAAGCTCTATCCAGAGCGGACGACATCGCTCGTGCACCGCGCGTTGCTGCGCTCAGTCTGGGCTCCGAGGATTTCTCCGCCTCCGTGGGCGGCGCTCCGACCGCCGAAGCCTTGCTCCTGCCCAACCAGATGGTGCTGTTTGCGGCACGTCGAGCGCACATCACCCCGTTGGGATTCCCGGGATCCATCGCCGCACATGGTGATCTGCCTGCGTTTCGCCGCAGCGTGCGTCGGGGCCGTGAGCTCGGGTTCCGTGGTGCGTTCTGCATCCACCCGAATCAGGTGGGCGTGCTCAACGAGGAGTTCAGCCCCGACGGGAGAGAACTCGAAGAAGCGCATGCGATCGTCGCCGCCTTCGAGGCGGCCCTGCGCGAGGGGCGCGGCTCGACCCAGCACAAGGGTCGCATGATTGACCCGCCCGTGGTGACGCGGGCACGCGCGGTGATCGCGGCAGCGCAGCACGTCAGGCGCGGATGAAAAGGCCGCCCGCTGCGCGTCGTTCATGTCTCGCTGGAAGGGACGGAAGGCTGAGTCTGCGCACCTCGGCTCATTGGAATCGGCGCAGCGCATAGGGCTCTACATCAATCTGCGGGCTGCTGCCGTTGACGAGATCCGAAACCACGCGGCCCGAACCGGCGGCCATGGTCCAGCCGAGATGACCGTGACCCGTGTTGAGGTAGAGATTTTCGATCGGCGTGTGGCCAATGATCGGCACGCCATCCGCCGACATTGGCCTGAACCCCATCCACTCGTTGAGCGCGCAACGGTCCCTGGGGATCGGATGATGCGGATACAATCGCTGGAACAGCCCGACCAGCGTCTGCACGCGAGTTGGGCGAATGTCAGCTCGCAGGCCGTCGAACTCCGCCGTGCCGGCAATGCGCAACGACCGTCCCATTGGCGTGACTGCCGCGTGTAGGTCGTGATCGATGACCGGCATTTGCGGTGGCGTGTGCTGCTCGCTCCGCGTAATGGTGATGGAATAGCCTTTCGCAGGCGCCAGCGGCACGTTGATCCCGATCGAACGGAGTAGCGGCGTGGAGTAGGCGCCGGCCGCGATGATGTAGGCGTCGGCTACGAGCTCCTCTGATGCCGTGCCTATGGACGTGACGCGATTCCGGGTGGCCGAAATGCCGATGACGTCGGTATCGAACAGAAAACGCACGCCGAGCTGTTGAGCATGCCGAGCCAAGGCGAGGGAAAAGAGGCGAGCATCCCCACTGCGATCGTCGGGATAGTAAATACCGCCTGCCAGCTGCGATCCGATCGACTTCAGGGCCGGTTCGAGATCAATGAGGCGACCGCGGTCAGACACCGGCTCCGCACACAACCCCAGCGACCGCAGTTCCTGATTGCGTCGGACCGCAGCCTCGAAACCTTCACGCGAGCGGAAAATCATGAGCGAGCCGACGCTTGTCTGGTCGAAGCTCATGGGGATGTTCCCCTGGATCTCCCGCAGGACGGCGAGACTGTACTGCGCCAGTCGAAGATTGCAACGCAGGTTTTCCGCGAAGCGAGCGGGTGAGGAATTCCGTATGAAGCGAATTCCCCACCCCAGAAGATGCGGCAGCGCGCGCGGTCGCAGGAGCATCGGCGCATCGCGACGGCCGATCCAGCGGAGCAGATTGCCAAAGGTTCCCGGTGCGTTCCAGGGGTCAGCCATGCTCGGCGTCAACAGGCCACCGTTTGCGAAGCTCGCGCCCATTCCGGGTTCCGCGTGCCGCTCGACGACAGTGACGCTGTGCCCCGCATTCGCGAGACAATACGCGGTGCACACTCCGATCACACCGCTGCCAATGATCAGGACTTTCATGCGGCCCGCTGTCACGGGGCACGGACGCCCGCGGTTGCGCGCATCCGGCCGGAGCGTGCCAGATCAGTTGTAGCGCAGCTTCAGAGTGAGGCCGATCGTGCGGGGGCGCAGTACGACGTTGACATCTGCGAAGCCGCCATCGAAAAACGTGAACGTGCTGTCATACTCATTCGTCAGGTTGGTGACGAATGCTTGCAGTTCCCAGTTCTCACGCCCCACGCCGACCCGCAGATTCAGGGATTGCGACTTGCCGCTGCTGAGATCGCCGCCAGGTGCCGGCGTGTTCGGGACGTCGCCGAAGGAGCTGCCGCGAAGCGAATAGTCGCCGCGCACGAAAGCATCGAGGCTACCGAAGCGGAAATGGCGCTCCACGGACGCGTTCAGCAGATAGTCTGGCGTGCTGGGCAGAGTCATCCCGTCGATGGGGATGTCGGAACCAATCGTTGCGCTGTCGATCGTGCCATTATCATACTGCGCCTCCAGGAGCGAACCACCGAGAATGATGTCCCAGTCCGGCGTGGGCCGGATGTAGACGTCGGCCTCGATCCCGTAGCTGTGGGCATCCTGACCATTGACGACGATGAATTGTGTCGGTGGGGCCACCATCGAGGTGATCGCACGGTCGATCTGGATATCGCTCCAGTCGATGTAGAAGACCGTGGCGTTCACTGTGAGCTTGCGATCCAGGAGGCTCGTCTTCACGCCCGCCTCGTAATTCCAGATCTCGTCGGGATCGAAGGCCTGGACGTAGTCGGGATCGGTGCCCAATGACTCGTCGGCGTTCGCGCCTCCAGCCCTGAAGCCCTTGGCGACTGAGGCGTAGAGCAGCGTGTCGTCGTCGACTTTGAAATCGATCGCCAGCTTGGGAATCTCGCTCTCGAATTCGCCGGAGACCGTCGGCAGGCCATTGAGCTGGTCCGTAACGTCGACGTCCTGACTTTCATAGCGAAGGCCCAATGTCGCGCTCAGGCGCGGCGCGAACTCCCAGTAAGCCTGGCCGAAGACCGACCATTGCTTCAGTGCGTTGTCGACGATGGGCAGGGCCCCGAAGACGACGCTCCGTTCGACGTCACGATAGTACCCTCCAACGATCCAGTTCAGCCGCCCGTCGTTTTCGGAGCTGAGGCGAATCTCTTCGCTCCAGGACTCGCTGTCGGCGGCGACCGTGTTGGAGTTGTCCTGATCCACCTCACCCACCCCGGTGACGGAGGTCAGCCGGCCGAGCGGGGTCTGGATGTTCAGCTCGAGGATGCCCTCATCGACCTTCGTTTCGCCGCCGATGTCCGGCCCGAAGACGGCTTGGGTAAACTCCGGTTGGAAAGTGGTGCCGGCGATGGAGTTGACCTGGGCGATGAGGTTTGACGAGACAGTGCTGCTGGCGCCGAGCTCGGTCTTTTCGGACTTGTAGGTGGCGGTCGCATCGAATCCTTCGCCCAGCTTGAGGCTCGCGAGTATCCGCCCGCCCGCAACCTCTTCCGTATTCGCATCCTCTTTGACAAGGACGGGCGGCTGACCGAAGAACACCGGCAGCACATCGACGGCGTCGATGTAGCCATCGTGGTCGAGCCGGTACCCGACCGCGCGGACCGCAAGTGTGTCCTTGACTAGGGGGATATTGATCATCCCTTGGAGGTCCGTATTGTCGGAACTGCCATCGTCTACGTCGAATCCGGTCGCCGCAAACGAAGCCTGGAAATTCTGGTCGTTTGGCCGCTTCGAGATGATGTTGATCACGCCGCCGAACGAACCTTCGCCGTAGAGCGTGCCCTGCGGGCCCCGCAATACCTCAACGCGCTCGATGTCGTAGAGGACGGAATCCTGCTCGGCGAACGTGCCGCTCGACTGGATGCGGCTCGCGGAAATGACGCCATCATTGTAGATGGCGACGGTCCCGACGGACGCGACGTTTGATCCCAGTCCGCGAATCTGCACCTGGTTGCCGCCGCGAGAAATGTTGGTCATCGTCAGGCTGGGCACGAGCCGGCTGATGTCCTCGAGCCCATCGGCGTTGATGATCTCCAACGTCTCGGCGTCGATCGCCTTGACGCTGATGGGCACATCCTGGAGCGGCTGGCTGATCTTCTGCGCAGTGACGATGACGTCCTCGAGGGCAGTTCGACGCTCCTGACCGTACGCAGGTATCGATGCGCAGCCGACGAATGCGAATGCCCATGCAACTCGGCCGATTCCTGGCCGCTGCCGTCTCTGTACTGTCATCGCCATCCCCCTATTCACGATGTGGCAACGTAGCGACGATCTTCGGCCGCGTTCCGTGCCGCGAGCCGGTATGACCCCTTGCATAGGCGTGTGCGCTTCGGCACGCTCACGGTAGCCGAGGCCGTTGCGCCGATGTACTTTGCGGGGTTACGGAAAAGTCTGCGATCGTGAACGCCCCATTGACCGGAATGCTGGTCAAGGCAGCCAGGCTGCAACTCAAGAATGCACGCGCCAGCACGTCCAGGCTATGAGGCGCCGGAACAGGCACTGCATACCCAGTGACTGAGGAGCGCACTTTCATTCGTGGCAGGATCGACTTCAATAAGAACCATTCGGCCCTGGGCGTAGCATTGGTCAGCGGGTCGTTGCGTCGCGAGCGGCGCGGTACTCCGTTTCCAGCATCGACATGAGAATAAGCGAGTGGTACTCCTCGCCCCGGCGGAAAGCCTCGCGCATCAACGCCTCGCGCTTGAAGCCGAGCGAGGCGTAAAGCCGCACCGCCCGCTCATTTGTTTCGATGACATCGAGCGACAATCGGTGCGCCCCGAGAATGTCGAACACGTATCGCAACACGTGCTCGCAAACTTGGCGGCCGCGGCCGGAACCGGGCTCCTTCAGCACCACGCGCGTCAGCTCAATCGCCCGGTGCGGCGACTCCAGTCCGCTAAGGATCAAGAATCCTGCCCGCTGACCCTGAACGATCTCGACGATCCAGTACTCGAGGTTGGGTTGGCGCAGGTTGCTCGCATGCGTCGCGTAATCCCACGATCCGATCAGCAGCGCGAACTCGGGCCGCGACTCCTGCGCGACGATGAAATCCAGATCATCTGGCTCGGCGCGACGCAGGTACACGTTAGGTTGCCGGCAGGGGTGCGAGTTGCGGTGTCGGAATCGGCTGCAAGGACTCGAACGCCCGCGCCGCGCGCAATACCAAGGCGTCCTGGTATACCGCACCCACGATCTGCATCGCCACCGGCAAGCCCTGGCGCGTCAGCCCGCATGGCATCGTGGCCGCCGGCTGGTGCGTGAGGTTGAAGGGATAGGTGAACGGTGTCCAGTCGATCCAGTTGTTCTGTCGCGTCGGCTCGGGTACCTGAAGGGTGGCGGTGAATGCGGCGATCGGCATCGCTGGCGTGATCAGCAGATCGTATTCTTCGTGGAAAAGGTTCATCCGCAGTCCGAGCTGCGCACGTGCGGCGACCGCGTGCACGTAGTCCATGTGCGCAATGCGCTCGCCCGTCTCGACGACCTCGATCAGGCCCGAATCCATCAAGCTACGCTTAGCCGGCGGGATCGCCGATACGGCCAAAGCGGCGCCCGTATACCAGTGCTTGCGAAAAATCTCGGTGGGATCGTCGATGACGCGTTCCACGAGTTCGACGTGCGCGCCGAGTTCCTCGAAGCGTCGAACGGCCCGGTCCACGAGCGATTCGATCTCCGGCTCCACCGTCGCGTAGCCGAGCGTCGGACTGTAGGCGATGCGCAGGCCACGAACGCCGTCATGCAGTCCGGTGCGGTAGTCACGTTGATCCCGAGGCAGGGCGAGCCAGTCGCGCGCGTCCCGGCCCGACAGCACCGTGAGCATGAGCGCGGCATCGTCCACGGTACGTGTCATCGGCCCGACGTGCGAGGTGGTGCCGAACGCGCTTGGCGGGTAGACCGGCACGCGACCGTAGGAGGGCTTCAAGCCGAAGATGCCTGTAAACGCTGCCGGAATCCGGATCGATCCGCCGCCGTCGGTGCCGAGGTGAAGGGCCCCCATGCCAAGTGCGGCAGCTGCTGCCGCTCCCCCGCTGCTGCCACCGGGCGTTCGCGAAAGGTCCCATGGATTGCGTGTGATTCCAAATAGCGGCGAGTCCGTAACGCCCTTCCAGCCGAATTCGGGCGAAGTGGTCTTGCCCAGCAACACAGCACCGTGCGCGCGAAGTAGTGCGACGCTCGGGGCGTCCTCCGTCCAAGCCTGTTCACGATCGATGACACGCGAACAACGTAGCGTCGGCCAGTGCCTTGCAAGCAGCAGTTCCTTGACCGTCGCTGGCACGCCATCGCACAGCCCCATCGGACTTCCGGTGTGCCAGCGCGCTTCGGATTCGGACGCCGCGTACAAAGCCGACGTCTCATCGACCAGGCAGAAGGCGTTGACTCTGTCGTTGTCCGTAGCGATGCGAGCCAACACTGCACGCGTCACTTCGACCGGAGAGAGCTCCTTGGACGCATAGGCGGCGAGCAGCTCACACGCGGACATCATCATCGGATCCGCAGTTGTGATTCGGGCAGAGCGCATGCGGACAATCGGGATTTGCGTTGTTCGACCGGAAGTTCGATAGCCGAGGTGCGGACATCCACTATAGTCCATATGGAGTGCGCAAAGTCACGAGGGAAGTGTTCGTTGAATGCGGCGATCGATGAAGAACCTTCGGTGCTGAGCTGCCTATTGCAGTGTTTGCGATGCCGAGCTTCTGCTCTGAAAGGCCACGGAACGGGGAGCGTCTGCGCGCCGCGCTACAATGAGTCCTGTACGACTGTCATGGAAGGATTGCTCGAAGCGCATGCGCGCGTGAAGCAATACTACTCGTATATCGTCATGCGTCAGCTCAAGAACGCGCCTATTCCGGCATCAGGTCTCGTCTGGCCGGGAATTGACGTCGCGGAGTCAGCTGCGGGCGCTGCGAAAATGACCGGCGCCCGGATCTAGGCGGCTCCCGTGGCGTTCACTTCGGCAACGGCGTTTGCGCCGGCGACGGTCGGCAATGTCGGGGTCGGTTTCGACATTCTGGGCCATTCGTTTGCGGTCCTCGGCGACCACGTCCGGGCGGAACGCATAGCCACACCGCGGGTTCGCATCACGTCAATCACCGGAACAATGGCGCCTCTGCCGCAGGAGGCCGCTCTCAATACCGCCGGCAAGGCGGTCCTCTCGCTTTGCGAGGACGAATCGCTCCCGTTCGGCATCGATCTTTCGATTCACAAGGGAATCCCGCTCGGTTCCGGACTGGGTGGATCGGCTGCTTCGGCGGCGGCGGCGGTCGTCGCCGCCAACGAGCTGTTGGAGCGGCCGCTGCCTCCGCTCGAGCTCCTGAAACACGCAATCGCGGGCGAAGCCGTCGCGAGCGGATCGCGCCATGCGGACAACATCGCGCCGGCGCTGTTCGGTGGGCTCGTGCTCACGGTCGGTATCGACCATCCGCGCATCAAGCAGATCCCGGTGCCGCCCTCGATCCGCTGCGTGCTGCTGCATCCCAGGATGTTTCTCTCGACGCAGCACGCCCGCGGCATACTCACCCAGCTCGTCGATCTCTCCGACGTCGTCTGGCAAACCGCGAACCTGGCCGGGTTTCTGGCCGGTTGCTACACGAATGACCTGGCGCTCATCCGGGAGGCGTTCGAGGACGTCCTGATCGAGCCGCAGCGCGCGAAACTGATCCCGGGCTTCGGGGCCGTGAAGCGCGCCACGCTCGAGGCTGGCGCGCTTGGGTGCTCGATTTCCGGCTCGGGTCCCAGCGTATTCGCCTGGTGTGAGGAGGACTCAACGATCGTGATCCGCGATGCGATGCTCCAGGCCTTTGGCGCGCACGGCCTCGTCTGTGACCACTGGATCGCGCCGATCGGGAGCGACGGCGCGTGCATCGTCGAGCGCGAGTGAATTACACGAGCACCCGCAACTCGAAACGCACGGCGACGCTCTCGCGTGCGTTGCGCGAAGGCATCGCGCCGGATGGCGGGCTCTACGTGCCGCAGGCGCTGCCGGCGATTGCTGCGAACGCCCTCGATGGTCGCGCCGAGCTGGACGCAGTCGTTCCGTCACTCCTTGCACCCTTCTTCGATGGGGATGCCCTGGCGCGCGCGCTGCCGGCAATCGCCGCCGAGGCCTTCGGTTTCCCGGCGCCGCTCAGGCTTGTCCAGGCCGGCGCGGAACCGCTCTCGCTGCTCGAACTGTTCCATGGCCCGACCGCCGCCTTCAAGGATTTTGGCGCATGCTTCCTCGCGGCCTGCCTGGCACGCATTCCGCCATCCGATTCGCGCCCACTCACGGTCCTGGTCGCGACCTCGGGCGACACGGGCGGCGCGGTGGCCGCGGCATTCCATCGGCGGCCGGGATTCAGGGTCGTACTGCTGTATCCGGCCGGTCGCATCTCTCCCGTCCAGGAGCATCAATTGACCTGCTGGGGCGACAATGTCCGCAGCTTCGCGGTGCACGGCAGCTTCGACGACTGCCAGCGCCTCGTGAAGCAGTCCTTCGCGGACGAACGCCTGCGCCAGGCGCTTGCACTCACTTCGGCCAACAGCATCAATATCGGGCGTCTGTTACCTCAGCTCACGCTGTTCGCCTCGGCCGCGCTCAGGATCCGTCACATCGAAGGCGGTCGGACGAACTTCGTGATTCCCTCCGGCAATCTCGGCCTTGCGACCGCCTGCGTATGGGCGCGCGAGATGGGCCTGCCGATCGGCGAGATCGTCCTCGCCCACAACGCCAACCGTACGGTGCCCGACTACCTTGCCGATGGACAATGGCGGCCGCGAGCGAGTATTGCGACGCTCGCGAGCGCGATGGATGTCGGCGATCCCAGCAACATGGAGCGACTGCTCGTGCTCTACCGCGACCACGCGGCACTCGCGGCGCGACTGCAAGCAGTGTCGATCGACGATGCCGCAATCCGCGACAGCATCCAGGGGGAATTCAGCAGGTCCGGACTGGTGCTATGCCCGCACACCGCCGCGGGCGCTGCCGCCTATCGCGCGCTCCCAAAGCAGGACCAGCGACCGGGACATTGGATTGTCGTCGCCACCGCCCATCCGGCCAAGTTCCCGGAGGTTGTCGAGCCGCTCATCGGTCGAAAGGTCGATACGCCGCCGGCGCTGGTCCGGCTGCTCGATCGACCCAGTGTCCACGAGCCGATCGACGTCGAGTTCCGGGAGCTGTCCGAGCGCCTGCTGGCGGCAAGCGCACAATGAAATCGAACGGCTTCTGCGGGCTCACGATTGCCAAGGTCGAATCCGCTTCGGAGCGCATCCAGTCGCGCGTGATCAACACGCCTTGTCTGCATTCGCCGGCCCTCTCACGCATTGCGGTCGCCGAGATCTACGTCAAGTTCGAGAACCGCCAGTTCACCGCGTCGTTCAAGGAACGCGGCGCGCTGAATTGTCTGCTGCAACTCGATGAGAAACGGCGTCGTCGCGGTGTTGCCACCATGTCCGCCGGCAATCATGGCCAGGCGGTCGCCTGTCACGCGGGTCGGCTCAGGATACCCGCGACCGTCGTGATGCCACTCCACACGCCCTACGTCAAGGTGGAACAGACGAAGACGCATGGAGCTAAAGTCGTGCTGCACGGCGACACGCTCCGGCAGGCCTGCGAGCGCGCTCTCCGATCATAAGGAGATGCTCGGTATCTAGGGAAGGTCTGATTTATCGGCGCCGCGGCACGACCATGAGCAGGCAGGGTGTGCTAGGTGGAAGCGGTGATGGTTTTGTGGTCCATGACATGCCTTGGCGATGTCGCGGTGCTGGTGCATCGACGCTGTTGCCCTCAGCGCGCCATGGCGGCGCGTTTCAGCAGTGGTCGACGCAACTGGAACAGGTTAATCAAGGCGCAGGCGACGTACAGCCACTCGGCGTTCTTGGCGATGCCCCGATAGCGCACCTTGGCGAAGCCGAAGATGCGTTTCAGGACCAGGAAAGGATGCTCGCCCTTGGCGCGAACCCGCGATTTGTGGCGGTTCTTGCGGCGCTGCACCGCATCGATTCGGTCCCGGTAACGATAGCGCCGATGCGTCATGTCGCGCGCGTTGGGCGCGTGCTGGTGGATGACTTCAGTTTGGCCCTGATAGGCCGAGTCGCCCCACACGCAGGTTTCCTTCCCGTGCAGCAACACCGGCAAGGCCAGCGAGTCGTGGATGTTGGCGGCACTGGCCGCCACCGCGTGGATGATCTTGTGGCGACTGTCCACATCAATGTGCGCCTTCATGCCAAAGTGCCACTCGTTACCCTTCTTGGTTTGATGCATCTCCGGGTCACGCTCCCCGCTGCGGTTCTTGGTCGACGCGGGCGCGGCGATGATCGTGGCATCCACGATCGTGCCGGTGCTCACCTTAAAACCCTGACTGGCCAGATGCGCATTGACCGTGGCGAGTATCTGCTGGCCCAGCGCATGGGCTTCCAGCCGATGGCGGAACTTGCAGATGGTCGTCTCATCCGGTGCCGGTTCACGCCCAAAATCAATGCCGACAAACTCCCGCATCGCGCGCGAGTCGTACAGCGCTTCCTCGACCGCCGGGTCGGAGAGGTTGAACCAGTGCTGCAGAAAATGAATCCGCAGCATCCGTTCCAGTCCCACCGGCGGCCGGCCGGCGCCTGCGCCCTGCGGATACACCGGCTCGATCAGCGCCGTCAGCTTGCCTCACGGCATCACTCGGTTCATCTGCGCGAGAAACTCCTCACGTCGCGTCGACTTGCGGAACTTCTCAAAGCTCGTCACCGCAAACGTCTCTTGCGTCGGGCGCATGGATTAACCTCGAAGATCCAAGGAATGCTGTATTTTACCGCTCAAGACCTGAATAAATCAGACCTTCCCTAGATCGAGCAGACCGAGGGCGCCCAAGTTCTGGCTGTTGGTCAATGTGGCTGGCAGCCTCTGTTGCAGCACCATGCCCCAGTACTGACCGATCAGGTCATGTCTAAAGCTGTGGTGACGCTCTTCCTTGATTAGCGCGAATCCCGCCGCCTCGCAAATCCGGCATGCCGAGACCAGCGTGTCATTGGTCCAGAGCATCAGTTCGCGGTAGCCCGCCAATCTGGCAGCCGAGACTCAGCGGGCGCTAACCGCATAGAGGAATCGGCCGTACCCGATTTCTGCGGCGTTCTTCGTGAGTTCGACATTGACCCATGCCACGACATCGCCGAATGGGCGGTCCCGCATGGGCCATCGCGTTCGCTGAGTCGATCGCAGGTCGTCGTCAGCGATCTGCGCGAGCCTTGCTCGCCATTGCCGCTGCAGACCGCCGAGCCATTCGCGCACGGCTTCCGCATTCCCGGGCCACATCACGTTCTCGCGTGAAAGCGCCGCGTCACCGAATAAGTGATCGGGCACCATTGACCACCAGTACCCGAGGTGCCAGGTCAGCCAGCGATGCTGGGCGGGCCGACGTCGTATCCCTCGTGATCCGGCCAGTCGGCCCGCCACCTGCCAACAGGGCCTTGATGAACATGCATGCCCGCGCGAGCGGGACGCCACAGGCACTCCTCGGTGGAAAGTCCGTTCAGGTGGAAGTTGGCGAGTTTCCACGCCGTATCGAATTGCCGCATCAGGTATCCACGGGTTTCATCGGGGATGCGCGGAATTTCGTTCACCATGTCTCGAGCCCCATGGACGAAGTCGTCAGATGATTCGCCTCCCAACGCGAGATAAGCAAGCTCCTCGTTCGTCGAGGGCCGCCCAAGGATGGCGTTGCGGTGAGGAAATCGTCCAAAGCGCCTGATGACTTCCTGATGACGGATTGCAAAAGACAAGAACGATTCGAGCTGCGGACGCAGATTGTCAGGCGCGCGCTCGAGATGGCTCCGGAACAGCGATACGCAGCGCTCCTGCGATTCAATATCCTCAGCATGTTCCAGTGGCAGATAGAAAAACGCCGCTTGCAACGGTGCGACTTCGACGTCAAATCGACGTTCGATGGCCGCGACCGCAACATCCCCCGCCAGGGGATCATAGGCAAAACTCTGAGCCGTGCCGCGCTAGAGATTGCGCGGGAACTGATCGAGGATGAGGACAAGCGCCAGGCTCGAACGCGCCGCTTGCCGCCAGGAGTCAAAGTCGCCCTGAAGCGCACAGGCGGGAAGGCCTTCGAATTGCTCGCGGATACGCTCGTCAAACGAGGGGTCACCTCCGAACCCATGGGAAGATCGCGCGCCGACGAGCTCCGGTGATTCCAGTTTGTCGCCGAACCAGAACGCCAGAACTGACTCAGCAGTCGTATTCATCAGAGCTGATCTTGCCATCGTTTGAGCGGCGCCACCCGGACGTGGAACAAGACCGGTTCGAGGTCGATAATCTGGCGGCGCGGCGTTTTCCCCGGGATTCCAATGTCTTGCCCGGCAATTTGCGCGTGCCGCCTGACCTGCATGTAGGTCATCCGCCGTCGACGTTGGCTATCGCGCGTGGGCTATCATGCGCAGGCATGTTGCCCGCCCAGCGCAAGACCGTGACTGCAATCATCCCGGCGCATGACGAACGCGAGACCATCTGCGACGTCATCGCGCCGCTCGTCGGTCATGAACTGATCGACGAGATCATCGTCGTCGACGATGGCTCGACCGACGACACCGTGAAGCGCGCCCGTTCCATGGGCGTCACGGTCATATCGATGCCGACCAATCGCGGCAAGGCGACCGCGATGTCGCGCGGCGTGCGCGCGGCGCGCAACGAGATCGTCTTCTTCTGCGATGCCGATGTGGTCGGGCTTACGCCCGAGATGGTCACGCGAATCGTCACGGCCGTGACTTCGGGCGACTACGGCATGTACGTGGGTATCCGCGGCCGTAAGACCTACTGGGCCAACCGCCTGCTGCACTTCACTCCAATCCTCGGCGGCGAGCGCGTGCTTACCAGGACACTCTGGAACCACGTGCCACGCATGTACAAGAAGAATTTCCAGATCGAGATCGCGCTCAATTTCTTCGCCAAGCACCTCGGGCAGAGGATGGGCTTCACCGTGGTGCACGGACTGAGCCAGGTGATCAAGGAGAAGAAGCGCGGATTCTGGCTGGGCCTGGGTCAGCGGCTGTCGATGATCGGCGACATTCTGCTGGTGAGCTGGCGGATTTACGCGGTGCTGCATGCGCAGCTTCTCGTCGAACGGCTGCAGCGTCAAGCAAAGCCGCTCGAAATCCCCGCGTCGGTCCGCGAGATCCCATCCGAGACGGAATCGCCGCCACCCTAGACGCGGTCGCTAGGCGCGGTGTCACCCTGACGCGATAGGTCACGACCGCTGCCGTCACGCCTTCCGTCTCAGCGAGCGTGATCGTCAGGACGCCCGCCACCGCCAGTTCCGGCAGCGGTCCGAGCGACGCACGCGATTCCCAGGCTTTCGCCGCCGGCGCCGCGATGGTGAAGCAGTGCTCGACCTGGAATGCGTCGGGTGCGGCGAGCTTGAGCTCGGCGACGGCCAGCAACGGCAACAGCGTGAACGCGATGGCCGCGAAAAGTCGCCGGATTGTTGCGTCACTCCTTCGATTGCCATGCGCTCTCGTCCTTGCGGGCTAGCTCGTCGAGGTCCGCCGGCGTTGCCGCGGCGTCGTCCACCCAGTTCCGGAGCGTCGGCCCGCCATTGATCAGGTCGATTGCCAGCCGTCCGTTCTCGTATTCGTACGGGAAGTCGCGCCACAGCGGGTAGCCCGGCGCGATCGTGCGGATCGCCTTCAGCGCGATCGCGACCAGCCGCCAGGGCCGGAAGCGGGAGTGGTTGTAGCCGGGATCATCCACGTGGATCTGGATGCCGGCGCAGAGCTTGCCTGCGTGCTTGTGGAAAGTGGGCTCGAACCAGCAGGTCCGCAGGCGGCAGCCCGCCAGCCAGTCCGGCGCCAGCGCGCGCATGTTGGCGAGGACCTTGTCCGCATCGAGGTCCGGCGCGCCGAACAGTTCCAGCGGCCGGGTCGTGCCGCGGCCTTCGGACAGCGTCGTGCCCTCGATCATCACCGTGCCGGGATAACAGCGCGCCATCGAGATGTTCGGCGCATTCGGACTGGGATTGATCCAGGCGCGCTCGCCCGACGGCCAGCCGTAACCGGGCGCCTGCGCCGGGCGCCAGCCCTCGACCGCGACCGACTGGTACTCGAGATCGAGTTGCAGGTGGCGCACGAACCATTCTCCCAGCTCGCCGAGCGTGCGGCCGTGGCGCATCGGCATCGGGCCCGCGCCGACGAAACTCTCCCAGCCTTCCTGCAGCAGCAGTCCTTCCACCGGTCGGCCGGCAGGGTTCGGGCGGTCGAGCACCCAGACGGCCTTGCCCGCCGCGGCGCCCGCTTCCAGCACGTAGCGCAGGGTGGTGGCGAAGGTGTAGACGCGGCAGCCGAGGTCCTGCAGGTCCACCAGCAGCACATCGAAGTGCGCCATCATTTCCGCGGACGGGCGGCGGAGCTTGCCGTACAGGCTGAACACCGGGATCCGGTGCACCGGATCGGTGTAGTCGTCGGACTCAACCATGTTGTCCTGCTTGTCGCCGCGCAGACCATGCTGCGGACCGAAGGCCGCGGTCAGGCGGAACTCCCCCTGCGCCGCGAGCGCATCGATGGAATGGGTCAGGTCGGCGGTGACCGAGGCGGGATGCGCGAGCAATCCGACGCGACGGCCGTCGAGTGGCCTGCGCACGGCACGGTCGGCGAGCAGCCGGTCGATCCCGCACTTCATCGCGCGCCCATGCGCATGACGAACGTGGCCGGATCGTGAAAGTCGGGCTGCGCTGCGCCGTGCGCGAGCGCCCAGTACGAGAGCATGCCGCGCGAATCCTCGATGACCGCCGACAGTCCGGCGTGGATGACCTGCGCGCGCGCGAGCTCCGGCAGGGCCGCGAGCGCCAGGTCGACCGTCATGTCGCAGGCCCCGGCCCTGCGCCGGAACGCGATCCGTGGCGCGGCCAGATCCGGGGATTCGCGGCCCTCACGCGGCGCGTCGAAGCGGTATGCGGCCCAGGAGCCGGACGGCGCGAAGTTGAATTCGTGGTAGCCGGCATCGCCATCCGCCTTCAGGAACGCCTCGAAGCAGCAATGTTGCCAGAGTCCGTCGCTGCGCAGCGCGTCGGACGCTTCGGGCAGCCGCAATTTTGCGATGTCGCCCTCGATGTGGAAGCCGAGCCGCACGGCGCCGGCCGCTTCCCGGGCGATCGAAGCCACGATACGGCGCACCGCATCGCAATGGGTTGCGGGATGGCAGACGAGCTCGGTGCCCTGCTCCATGACAGGGGCTTTCTGGCACAGGGCGCCGGCCGCGCGCAAGCGCCGCACTTGCTTTCCGCGGTGTCGCCGGCAAGCTGGCGCGCGTGGTTTTCGATCATGTCGTCATCGGCGCCGGTTCCGCCGGCTGCGTACTGGCCAATCGCCTGAGCGCCGACCCGGCACGCAGCGTCTGCCTGATCGAGGCGGGTCCGCGCGACCGCTCGCCGCTGATCCACATTCCCGCCGGGCTGCTCGGAATTTTGCCGACGAGTCACGTGAACTGGGCCTACCAGACCGAGCCGCAGCCCGGCCTGAATGGCCGGCGGGGCTACCAGCCGCGCGGACGCACGCTCGGCGGTTCGAGCTCGATCAATGCGATGGTCTACATGCGCGGCCATTACAGCGATTACGACGACTGGGCTGCGCTCGGCAATCCCGGCTGGTCCTACGACGAAGTGCTGCCGCTGTTTCGCGGATCCGAGGACCAGCAGCGCGGTGCCGACCGGTTTCACGGCGTCGGCGGCGAGCTCAGCGTGTCGGACCTGGCGAGCCCGGTCGCCGCGTCGCGGGCTTTCGTCGATGCCGCGATCGCGCGGGGCCATCCGGCCAACGACGATTTCAACGGCGCCAGCCAGGAGGGCGCCGGTCTCTACCAGGTGACCCAGCGTCGCGGCCGGCGCTGCAGCGCCGCGGTCGCCTTTCTGCACCCGGTGCTGGCGCGGCCCAACCTGACCGTGCTGACCGATCGGCGCGCCACCAGGCTGCTGCTGAAAGGACGCCGGGCCACCGGTGTCCAGGTGACCGGCGCGTCCGCTTCGGAGCCTATCGAGGCGCGGCGCGAGGTCATGGTGTGCGCGGGTGCATTCGGTTCGCCCCAGCTGCTGATGCTGTCGGGCATCGGACCGCTCGAGGAGCTCGAGCGTCATGGCATCGCCGTCCGCCACGAAATGCCCGGGGTCGGCGCAAACCTGTTCGACCACGTCGATCTTGCCCTGGTGTACCGCTCCTCCGATCCGACCCTGATGGGCATCACGCTTCGCACCGCGCTGCGGGCGGTCCCGGGGTATTTCCAGTGGCGCAGCCGCGGCACCGGCCTCCTGACCACGAACTTCGCCGAAGCCGGGGCATTCTTCCGCACCCGGCCGGGACTCGAGCGTCCCGACATCCAGCTGCATTTCGTCAACGGACTGGTGGACGACCATGCCCGCCGCCTGCACCACGGCTACGGCATTTCCTGCCATGTCGCGGTGCTGCGGCCGCAAAGCCGCGGCAGCGTGAAGCTCCGATCGGCCGATCCGCTGGATGCGCCGCGCATCGACCCCAACTTCCTGGCTGCCGATGCCGACGTCGAGACGCTGCTCGCGGGCATCAAGTGCGCGCGCGAAATCATGCAATCTGCGCCGCTCGACCGGCATCGCGGCGAGGAACTGTATGCCGAGGGCCAGGACGACGATGCGCTCGTTGCCCGGATCAGGCGGCGGGCCGACACGCTCTATCACCCGGCCGGCAGCTGCCGGATGGGCGGCGACGAGGGGGCGGTGGTCGACGCGGAACTGCGGGTACGTGGCATGGAAGCCCTGTCGGTGGTCGACGCGTCGATCATGCCGGTGCCGGTCGGCGGCAACATCAACGCGCCGGTCATCATGATTGCGGAGCAGGCGGCCGGCCGGCTGGCGGCCTCCTGATCGCGACGCCCCGCGAATCGTGTGGAGCGCGCGCAACAGTTCATATTCCGGTCGCAAATCGCGGCCGACAGGCGGTAACATTCCGGCCCTAAGGTGATCCTGGTGCAGCGCCGGTATCTGTTGCGTCCAAGCTAATTCAGGGGGCCTGATCCATGTCACAGCGTCGCCGTTCGATTCGTCTCGCCGCCGCCATCTCAACCATCCTGTCCGCACCGGCAGTCGCCATGGGCGCGGGACTCGCGATCGCACTCGCCGCGCCATGGGCGGCGGCGCAGGAAACGACCGCCCAATTGAGCGGGTTCGTGGTCGGCGCGGACGGCGCGCCCGTCCAGGGTGCCCAGGTCACGATCGTCCACATGCCCTCGGGTACCACGTCGACGGCAACGACCAGTGCCAGCGGGCAATTCACGGCCACGGGGCTGCGTGTCGGCGGGCCGTACCGCGTGACGGCGACGGCCGAGGGCATGCAGGAATCCTCGGTCGAGGACCTCTTCACGCGCCTCGCCGAGCGCACCTCCGTGACGCTGGTTGCGCAACCGATTGCTGCGTTGTCCGACGTCGAAGTGACCGGCGCCTCCGAACGTGACGTGTCGATCGGCGCGGGCAGCCGCTACGGCGCCCAGGACGTGCGGGAACTCCCGTCGATCAGCCGCGACATCAAGGACGTCGTGCGCATCGACCCGAAGGCCTGGGTCGATCCCACCAACGTGGACGCCCTCGAGGTCGCCGGCGTCAACAACCGCTACAACACCATCACCGTCGACGGCGTGCGCCAGAGCGACGATTTCGGACTCAACAACAACGGCTATCCGACCGAGCGCAGCCCACTGTCGGTCGACGCGATCGAGGCCGTCTCGGTCCTGACCGCGCCGTTCTCGGTCGAGTATTCGCATTTCCGCGGCTCGACCATCAATGTCGTGACCAAGTCGGGCACCAACGAGTTCACCGGCTCCGCCTTCTATTACAAGGGCGACGACAGCCTGCTCGGCGACGAGACCAAGGACGCGGAAGTGGACCTGGTATTCGACGAGGAAGTCATCGGCGGCACGCTCGGCGGCCCGATCATCAAGGACAACCTGTTCTTCTTCCTCTCCTACGAGAAGCTGGACCGCACTGCGCCGCAGGACATCGGCCCGACTGGCTCGGGCTTCCCGGTCCAGGTTCCCGGCGTGAGCCAGGCCGAGTACGACCAGGTCCGGCAGATCAGCCAGACGGTCTACGGTTTCGATCCCGGCGAGATTCTCGCGTCGGCGCCCGAGGAGGACGAGAAGATCCTCGCCAAGCTCGACTGGAACATCAACGAGTCGCACCGCGCGACGCTCGCCTTCCAGCGCACCGAGGGCAATGTCCTGGTGGTCAATTCGACCAACAACAACCCCGGGACCAACCGGCTCGGCTCGCCGTCGAACTGGTACGACCGCTCGACGCTGCTCGAATCGACCTCGCTGCAGCTTTTCTCGGACTGGAACGAGGTATTCTCGACCGAGCTCAAGCTCGCGCGCAAGGAGGTCGAAACGGCCCAGGTATCGCTCTTCGGCACCGATTTCGGCGAGATGCAGATCCTCACGCCGACCGGCACCGTGTTCATCGGCGCGGACGAGTTCCGCCACGCGAACGAGCTGACCAACGATCTCGACGCCATCAAGCTGAAGGGCAGTTTCTTCCTCGGCGACCACGCGCTCATGGTCGGGTACGAGCGCGAAATGCTCGACATCTTCAACATCTTCGTGCCGCGCAGCGAAGGCCAGTGGATCTTCGAAAGCATCGACGCCTTCGAGGATCGCACCGCGGCGAGCCTGACCTACAACAACGCGTTCACGAATGTCGCGTCCGACGGCGCGGCGATCTTCGGCTACGACGTCGACAGCTTCTATGTGCAGGACGAGTGGCAGGCGACGCCCGACCTCAATTTCCAGGCGGGCCTGCGCGTGGACAGCTTCTCCGGCAGCGACCAGCCGAATCTCAACGCCAACTTCACCGGCCGGTACGGCTTCAACAATCTATCGACGCTCGACGGCCGCGACCTCTTCATGCCGCGCCTGGGGTTCAACTGGCAGGTGACCCCGGAGACGACGTTTTACGGCGGCTGGGGCCTGTTCGGCGGCGGCACGCCGAATGTCTGGGTCTCGAACAGCTTCTCGGTGGATGGCGTCGCCGTCGGGCGTACGGACATCCTGCGCGACGACGACAATCCGCTCGAGGATGCGTTGAACGGCGTCGACGGATTCACGATTCCCCAGGAGGTCCTCGACTTCCATGCGACGCAGACCGGCGACGGCCCGGTCAACGCGCTCGACCCGGATTTCGAGATCCCGTCGTCGTACCGCTGGAATCTCGGCGTCAAGCGGACCCTGCCCTGGGACGTCGAAATGACGGCGGATCTGATCATCTCCCGCGTCAAGGACGAAGTGCTGTGGCGGGACATCCGCCTGCAGCAGATCGGCACCGCGCCGGATGGGCGGCCCATCTATGCGCCGTCCGCGGACGGCCGCAGCACGTCGAGCCAGGACCTGCTCCTCACCAACACGCAACAGGGCGAGGGCACGGTCTTTTCGATCGACGCCAGCAAGACCTGGCGCACCGGCGCCGGACGCTTCGATGCGTACCTGGGCTACGGCTATCAGGACATCAAGGACGTCAATCCCGGCACCAGCTCGACGGCCTCGTCCAACTGGGACAACGTCGCCGTCTCGGATCCGAACGACCCGGGGCTCGAGACCTCGAATTACGAGATCGAGCACATGTTCAAGGGCGCGTTCACCTGGCGGAAGGCGTTCTTCGGCGACTACGAGACCAGCGTTTCGCTGGTCGGCGAGCGCCGCGCCGGACGCCCGTACAGCTACACCTTCGGCGCCAATTCGCCCGTCTGGGGCGACCCGCGCCAGTTCTCGCGCCAGCGGCACCTGTTCTATGTCCCGGCGGATGCGGACGACGTGATCTACGAGGTGGCCTGCACGGATGCGGACGTGGTGGCGATGGTGGCAGGCTGCGCGACAGCCGGCGACGACTTCACCTCGGCGAGCCCGGGCGCGGCGCAGTTCAGCCAGGAAGTGGAGGCCTACATCCAGCAGCAGGGGCTCGAAAAGTACCGCGGCCGGATCGTGCCGCGCAATTCGCACCGCAGTCCCTGGCTGTCGGTCCTCGACCTGCGCTTCGCGCAGGAGTTGCCGATCTTCCGCAGGACGCGCGGCATCATCACGCTCGACATCGAGAATTTCGCCAACCTGATCAACAAGGACTGGGGGCAGTTGCGGCAGGTCAGCTTCCCGTACTTCACGCCGGTCCTGGACGTCAACCGCATCGACGCGACGACCAATCGCTACGTGTTCCGGCCGCGCTCCGGCCTGAGCGGGCCGGTCACGCCGTTCAAGACCCTGTCGGCCTTGCCGTCGGTGTGGCGCGTGCAGCTCGGGTTCCGCATCGAGTTCTGACGGACAACCGGTCGGGCGGGTGCGGCGGGCAGCCGCCGCGCCTTGCTAGACTGGGGGCATGAACGCGGAGCCGGAAACGGACCGGCAATGCGCCGCCGCGGTGCTGATGGTGAGGCCCGCGCGCTTCGGCGCCAACCCCGAAACCGCCGATTCGAATCGTTTCCAGCTGGGTGGGGCGGGGCCCGGCGCGCCAGCGGCTGCGCAGCAGGAATTCGACGGGCTCGTGTCGCAGCTCGTGGCGGCGGGTGTCGCAGTGCATGTCGCGGACGACACGCCGCAGCCGCCGAAGCCCGATGCCTGCTTCCCCAACAACTGGGTCAGCTTCCACGCCGACGGCAGCGTCGTGCTCTATCCGATGATGGCGCCAAGCCGGCGTCCGGAACGGCGCGGCGAGCCGATCGCGCAGCTGCAGCGGGCGGGCTTTCGCGTCACGCGCACGATCGACCTGAGCCACTGGGAGGAGCGCGCCGAATTCCTCGAGGGAACCGGCAGCCTGGTGCTCGATCGCTGCCATCGGATCGCCTACGCCTGCCGGTCGCCACGCACCACCGCGGGCGCGCTCGACGAGTTCTCGCGCCGGCTCGGATACCGTATCGTGGCGTTCGACGCGCTCGGCCCGGACGGCAGGCCCGCCTACCACACCAATGTGCTGATGGCGATCGGCGAGGGCTTCTCGGTCGTCTGCGCCGCGGCCATCCCGGATGCGGCCGAGCGCGCGGCTGTGCTGCGCGAGCTGGCTGCGGCCGGGCACGCACCGGTCGCGATCGGCATCGCGGAGATGCATGGCTTCGCCGGCAACCTGCTGGCGCTGCGTGCGCGCGGCGGCGGCCAGTTGATCGCGATGTCGGACGCTGCCCGGCGGGCGCTTGCGCCCGCGGCGCTGGGCGCGCTCGAGCGCCACGGTCCGATCGTCAGCGCGCCGATACCGACCATCGAGCGGCACGGCGGCGGCAGCGTGCGCTGCATGATCGCGGAGGTGTTCCTGCCGCACTGAGCGGCGGCGACCGACGGCATGCTGGAACTCGGCCTCAAGACGCTGATCGCCTACCTGCTCGGCTCGCTGATGGGCGCACTGCTCGTCGGCAGGCTGCGCGGCGTCGACATCCGCGAGCTCGGCAGCGGCAATGCCGGCGGCACGAATGCGCTGCGCACGCAGGGACCCTGGTTTGCGGCCGCGACGCTCGTCATCGACATCGGCAAGGGCTGGGTGGCCGCGGGCTGGCTGCCGGAATTTGGTCTTCCCGGCATGACGGCGGATACGGGCGTCGATCGCGACTGGCTGGCGTCCGCCTGCGCGGCGGCTGTGGTGGCCGGTCATGTCTGGCCGCTGTTCCACGAGTTTCGCGGCGGCAAGGGCGGCGCGACGTTCATCGGCGCACTCGCGGCGCTCGCGCCGCTGACGGTCGCCGTCGCAGTCGCGCTGTGGCTGGTCGTTGCCACGCTGACCGGCTTCGCCGGGCTCGCGACGATGATCGCCGCGGCAGCGATGCCGGTCGCGATCTGGCTGCTCGATCCCGGGGCGACAGCCTTGCTCGCGTTCAGCTTCGCGATGGCCGTGCTGATCGCCTGGGCGCATCGCGGCAATATCGCGCGCCTGCGCGCGGGTGCCGAACCGCGCCTCGGCAGGCTGGGCCGGTCGCGGCCACGCAGGCCGGCCTCTTGACGCGGCGCGGCGAGTTGCTGCGCCTGCTGGCCGACGGCGAGCTGCATTCGGGCGAGGAACTGGCGACGGCGCTCGCCATCACGCGCGCCGCGGTCTGGAAACAGCTCCGGCAGCTCGGCGAATGGGGCATTGCAGTGGACGCGCGACCGGGGCGCGGATACCGGCTGGATGGAAGCCTCGACCTGCTCGACGGCGCTGCGATCCAGGCGCTGCTCCCGAGCTGGTGCGCCGGGCGCTTGCGGACGCTCGAGGTGCACGAGCAGCTCGGCTCCACCAGCGACCGCCTGCTCGAGGTCGAAAAATTGCCGGCCGGGCGCTTCGACGCCTGCCTGGCGGAGTTTCAGAGTGCCGGCCGCGGCCGCCGCGGCCGGCACTGGCTGGCGCCGTTCGGCTCGGGCCTGTGCCTCTCGGTCAACTGGACGATCCGCGATTCGCCTGCGGCACTCGGCGCACTGTCGCTCGCTGCCGGCGTCGCGGCGTTGCGGGCTCTCGGCCGCTTCGGATTCCGCGATCTCGCGCTGAAATGGCCGAACGACATCGTGCGCGAAGACTGCAAGCTCGGTGGCATCCTGGTCGATCTGCGCGGCGAAGCGGCGGGACCTGCGTATCTCGTCGTCGGCGTCGGCGTCAACGTTGCGCTGCCGGGCCCGGTGCTGGCGGCGCTCCGCGCCGACGGCGCCGACGCCACCGACCTCGCTTCGCTCGGACCGGTGCCGGCGCGCAATGCGCTCGCCGCCGCGCTGATCGGCGAGCTGGCATTGGCCCTCGAGGAGTTCGCGGCGCGCGGGATGAGCGCGTTTGCGGAGGAATGGCGCAGCGCCGATGCCCTGATCGACCGGCCGGTGCGCGTCCTGCAGGGCGAGCATGCGCTCGAGGGCCTGGCGCGTGGCGTGGACGGCGACGGCGCCCTGCTGCTGGAGATCGGCGGCGACCGGCGCCGCATCCTGTCGGGCGAAGTGAGCGTGAGGCCGGTTCGGTGATAGATTCCGCATCGATGCGCATTTTTTTCGGGATCCTGCTGCTGGCGAACCTGGCCTGGTATGCGTGGACGCACTGGATCGCGCCGCCGGCGGCCGAAGTCGCGACCCCTGCCGCCACCGGGCCGCAACTCGTTCTCGCGCGCGATGACGCGCCGTCAGTACCGGCGGCGCCGGCCGCGCGCCCCGGCCGGACATCGGCGAGCAATTGCCTGAGCCTCGGCCCGTTCAACGACCTGACCGATGCAGCGCGAGCCTCGACACTGCTGCGCGAGAACGAGCTCGAGCCGCGCCAGCGCGCCGGGGAGGGCGTCGTCTGGAAGGGCTACTGGGTCTCGCTCGGCGGGGTGCCCGATCGCAACGCGGCCGGCGAGATCATCGAACGGCTGCGCCGCTACGGCATCGGCGATGCCTATGCGATGCCCGACCAGGGCAGGATGATCACGATCTCGCTCGGCCTCTTCAGCGAGCGTCAACGCGCACTGCGGCGCCTCGACGAAGTGAAGGCGCTCGGTTTCGAGCCGCGCATCAGCGAGCGCGAGCGCAGCGGGACGGTTTACTGGATCGATGTCGACGTCGTGCCGCCGGCCAGGCTTCCGGACGCCGCGCAGTTGCACGGCGAGGGCGGGCGCATCCTGCGCCTGGAAGTGCGGCCCTGCGGCGCTTGAGACGGGTAGAATGCCGGCCGTTGCCGGCGTAGCTCAGCTGGTAGAGCAGTGGTTTTGTAAACCTCAGGTCGGGGGTTCGACTCCCTCCGCCGGCACCACGCGCGGCTCGCCCGCGCGCGTTTCGAACGACGCCAGGATCCTGCTGCCGCTGCGCGGATCGGAGCGGTCGTCGATCCCGACGATCTCGGTCCGGAGTCTCCCGTGTTCGAGTGCGCAGCGCATGTAGCCGTTGTGCTCGCCGTCGTGGAATTTCGCCCCGGGATTCAACGGCAGCGTCTCCGACTTGTCGTAAGTGGAAGTCGCGATGGAGCTGGTCACCAGCTCGACGGCGACCGGCCGGCCGGCGGCGTTCGCGATCTCGTTGACCCAGAAGGAGTGGATGTCGCCGGTCAGCACGACCGGGTTCGCGGTGTCGTGCCTGACGAGCGAGGCCAGCAGCCGCTCGCGTGCCGGCGGATAGCCGGCCCAGGCGTCGCTGTAGTGGCGCGGCGACTCCGGCGTGCCCTCGGCGACCGTCATCATCATCACGTTCTGGGCGAGCAGGTTCCATGCGGCGTTGCTGGTCGAAAGCGTTTCGTCGAGCCAGCGTTCCTGCTCGTTGCCGAGGACCGTCCGCGCCGGGTCCGCTAGCGCTGCCTTGCAGGATGGCTCGGTCGGGTCGATGAAGGCCGCGCCGCCGGCGCCGCCGAACAGGATCTTGCGTCCCCGCTCGAAATCGCAGCGCTCCGCCGTCGGCGCATTCGGGCAGACCTGCACCGACCGGTGCTGACGCGTGTCGAGCAGATAGATGCGCGCGAGCCTGCCCCAGTCCGTCGCGCCGTATATCTGCACTGCCATGCCGGGCCGGAGCCGCGACGGGCGTACCGGCATGTGTTCGTACCAGGCCTGGTAAGCCGCCGCGCGGCGCGCCGGGAAGGCCCTGGCGACCGCCTCGCCACCGCAGAGCTCGTGCTCGCTGGTGAGGCCGACGTAATCGTTGTCGACTTCGTGATCGTCCCAGGTCACGAGCCAGGGACAGGCGGCATGGGCGGCCTGCAGGTCCGGGTCGCTGCGGTACTGGGTGTAGCGGTGTCGGTAGTCGTCGAGCGTGATCGCCTCCAGCCGGTCGAACTGGCGCACGCGCCGGTCGCCCCAGGCGTCCTCGTAAATATAGTCGCCGAGCATCAGCACCAGGTCCGGGCGGTCGTCGGCCATCTGCCGGTAGGCCGAGAAGAATCCCTGCTCGTAGTGCGCGCAGGATGCGAACGCGAACCTGAGCGACACGACCGCCGCATCCGGGGCCGGACAGGTCAGCGCGCGACCGGTCGCGCTCTCGTAGCGGCCGATCCGAAACCGGTAGAAATACTCGCGCCCGGCCTGCAGGCCATCGACCACGACATGCACCGAATGGGCGAGATGCGGCCGCGCCCAGCCGACGCCCTGCTTCGCGATGCGGGCGAAGCCGGAATCCTCGGCGACCTCCCAGGCGACTTCGAAGATGGCCTGGCCGAGATAGCCGGTGTCGAATGGTTCCGGAGCGAGCCGCGTCCAGATCACGAATCCGTCGGCAGACGGATCGCCGGAAGCGACCCCGAGCTGGAACGGCGGCGAGGCGAAGCGAACTTGCGAGTGAGCACTGCCGAAGGGCAGCAGCGCGAATGCACCGCCGGCTGCCGCCAGGCGGGTGAACTCGCGGCGGGAGATCCGGCGGCGGCCCATCAGCAATCCGTCAGATGCCCGCGCCGTGCTCGAATCCGGACTGGGTCGGCGCCGCCTGCGCAACCCGCGAGTTCGGCGGCACGCTGTGCG
This sequence comes from Steroidobacteraceae bacterium, assembly GCA_050738495.1. Lineage (GTDB taxonomy): Bacteria > Pseudomonadota > Gammaproteobacteria > Steroidobacterales > Steroidobacteraceae > SCUD01. Next base: position 4,377 of record JBOHZL010000009.1, on the reverse strand, counting down.
TCAGCCAGACGTTGCCGCCGATGACGCTGCCACGCCCGACGGTGATCCGCCCGAGCACGGTGGCGCTCGCATAAATCGTGACGTCATCCTCGACGATCGGGTGGCGCGGCTGACCCTTGACCAGTCGACCGGTGGACTTGTCCACCGGGAAGCTCTTCGCGCCGAGCGTGACGCCCTGGTAGAGCGTCACGCGGTCGCCCACGATCGCCGTTTCGCCGATCACCACGCCGGTGCCGTGGTCGATGAAGAACTCGCGGCCGATTTTCGCGCCGGCGTTGATGTCGATGCCCGTGCGCCGGTGTGCGTCCTCCGCGAGCAGTCGTGGCAGCAGCGGCACGTCGAGCTCGTAGAAAATGTGCGCGATGCGATGGCGCGTGATGGCGAACACGCCGGGATAGGCATACAGCGCCTCGATCGGGTGGCGGCAGGACGGATCGCTGCGCCAGGCCGCGCGCGCATCGTCGAATACCTGCTCGCGAAGCACTGGCAGGCCTGCGAGCAGCTCGCCGACGACATGCTGGGCCGCGGCGGCCGCCGCGGCGGCATCCATCGCGCCGCCCTCGCCGAGCCGCGCCGGCAGCTCGAATGCGAGCTGCAGCTGCGGCGTGAGCGCGGCTTCGATCTCCGCGAGTTCCCGTGCGATCCTGGCAGCCGGCGCCTCGCCCGGCCTGGTATCCGGCAGCGATTCGGCCATCAGCAGTCGATGCAGCCGGTCGATTGCGCCGAGGACCACGGCGCGCTCGGGCCAGTAACCTTCCTGCAGCACGCGATAATCGGGGTCGCCCGAGGCGATCAGGCGCTGCGCCAGCCCGGCGTGCGCGCCACCGGGCGCGGCTTCAGGCCGGGACGACGCGTGGCGCACTGGCGGGAGCCTCTTCGTAGAGCCAGGTCGAAAGATAGCGCTCGCCGAAGCTCGGGATCACGACGACGATCAGCTTGCCGCGGCTTTCCTCGCGCGCCGCCACCTGAAGTCCGGCATACAGCGCCGCACCCGAGCTGATGCCGACCAGGATGCCTTCCTCGCGGCCGAGCTTGCGTGCATAGTCGGCTGCCTGCTCGTTCGTGACCTGGATGATCTCGTCGATGACCTTGGTGTTCAGGATCTCCGGAATGAATCCCGCGCCGATGCCGGCGATCTTGTGCGGGCCCGGCTGACCGCCGGAGAGTACCGGGCTCGCGGCCGGCTCGACCGCGACCACGCGAAAACCCGGCTTGCGCTTCTTGATGACCTCGCCGACGCCGGTGATCGTGCCGCCGGTGCCGATGCCGGAGATGAGGATGTCCGCGGCGCCGTCCGTGTCCTCCCAGATTTCCTCGGCCGTCGTACGGCGATGGATCTCGGGATTCGCGGGATTGCTGAACTGGCCGACCAGCAGGAAGCGCCCCGGGTCGCTCGCGACGATTTCGTTTGCCCGTGCGATCGCGCCCTTCATGCCCTGCGCGCCTTCGGTGAGCACGAGTTCCGCGCCGAACGCGGTCAGCATGCGCCGCCGCTCGAGGCTCATCGTGTCCGGCATGGTCAGCACCAGCCGATAGCCCTTGGCGGCGGCGACGAAAGCGAGCCCGATGCCGGTGTTGCCGCTGGTCGGCTCGACCAGCACGGTGTCAGGCTTGATGCGGCCCTGCTTTTCCAGCGCCTCGATCATGCTGACGCCGATGCGATCCTTGACGCTGGCGCAGGGATTGAAGAACTCGAGCTTCAGGACGATCTTGCCGGGGAGTTCGCGGCCGATCTTGTTGAGCCGCACCAGCGGCGTGCGGCCGATGGTCTGGATGATGCTGTCGTAAATGCGTGCCATGCGATTCCGCCACCCGAAAAAAACGGGAAGGGCTCCCGTCCCTGGCGGGACCGGGAACCCCACCCGACATGGAAATCGGTTCTCGCCCGCGGCTCAGCGCGCCGCGTAGCATTCCATCTTAAGGCCGGTGCCACCCCGCGAGACATGGGCGACGATCGCCTTGCGCCGGTGGATCTTGGTGATCGCGCCCAGATTGATCGCGAATGCGAGTTCGACGATCGATCCCTTGGCGAGCCCCAGGTTCCGGGTCTCGACGAACACCCCGTTGGCGCTCAGGTTGTGCGCCTTGCAGAGCGCGCCGCGACGCCCCGGGGCCACGATATAGACCGTGGCGCGGGCGCGATGCCGACTGTGCAGACGCCGTTCCAACTGCGATTTCCCCTGATTGCCGCGACGGGAGGCGAAGGCGACGATCAGTATGCCGGTGGCGGCAGGGCCTGAAAAGCGGCGGATGCCAAGCCGGTTTTTGCAGTGCAGCAATCTGGCATTTCCGGCCGATCCGATACCATGCGCGGCGATGAGCACTGCCCCCACCGCGGTCCCGAAGCTCGCCCTGGGCGAAATCCGCGCAGCCCGGCACTTGCTCGGCGATCGCGTCGTCAGGACCCCCGTGCATGCCTTGTCGGGCCCGTCGGTCGAGGCCGCGTTCGCGCCCGGCACGGAGGTAGTGCTGAAACTCGAGTTGTTCCAGCGCACCGGCAGTTTCAAGGCGCGCGGCGCGCTGCTGAACACGCTCATGTTGAGCGATGCCGAGCGCGCGCGTGGACTCTGCGCGATCAGTGCCGGCAATCACGCGATCGCCACGGCCTTCGCGGCCCGCTGCGTCGGCGCCAGCGCGAAGCTCGTCATGAAGAGCGGCGCAAACCCGTTTCGCGTCGAGCAGTGCCGGCAATACGGCGCCGAGATCGAGTTCGTAGCGGACTTCCACGCGGGATTCCGGCGCGTCGAGGAAATCCGCGATGCCGAGGGGCGCAGCTTCATCCATCCATTCGAAGGCATGCGCACCGCGATGGGCACCGCGACGCTCGGCCTGGAATTTCTCGAGCAGGCTCCGGATCTCGATGCGGTGATCGTGCCGATCGGCGGCGGCGGCCTGGCGGCAGGGGTTTCCTCGGCGATCAAGCTGGGGAAGCCCGGTTGCCGGGTGCTGGGCGTCGAGCCCTTCGGCGCCGACACGATGTACCGGAGCTTTGCCGCCGGCGCGCCCCAGGCAATCGACAAGATCGAGACCATCGCAGACAGCCTCGGCGCGCCATACGCCTTGCCGATTTCCTTCGCGCTGTGCCGGGCGAATATCGACGACTTGGTGCGCGTCAGCGACGCCGAGCTGATCGCGGCGATGCGCTTCCTGCTGGAGCACGCGCGGCTCGCGGTCGAACCCGCCGGAGCAGCCGCGACCGCCGCACTGTTGGGGCCGCTCCGCGACCGGCTGGCCGGACAGCGGGTCGGCCTGATCGTCTGTGGCTCCAATATCGACGCCGCGGGTTTCGCGGGCCTGGTCCGGAATTGAGCGTGCCGGCGCCGCCGGTCATCGCCGCGCTGTTTGCCTGGCTGCACCTGGTCGCGGCCGGAACCGCCGCAGGACTGCTGCTCACCGAGTACTGGCTGTGCCGGCGCCAGCCCGACCGGGCCCAGGTACGGCTTTTGGCCGCAGTCAGCATGGGCTATTTTCTGGCCCTGATTGCGAGCCTGGCGACCGGCCTGGCGCGGGTCTTGTATTTCGGCCAGGACCCGGGGTACTACCTGGCTAACCGGTTGTTCTGGTTGAAGATCGGGCTCTTCGTCGCGATCGCCTTGATCGGGGTCGCGCCCGCCGTGCAGTACCAGCGCTGGAACCGGGAAGTACGCCAGAAGCCGAGCTTCGCGCCGCTGTCACGGGAGGTCGATCGGGTCCGGGCGAGCATCGCACTGGGCCTCGGTCTCTGGCTGCTGGTGCCGCTGCTTGCGACCCTCATCGCCCGCGGCTACGGATTGCCCGCATCGCACCCCTGGTCGGCCGCCGTTCTTCCCTGACCCGGATCAGTGACTTAGGGCCCTTCCGGCGTTGACTTAAAGGCCGCCGCGCCCGAAAATACGCGGCTCAATTTGGGAGGGGTACCCAAGCGGCCAACGGGGGCAGACTGTAAATCTGCTGGCTCATGCCTTCGTAGGTTCGAATCCTACCCCCTCCACCAGACCCGCTCGAAGCGACTGGTGGCCCGGCTACTTTGGCGACCCACGAACCTCCGCGTGACGCGGCGTGTGAAGGAATGCGGGTGTAGTTCAATGGTAGAACCTCAGCCTTCCAAGCTGATGACGTGGGTTCGATTCCCATCACCCGCTCCAGACGGGTTGGCGAATGCCCACGTAGCTCAGTCGGTAGAGCACGTCCTTGGTAAGGACGAGGTCACCGGTTCGATTCCGGTCGTGGGCTCCATCAGGAATGTGTTGAACGAGGTGCGTCGTGGCTAAGGAAAAATTCGTTCGCTCCAAGCCTCATGTGAACGTGGGGACGATTGGGCACGTGGATCACGGCAAGACGACGCTGACGGCGGCGTTGACCAAGGTGATGGCGACGATGCATGGCGGCGAGTTCACG
>JBOHZL010000008.1:0-75288 GCA_050738495.1 Steroidobacteraceae bacterium | reverse complement strand
CTCCTGAGGTGCCGCTAGCGTGATGAAATCTGTTACCCATGGACCTGGACTAAACTGTTACCTATGTACCTGGGCCGTACCTCTATACCCCCTAACTATGCGTTGCAGCGGTCGGCGCTGATCGCGGATCTTGAATTGCATGGTACCCGGCCTTCAATTGCTGGCACTCGCCGCCTTAGTTACGGCCGATTCTGCCGAATCACTTCGCGTCAGGAGATGTCCACTCCTTACTTCTCAATCATCGTTGAACCCAATTTCCTAGTTGGAGTACACGATCAGGGCCGTAAGATCCAAATACAGTCGACTATGCGGCAAGCTATGGATGTTATGACGGTTGAACTGGTTGAAGACTCGCGACCGCATCTTTCGTCCACCTGCCCTGAAATCACCGAAACGGTCGAAGACAACGTGACGTGGCATGACTGTCGATCAAACTTCGAAGGCATTCATAGTCGACGGCTCGTGGCGCAGCTAGGTGGGCGATATGTAGTAATTGAATACTCGTACGGTCGACTCGGAGCATCTAGTGCTCCAGCTCTCGAACGCATGACACAGTCGATCCACATCCATGCGATCTAACTATGCGTTGGATCGGTCCTTGACCGGTTTGAGTGAGCGCGCCGCACGGCCCGCTCAACGCGGACGTCGGGCATCATGAAACGCGTACTCGGCGTGGCGCTTTCATTCACGTTACCAAGTTGCGCCGTGGGACCACATCTTGGCAGAGCGACTGACGTGGTGATTGCGGAATCCGGCAATGACAAACCGGACGAAAATATGGCCAAGTGCGACAACTTCAGGTTATCCCCACGCGAGGCGCGGGAAGTTCTGAATCGCGCGCGACTAAGTGAAAGGTACCGCAAGCTTTCGTGGACAACGCGCCGCTTGGATGCATCCGCCTCGACGCAATCGCGATGACTACTAAGTGGGCAATTGCGCATGCGTTGGCCGCGGCCCTGGTTGGCGCGGGCGCAACGGCGGTCGTGGATCTCTGGGCCCTGCTGCTGAAGCACGCATTCAGTATTCCTTCCCTCAGCTATTGCCTGCTTGGCCGTTGGCTTCGACACATGCTTGAAGGGACTTTCACGCACCCCGGCATCGCGGCCGCCCCGCAAAGGCGCCTGGAATGCACCGCGGGCTGGATTGCTCACTACGTCATTGGTGTCGTGTTCGCGCTCGCCTTCGTGGCGCTCGGCCCGAACGGCTGGCTGTCGCGGCCGACGTTGTTGCCAGCTCTGTCCTTCGGCATTGCTACGGTGCTCATTCCTTTCCTGGTGATGCAGCCTGCGTTTGGCCTCGGCATTGCTGCATCACGCACACCCAAGCCACTGCAGGCCAGGCTCAAAAGCATAGTTACCCACGCCGTGTTTGGCATCGGGCTATATGCAAGCGCGGTCGGCATGAACCATGTGCTGCGCCTTCATGTCTGACGATTGCGATGCCTGCTGCGTACGCTAGAGTTTCCTGTATGCAGCCGTCGCGCGACAATCGCTCCGCACGTCCACCCTTCCCCAGGAGGTCGCGATGGATCGACGTCGTCTGCTCACATTGACGAGTGTTGCGCTGGCTGGTGCGATCGCCTCATCCGTAATCGGTCGCACCGAGGCCAAGGGCAAGGGTCCGGATCTCTGGCAAATCTGGGACAACACCTTTGCCCGCGCACGATTTGTTTCCCTGTCGCATGTGCTCACGCCGGACACGCCACTCTGGAAAGGCTTCCCGCCACCGATCAATTTGGAACACAACTCGACCCGCCTGCGCATTGGCATCAATGCTTTCCCGCCATCGACGAACTGCCCGCTGCAATCGCGCTCCGCAAGCTGGTCGTCGTCCCGATCGTGGAGCAGGTGCAGAAAGATGCGAACTGTCACCTCACGGCGGACGACCTGCGCGCCTGGGAACGCATCCACGGGACAATTCCGGCCGGCAGCGTGGTCATGGTGCGATCGGACGGTCCAAGCGCTGGCCCGACGGGAAATCGATGCAACCCGCAGGCGGGAAATTTCCCGGAGTGACGCTTGGTGCAGTCAAGATGCTGCATCTCGAGCGAAAAATCCTGCTGCATGGGCACGAAACGCTGGATGCGGACTCCAGCCCAACGCTCGTCGTGGAGGACTGGCTGCTGAACAACGGCTACATGCAGGCCAAAGCCGTCGCCAAATCTCGACCAGTTGCCCAAGACCGGCGCTCTGGTTGCAATCGGATTTCCGCGGCTGAAAGGCGGCACTGGCGGCTTTGCGAGCTTTACGGCGATCTGCGAGCGCCTGCTTCGCGCCAGAGAGCTGCTGCTGGCCGAGATCGACGGCGCGCTCGTCGGGTCGGTGAATGTGAAGCTCATGAGCGGAGAGCTCGGAGAGTTCGGTATGCTCGTCGCCGACAGAAACTACCGCGGCAAAGGCATTGGATCGACATTGGTCGAACACGCCAAGAACTGGGCTCGCGAGCACGGCTGTCAGACGATGCGTCTCGAACTGCTCATTCCCCGGAATTGGACGCATCCGAGCAAAGAGTTCTTAAGGCGGTGGTACGCCAGGATCGGGTACGCGCCCCAGGCCATCGAGCCACTGGAATCGATGCACCCCGAGCTGGTCCCGGAACTGGCGACGGACTGCGATTTCACCGTCTGGCACAAGCCCATCGCCTGACCCCATTTATGGACGAATCGAAGGATCGAAAGGAGTTCGACAATGCATTGCCCGATGAACCAGTTGCCGATGGTCGATGAATACGGAGAGGGCTTCTACAGCCGGATGGTCGAATGGGGCGGGATGATCGTCTCCAACGAGACCTTTCCCAAAGGCCTGGATGCGACGCCATTGTTCAAGGGCCTGCCGCAGGACATGTGCCAATCTCCGCATTGGGGCAAGATCCTGCGGGGCCAGGTGCGCATCAAGACCGCAAGCGGCGAGTTCGTGTTGAAGACCGGCGATGTCTATTACCTCGAGCCGGGACACGTGCCCGTCTATGAGGAGGACACCGAGGTTCTCGAGTTCAGCCCGAAGAAGGAGTACCAGATGACGATCGATGTCGTAAACAGGAACATCGCCGACAGCTAGGCCTTGCCTTCGCGCCCGTCCTGGATCGGCGCCGTTCAATCCCGCATTTCCGCTGCCCGTCGCAATCCGCTAGACCGCCGCGGCCGCGGCTGCGGACAATCGTCACATGAAGATCAAACGCATCCTCGGCTGGACGGCCCTCGCCATTCCGCTCGCCCTGTTGACCGCCCTATCCATCGCGTACTGGAAATCCGACAACGACTGCGACGACCGGAACGCCATGTCTCCCGACGATCCAGTCCTGGCGGTCATTTATTGCGACTACGGGGCGCCGGATGTCCTGAAACTCGAGCGCGTCGAGAAGCCGGTCCCCGCCGACGATCAACTCCTGGTCAAGGTCCACGCGGCGGCGGCGAATCCGCTCGACTGGCATTACATCCGCGGGACGCCCTACTTCATACGGATCGAGTCGGGGCTGCGCAAGCCCAGGGAACTGCGAATCGGCGTCGATTTCGCCGGGACCGTGGAGTCGGTCGGCCGCAGCGTCACCCGATTCAAGTCTGGCGACGCAATCTTCGGCGCGCGAACCGGCGCCTTCGCCGAGTACGTGACGGTCCGCGAGCAAGGCGCCATCGCGAAGATTCCCGCCAACCTGGATTTCGAGCAGGCTGCGGGCATCAACGTGGCCGGAGTCACGGCACTGCAGGGGCTGCGGCGGGCGAAAGCCGGCCCCGGCACGCGCTTGCTGATCAACGGTGCCTCCGGCGGCGTCGGCACGTTCGCCGTGCAGATCGCGAAGGCGATGGGCGCGCATGTCACCGGCGTCAGCAGCACGCGGAACGTGGAGCTGGTCCAGTCCCTCGGTGCGGACGACGTCATCGACTACAAGCAGTCGGACTACACGAAGGGCGGCCGCAAGTTCGATGCGATCCTCGACAACGTCGGCAACCACGGTTTTCTGGCGAACCGGCGGGCGCTAACTGCCAACGGCGTCTACGTCCTGATAGGCGGCGGCGGTCCCGCTGACGGCAAATGGATCCGGCCGCTCGTCAGCTTCGTCAAGGGGCCTGTTTTGCGGCCGTTCATCTCGCAGGACATGAGCGTGTACCTCACGAGCCTGAATGCCGAGGACCTCCAGACGCTTGCCGGCCTCATCCAGCAGCGCAAGATCACGCCGGTGATCGACCGGCGCTATCGACTGGAAGACACTGCCGAGGCGATCCGCTACCTCGAGACCGGCCGCGCTCGCGGCAAGGTCGTGATCCTCATGGGCGCGCCAGACACCGCAAGCTGAGCCCGCGCGAAGCCAAGCGATGCAGCCGGTTCTCCAGATCCACATCGCCGCCGGCTCCCTCGCGCTCGTCTTCGGTTACGTGGCGCTTTTTTGCAGCCAAGGGCAGCCGGGTGCACCGCCGAAGCGGCAGCTTCTTCGTTTACGCGATGCTGGTCATGGCCACGGGTGGCCTGCTCGTCGCAGCGGTTCGCGGCGTCGCGCCCGCAATCAACATTCCCATCGCCCTGCTGACGGCATACCTCGTGGTGACGTCCCTTGCCACGGTCCGTCCCCCGAAGAGTCGAGGCCGCGAGCTGCTCATCGGCGCGATGCTCATCGCATTCGGCTTCGCCGTGGCTAAGTTTGCGTTCGCCCTCGACGCCATCGCTCGCGAAGAGCCGCCATTTGGCTACCTGCCATCTGGCGTCATCGCGCTGCTGGCGGGTGTCGGCGACATGCGGATTCTCCGATCCCGGACGCTCCCGCAGGGCGCGGGCCGACTCGCCCGGCATTTATGGCGGATGTGCCTTGCACTCCTGATCGCGGCCCTGTCTTTTTTCATCGGCCAGTCGGACGAGCTTCCGGAACCCGTCCGCATCTACCTGCTGCTCGCCCTGCCGATGGTCGTCGTGCTGGGCACGATGATCTTCTGGCTCTGGCGCATCCGGACCAGGAGGTTCCTGGCACCGCGCACCGGCTGAGTCGACTATCCTCGCGTCCATGGCCCGACCTGCCGCGTCCGCGAAGCCGCACGGGCTGGCCCTGATGTTCGGCTGGCGACGCCTGCGATTCACGCTGGCCGTTTCGCTCGCGATTGGCTTGCTGATGGGCATCGGCTGGCAGTCCGGACTGGCTTCCATCCTGGAACGGACGGTCGGACTGGGCCTGATCGCGATGATCGTGTTCGGCCTGTTCGAGCAATGGCCCAGGAATTTGCCGCGGTGGCTGCCGCGCTGGGTGCTCCAGGTGGTGAGCGTCGGCATCACCATGCCATTCGCGACCGCGATCATTTACGCGCTCTCGACCGAGCCCGGCGCGCCGCCCTTCTACGAGGTACCGGACCGCATGGAAGGCTTCTCGGCCCTGACCGCCATGAGCATCTTCCTGGCGCCCTGGTGTGCGCTTGGCGCGCTGGTCCGGCAGAAAGAAGCGCTCGCGCGCGAACAGGCGCTCGCCTTCGACCTCGAGCGCAGCGAATACGAGCGCCAGGCGCTCGATGCTCGCCTGCACTTGCTCCAGGCACAGGTCGCGCCTCACTTTCTCTTCAACACGCTCGCGAACGTGCAGGCGCTGGTGGACGCCGGTTCACCGCAGGCCTCCGCAGTCCTGCGAAGCCTGGTCGCTTACCTTCGCGCGGCCGTGCCGCGGCTCAACGAGCCAGCGACGACGATCGGCCAGGAGCTGCAGCTCGTCCAGGCCTACCTCGAGTTGATGCACATGCGCATGCCGGATCGCCTCCAGTTCGAGCTGCATGCGGACACCGCGGCGCTTGGGCTACGCTGCCCGCCGATGACGCTCCTGACGCTGGTCGAGAATGCCGTGCGCCACGGCATCGATCCGAGCGAGGAAGGCGGGCGCATCGAGATCGAGGTTCGCCGCGCGGGCGAGCGTTGCCGCGTGCGCGTGAGCGATACGGGCATCGGCCTCCGGCCGACCGGTACGGGGCTCGGCACCGGCCTGGCGACGCTTCGGGAGCGGCTTCAGTTGATCTTCGGCCGCGACGCCCGGCTCGAGCTGAAGGTTCACGAGCCGAGTGGCGTCACCGCCGAGGTCGAGTTTCCTGCGCAGGAGGCGAGCAAGTGACGCTTGCCCATCCGACCGCGCTGGTCGCGGACGACGAGCCATTGCTTCGCGAAGCGCTCGCGCGGCAACTCGCGCTGGCCTGGCCGGAGCTCGCGGTCGTGGCGAAAGCCAGGAATGGCCGCGAAGCCATCGAGCTGTTCGATGCCAGGCAGCCGGACGTCTGTTTTCTCGACGTGCACATGCCCGGGGTCTCCGGCATCGAGGCGGCGCGTCACATCGGGCGCCGCGCCCACCTGGTATTCGTCACGGCCTACGACCAGTACGCGGTCCAGGCCTTCGCCGAAGGCGTGCTCGACTACCTGGTCAAGCCGGTCGAGACCGAGCGGCTCGCGGAAACGGTGGCGCGCCTCAAGGAGCGCATCGCCGCGTCGCGGCCTGCGTCGAACACCGAGGATCTGCTCCGCGAGCTTGCCGCGCAATTGCAGCGGGCTTCTTCCGGTGCGCCTTTGCGCTGGATCCGCGCACAGGTCGGTGCGACGCTGCGGATGATCTCGATCGATCATGTCGACTACCTGCGATCCGATACCAAGTACACGCGGGTCGCGTGGCGTGGCGAGGATGGCCGCCCGGCAGAGGCGCTGGTGCGGGTCGCGTTGAAGGATCTGGCTGCGCAGCTCGATCCGGAACAGTTCGCGCAGGTGCACCGCGCGGTCGTCGTGAACCTGCGCGCCATCAGCCACGTCACCCGCGGAGACAACGAAACGGCCGAGATGCACCTGAAGGGACGCAGCGAAGTGCTGCCGGTCAGTCGTGGCTACCTGCACCTGTTTCGGCAGATGTAGACTGCGCGCCGTGACATCCGGATCAACGCACATCCTGCAGAGGCTGTCTTGGTTGCCCGCGTCGTAAGACTCGGCATTCCGCGCCTGAAAGGCGAAGGCATCCGAATCGGGACCGTCCGCCGCCCGCCTCGCGGCGTGCCGAAATCCAAGTTCGCATCGCAGGACTGGTACGACGTCTGGTTCCCGACGCTTGCCCCCAGCCTCGAGACGATGAAGTTCGGCCAACGGGCCGAGAGCGCGGCGCAATGGGCGCGCTTTGCCAGGAAGTACCTGGCCGAGATGAAAAGACCCGAGGCCGATCATGCCGCCGAGCTGTTGGCCAGGCTCTCTCACCATGCGAACTTCTCGGTCGGTTGCTACTGCGAGAACGAAGCGCGCTGTCACCGATCACTGCTGCGCGCCCTGCTGATCAGGAAGGGCGCGAGAATCGCCTCCGAATGAAGCGAACCACCCGAACGGTGAGGTTTCCCCGGTGAACGCCAGCGCCATTCTGTCGCGTATCCTTTCGATTGCAGTCCTGTGTGTTGCTTGCTCGACGGTTGCGTTTCCGGAGGAGTCAAGACCAGGCGCCGGTTCCGGGCCCGTCGTCCATCAACTCCGGAGCTACGAGGTCTTCGAGCACAACAAGCGCGCATTCCACGACCGGTTCCGCGACCATGCGATGCGCATCATGGCGAAGTACGACTTCGACATGGCCTGGGCTTTGGCCTGAGCCTGATATTCTTCGGTTTCAGCATCGGCCTGCTCAGGAGTCAACGGCTTGAACCGCGGCAAGCACGAAACACGCTACGTCAGGAGCGGCGATGTCCATATTGCCTTCCAGGTCGTCGGCGATGGTCCGATCGATCTCGTCTTCGTTCCCGGCTTCGTCTCGCATCTGGAATACCAATGGGAGCTTCCGGCCTGTGCGCGACTCCTGGAAAGGCTGGCGAGCTTCACGCGTCTGATCCTGTTCGACAAGCGCGGTACCGGCCTTTCCGACCGGGTCCTGGAGGTGCCGACGCTCGAACAGCGCATGGACGACGTGCGGGTCGTCATGGATGCGGTCGGCTCGGCACGCGCGGCCGTGCTCGGCGTTTCGGAAGGCGGACCGATGTCCGCCCTGTTCGCCGCCACCTATCCGGACAGGACATCCGCACTGGTGCTGTACGGTTCTTTCGCCCGGATCGCCTGGGCCAAAGACCATCCATTCGGGCGGAAGCCCGAGGATTATGAGGATCGCCTGGTGAAGTTCGGGCGCGCGTGGGGCAGCGGAGCGATGGTCGAATCGTTTGCGCCGAGTGGTGCCGGCGATGCGACGCTGCGCCAATGGTGGGGCAACTTCGAGCGACTCAGCGCGAGCCCGGGAGCCATGCTCGCCGTGCAGCGGATGAACTACGAGATCGACGCAAGGCATGTGCTGCCGCTGATCCAGACGCCGACGCTGGTCATGCATCGCGCGGGCGATTGCGTCGTGAAGGTCGAGCACGGGCGGTACCTCGCGCAGCACATCCCCGATGCGCAATTCGTGGAGTTGCCTGGAGAAGACCACGTGCCCTTCGCGGGCGACTCGGAGGCGATCACGAACCGGATCCAGGAGTTCCTGGCCGGCGCGCCCTGCGAAGTCGAACCCGAACGGATGCTGGCGACGCTGTTATTCACGGACATCGCCGGCTCGACGGAACGCGCTGCAAGCCTCAGCGACCGCCGCTGGCGCGACCTCCTCGCGCAGCATCACGCCGCCGTGCGTCGCGAGCTGGCGCGATTCCGCGGCTGGGAGATCGAAACCGCCGGCGACGGCTTCCTGGCGGCCTTCGACGGCCCGGCCCGGGCGGTCCGTTGTGCGGATGCGATCAGGAAAGCGATCGCCAGCTTGGGAATCGAGCTGCGCGCCGGACTGCACACCGGGGAAGTCGAGCAGACTGGCGACAAGATCGGCGGCATTGCCGTGCATATCGGCGCGCGCGTCGCAGCCGAGGCCCGGCCCGGAGAAGTGCTGGTGTCGCATACCGTCAAGGACCTGGTCGCAGGGTCGGGACTGCAGTTCACCGATCGGGGCGTCCATGCGCTCAAGGGTGTCGGCGGCGAGTGGCGGTTTTTCGCGCTCGGAACCCCCGCTCCGTAGGACGGTCAATCAATAGCATGGTCACGATTCATCACCAGCTCGCAATCGCGGCGCCCGTTTCGAAGGTTTATGCCGCCATCGCCAGTGCTGAGCAGATCGGCAGCTGGTGGGACAGGCAGAAGCCGCTGCAGACACCGAAGGGCTTGATCCTCGAGCACGATCCGGGTCCGGAGCACGGCACCGTCAAGCTGCGCGTGGTTCAGCTCCTGCCAAACCGGCGCGTGGAATGGGAATGTGTCAGCCAGCATCCAAAGACGAGCCCAGCGTCGGCGTGGACCGGCACGCGCTTCGTGTTCGATCTGTCCGGGGGCGACAGTCCTGCGGCGCGTTTCGGCGGCGACGATGCCGACCCGCTCACGACCCTGGATTTCCGCCAGGAGGGCTACGACGAAGCCAGCGAGTTCGCGGGCTTCAACAACTTTGCCTGGGCGCAGGTGTTGCAGAATCTCAAGCAGACCGTCGAAGCGAAACCGGGCTGAGCGTCAGCCGGCGGTCGACGAATTCACGACTTCGAAGCTGCCATAGACCGGCATCCAGAATGCCGACGTAGAATGACAGTCGCCGATTGCCTCAGGTGCATGTAGGACTGGCCGCATAGGCTCGATCACGCGATGCTATCGTTCATCCAGCTCGTCGCCGTGCTTTCCGCCACGATATTCACGGGCGCCGCGATCTACATCAACCTGGTCGAGCATCCGGCCCGGATGGGCTGCTCCACCGAGCTGGCCGCGACCGAGTGGGCACCAAGCTACCGGCGCGCGACCCTGATGCAGGCGCCGCTCGCGGTGCTCGCCGCCCTGGGCGGCACCGCGGCCTGGCTGCTCGATGCCGGCATGGCCTGGCTGGTGGCGGCACTCGTCATTCTGTCCGTCGTCCCGTTCACGCTGATCGTCATCGAGCCGGAGATCAACAAGCTGTTGCTCGCGCCGGGCCGCGACCTGCGTACCGCGGAGACTCGCAATCTCCTGGTCAAGTGGGGGCGGTATCACGCCGTGCGCAGCGCCCTGGGCCTCATTGCCTCGGTCATGTACGTCTGGCAACTGGTCGGGTAGAGATGATGACTCAGGGACTGAAGGACAGGATTGCTCTGGTCGCGGGCGCGACCCGCGGCGCGGGACGCGGCATCGCCGTGCAACTGGGCGCGGCCGGCGCCACCGTCTACTGCACCGGGCGCTCGACCCGCAATCAGCGATCCGAGATGAATCGGCCGGAATCGATCGAGGAGACGGCGGCGCTCGTGGATGCCGCCGGCGGGCGCGGCATCGCGGTCCAGGTCGATCACCTGGTTCCCGAGCAGGTTCGCGCGCTCGTTGCGAGAATCGAGAACGAACAAGGCCTCCTGAACCTGCTCGTCAACGACATCTTCGGCGCGACCAGGATCGAGTGGAACAAGACGGTCTGGGAATCGGACCTCGGCTACGGCCTGCACATGCTGCGCCTCGCGGTCCATACCCACGCCATCACCAGCCATTTCGCCATTCCCCTGCTCCTCCGGATGCCCGGCGGCCTGGTCGTCGAGGTCAATGACGGAACGGCGGAGTACAACGGCAGCAATTACCGGAATTCCTTCTTCTACGATCTCGCCAAGGCTGCCGTCACCCGGATGGGATTCTCGCTGGGGCACGAATTGAAGCCGCGTGGCGCGACGGCCGTGTCGCTGACTCCGGGCTGGCTCCGCTCGGAAGCGATGCTCGAGGCCTTCGGCGTCACGGAATCGAACTGGCGCGACGCGATCGCGCGGGTCCCGGGCTTCGCCATCTCCGAGACACCCGCCTTCGTCGGCCGCGCCGTCGCCGCGCTGGCCCAGGATCCGGACGTCTCGCGCTGGAACGGCCAATCGCTGTCCAGCGGACAACTCGCAAGGATCTATGGCTTCACCGACCTGGACGGCAGCCGGCCCGATGCCTGGCGGTACATGGTCGAGGTGCAGGACGCCGGCCAGGATGCGGATGTGACCGGCTATCGTTGAGGCGGGCAAGGCCACCGGAGTGAGCCATGGATGAGGATCTCGAGAAGATGGGCCGCGAACAACTGCTCCAGGAAGTGAAGCGCCTGCGCGCCGGCATCCGCGCACATCGCGACAGCAGCGGCCACGAGCTCTGCTGGCATCACCCGCAACTCTGGGGCCTGCTGCCGGAACCGGTCGACCCGAAGGTCGCCGTCCCGCCCTGGCCGCAATTCCTGCGGGGATGCCTCCGCTACCGCGAATCGCTGGAGCGCGAATTGCCCGGCGCGCCGGCGGCCCAGGAAGAATACAAGGCATAGCGGCGGTCAATCCCGGGAGTGCATGTGACGACGAATATCCGCCGCGCCGGGACCGGGGATATCGCCAATCTACTGCCACTGGTCGAGCAGTACTGGGCGTTCGAGGACATCGCCGGGTTTAGTCCCGCGCGAATCACGGTTCAGCTCGAACACCTGATCGCCGATGCACGCCTCGGCTCTGCGTGGATCGCGTTCGCCAGGGACAAACCGGCCGGCCACCTGCTCGCCGTCTACGTCTTCAGCCTCGAACACTTGGGCCTGACGGCGGAAATCGACGAATTCTTCGTGCTGCCGTCCTGCCGCGGCCATGGGCTGGGAGCGGAGATGCTGCGCCAGGCCGAAGCCGAGTTCCAGCGCCTGAATTGCACCAATGTCTCGCTGCAGCTCAGTCGCGGCAACGACTCGGCGCGCATGTTCTATCGCCGCAATGGTTACTCGGAGCGTGCCGGCTACGAGCTGCTCGACAAGACGCTCAGGACTTCTTCTTGAGCTCGTGCAGGATGATCTCGTTGCCGTCCGGGTCGCGAAAAGTCGCCATCCGGCAGACCGGCGAATGGATCATGTCGTTCGTGAATTTCACGCCTTTGCCTTTCAGCTCGGAAATCTGGGCATCCAGATCCGCGACCTCGAGCGCCACGCTCCCTCCCCTGCCTTCCGCAGGCTTCGCATTCTTGTCGCCGAACAGCGCGAGACAGCCGCCACCAGGCAGGTCGTATTCCGTCCACACGCCGTTCGATGAATGGCTGCCGCGCTTGAGTCCCAGAGTTTTTTCATAAAAGGCCCGCGCTACGTCTGCATTGACAACCGGGTACACGGTGAAGGCGATTTTCTGAATCATCGTGGCTCTCCTTGCCGCGCATCGTAATACACTACCGCCGATGAAGACCCACGGCCTCGGGCACGTCGCGCTGGCGGTCAGGGACGTCCAGCGCTCCCTTGCCTTCTACAACAAGGTGCTCGGGATGGTGCCGGTCTACGAAGAGGAAGACTCGATCCAGGCCCAGACGCCAGGAACGCGCGACGTGCTTGTCTTCGAGCGCGACCCTGCCCGCGCCGGAAAGCGGGGCGGCGTCGCGCATTTCGGTTTCCCCGGCTGGTCAAGCCGGTGCCGCTCGCGATCATCGTCAGCCGGGTCCGCAAGGCGGGCGGCAAGGTGCTGAGCAAGGGCCAGTTCGCCCCTGGCCTGCCGTATGTCTTCTTCGAGGATCCGGATGGCTACGAGGTCGAAGTCTGGTTCGAGGTGCCGACATCCGCCGATCCGAAACCCGCGCGGCGACGCAAGCGCGCATGAGCGCCGTCAAGACGCGCCTCGCGACCGCGGCCGACCTCGATCAGGTCGCTGCGCTATTCGACGGCTATCGTCAGTTCTACGAGCACCCGTCGGACCTGGCGCTCTCGCGCCGATACATCACCGAACGATTCCAGCGCCAGGAATCCGTGATCCTCGTGGCCGAGGGCGGCGACGGGAAGCTCGTCGGCTTCACGCAGATGTACCCGACATTCTGTTCGCTGCTGGCCGCGCCTTCCTGGATCCTCTACGACCTGTTCGTCAGCCGTGCAGCGCGCGGCGCCGGCGCCGGCCGTGCCTTGTTGCTGGCCGCCGAGGCGCATGCCAAAGAGAAAGGCGTCGCGCGCCTCGAGCTCTCCACCGCGCGGACCAACATCATCGGCCAGTCGCTCTATGAATCGCTCGGCTGGAAGCTGGACGAGACTTACCTGGTCTATCACCGCAAGCTTCGCAGTTAGCCCGGCCCCGTTTCGTAGCCGTACACCCGCACCCAGCGTTCCAGCGTTCCAGCGTTCCAGCGACGGCATGACCGGGCTGAGCTGCCGCTCATGGTTTTTCCACTGCGCAATGGATGTCCGGTAGATCGGCCGCACGGCCTGGGCGGCGCTCGGCGTGCGGATCTGCCGCCGCTTCGCCGACTCGAGCGACAGGAACTGGAACATCGCGACATTCATGGCAAACCGGTTGCGGAAGCAACTCACGATCACGTCCCGCGGGTCGCGCAGCGCGAGGACGATCCGGGCGTCCGGGAACAGAGGGTGAACGACAGGCAGGAGCGCGAGGCTGAGCGGCAGCTTGTCGACGATCAGGCGGCCGCCGCGCGCTGGAGCAGAGGCTCCGCTGCCCGCGTATCGCCCGATCGGGCCCGGATGTTGGCGAGTATCTGCAGCGCATCGACCTGTCCCGGGTCGGAGCGCAAGGCCTCGGTGCAGGCGGTTTCGGCCTCGCTCCAGGCCCCGGATTCGTACGCGGCGATCGCGCGCTGGATGATCGGTTCGACCACGCGCGGTATGGTGTCATTGTCATCGCCCCGGGAGCAATCGCATGCCGAGCCAGCACCACAAAGCCGAGACATTTCGCGCGCTGCATGCGCGCAAGGACGCCTTCGTCATTCCAAATCCCTGGGATCCCGGCACGGCGCGCATGCTCGAACGCCTCGGCTTCGAGGCGCTCGCGACGACGAGCGCCGGCTACGCATTCTCATCCGGCGTGCAGGACAACCAGGTCGGCCGCGACAGCATGTTAAAGCACGTGGCCGAGATGTGCGCCGCAACCGGCCTGCCGGTCAGCGCGGACCTCGAGAACGGTTTCGGCGACGACCCCGAAACCGTGGCCGAGACGATCCGCATGGCGGCGGCGGCGGGCGTCGTCGGCGGATCGATCGAGGACTCCATCGACCGGCCGGGCGAAAAGGTCTACGAGCGCGGGCACGCCGTTGAGCGCATCCGCGCCGCGGTCGCCGCCGCCCGCGCGCTGCCCTTCCCGTTCACGTTGACGGCCCGCGCCGAGAACTACCTGGTCGGGCTGCCGGACCTGAAGGATACGATCAGGCGGCTGCAGGCCTACCAGGAAGCCGGTGCCGACGTGCTGTACGCGCCCGGCATCACGAGCCGCGAAGACATCATCGCCGTGGTGCGCTCGGTGGACCGGCCCGTCAACTTCCTGATGGGAACGCAGCCGACGCGATTCAGCGTGGCCGAGCTCGCCGCGATGGGTGTCAGGCGCATCAGCGTCGGCAGCGCCCTCTCGGCGGCAGCCCTCGGCGCATTCCTGCGTGCCGCCCGGGAGATCCGCGATAGCGGCACCTTCACCTATGCGAAGGACGCTGCCGGCTTCGAGGATGTGAGCAAGCTGCTTGAGCGCTGCTGAAAGCCAGACGATTCTGACCGTTTCGTAGGAATGCACGGACTACAGATCGCCGCATCCGCGCGTCATCCTGCGTCGCGCCGCCCGCGTATAAATGTCCCATGCCGATCGTGAATGCGCTCACGAGCGTCGCGGTGAAGGACCTTTCCTCCGCCACGGCCTGGTACGAGAAGGTGCTCGGCAAGCCCGCGGGTTCCAGGCCGATGCCGGAAGTCGCCGAATGGAAATTCCAGCGCGGCGGATGGCTCCAGGTCTACCAGTCGCGGGATCGAGCCGGTTCGGGTTCGTTCACGCTCGCCGTGCAGAACATGGAGAACCTCATCGCGCGCCTGCAGGCGCTCGGGATCGACACCACGCACCGCAACTCCGGGCCAAAGGTCGAAACCCTGATGATCGACGATCCGGACGGCAATCACATCGCCTTCGCGGAAACCCGCGACCCGACCATGGCCCACTGACATGCGCAGGGAATCGATCTGGGCCGCGACCACGGAACTGCCCGCCGGCGCGCCGCTTGCGGAGAGCGTCAAGGCGGACGTCTGCATCGTGGGCGCCGGCATCTCGGGCCTCACGACCGCGTATCTGCTCGGCCTGGAAGGCAAGCGCGTCGTCGTCCTGGACGATGGACCGATTGCGGGCGGCATGACCCGGGCCACGACGGCTCACCTGACCAACGCGCTCGACGATCGGTACTTCGAGATCGAGCGCATGCACGGCGAGGCGACCGCGCGCCTGACCGCGCAGAGCCACACGGCGGCGATCAACCGCATCGAGGCCGCCGTCAGGCAGGAGAAGATCGCCTGCGACTTCGAGCGGCTGAATGGTTACCTGTTCGTTCCGCCCGACCAGCCGATCGAGGTCCTCGAACGCGAGCTGGCGGCGGCGCACCGGGCTGGCCTCAAGGACGTCGACCTGCTGAACCGGGCGCCGCTGCAGCCTTTCAACACCGGGCCCTGCCTGCGCTTTCCGAAGCAGGCGCAATTCCATCCGCTGAAGTACCTGTCGGGACTCGCGCAGGCGATCGAGCGCGCGGGCGGGCGCATCTTCACCGATACCCATGCCGACTCGATCCAGGGCGGCAAGCCCGCCGAAGTGAAGGCCGGAAATCACATGGTGAACTGCGATGCCATCGTGGTTGCGACCAACGCGCCGGTCAACGACCTCGTCGCCATCCACACCAAGATGGCGCCGTACATGAGCTACGTGATCGGCGCGCGGGTGCCGCGCGGCGCGGTCGACCGCGCCTTGTACTGGGACACGCTCGATTCCTATCACTATGTCCGGCTCATGGACCTGGATGCCGGAAACGAGCTACTGATCGTCGGCGGCGAGGATCACAAGTCGGGGCAGGTCGACGACACGGCCGGGCGGCACGGCAGGCTCGAGGTCTGGGCGCGCGAACGCTTCCCGGAAATGGCGGAGCTCCAGTACGCGTGGACGGGCCAGATCATGGAAACGGTGGACGGCCTCGCCTACATCGGCCGCAATCCGCTCGACAAGGACAATGTCTTTGTCGTGACCGGCGACTCCGGCATGGGCATGACGCACGGCACCATTGCCGGCATGCTGCTGACCGACCTGATCCTGGGACGCAGGAGCCTGTGGGAAAAGCTTTACGACCCTTCACGCAAGACGCTGCGCGCCGCCGGCAATTACCTCAAGCACGCCGGCAACATGGCCGCGCAGTACCGTGACTGGGTGGGCAAGGGCGATGTCGGGTCCGTGGACGAGATCCAGAATGGTGGCGGTGCGGTCATTCGCCGCGGGGTTCACATGGTGGCGGCCTATCGCGACGAGCAGGGCCGGCTGCACGAACGCTCCGCCATCTGCAATCACCTGGGCTGCCTGGTCCACTGGAATGCTGCCGACAGCACCTGGGATTGCGCCTGCCACGGCTCGCGCTTCGACAAGCTCGGCAAAGTCATCAACGGACCGGCCAACCGGGACCTGTCCAGCGTGGAACGGAAGGTGAGCGGCGCGTAAGCTGGCGCTCTTCCATTCGGGGGACCCATGACATCGGAGACTGGCCGGCCGGGCGCCGGCGATTTCGATTTTTTCATCGGCAGCTGGCGCGTCGCGCATCGGCGCTTGCGCGAACGGCTGGCGGGTTGCCGTGAGTGGGACGAGTTCGGCGGCACCAGCATCGCGCAGAAGATCCTCGGCGGGCTCGGCAACGTCGACGACAATTTCATCGACTTGCCGGGCGAGGCATATCGCGCCGTGACCCTCCGGACTTTTGACCCGAAGACCGGCCAATGGTCCATCTGGTGGCTCGACGGGCGTAATCCCGGGACGCTCGACACGCCCATGGTCGGCAGCTTCGAGAATGGCGTCGGCACGTTCTATGCGGACGATCGTTTCGGCAACAAGCCGATCCGAGTCCGGTTTCTCTGGACCCTGCCCGCGAAAGACCGGCCGCGCTGGGAACAGGCCTTCTCGATCGACGCAGGGACAACCTGGGAAACGAACTGGCTGATGGATTTCTCGCGATGGTGAGTCTGATCGGCGGATATTCAATCACTTATCGACCCCGAGTCGATTCCGGCCTGCGTCGTTCGACCATGGGTTGTTACAGACCAAGGAGACAGTTCCATGCCCAATAAAATGCGGATCACCCCCTGCCTCTGGTTCGACAGCCAGGGCGAGGAAGCCGCCAGGTACTACGTCGGGATCTTCAAGAATTCCAGGATCACCGAAGTGGGCCACTACAGCGAAGCCGGCCGGGAGCAGCATGGCAAGCCGCCAGGCTCGGTGATGATCGTCGCGTTCGAGCTCGACGGCCAGCCATTCACGGCGCTGAACGGCGGACCGCACTTCAAGTTCAACGAGGCCGTCTCCTTGCAGATCAGCTGCAGGGACCAGGCGGAAGTCGACTATTACTGGGAAAAGCTGACCGCCGGCGGCGACCCGGAGGCGCAGGTATGCGGCTGGCTCAAGGACAAGTTCGGCCTGTCCTGGCAGGTCGTACCGGACGTCACGATAAAGCTGATTGGCGACCAAAAATCCGAGGCGAGCAAGCGCGCGATGACCGAGATGATGAAGCAGAAGAAGCCCGACATCGCGGCCGTGCAGCGGGCCTACGACGGCGGCGAAGAAAAGAAGCGGCGCTCGGCCTGAGTGCGGTGAGCGGCCGGTAGCCCCTCACATTTCAATGCCTGGCGGTGACGTTCCGTGCGGGCGTCACCGCCAGTTTCACGTAAGGAAGGTCCATCATGCAGATCAAGTTTTGCAGCATCATGGTCGACGATCAGGACAAGGCGCTGAGGTTCTACACCGACGTCGTCGGTTTCGTGAAGCAGGAGGACATTCCGCTAGGTCCGTACCGCTGGCTGACCGTCACATCACCGGAAGGCGTGCCGGAAGCCGAGCTGGTGCTCGAGCCGATGGGTTTCCCGCCGGCGAAGGCCTACCAGAAGGCGCTGTTCGACGCCGGGATCCCGGCGACCGCATTCATCACCCGGGACATCCAGGCCGAGAGCAAGCGGCTCGCCGACAAGGGAGTGAAGTTGCGCGGCAAGCCGCAAACCATGGGCGCGATCATCGCGGTCGCTTTCGAGGATACTTGCGGCAACCTGATCCAGCTGGTGCAGCCCGTCATCTAGGGTCGCTTGCAGAGACGCCGTGCTTCCATTGCCCGAAATGGACCCCTGCTACCTGTGCGAGATCGTCGCCGGCAGGGCCGATCGCTGGAGTGTCATCGACCGCGACGAGAAGACGCTCACCATGCTGAACAGCCGGCAGTTCGAGGCCGGGCAGTGCATGATCGTCCCGATTCGACATGCGCCGACGATTCTCGACCTGGATGACCAGGAGGCGCAGGCCATCATCGTGTCCGTGAGGCGACTGACCCGCGTGATGGTCGCCGAATTCTCCCCGGACGGCGTGCTGCTCTACCAGAACAACGGCACCGGCAGCGGCCAGGAAGTGCCGCATTTCCATCTGCACGTCGTGCCTCGGCGCCCCGGCAGCGACTGGGGATTAGGGCCGCCGCAGATCGCGCGTCTCGAAAATCCCGACCGACCGCCGGCACTCGACCATGGCGTCGTGACCGATGCCAAGCTCGAGGTGGTCGCCCGGCTGCTGCGGCATTTCCGGTGATCGTCGTCTTCATCCACGGGCCACCGGCGTCGGGCAAGCACACGATCGGCGCCCTGCTCGCCGCGCGCAAGCGCCTGCCCCTGTTTCACAATCACCTGGCAGTCGATGCGGCGCTCGCCCTGTTCCCC
Organism: Steroidobacteraceae bacterium; assembly: GCA_050738495.1. GTDB lineage: Bacteria > Pseudomonadota > Gammaproteobacteria > Steroidobacterales > Steroidobacteraceae > SCUD01. The sequence goes on along the minus strand of JBOHZL010000008.1, from coordinate 56,685 downwards.
TTCGGCAGTCCCGGATTCATCGAGCTGCGGGCGAAGCTCTGGCGCGCGGTTTTCGAGGCCGCGGCGGCGGCGAAGCGCTCGTTCATCTTCACATTCAATCCCGAGGCCACGGTTGGGCCAGGCCTGGTCCGCGATCTCTGCGCGACGATCGAATCCGCCGGCGGGCGCGTGCACTTCGTCGAGCTGCGCTGCGCCAGGGCGACGATCCTGGAACGTCTCGGCAACGCAAGCCGCGCCCAATTCGGCAAGCTCACGGACCCCCGGCTATACGAGGAAATCGAGCAGCAGGGCGGATTCGGTTTTCCGCCGCTGCCGGAGCCACTGGTCCGTATCGACACCGATGCGATGACGGCTGAGCAGGCCGCCGGCCGGATCGCCGACTCCCTGTAGGATGCCGGAGGCATGCTGCTGTTCCTGCGGAATCTCGCTTTTACGCTGATCGTTCCCGGCACGGTCGCGGTCTACGTGCCGCTCTATGTCGCACGCGATCTCGCCATCGGTCCGTTCGGCGCAAGGATCGCCGGGGCGCTCCTGATCGCGCTCGGGGCAGCGGTCTATTTCTCCTGCCAGTGGGACTTCGCAAAGTTCGGCCGCGGCACGCCGGCGCCGATCGATGCGCCACGCAGGTTCGTTTCGCGTGGGCTGTACCATTACGTCCGCAATCCCATGTACCTCGGCGTGCTGGCGGTGATCCTCGGCTGGGCGGCGCTGTTCCGGACCACTGCGCTCCTGTGGTATGCGCTCGGCGTCGCGATCGCATTCAATCTCTTCGTGCTGATCTACGAGGAGCCGCACCTCAGGCGCGTTTTCGGCAAGGATTACGAGGAGTATTGTTCCCGGGTCAACCGCTGGCTGCCGAAGCCGCCGAAGGAGTCGCAGACATGATTCAAGGGCGATCGATGGCGCTTGCGGCGCTGGGCATGTTCTCCTGCGGCATCACGAGCGCCCACGTCCAGCACCACGCCGGACAACCGCTGGGCACGGTGCATTTCCAGGTCAGTTGCTCGGCACCGGCTCAAGCGCAGTTCGACCAGGCACTCGCGCTGCTGCACCACATGACCTACCCGCAGGCGCGCGAGGCGTTCGAGAAAGTGGCCGCCACTGATCCACAGTGCGCGATGGCGCAATGGGGCATAGCGACGACACTGTTCCAGCCGTTGTGGCCCACCCGTCCGCGGCTTGCCGAACGCCAGCGCGGATGGGAAGCCGTGCAACGCGCCAATGCGCTCGAGCCCGCGACCGGACTCGAACGCTCGTTCATCGCCGCGGCCGAAGCGTTCTTCCTAGAGCCGGAATCGGAGGATTACTGGCTCCGCATCCGCCGCTGGGAAGAGGCCTTTCGGAGAATCCACGCGGCTTTCCCGCAGGATCCGGAGGCGGCAGCCTTTTACGCGCTTTCGCATCTGGCCGTCGCCCCGTCCGCCGCCGTTTCCCGCGCGAATGCCGACCGTGCCGCCGGGATTCTGCTGCGCATCTACCAGGCGAATCCGGATCACCCGGGAGCCATGCACTATCTGGTCCACGCCAACGACGTGCCGGGGCGTGAACGGGAACTGCTGGAGATCACGCGCAAGTACGAATCGCTCGCGCCGCGCAATCCGCATGCGCTGCACATGCCGACGCATATCTATACGCGGCTCGGCGATTGGGACGGCGTGATCCGTGGAAACCTGAGGGCTGCGGAAGCTGCGCTCGAGCATCCCGCGGGCGAGCGCGGGGAGTTCATCTGGGATGAATTCCCCCATGCAATCGAATACCTCGTGTATGCCTATCTGCAGAAAGGCGCCCATCAGGAGGCCGCTGCGCAGCTCGAGCGGCTGCGCGGGACGGCGCGCCTCGAGCCCAGCTTCAAGACGGCATTTCACCTGGCCTCCACCCAGGCGCGTTTCGCGCTGGAACGCAGGGCATGGGACGAGGCTTTCCGGATCGCGCCGCGCGAGCCCCCCGATCTCGATTGGGACCGGTTTCCGTGGCCGGAGGCCATTGCGCGCTTCGCACATGGCCTCGGAGCGGCACACCTGGGCAGGATCGACCAGGCGCGTGCCGCGGTCGTGCGGCTAGCGGCACTCGAAACGGCCGCCCGCAAATCGGGCGAGGAACTGTTTGCCAGGAACATCCAGATCCTGCGGCTCGAACTGAGTGCCTGGATTGCCCATGCCAAGGGAGCGGCGGTATCGAGCGTCTCGCTGATGCGCGAAGCTGCGGAACTCTAGACCGCGACACCGAAGCATGCGGTCACGCCGGCGCCCACGCTCCCGGCCCACGAATTGCTGGGCGACCTGCTGATGGAGCTGAAGCAACCGGCAGCAGCGCTCGCGGCGTACCAGCGTGCGCTCGCGCTCTATCCGAATCGCGCCAGCAGCCTGCGCGGAGTGGCGCAGGCCGAAGCTGCCTCGCAATGAGCATCTGCCACTGGCGGCTTGCGATATTACTGGCGATTCCGGCCGGCTGCGGTTCCGCCACCGACTCTGCGACTCGCCTCGCCTACGACATCGAAGCCGACGTGGAAAAGCTCGGCGGCGAAGACGGTGCCACCCACAGGATCCGTCACGAGACGCCGTCCGGATCCGGCGAGTGCACTGGTCCTTACAAGCTGCAACTCGACCGGGTCGGCGCGATCGTGGTCAACAAGGCTGCGGGCGCAACCCTGACGATCGACCTCGAGCACCGCGGCGGCCGCGCCGCCATCGTCGATGTCCGTTAGCCGACGCATTCCGCGACTGTTGGATATCCCGGCCTGGAGTCTCGCATTTCCGATGGCGGCCTGCGCGCTGCTCGCGGCGGTCTGGGAGCGGCCGCTCGGCTGGACCTTGCTCGTGGGTGTCGTCGCTGCGCTGATCGCGGCCGTCTTCGCCGCCGTGCATCACGCGGAAGTGATCGCGCTGCGCGTCGGCGAGCCGTTCGGCACGCTGATCCTGGCGCTCGCCGTAACCGTCATCGAAGCGTCGTTGATCGTCGCATTGATGTTGTCGGGCGGCGAAGCGGCCAGTGCGCTTGCCCGCGATACCATTTTCGCCACCGTGATGATCATCTGCAATGGTGTCGTCGGCTTATGCCTGCTGCTCGGCGCCATCCGTTACCGGGTGCTGGCATTCCAGGTCGAGGGCACGAGCCCTGCCTTGTCGGTCCTTGCGACCATGGCCACGCTGACGATGGTGTTGCCCAGCTTTACACTCACCGAGCCCGGGCCAAGACTGTCGCCGGTACAACTCGTCTTTGCCGGCGTCGTATCGCTGGTCTTGTATGCGGTGTTCGTATTCGTGCAGACGGTGCGACACCGGGAATATTTCCTGCCGGTCGGCACCGGATCCGAGGAGCCTCCGTCGGAGATGCCGTCGGCGCCGGTGGCGCTGACGAGCTTTGTCGTGTTGCTGCTATCCCTCGTGGCGGTCATCGGCCTCGCGAAGAGCCTCGCGCCCAGCATCGGAAGGGCGGTTGAGAGCGCATCCGTACCGCACGCGGTCGTTGGCATCGCCATCGCGTTGATGGTCCTGCTGCCGGAAACCTGGGCGGCCGCTCGCGCCGCCCTCAGGAATCGAATGCAGACCAGCTTCAACCTCGCGCTCGGCTCGGCGCTCGCGACGATCGGCTTGACCATTCCAGCCGTCGCCGCGACCTCGTTGGCGCTTGGCCTGACGCTCGATCTCGGCCTGCCCGAGAAGGAGATCGCGCTGCTTGCCCTCACGCTGCTGATCTCTGCGACGACCTTGTCGCGCGGCAGTGCTACGGTGCTCCAGGGCACGGTGCACCTGGTGCTGTTCGCAGTGTTCCTGTTTCTCGCCATCGTTCCCTGAGTGTCGACAGCCCCTATGCAGCCGATGGATCCCAGGCCATTGATCGACGCGGCCGAACGCGGCATCCGGTATCTCGACGGGCTCGGCTCGCGGCCCGTATTCCCGCATGACTCCGACATCGAGCGTCTCGAATCCGCGTTGAAGATGGACTTGCCGCCGGGACCGGAATCTGCCGCCGATGTGCTCGCGTTCCTGGACGAATTCGGCTCTCCGGCAACGGTCGCGACCGCGGGCGGCCGTTATTTCGGCTTCGTGACCGGCGGCGCGCTGCCGGCAACCGTGGCGGCGCATACCCTGGCGACGGCCTGGGACCAGAACTGCATGAGCCGCACCAGTTCACCCGCGGCGGCGCTGTTCGAGGAAACCGCGCTGCGCTGGTCGCGCGAGATTCTGGGAATACCGTCCGGTTCCGAAGGCACGCTCGTAACCGGCGCCACGATGGCGAACTTCACCGGGCTGGCGGCTGCCCGCCATGCCGTGCTCGCCAGGACCGGCTGGGACGTCGACGAGAGCGGCCTGCGCGAAGCGCCGGCGATCCAGTTGATCCTCGGCGCCGAGGCGCATGCTTCCATCTACCGGGTGCTCGCGCTCCTCGGTTTCGGCCGGGCAAATGTCGCGCAGGTGCCGGTCGACGCCCAGGGGCGCATGCGCGCGGAGAAACTGCCCGCGATCGAGGGCCCGGCGATCGTCTGCATACAGGCCGGCAATGTGAATTCCGGCGCCTTCGATCCCGCAGCCAAGATCATCGAGCGCGCTCATGCCGCCGGCGCCTGGGTGCACGTGGATGGGGCATTCGGCCTCTGGGCTCGCGCCTCCGCAAGGCGACACCGGTTGCTCGCGGGATTCGAGAGCGCCGATTCCTGGGCGACGGACGCGCACAAATGGCTCAACGTGCCCTACGACTGCGGCATCGCCTTCGTGCGCGAGCCCGCCGCCCTGCGCGCCGCGATGTCCATCACCGGCGATTACCTGATGCTGGGCCGACATCGCGATGCCATCGACGTGTCGCCCGACGGCTCGCGGCGCGCGCGCGGCGTGGATGTCTGGGCCGCGCTCCGCCAGCTCGGACGGAGCGGCCTGGCGGAGCTGATCGACCGCCATTGCGACCAGGCGAAATGGCTCGCCGACCAGCTCGCGCTCGCCGGCGTCGAAGTGGTGAACGAGGTGGTCCTGAACCAGGTCGTCGTGGCATTCGGCGACGACGCCCGCACGAAGCGCACGATTGCCGCCCTGCAGGCGGCCGGCGACTGCTGGTGCGGCGGCACGCGCTGGCAGGGACGCGAGGCGATGCGCGTCAGCATCAGCTCCTGGGCGACGACCCGGGACGAACTCGAGATCACGTTTCGCGCCATATTGGCGGCGTCTTCCAGCGATTGAGGAAACACCATGGAAATGTTCTTCGATGCATTCATGAACGAGCTGAGTGCCGGATGGCCGCCCGCCGAGCAACTGGCCCGCGTGAGCCTGCGCCTCCTGGCCGCCGCGTTGTTCGGCGCGATCATCGGGATCCAGCGCGAGCAGGCCGGCAAGGCGGCGGGCGTCAGGACCCACATGCTGGTCGCGATGGGCTCGGCACTCTTCGTCATCGGCCCGCTGGAAGCCGAGTTCTCCCGTGAAGGGCTGTCGCGCGTGATTCAGGGCATCGTCACCGGCATCGGCTTCATCGGCGGTGGCGCGATCCTGAAGCTGCGCGACGAACGCGAGATCACGGGATTGACCACCGCGGCCGGCATCCTGATGACGTCGGCGGTCGGCGTCGCCGCGGGACTCGGGCTGCTCGGCGCGGCGCTCTTCGGTACCGTGCTCACCTGGATCATTCTCGCCGTCATCCTCCGTATCGAGCTGCAGATGAGCAAGCGCAACAAGTCGACGCCGGGACTCAAGAACGAATGAGCCATGACCATTGCAGGAGACATTCATGGACGAATTCGACCTGTGGAAACTCGAGCGGGATTTCTGGCTGGGCGGCGTGAAAGTCTACGAGCGCCGCATGGCGCCCGGATCGCTGATGGTCTTTCCCGCCCCGGTCGGCATACTCAACCGGCAACGGACGCTGGATGCGATCCGGCAGGCGCGACGCTGGAGCGGCGTGGCTTTCGAGTCTCAGCGCAGCATATTCCCGGCATCCGAAGTGGCGATCCTCATTTACGAGGCGACGGCCGAGCGGCGGGACGATGCACATGCCTACAAGGCGCAGTGCAGCTCGATATATGTACAGCTCGATGGGGAGTGGATGCTCGTCCTGCACCAGCAGACACCCGCACCGGCGGAAAATGAAGAGTCGGGCAACAAGGCGGTCTCGCGGCGCTGGCATGAGGCCTGGGGCACGGACGGGCTCGTTGCCGCGTACGACAAATGCCTCTCCGAGGATTTCCGTGCGCTGTTCTTCGGCCAGGGCTGGGTCAGCCGCAACCAGTACATCGAAGGCGACAGGCAGTTCCTCGCCGCATTCGCAGATGTGAAGATCACGATCGAGGAGACGGCAGCCGAGGAGGATCGGGTCTTCTGCCGCATGCGCTGGCGCGGCCGCCAGGTCGCACCGGTGCTCGGCATCGAGTCCCGGGGCCTCGTCTTCGACGTCATGGGCTTCGCCCAGGACCGGTTTCGCCGCGGGAAGGTGGTCGAGCACATCTCGCTATTCGACCAGGCGGCGCTGATCCAGCAACTCAAGGGCGAGCAGGCCGCGGGCGAGGGTTGAATCGCTATCGCGTGCTCAGGTATTCGCTCATGGCCTCGGCATCGAGCGGCCGGCTGAAGAAGTAGCCCTGAGCGAAACGACAGTTGAGCGCCTGCAGGCGCCCGACCTGCTCGACGCGCTCGACGCCTTCCGCGACGACCTGCAGCTCCAGCGCCATGCCGACGCCGATGATCGCGCGCACCAGCGCCGCCCCCTGCTTGCTGACCGCCACGTCGTCCACGAAGGACTTGTCGATCTTCAGCACTGACACCGGCAGTTTCTGCAGGTAGCTCAGCGACGAATAGCCGGTGCCGAAATCGTCCACGCCCATGCGCACGCCGAGCGCGGTCAGCTTCTCCATCGCGACCAGCGAGGCCTCGACGTCCTCCATGATGCTGCCCTCGGTCAGTTCCAGCACCAGGCGATCCGGCAGCAGGCCGGAATTGCCGAGCGCGTCCAGCACCCGCGCCGCGGCCTGCGGGTCGTGCAGCTGCCGGCCGGACAGGTTCACGTGCAGCGTGAGTTCCCGCGGTATCGGTCCCTTGCCCTGCCATTGGCTGAGCTGGCGGCAGCTCTCCTCCAGCACCCACCAGCCGAGCGGCACGATCATGCCGGTTTCCTCGGCGAGCGGGATGAACTCGCCGGGCCCGACGATACCGCCGCCTGGCCGGTTCCAGCGGACCAGCGCTTCCATCGCCATGATGCGACCGCCCGGCAGGTCGACGACGGGCTGGTAGTGCACGACGAACTCGCGCCCGGTAAGCGCCTGCTGCAGGCCGGATTTCATCTCCAGCCGGAACAGCATCGCGGCATGCATGCCGGACTCGAACACCGCGTGCCCGATCTTGCCCTCGCGCTTGGCCGCATACATGGCCATATCCGCCCGGCGCAGCATGTCGTTCGGCGTGTCGATGTTGCCGCGACTCAATACCATGCCGAAACTGCCGCCGATCTGGCGCGGCTGGCCCTGCAGCAGGAAGGGTGTGGCCAGCGCGCGCTTGATGCGCTCGATCACGAGTTCCTTGCCGGCCTCGTCCACGTCCTCGATCACCAGCGCGAACTCGTCACCGCCGAGGCGTGCCACCGTATCCACCGAGCGAACCGCATCGGTCAGGCGCTTCGCGACGGCGCACAGGAGCTCGTCGCCGACCTCGTGCCCGTAGCTGTCGTTGATTTCCTTGAATCCATCGAGGTCCAGCAGCACGGTCGCGAGCGGCATGCGGTGCCTGCCGGTCGACCCCAGCGCATGCTGAAGGCGATCGAGGAACAGCGCGCGGTTGGCGAGACCGGTCAAGGGGTCGTGCAGGGCGTCGCGCGTGAAGCGCTCGGCGATCTCCTCCGCCTGGAGGCGCGCCTTGCGCTCGCGCTCGAATTTGCGCCGCCAGCGGTCTACTTCTGCCTGGGCGGCCTCATCCACGGTCAGGCGCGCGACTCGAAGCGGCAGACGAGCGCGCAGGCGGGAGCGTCCTCGAGCATGCAGTTCGGCTGCGTGACCGTGACGACTTCGTCGAAGTGATCGGCGGCACCTGCGATGAAGCCTTCCGCCAGCGAGCACAGGCGCCGCTTCGAGCGGTAGTGGATGATCAGCGTGTCGTGCGCGCCGGCGCCTGCAGACATCTCGAACTCGAACACCGGCACTTCGGCGCCGGGATAGAGCTTTCGCACCTCGGCATGGATGACGTCATTGAGCGACAACAGGAATGAGCGCAGGCCCTTGTGAGGCGTGAAGAACTCCGGATAACGCTGCGCCAGGAAGGGCATGGAAAGCTGGCCGAACCACTTCAGCGTTTCCCGGTCCGACTTGCCGCTCTGCCGCGACATCGCGCCGACCAGCCGCGAGAATTCCTCGTCCGGATAATTGCCGAGGGAGGTATAGGCGCCGTCGACGCCCACGCTTTCGAGGAATCCATCCCACGCGGCTTCGCCCAGGTGGGTGGAGACCACTTCTTCCAGAAGGTTGAAGATGATTCCCTTCACCCCGCCACTCCCTGGTGAGGGTCAACTGGCATGAACCGCCCACGCCTCGGTCGATCCTGCGCCCGCCGCCGGGGAGCGTCAACAATGGCCCACGTGGATTAGACTGGCCCCGACGTGAGCTTGAGACCGACGATGCCGATGACGATGATCGCGATGCAGCCAATCCGTGCGGCGGTGACCGGCTCGTGGAAGATTGCGATCCCCAGGATCGCCGCTCCGACCGCCCCGATGCCGGTCCAGGCGGCATAGGCCGTTCCGACCGGAAGCGTCTTCAGCGAGATTCCCAGCAGTATGAAGCTCGACCAGGCGGCGATGAGCGTCAGGATCGTGAACGGCAGGCGCGTGAATCCCGCGGATGCCTTCATGCTGATCGCCCAGACGATCTCCAGCAGGCCGGCAACCAGGAGGATCAGCCAGGCCATTGAATGTGTCATTCGCAAGCTCTCGGAGGAAGGGAGGTCGGATTGTTAGGGGGTTCCTGCCTCTGCGGCAAGGTCCGTTACGAAATCAGCGGCCCGATGCTGAACATGTACTACTGCCACTGCCGGATGTGCCGCAAGGCGAGCGGCTCGTCCTTTGCGACCAACATGCAGGTGCACGCCGAGGATTTCGCGATCGTCGCCGGTCGAGACTCCGTGAAAGCCTACCGTTCGAGCCCGGACGAGCTCAGGAACTTCTGCGGGAATTGCGGTTCGCCCATCTACAGCGAGGCGGAGCACCGGCGGGGAATTCTCTCGATCCGCTGCGGATTGCTGAATGGCGACCCGACGATCCGTCCCGCCCATCACATCTACGCCGCGTACAAGGCGCCGTGGCTGGTCATCGGCGACGGGCTGCCGGAATTTCCCGAAGGGCCGCCCTAGGAATCCGATGAGCAACGGGGGAACTTTCCAGTTCGACAAGGATTCGCTCGCGCTGCTGCGGCAGGCGCTCGAGCGCATGGAACAGGGTTTTGCCTCGCTGCCGGCATTCGATCCGCCGCACGTGGACGAGACCAGCATACGCAAGGTGCTGCTCGAAGTCGCCGAGCGCATGCACGACAACTACCCCTACTTCCACCCGCTCTACGCCGGGCAGATGCTGAAGCCGCCGCACCCGGTCGCACGCCTCGCCTATGCGCTCGCCCTGTGGATCAATCCGAACAACCACGCGCTGGACGGCGGACGCGCGAGCTCGCAGATGGAGAAGGAAGCGGTCGCCGAGATCGCGGGCATGTACGGCTGGGACGCACATCTCGGCCACCTGACCGGCGGCGGCACGATGGCGAATCTCGAAGCTTTGTGGATCGCCGGCCAGCTCGAGCCGGATGGCGTGATTCTCGCGTCGGATCAGGCGCATTACACGCACGGCCGCATCAGCGGCGTGCTCAAGCTGCCGTTCGAGAGCGTCGGCTGCGATCGCTATGGACGCATGGAACCGACGGCGCTCGAGGAGCGGCTGCGCGAAGGCGGGGTCGGAACCGTCGTCGCGACCCTCGGCACGACGGCGACCGGCTCCGTGGATCCGCTGCCCGAAATTCTCGAGCTGCGCGAGCGCTACGGCTTTCGCCTGCACGCCGATTGCGCCTATGGCGGCTACCACACCCTGGCCTCGAATCTCGCGCCGCCGGCGCGCGCGGCCTTCGATCGCCTCGGCCTGGCGGACTCGATCGTCATCGATCCGCACAAGCACGGACTGCAACCCTATGGCTGCGGATGCGTGCTGTTTCGCGATCCCGGCGTCGGCAAGTTCTACAAGCACGACTCGCCCTACACCTACTTCAGCTCCAGTGAGCTGCACCTGGGCGAGATCAGCCTCGAGTGCTCGCGGCCCGGGGCGGCGGCGGTCGCGTTGTGGGCGACCCAGCGCCTGTTCCCGCTCAAGCGTGGCGGCGAGTTTGCGCGGATGCTGTCCGATTGCCGCACCGCGGCCCTGCAGCTCTACGACGACCTGACGATGGACGAGCGCTTCGTGCCGGCGTTCACGCCAGAGCTGGATATCGTCGTATGGGCGGTCAAGGCCAGGACCGTGGCGGCGTCCTCCAGCGCGGCGCGCGACTACTTCGCCGAAGCGGCGAAGCGCGGCCTGCACCTGGCGCTGGCGGAGTTGCCCGCTTCCTGGTTCTCGCCGGCAAGCGGCTCGCAGGGAAGCTCCACGACACTCACCTGCCTGCGTTCGGTTGCGATGAAATCCAGCCACGCGGAATGGATGACCGAGATTCGAAGTATCGCGGGGATCGGGCCATGACGACCATCGAGATCCTGCAGTTGTCGCTGTCGCTCATCGGCGTGCTGATTGCCGTCATCGGACTGCCGCTGCTGTACATGCAGCTTCGCGGTCTGAAGAAGTCGGTTCTTTCCGCGACTCATGCGGCCATGTACCACCAGGCGGCCGAGTTCCGCGCGCATCTGATCCAATATCCGCATCTGCGAAAGTACTTTTTCGATGGCTGGGAGATCGCGCCCGAGGACGAGGACTACAGCCGCGTCGTCACCCTGGCCGAGGTCTTCCTGAACTATCTCGAGCACATCGCCGTGCTCGGCAACAGCTTCGGCAGCGAGAACCGGCCGGCGCTCGACCGATTCTCGCAAGTCGCCTTCGAACGAAGCCCGATCCTCCGGCAACACCTGGCGCTGAACCGGGCGTCGTACTCGGACACCCTGCAGCGTTTCCTGAAGGAGCGGTTTCCGGGCGCCGGTTGACCGGGTTATTCGAGAAACCGACCGCAGCCCTTGTAAGTCACGCTCTCGAACGTCACGGCGGCATTCGCTTCCATCGGCTCGCCGCTCATGTCGTCCACGCATTGCCTGCGCTGCACGACCGCTACCAGGCCTTCGCCACCGCCGGCGGACCGCCAGATCGTCGTGTCGCCTTTCACCACCGGTTCCGCGAGCTTGAACTCCGTCTTTCGCTCACCGAGATCGGTGAAGATCGTCGCTTGCCGGCCGGCGATCTCGAGTACCCAGGCGGGCTCATTGCCGAGCGCGCGGAAGCTGACGCCGCGGGCGGCCGCATCGGTCCAGGGCTTGCCGGCTTGCGGAGCCTGCTCCGCCGCGGCGCTCCCGCGCTTAAGCTTCAACGCGCCGCCACCGGTGTATGCCAGCTCGAGCACGTCGCCTTCGATCTGATACCCGGTGACGCCGCCGATGGCGCCCAGGAATTCGTCGGCGCGGGAAGGCGGCAGGCAGGCCATCAAGGTCGAGATCGCATTCTCGATCCGCAGTTGTCCGGCGCCGGGCTGCTCGTAGCCGGCGCTGTAGCTGTTGCAATGCGCCTTGCCCGTCACCCGGCCGTCGGCGCCGAAAGTCATCGTATGCGGCGGTTCCGGCCCCACGGTTTGCTGTTCCGCGCCGGGCCGCTGGATCGCCACGAGCCGCCAGTCGCCGATCAGCGGATTCCCGGCCGCCGGCGGAATCGCGACTCTTTCGAGCTGGATCGCGATGTCCTGGGTCGCCTCACCTTCCACGAGCGCTGCATGTCGGGTTACCGTCGTGAACAACAGCGTGCCGTCCGCGCCGCGGATTTCCGCGCGCAGGGCATAGCGGCGATTCATCTCGATGCGATCCAGCGGGTAGGCGAGCTCGAACGGAATCGGCACCTGGCGGCCATCCACCTCGATTCGCTGCTCCGCGATCAGCGCGGCGGGCGCGTCGGCCTGCGACACGTCCTCGAGCCGTACTTCGACCGTCGCATCGGGCGGCAAGGCCATGCGCTCGCGGTAACTCACCGTTCCAGTGAGCCGCGCCTCGGCGACCGGAGGTGCTGCATCGCCGCTCGCAGGCGGTGATTCACCGCCCGTGGTTTGACATCCGGCCAGCAGCGCGATAACGGCCAGCGCCGTCCATGGGTTCCGGATGGCTGACGACATGCCGCACCTCCTTGTCGCGAAAGAGGCTACGCCGGAAGGGCGCGTGGCGCCATCAGCGGCCGGCGCGAGCTGGCCCGGGCCCTGACAGGTGCACGAGCAGGCCCAGCACCGCCATGGTCCAGACGATCACCGCGCTCGAGGGCAGATCGGTGACGACGGAGACCGCAAGACCTGCGATGTAGCTGGCGACCGTCAGCGCATAGCCGATCGCGAGATGCCGATTGGCCGCGTACCGGTAAGTCGCGACCGCCGGCACGATCAGGGTCGTGAACACGAGATAGACGCCGACGAGCTGCACCGAGGCGGTGACGACCACCGCGAACAGCACGTAGAACCCGATGCGCCCGATCCGTTCGCGCCACAGGAACCAGACCAGGGCAAAGAGCGCGGTCAGCATCGCGGTGCGCACGAGCTGCCCGGTCGATACCCAGAGGATCTGGCCCGCGAGCAGGTCTTTCAGGTGGTCGCCGCCATGCGGATCGTTCGCGAGCAGCAGGATTTGCGCGGTCGAGGCCAGGATGAACAGAACGCCGATCAGCGCTTCCTGGACTTCCGGCCGCTTGCGTTCGGTCCAGGTGAGCAGCAGCGCGCCCGCGAGCGCGGCTGCACCGGCGGCCGCCTGCGCGCCCCAGCCCTCGATCGGCAGGTCGAAGCGGCTCGCTGCGATCACGCCGAGCCCCGCCACCTGAGCGATCGCGAGATCGATGAACACGATGCCCCGCGCCAGCACCTGCTGACCGAGCGGCACATGCGACACCGCGACCAGCAGGCCAGCGATCAGCGCCGGCCAGAGGACGCTGAGATCGGTCGTGAAGAGATTCATGACGCCAGCGCCAGCAGCCGATCGATCGTGTCGTCGAACAGGCCGAAGAGATCCTTCGCCTCCTTCGTGCCGCCGACCGAGAACGGCAGCAGGACGACCGGCGCCTTCACCCGCTCGGAGAGCCAGTTGGCCGCCTTGGGATCGTTGTAGGCATTGCGCAGGATCATGCGCGGCGGTGAGGCGGCGAGCTTCGACACGAGCTGGGTCAAATGACCGGCGCTCGGCGGAACGCCGGGCCTGGGTTCGATCGCCGCCACTTCCTCGAGGCCGAGCCAGCGGCACAGGTAGGCCTGGTCGCGGTGCATGACGACGACGGGCACGCCCTTGAGCGGCGCCGCCCTGCTCTCCCATTTCGCGATGGCCGCCGACCAGCGCGCGGCGAAGTCGGCGCCGCGCTGCCGATAATACGCGGCATTCTCCGCGTCGATCGCCGCCAGCCGCGCGCTGAGCGCCTTGGCAACCAGGACGATATTGCGCGGATTGAGCTGAATGTGCGGATTGCCCTGTGGATGGATGTCGCCCATCGCGCGATCGAATCTGGCCGGCTTTTCGATCAGCCCCACCTGCGAAGTCGCTTCGAAGTAGCCCGGCTGGCCCGGCTGAATCCCCCGGTTGCCGGATTCCCGCACCAGCACCGGCAACCAGCCGATCTCCAGCTCGGCGCCGTTCGCGACCAGCAGGTCCGCGCTTCGTGCGCGGGCGACGAGACTCGGCTTGGCGTCCACGCGATGCACGTCCTGCAACGCGCCGGTCGCGGTATAGACATCGACGCGATCGCCGCCGAGTTCGGTCGCGAGCGCCCCCCAGTCCGCCGTGGTCGCAAGGATCTTGATGGCGGCTTGCGCGGGCAGCGTCGCGCCGAGCATTGCCAGCGCGACGATCGTCCGGATGAATTTTGGCATGGCCGCGGCTCCTAGTACTTGTGGGCGCTGTGCGCGCCGATGCCGTAGAGGTATTGCAGGAACAACTGCCGGTCCCGCCTGCCGTCGTCGCGCGCCTCGTCCCAGGCGTATTGCGCGCGCAGCCGCGAGAATTCGGTCGGGCTCCAGTCGAACATCACCGAGATGCGATCGGGGTTGCCGGCGAGGAGCGCCGGGAAGGACTCCGGCGGCAGCAGGTTTGCATCGACCAGGCCGATCTCCGGCGTGCCGGAATCGAGTGCGTCGTAGCGCAGCCCGGCGCGCCAGCGCGGCCGGAACTGGTAGACGCCTTGCAGATACCAGCCCGATGGCTCGCTCTCGAATGTGCCGCTGAGTCTCGGGCCGTCGACATCGAATGAGAGCTGGCCGTTCTCCTTGCGGCGGAAATATTCGCCCTGCAGCTCGAGCTGCCGACGGGTGACGCTGCCGTAGGGCGACCACTTCAGCACCGCATCGATTCCCCAGGTGCGGGAATCGCCGGTGAAAGTGTTCACGACCGGCCGGTCGAGAGCGTCGACGTCCTCGTATCCGCGGTCTTCGGCGCGCAGATCGAGCCGGGAAGCGCCCAGGCGCCAGCTCGTCGAGTCGCCGAGATCGCCGCCGACGTGCGCGAAGAGCGTGGCGCCGTTCAGCCCGTTCCGGTTGCGACGCGTGCCGGGGAATGCCTGTCCGTTGCCGGTCTCGACGCCGAGCTCGACGAACAGATCGGTCGGCGCCAGCCACTTCAGTTGCAGTCCGTCCTGCGCCATCTGGTTGCCGAACAGCGCCTGATACACGAGCGGCTGATCGACGAAGTCCCAGGCATGAGCGTGCACCTCGTTCAGATAACCGAGGCCGGAGAAAAACCGCCCGCCCTTGGCGACGAAGCCCGCGGGCAGAGCCAGCGTCTGGAAGAATGCTTCTTCGACTTCGATCTCGTCCTCGCCGGTGATTGCCGCCGTCAGCGAGGCCGAGAAATACGGATCGACATTGGCGCTCAGCACGAGCTCGGATTCGCCGAGATTGAAGCTGCGCTCGTCCGGACCGACCTCGCCGCCGCCTGGCATGAAGCCGGCGAGCCGCCAGGTTTCCGGATCCTCCGAAATATGGCGGTAGTTGCCCGCCAGGATCAGTGAGATCGCCGGATTGAAGGCCGATGCGGCGCTGGCGGCCGCCACCGAATCCATCTCCGCGATGCGTGCTTCCAGCGCCGCGAGCCGCGTCGCGTAATCGCTCTTCAATGCCGCAAGCTCCGCGCGCAGGGCCGCGACGTCGTCATCGGCCCGGCCGATGGCAGGCAGCAGGACACTCGCGAGCGTCAGGGACGCCGCAGCGTGCTTCATGATCGTCATGAGGGAACCTCCTCTGAAGTCAACGGGCACGGTCGCGCCTCGGCGCGAGCGTGCGGTCATTGCGCTAGTTCAGAGGAGAATCGGTGGAGCGCGGGATCGAAATGCCGGATGGGCCGGACTGCGTGGAACCGGGCTCGCGTCGAGCCGGACGAAAGTCTCGGCCATGCACGCATGCGAGATGGATACGGTCGCCGATCCGCCGACCACGCCTTGCAAGGGCGCGAAAGACAGGCAGGCGCGGCAAAGCTGGGTCGTTTCCGGCAGGCCCTGCGAATCGCCCGACAAGTGTGAATAGGCGTGGGCCTCGGCGCCCAGTTGCCCGAAGAGCAGCGCCAGCGAAAGCAGGCGTGCGATCAAGCTGATACGGCGACGAGACAGGATGGCAGCCTCCGGTTGCCGGACGAGTATCCGCCATGGCGGCGCGACGGGCAATTGGCCCGCCAGGTCGCCTTTGCAGGACGGTGCTGCATTGCGCTAGAAAGGCTTGTGACATCGAAACCCGTCTATTTCGCCAATGCCACCGCACTCCGGCGCTGGTTCGCGAAGCATGCCGCCACCGCTACGGAGCTCGTCGTCGGCTTCATGAAGAAGGGCGCCGGCGTTCCGAGCGTCACCTGGCCCGAAGCGGTGGACGAAGCGCTCTGCGTCGGCTGGATCGACGGCATCCGCCGAAGCATCGACGATAAACGCTACAGCAACCGGTTCAGCCCGCGTAAGCGCGGCTCGCACTGGAGCGACATCAATGTCCGCCGGGTGGCCGCGCTCAAGGCAGCCGGTCGCATGAAGCCTGCCGGGCTCGCAGCATTTGCAGGGAGGAACCCCGCCCGATCCGGCGGCGAATGGTATACGCAGCGAATGACCGTGAAGCTCTCGCCGGCGCAGATCAAGGAGATCAGGCGCAACGCCGCTGCCTGGAAGTACTACGGCGCATTGCCGCCGGGCTACCTGAAGATGGCCCACTGGTGGATCGCGAGCGCGAAGCAGGCCGAGACGCGCGCGCGTCGATTGCGAAAGCTCATCGAGGCCTGCGCCGAGAGAAGGCGGCTCTATTAGCTGTCGTGTCGCTCAGTTCGCGAATCGCAGGACGACATTCGCGGCCGGCAGCTCCATTTTTCTCTCGTCGTCCGCAGCCTGCGTTGCTGGTTTCCACGGCTCTCCGCTTGCAGCCGCCTCGATCGTCTCGTAGTTCCCGACCACGGCGAACCTCCTGAACGCAAAAGGAATGCCTTCCGCGCCGAGCAGCGAGTTCGCATCCGCAACGTGAAAGTGCAGGTGAGGCCCCGAGGAACTGCTGCCCGTGTTGCCCAGGCGAGCGATCACCTGCCCGCGCACGACGCGATCGCCGGTTTTGACGCGCAGGCTGCCGTGCTGCAGGTGCTCGTAGAAAACATGACGATCCTGCCCGATAGCCAGCGTCACGTAGTTGCCGCTCGCGTTCTCGAGCGGCATCGGTCCAACTGAGGCGCCCACGGATTCCGCGCCCGGCATGTCGTCACGCGCATCGGCAACGATGCCATCGGCGACGGCCAGGACATCGGCGCCGTAGCCGTTCCAGTTCGCGACCTTCGACTGATCGTCGTGGGCCCGTGAGCCCCCGTCGGCGAGCTTGACGAGGTCGACCGCGAAACGCCCGGGTATCCGTGCGCGTCCGTCGATCGTGTAGATCGACGTGCGATGTCCGCCGATCATCAGCGGATCGTAGAGCGCGACCCATGGACCGCCCCGCAGCGGAGCGTCGAGTATCGCGGGCGCATCGGCAGCATGCACGCCGGTCGTCACGTCTTTCACGGACCCGCGCTCGCGGACGGCCGGACGCAGGGCTTCGAACTCGATGCGATGGCCCAGGCGCGTGGGTGTCGGCACACCCTCTTCGAGCAGCAGCCACAGATAGAGGACGGCGCGCAGGCCACCGCCGATCACGCGCTTGTCGGGCAACTCCGCGCTGACGCCCGGCCGGCCGATTCGGCTCGCCAGATCGGCGTCGCGATAGTCCGCCAGACGGGTATCGAGTGCGTCGGTCACCTCGACCCGGCTCAGGATGAGGTCGATGCTACGAAAGTTGGTGAGATGCAGCTCGTAGCCGAGGACTCGCTCGCCCGCGATGGTGACCGGTGTGGGCGGCACGGGGATGTGCACGTCGAGACTCTGGATGACCGGTGCCCGTGGCTGCGCAGAATTCACGCCCGGCGCCAACAGAACGAGCAGCAAGATCAGGCAGAGGCGACGGTAGTTCATGGGCGATCCAGGCCTTGAGGCATCGCGGCCACGGCGACGGCAACTCGACTCATGCTACCGCCCCATCGCCTAGAACCGCGGCAGCGGCACTGCGTCGAATATCGCATCGACCGTCGCGGCATCCTTCGCCTTCAGCGCTTGATCCACGACCCTGCGTTTCAGGTGCGGCGCAAACTCCCGCATGAACTCGTACATATAGCCGCGCAGGAAGCGGTCACGGCGCACGCCGATCCAGGAGACGTACTCCGGAAACAGACGGCTGCCGTCGATCGCAACCAGGTCCGCATCCTCGTCGGCGCTCCGTGCCATGCAGGCCACGATGCCGACTCCGAGACCCAGTCGAACATAGGTTTTGATGACGTCGGAGTCGCGGGCCGTCAGCACGACGTTCATCTTCAGGCCGGCGCGCTCGAAAGTCTCGGCCAGGGAGGAGCGCCCGGTGACGCTGAATACGTATGTCACCACCGGATGCTCGCTGACTTGCTCCAGCGTCAGCTGCTTCCTGTCTGCGAGCGGGTGGGACCTGGGCACGACGACGTCGAGATGCCAGCGATAGCAGGGCATCAGGGCCAGGCTGGGAAACAATTCATGCGATCCGGTCGCAATCGAAAAATCGACACGGTCCTCGGCGGCGAGGTCCGCGATCTGTTCGGACGTGCCCTGGTGCAGGTGCAAGTCGACGTCCGGATAGCTGGCGCGAAACCGCTGGATCACGGCCGGCAGGACGTAGCGTGCCTGGGTGTGGGTGGTCGCAATCGACATCGAGCCGCGTCGCTCGTTCTGAAACTCGGCCGACAATCGCCGGATGTTGCCGACTTCCTCGATGACCCGCACGGCGCGCTCGACCACGTCCTTGCCCGCCGCCGTCAGGCGGGTGATGTTTCGCCCCTCGCGCTTGAATACCTGGAAGCCGAGTTCATCCTCCAGCAGCTTGATCTGCTTGCTCACGCCAGGCTGCGAGGTGTGCAGGACGTTGGCCGCGGCCGTGACGTTCAGGCCCTGCTGCACGACGGCAACCAGGTATCGGAGTTGATGCAGTTTCATGACCCGCCATATACCGCGACCTGCGCAGGTGGACAAGCGTCGTCGATCGGCTCGGAGCCGAACCATGCCAGCTTCGTTGCGAAGCGCGCCACCTGGCCGACGAACAGCATGGATGGCGATGTGACTGCCTCCCGGCGCGCCGTGTCGGGCAGCGCCGCAAGCTCCGTCACGACGACGCGCTGCCGCGGCTGCGTGCCGTCCTGGACGAATGCCGCCGGCGTCGACGGCGGCATGCCGGCTTCCAGCAAGCGCGCGCGAATGGCATCCAGTTGCGCAACGCCCATGTAGATCGCGAGGGTCTGGCCGGGCCGTGCGAGGCCGTGCCAGTCCACGCGATCGACCGACTCACGGCAGTGCGCAGTGACGAACTGCAGGCCGTGTGCGTGATCGCGATGGGTCAGCGGGATCCCCGCATAGGCCGCGCAGGCGAGCGCCGCCGTGATGCCGGGAACGACATCGTAGGCGATATCGTTCCGCCGGAGGTATTCGAGCTCCTCGCCGCCACGCCCGAATACGAACGGGTCCCCGCCTTTCAGTCGTACGACCGATCGGCCGCGACGCGCATGCTGCACGAGCAGCTGGTTGATGCGTTCCTGCCTAGCGCCGTGACCTCCCGGCTCCTTCCCGACGTCGATCACTTCCGCCTCGCGGCGCGCCATGCCAAGTATGTCTTTCGGCACCAGCCGATCCGCGAGTATCACGTCGGCCTGTTGCAGCGCGCGCAGCGCACGCAGGGTCAGGAGACCGGGATCGCCGGGCCCCGCGCCGACCAGCGTGATCCTCCCGGCGCGCGTCCCCACACCCGGTGCGAGCTCGCTCTCGATCAACCGACCCGCAAGGTTCTCCCTTCCCGCGCGCACCGCCGTCGCCACCGGCCCATCGAGCAGCCAGTCGTAGAAACTCCTTCGCTTCGGCAGGTCCGGGATGGCGGCACGGATCCGCTGGCGCCAGCGATCGGCGAATAGCGCGAGCCGTCCCCAGGATTCGTCCAGCAGCGCCTCGATGCGGGCGCGCATCCGCGTTGCAAGCATCGGGGCCGCGCCGCCGCTCGAGATGGCTACGACGAGCGGCGAGCGATCCACGATCGCGGGCACGATGAAGGTCGAGAGCGTCGCATCGTCCACGACATTGACCGGCACATTGGCCGCGCGCCCCGCCGCGGCGACCGCGGCATTCAGCTCGCGATCGTCGGTCGCGGCGATGACGAGGCGCATGCCGGCTGCATCCGCCGGCTCGAAGCCGCGCGGTATCCAGCCCATGCCATTCAATACCCGCGTTTCCAGCGAGGGCGAAAGCCGCGGTGCGACGACGGTGATCGAAGCGCCGGCTGTACGCAGCAATGCCACCTTGCGGGCGGCGATCTCGCCGCCGCCCACGATCAGGACCGGTGCGTCCTGGAGATCGAGGAATATCGGAAAATGCCGCATGGCCAGCTCAGAGGCCGGAGCCGTTCAGTTCGTGCAGGCCGCATTCGCGCTTCAGGCCGAAGAAGCGTGTCGAGTCGGCATCGACCGCGTCGCGGAGCGATATGGTCGTGTGCCGGTCGCCGATCGAGACATAGCCCTGCTCCCACAATGGGTGATAGGGCAGATCGTGCTTCTTGAGATAGCGATAGACGTCGCGATCCGTCCAGTCGAAGATCGGATGCACCTTGAATCGCCCTGCGCCGGTCAGTTGCACCGGCTCGATGGCGGCGCGACTGCCGGTTTGCTCGCGGCGCAGACCGGCGAACCAGGTGCCGGCACGAAGTTCTCGCAACGCGCGCTCCATCGGCTCGACCTTGTGCAGCTGGTTGTAACGCTCGATTCCATCGCGGCCCTGTTCCCAGAGCTTGCCGTGGCGCGCCCGGAGCCAGGTCGGAGACAGGGCACTCCGGTAGACCTTGAGATTGAGATCGAGCCGATGCTGCAGTTCGTCGACGAATCGATAGGTTTCCGGAAACAGGTAACCCGTGTCGATCAGGATCACCGGAGTGCGCGGCGCTACGCGGGTCATCAGGTGCAGGGACACCGCCGCCTGGGCGCCGAAGCTCGATGACAGCACGTGCTGGCCCGGAAGCACCTCGAGTGCGTGCGCCACGCGTCCCGCCGCCCGCAGCGTGCGGAATTCCGCGTTCAGCGCGTCGAGATCGATCGGCGGCTCGACGCGAAGCGCGGCTTGCGGAGGCGTCATGCGGTGACTCCCGAGGGCGCGTCGAGCTTCCTGCTGCGGATCAGATAGTCGCCAAAGTCCTCGCCGGAGCTCCGCTCCTGCGCCCAGGCCGCGAGCAATGGATCGAGTGCATCGAGGAACCCCTGCTCGTCCACATTCTCGCGATACAGGCGATTGAGGCGCGTGCCGTCGCGGGCGCCGCCGAGATGGAGGTTGTAGCGACCCGGCGCCTTGCCGACCAGCGCAACTTCCGCGAGATAAGGCCTCGAGCAACCATTCGGGCAGCCGCTGATCCGGAACAGCAGCGGTTCGTCGCCGACGCCGTGCTTCTGCATCAGGTCGCCGACCGCCACGGCCGCGGCGGGCAGGTAGCGTTCAGCTTCTGCCATCGCCAACGGGCAAGTCGGCAGCGCCACGCAGGCCATCGCGTCACGCGCGAGCGGCGACGCCGTACGGTGAAGGTCCAGGCCGTAGCCCGCGACCAGGGCGTCGATTCGCCAGCGCTCGCCAGGCGACACGCCTGCGACTATCAGGTTCTGGTTCGGAGTCAGCCGGAGGTCGCCCCGGTGCATGGCCGCGATGCGTGCGAGTCCGCTCCGAAGCCTGCGATCGCCGCGGTCCACGACCCGACCGGCTTCGATGCGCAAGGTCAGGTGCCAGCGGCCGTCCGCGCCTTCGATCCAGCCGAAACGGTCGCCACTGCCGGTGAACTCGAATGACTGTGCCGGGGCCAGCGCGAAGCCGATGCGTCGCTCGAGCTCGGCCTTGAACCAGTCGACGCCGCGGTCTGCGATCGTATACTTGAGCCGCGCATGCTTGCGCTCGCTGCGATCGCCGTGGTCGCGCTGGATGGCCACGACCGCCCCGGCAACCGTGAGCAGCTGCTCCGGCACCAGGAATCCGAGCAGGTCCGCAAGGCGCGGATAGGTCGCCGGATCGCCGTGCGTCACGCCGAGGCCGCCGCCAACCGTTAGGTTGAATCCTGCGAGCGCGCCGTTCTTGACGATGGCGATGAAGCCCAGGTCATGCGCCAGCACGTCGACGTCGTTCCAGGGCGGCACCACGATCGCGGCCTTGAACTTGCGCGGCAAATACGTCGGGCCGTAGATCGGCTCGATCTCCTCCCCGCCGGCCACCTTCTCGCTATCGAGCCAGATCTCGTGGTAGGCGCGCGTGCGCGGCATCAGGTGCTCGGACAAGCGGATCGCCCAGCGATGCACATCGCCGTGCAACTGGCTCTCGACCGGATTCGGGCTGGCGAGCACGTTGCGATTGACGTCGCCGCAGGCGGCGATCGAATCGACGAGTGCCGCATTCATCTCGGCGATGGTCCGCTTCAGTTCGGTCTTGATGACGCCATGGAGCTGGAACGCCTGGCGCGAGGTGATCCGCAGCGAGCCATTGCCGTAGCGGCCAGCCAGGTCGTCGAGCGCGAGCCATTGCGCCGGCGTGCAGACCCCGCCCGGCAGCCGGGTGCGGATCATGAAGCTGTAGGCAGGTTCCAGCTTCGCGAGCCGGCGTTCCTCTCGCTGGTCGCGGTCGTCCTGCTGGTAGCTGCCATGAAACTTGAGCAGTTGCTGATCGTCCTCGCGCAGACCGCCCGTCACCGGATCCGCAAGGCTCTCGACGATGGAACCGCGCAGGTTGCGACTCGCCGCCTTGATCCGCTCCACTGGCGAAAGGTTTGGCGCGCCCATCAGTACACGTCCCGCAGGTAGCGGCCGTCGGCCCCGAGCTGGTCGAGCCGCTCACGCGCAAGCTCCGACGAATGCCCACCGTGCTGCTCGATGATCGCGGTCAATGCCGCGTGGACATCAGGTGCCATGCGGGTGGCGTCGCCGCAGACATAGAGCGTGGCGCCAAATTCGATCCAGTCGTACAACTCGCGCCCGGCTTCGACCAGGCGCTGCTGCACGTACACTTTCTGCGCACCGTCGCGCGAGAAGGCGAGATCCAGGCGCTTCAGCAGGCCCTGTTTCAGCGCCCGCTGCCATTCGAGCTGGTACAGGAAATCGCGGGCAAAACGCCGCCCGCCGAACAACAGCCAGTTGCGTCCCGTCGCCGCGGTCGCGGCGCGCTCCTGGAGGAATGCGCGAAACGGCGCGACGCCGGTGCCGGGGCCAATCATGATCACGTCCCGGGAGCCGTCGGCAGGCAGGCGAAAACGGGTATTGGGCTCGATGTAAACCTGCACTGTGGCTTCATCACCGCGGGTCGCGAGGAAGTGCGAGGCGGCTCCCGGGCGCGTGCTGCCATCGCCGCCGGAGTCGAGGCGAGCGATCGTCAGGTGAACTTCATCGCCGACTTCCCTGGCGCTGGACGCAATGGAATACAACCTCGGCACCAGTGGCCGAAGGGCGGCGGTCAGCGTCGAGGCGTCCCACTGTGCCGGGAAGCGCTCGAGGAGATCCGGCAACTGGCTGCGGCTCATGAACTCGCGAAGCGACATTTCCTGGCCTGGTGCGAGCAGCGCACCGAGTTCCGCGCTGCCGCTGCGACCGGCGACGGCTGCGATCAGCGGGCGGGTGACACGCGTGATCTCGAGCTCCGAGCGCAGCCACTCGGAAAGCGCGAGCAGCCGACCATTGCGTTCGACTGCCTCGGTGCCGTCGAACCGCGCTGCGGCGAGCACCGCCTCGACGGTTTCCGGCGGATTTTCGGCGATGACACCCAGCGCATCGCCCGGCTCGTAGCGCAGTCCCGATCCCGCGAGCGACAGCTCGAGGTGGCGTACGTCGCGCACGCCGTCTCCAACCGTGATCCTTTGGTTCGCCAGCAGTTCTGCCGCGAATGGCTTGTCGCGACCCCAGGCGGGCGTAACGGCGACGGGTCGCAATGCGACCACGCGATCCTGCCTGGCTCCCGGCTGCACCTGTTGCAGGATCTCGACCGCGCGCGCGGACCAGTCGGCTGCGGGGGCCTCGTAATCGACGTCGCAATCAGCCCGGTCATGCAACCGCGTCGCGCCGAGCTCGGCGAGACGCTCGTCGATGCGCCGGCCGATCTCGCAGTAGCGCGGATAGCTCGTATCGCCGAGCGCGAGGACCGAATACTCGAGCGAAGGCAGGCGCGGGGCGCGTCGCCCGAACAGGAAATCCGTGAACGCCCGGGCGTCGTCCGGCGGATCGCCGTCGCCGTGGGTGCTCATGACGACGAACAGCCGGCGTTCCTGGGCCAGGGCGCGCAAGGGGTATTCGCCCGCCCGCAACAGGCGCGTCGCAATCCCGAGTCCCTGGAGACGTGCGGAAAGCGATTCCGCGATGCGCCGGCCATTGCCAGTTTGCGAGCCATGGACGATGGTTGCGACCGGCGTGGATTCCGTGTCAACGGCCGGTCGTGCAGGTGCCGGGCCCGCTCGCGCCGCGGCGAGCCCCGCGGCATAGCCCGAGAGCCACTGCAATGCGGGCGCGTCGAGGCCATCGACCACGCGCGCCAGCAGTTCGGCCCGCGGCGGATCGAGCGGATAGTCGGGTAACTGAGCAACTGCGCCCGCGCTCGACACCTGGCGAACTCCCGGCAATGACTCCTGGATCACCCTACGGCAGTGGTGCGCCGGTACGGAAAGGTCTGTTCGTTATGACCTCATGCCGGTATCGAGATCGACCTCCCCGCGTCGAAGCACTGCATGCATTCGACTGTCACACGCTGCACGCCGAGGTGATGCGCAACAGGCGGCAATGCTTCGGCGGCTGGAGCACCTCCGGAGGCACGGCCCAACCGCCCAAGCGTTTACATTTCGGGAGCGCTTCCCGGCGCCGGGCGGCGAGTGGAGCGGCTCGGGAGCGCTGCCGGACTTGTGCCCTGCGACCTGGTCGCGCGTCACCGCAGTGGACATAATTCAGGATTCGGCACGGGATTTTCCGACACTCGACAGCGCAACCACAGCCGCGCATTCTGTTGCGCATGCCTCCGGGCACCGAGGTGTCCCATGAACGCGCAAGTCCTGGCGATCTTCGTTGCGGCACTGCTCGCGATCACGGCGTGCTCGAAATCCGAGCCGCCGGGATCGGCGACACCGCCTGTCGCGGAGCCAAAGCCGCCCGCGGCCGCGGAGCCCTCCTTCGTCAACAAGGTCTGGGCCGTCGCCGAGTCCGAGCAGGTGGAAGTCGGCTCGCTTCGCACCTTTCTCTCGGACGGCACGCTCGTCATGGCGTCGCCTCATGCAACGCCTGCATTCGGAACCTGGAGCTACGACAGCGGGCGACTGACGATCACCGAGGAAGGGCAGAAATACGACGTCGACGTCGTGGCCTTGAGCGAGAACGAGTTCCGCATCCGGATACACAGCCCGGGCGATCCGGTCGAGATTCTGTTCAGACAGGCTGAACAGGCGCCGGCGGTCGCTGCACGCGCGGAACCTGAGTCCGCACCGGCGACAGCCGCGCGGACCGGAGAGCCTATAGCCAGGCATGCAGAGCCCGGGTCCTTGCTGGGAACCGCCTGGCGACTCGAGGACCTCGCGGGCGCCGCGGCTCCGGCGCAGGCCACGCTGGAGTTTCCCTCGGAAGGCCGGGCGAGCGGCAACGGTTCCTGCAACCGCTTCAACGGCGTCGTGACCGTCGAAGGCAACACGATCACCTTCGGCGGCGTGGCCGCGACGCGGAAAGCCTGCGATGCCGCCGTGATGCGGCAGGAAGAGGCATATTTCGCGGCGCTGCAGGATGCCGAGCGCTTCGAGACCGACGGAGAGACGCTCTCCATCTACGCCGAAGGCCGGGACGAACCGCTTCGCTTCGTCGCATCGGAGACGTCGGCACTACCACCGCAGCAGATCAGCAAGGCCGCGTTGGCAGCGCCCGCGTCAGCGGTGCCTGCGCTCACCGGCATCTGGACGGTGGTCGCGCATCATATGCCCGGCACCAGCGCGATGAGCGATGACGAGGCAAGGGCACGCTACGGCCAGACGCTGCGCCTGACCACGAGCGCGGCGACCTCGCCGGTCGGGCGCTGCGGCGCGCCCAGCTACGCGACCAGCCGGGTGCAAGGCGATGCCTGGCTCGCGAGCGAGTACAAGCTCCCTGCCGGAAGCGTCGAGCCGCTTGCTGCGCGTGGGCAGTCCCGACTGATGAGGGTCTCGTGCGGCGGCACGCCTTGGGCCGCATTCGGCGGGCTCTTGCTCGAGATCGACGCGGATCGCGTGCTGGCGCCCTGGGACGGCGTCTTCTTCGAGCTGGAAAGGGACCGCGACTTCCGGGCGGTCGGACAGGAGCCCGGCTGGCAGCTCGAGATCCACAAGGGCACGGAAATGCGCTTCACCTATGACTACGGCAAGGGCGCGGCCTCGACGCCGGCGCCTGCGCCGCAGGTCGATTCGAGCAACGGGACCCAGACCTACCGCGCCGTGCGCGAGGCGAACGAACTGCAGGTCGTGATCGTGCCGGTGGCCTGCACCGACGCCATGAGCGGCAGGCCGTTCAAGACGACTGTCAGCGTCACGCTCAACGGGCGGACGTTCCGCGGCTGCGGCGAGGAGCTCGCGACGCCCTATCAGGGATAGTCCTGGATATGGCGGCGACATTCGTGCCGGTACACGGAGCCTGGGCGGGCGCATGGGCGCTGACGGGCCTGTCCGACTGCCTGGTTGCGAGAGGCCATCGGGTCCACGCGCCGACACTCAGCGGCCTGGGGGGGCGCTCGCATCTTGCGGCTCGTGGTATTGACCTGACCACTCACGTCGATTGTGGGCCTAAGCCCCAAGTTGAAGTTCTGGGGCGGGCAGAAGCCCGGGCGGAACTCCCGGCGCGCTACCAGGGATAGGTCTTGCCGTTGTAGTTCAGGAATTTGCCGGAGTCCCCCGGTTTGAGTGCTGCGATCACCGATCGCATGGCCTGAATGCTCTCCGCTGGCGACATCTTGCCGTCCGACCCGCCCATGTCGGTGCGTACCCAGCCGGGATTCATGACGATGCAGATAATGCCGCGCGGCGCGAGATCGATCGCGAGGCTCTTCATCACCATGTTGACGGCCGTCTTGGAGCTCCGGTACGCGAAGCGGCCACCCGAAGTATTGTCGGCGATCGAGCCCATGCCGCTCGTGATCGTGACGATGCGCTTGAGTTCACTCCCGGCGACGTTTTCGAGGAACGCCTCGGTGATGCGCATCGGCCCCAGCGAGTTGGTGTCGAGGACCTTCATCCAGGCCGCATAGTCAAGGCGGCCGAGCTGATGGTTTCCCCGATCGCCGATGCCGGCGTTGTTCAGGAGCAGGTCGATCGGCTCGCCCTTGAGCTCGGTCGCGGCCGCGCGGACGCTGGTGGTGTCCGTCACGTCGAGCCCGAGGACGCGGATGCGGCCGTCGCTGCCGGCGCCGAGCCGGTTCAAGTCCCGGGCCTTCCCCGGATCCCGGCAGGCGGCGAATACCTGCCAGCCCTCCGCGGCGTATTGCCTCGCAAACTCGAGTCCGAGCCCGCGGTTTGCGCCGGTGACGAGAACGGAGCGGGATTCCGGGCTCATGAACTTCCCCTGTTGCCAACTGCAGTCTCGTTGCACACGGGAACAAATGCCACCCTGGATGTCCACCTGGCCTTCCGGCGACCGGTCCGCTTGCCGGAGCCTGCCGGTCGTCGCGCATTCCTACATTGAATAGTCCCGATGACTGATGGGTGACGCTCCTCCGTTCATGGGAGTAAGCAGGCATCCAGAGCAGGGCCGCGTTTGCCGGACCGATGCCGATGCCTTCCGCCAGCAAGACCAAGCCACGCAAGGGACAAGCGAGCGTCCAGCTTTCCCGGCAGCAGTTCGTCCGCCGGCTGCGCGAGCGGTTCTACGATCCCGCCTTTCGCGCCCGCGACGCCGAGTTCGAAAAGCTCGCGGAGATCGCGTGGCACGCCTATGACGAGTACCGCAAGAGCCCGATCCGGCGGCGGGCTGGAGCCGCATTCAAGGATCCGGATTACATGCTTCCGGTCGCATGGCTGGATACGCGCAAGGTCATCCGGGCCGCCGAGCGGCGCCAGCGCAGTCGGAAAAGCCCGAGCCGCATCCTCCTGATCAACGGCGCCGCGCGGCACGACCAGACCTGCCCTGGAGAAATGTCGAAGTCGTTCCGGCTCGCCCAGGTGGCGCGTCGCGAGATCGAGCGTCAACCGCGATTCGAGTGCGATTTTCTCGATCTCAGCCTGCTGACCGCCGAGTACGGCCGGCAGATCCTGCCCTGCAAGGCCTGCGTCTCCACAGCCATGCCGCTCTGTCACTGGCCCTGTTCCTGCTACCCGAATTACGCGCTGGGCCAGGTCAACGACTGGATGAACGAGATCTACCCGCGCTGGGCCGCCGCGCACGGCGTCATGATCGTGACGCCGGTCTACTGGTATCAGGCGCCGAGTCCGCTCAAGCTCATGATGGACCGGCTCGTCTGCGCCGACGGCGGCAACCCCGATCCGACCACGACCTCACTCAAGGATCCGGGAAAGGCCAAGGCGCTCGAACTCGCGGGATGGCACTATCCGCGGCATCTCGCCGGCAGGCGATTCGCGATCGTCGTGCACGGCGACACGGTCGGCGCGGAGACGCTCCGCCGCTCGCTCACCGACTGGTTGCAGGACATGCGCCTGGTGCCGGCCCACTACGCGGCCACCCTCGACCGCTACATCGGTTACTACGAGCCGTACGCCACGAGCCATTTGGCGCTGGATGACGACCGGGCGATCCAGCGGGAGGTGCGCATGGCGGCGAGCCATCTCGCCGATGCCGTTCGCGCGTATCGAACGGGCCGGCGACAAGCGGACACGGTACAAGGCAACGATCCCCGGCCGAAATGACAAGTCGAATGTCGCGGAGGACTCGCTCATGCAGTTATACGAATTCATTTGGCAAGTTCAGAGCACGGCGATGCGCAGCGGCGCTTGAACTCAGGACCGGATCTCGTAAGTCAGCCGGACTTTGCCGGACTCGAGCGGTTTCGCCCGCGTCAGCTTGAGCAATTGACGTTGTTTCACGTCCTTGAACAGCGCCTTGCCCCCGCCGAGGACCAGCGGATGCAGGGTCAACCGCAACTCGTCGATCAGGCCGGCGTTCATGAGGCTGGCGATCAGCGTGGGTCCGCCGACCACATAAATATCGCGTCCCGGCAGCCCCTTGATCCTGCGGATCTCATCGATGTCGCGGACGATCCGCGTCGTTTTCCACGCCACGGTGTCCAGCGTCTTCGAGAGGACGACGTGCGGGGTCTTGTCGGCCCAGCGTGCGTAGGCAATCTCGTCCTTGTCCCCGCCTGCCTTGACCAGCACTGACATCCAGTACCGCTCGTACTCGGGATACATGACGCGGCCGAGGACGCAGACGTCGACCGTTTCCAGCATTTCGAAGGCTTCCTTCCAGGCATCGCCGTCGTCCGCCGCCTCCCCGCCCATCTGCCCGTCGGGCCCCTCGATGTACCCGTCGAGCGATACCGGCATCATGGCAATCGTCCTGCGCATCTCACGTCCTCCAGCAACTGACCGATTGTCCGCGCTGCACCGGATAGTCGTTTGCGAGGCCCGCGAATCGACAGGCCGCCTGCCGGTGTAATATTCCCGCCTCGTTCCGAAGGAGCACAGCAATGACCCGCACGATACTGGCTGCCGTCCTCGCATTCGCCCTGTCGGCCCCCGCACAGGCAGACGTCACGTTGAAGCAGACGGGCACCGGCAAGGGGCTCGGCATGTCGGGCACCACCAACACCACCACGTACATCAAGGGATTGAAGATGCGCGTCGATGGCGAAGCGGGCAAGAAGGCCACCGCGACGATCCTCGACGTGGAAAACCAGAAGATGTACGTCCTTGACCCGAAGAAAAAGCAGGCCGACGTCTGGAACATGGCCGACTTCGGGCAGGAGATATCGCAGGCGGTGTCGGTCGAGGGCATGCGGGCGTCCATGAAGCCCAACGGCCAGACGAAGTCGATTGCCGGCCAGAATGCGGATGGATACGACATGGAGATTGTCGTGCCCGCCAGGATCGGCGGCGAGGGTGGCATGCCCCTGACGATGGTGCTGACCGGGGTGACGTGGATGGCCAAAGGCGCACCCGGCTCCGCGGAATACTCGGCCTTCTATCAGGGCGCGGCCGAGAAGGGCTGGATTTTCTCCGACCCGCGCGCGGCCAAGGGATCGCCGGGGATGGCCAAGGCGATGGCGCAGATGTACACGGAGTTCGCCAAAATCGGCGGCGTGCCCTACGAATCCCAGATGGACGTCAAGCCCCAGGCCGAAGGCATGATGGGCGGCCTGATGGCGCGCATGGGCGGCATGTCGATGACCACCACCACCGAGTCGGTCGAAACGGGACCGCTGGCCGACGATCTGTTTCAGCCGCCGGCGGATTACAAGCTGAACCAGAAGCAATAGGCCGGCGCAAGATCAGCCCGTGCAGGCACTGATATTCGATCTCGACGGCACGCTGATCGACACGGTTTATGCGCACGTGTTCGCCTGGCAGCGCGCGTTCGCGGAGGCCGGTCTCGCCATCGACGGATGGCGCATCCACCGGCGCATCGGCATGAGCGGCGGTCTCGCCGCGCGCGCGGCCGCCCGCGAGCTCGGGCGCGAGATCACCGCCGCGGAGGAGGAAGCGCTCCTGAAGCGGCACGGCGAGCTGTTCCGGAAATTCCTGCCGGAGCGTCGGCCGCTGCCCGGTGCCATCGACCTGCTGCACTCGTTGCGCGCGCAGGAGATTCCATTCGGGATCGCGACGTCCGGCAGTCGTCCGGAGATCGACCTGTCGCTGGAAGCGCTGGGAATCGGCCCGGAAACCGTCGTGATCGAGCGTCGCGACGTCAAGCGTGCCAAGCCGGAGCCCGACCTGTTCCTCGCCTGCCAGCAGAGACTGGGAATTGCGGTCGGCGAGTGCTATGTCGTCGGCGATGCCGTATGGGATCTGCTGGCGGCCCGGCGCGCCGGCATGCTGAGCGTGGGCCTGCTGAGTGGCGGCTACGGCGAAAATGAACTGCTCGCAGCCGGCGCGTATCGCGTGTATCGCGATGCGGCGGTCTTGCACAAGTCGCTCGACGAGCTGGGAGTCCTGCCTTGAGAGTCTTCGCCCGCTTCGCCTGCCCGATCGCGTGGCTCGGTGTCCTCGCAATGGCTGCGCAGGCGCAGGAGCTCGAGCCCTACCCCGCGCCGAAAATCACCGTCGAGCAATGGACGACGTACGCCGACGAAGTGCGCCAGCGTCACCAGGCGTCGGCGCAGATCTACAGAGACAAGCAACTCGTTGCCTTTTCGGACCAGCGGACGCGGACCTTCTGGGTCTTCACGCTGAAAGACCATCCCGCGCACCCGGCCTGGCTCACGCGCCAGATGTTCGAGGAGGGTGGCCAGGTGCGCGTGCGGCAGATCGGGTACTTCGCGGGCTCGGAAGCGGAATTCGCCAGGCTCTTCGCCGAGTACCAGGAGCGCAACGAGCAGCTGCGCGAGGACGTCGAAGAACGCAATCGCTAGCCGAGTCAGTCAGGACGATCGACGAAACCTCCGGCGGGCGCCTCGTGAGGGATCATCCAGCCGAAATAGACCTCGACGTCCGTCACCTTGCCGTTTCGCGTCGAGAGGATCTCCGCATTGCAGAATCGCTCGCCGTTCGTCTTCGTGAGCTCGTAGGTGACGAACGCGCGGCCATCGTCGCCGACCAGGTGCCGGTACTCGAACTTCGCGACTCGCCTGCAGGTCGCCGCGCGACCAGCAACGGCAGCAGCCAGACGGCCCAGCGACGCATGCGACGACGCATGAACACGCATGATACCCGCAGCAGCGAAAACCCGTGAGACGGCGCGGCACTTTCATTGGACCGGATATCGAACATTCGGGCCACATACAGATCGACTAAGGGGTAGCAATCGACCGCAGAAGGAGCCACTCATGAAGATCACCGTCGAAACGGCCGTCAAGGCCAAGCTGAACAAGGTCTGGGACGCCTGGAACAATCCGGCGGACATCCAGCAATGGAATGCCGCCAGGATGACTGGCACACGACGAAGAGCAGCGTCGACCTGCGCGAAGGCGGCAAGTTCATGACGCGCATGGAAGCGAAGGACGGAAGCGCCGGTTTCGACTTCGAGGGTGTCTATACCCGTGTCGTGCCGAAGAAGGCGATCGAGTTCCGGATGAGCGACGGCAGCGAGGTCCAGGTCGAGTTCGCCGAGCGCAATGGCGAGGTGCTGGTGAAGGAGACCTTCGACGCGGAGAGCGAGAACACGCCGGAGCTGCAGCGCCAGGGCTGGCAGGCGATCCTCGACAACTTCGAGCGGCACGTGGAGGCCGCGACTCGCCGCTCAAGCTGACTCGACGCCTGAGGTCAGCGTTCAAACCGCACCCATCTCGCCCCTCACGCAGCCAATGCGACGCGCTGACGGGCGAGCGCGTCGATCTGCATCTTCGCGTTGGCGATCGCGGCATCGCGCGGCTGCGGGCCGAAGCCGTCCGTTCAGTCATCCAGTCCGATCGCGAAGCAGGCCGCGGCGAGGAACGCGGCCAAGCCGCGCACGTGATTCCAGGCGGTCCAGGTAACCAGGTAGCGGGCCCACAGTGTCGCGCCGTTGTCACTGGAGGGTGACACGCGCTCGAGTGCCGCTTTCCGGGGCACGTTGAACCGGATCGTTACCCCTATCGTCCCCACAACATACAGCACGCTGCCGACGGCCAGCCAGGCGGCATTCGCCTCACGCCGACTCGCGGCTGCCAGGACGAGCGCCACGAGGCAGACCGCGGCGGTGCCGAAGAAAGCGCCCAGGAACCAGCGGTTCAGCACCACGACATTGATGGATTGCATCGTCGCGATGGCCTGCGGCGCGGGCTGCTTCGCGAGTGCTCGCATCACGACGACCGAAAACGCGAAGAAGAAACCGCTGATCAGCCCGCAACCGAGCGATGCAAGAAGTGCCAGGCAGTGAATCAGGGCATCGGGCACCATCGGCTACCTTTGCTCGAGCGCGACGATCGAGACGCCGTATTGAGCGGCAATCTGCGGTCGATTGCAATCGCGGCAGCCCAACATGCGGGCGGCCGCGCGCGCATTTCCGCCCTAGAACGCCCGCGCAAACGAAAGCCTGGCCCAGACCAGCGATCGAGCGGCGGGCTCGGCGGCAATCTCGCGCGACCCGACGTGGACGCTGTACGTCACATGCCAATTCGAGATCACTGACGTCACACCCGCCCACGCTTCGGCCTGGAACCGCGCGAGGTCGTCGCTTGCGACGCGCACGTCGCTATGCCGGAACTGGCCCTGCAGCAGCGCGTTGTATGCGCGCGCCTTTACGCGTGCACCCACGAAGCCGTAAATTTCCGGAGACGCGCCGAAGCCGAAGCCGTTGACGGGGGCGATCGGTGCCGTGGAATAGTCGCCGAGCTCCGGATTGAAGCTCCACCACGGCGTGTGAAACCGCCCCCACCGCAGGGAGACGGCGGCGCTGGCTTCCGTCAGGTAGCCGGCGCTGCCAGCGACGGTAAACTTCGTCTGGTGCAATCCGCCGGCCAGCGCTTCGGTATCGCCGAGCAGCCACTGCTCCGCGTGCACGAATCGCGCCGTCGGCTCGCCACCCTCCGAGATCTCATGATCCCAGCCTTTCGGCACGATACCGCCCTGCACTTCGTGGACGGCCCGCTGCATGCTTTCGGCCACGCCGCTGCCGAGCACGCCGACCGTCAGACTCGTGAACCGCGACCGGTCGCCGGTGGCGGCAACGCGCAATTCGGAGCTCGTCAGGAAGACGAGGCTGGCGTATGGGCGATCCGCGTGCTGCGGCGCCCTCGATTTGAGGTCGTCCGGCGTCATCGCGATGATGCCGACTTGCGATGCACGCGACACCACGGCGGCTTCGCGCTCGGGCAGCAACGACGCAACGTTCCTTCGCGCCCGGTCCACCGGCGCAAACCAGCTCCCGGGTCTGGGCGATCCGAAAGTCAGCGTGGCGCCCCAGCTGTAGTCGCGGTCGCTTCCGGCTCCGGAAAACGGGGCAAATAGATCGTTGTCGAGGTGGATCACGGCGCCTCCTTCCTCGATCGCGATTTCCTGCGCCTGCACCAGTGCAGGCGCTGCGAACAGCAGTGTCGTCGCGAGTGCTGCGATGCGTGAGATTCGACGGGTGCCCGGCATGCTCCGCAAGATAGAGCCCGCACGCGCCGGGCGAATCCTCAAGTCGTGGTCATTCGCCCTCCATCCGGTGGCAGGGAGCGGCCTGCCTCTTTCGAGAGACACGCGAGACTGTCGGCATGTAGATTCGCCAGCCCGTGCCGGCGTCGTAGGGTGGCTGACATCCGAGAATGTCAGTGGTACCCGCCATGTTGAAGCTGTTCTGGACCCGCTCCTCGCTCCTCGTCGTCGCGCTCGTGGTGACCGCCGGAGCATTGGCCGCCTGGAAGGTCGTCGCCGTTGCCGACTCCGCGGCCGCGGCCGCGAGCCAACCCGAGCCGATGGAATCGGTCGTCGTCAGCGCCGCGAAGCAGCGCCCGTACACGCCGTCCACCACAGCCGTCGGCACGGTCGTCGCGCGGCGCTCGGTCACGTTGCGCAACGAGCTGCCCGGCACGGTGCGCCGCGTCGATCTCGCGCCGGGCCGCATCGTCGAGGCCGGCACGATGCTCGTGGCGCTCGACGTTGCGGTCGAAGAAGCGGAGCTGCGCGCGCAGGAGGCGCAGGCGGCGCTCGCTGAAACGTTGTTCGAGCGCGCACGCCGATTGAACGAACGCCGTGCCGTATCGGCAAACGAGCTGGACGAGGCGCGTGCGGCGCGCGACGTCGCGCTCGCGCAGATGACGCGCACGCGCGCCATCATCGAGCGCAAGATGATCCGCGCGCCATTCCGGGCGCGTATCGGCATCTCCGACGTGCATCCCGGCCAGTATCTCAACGAGGGCACGGTGATCTCGACGCTGCAGGGCGTCGACGATGAGGCTTACGTGGACTTCTCCGTCGCTCAGCAGGTCGCGGCGGCACTGCAAAGCGGCGCGGCCGTCGACATCTTTGCTCCCGGCTCGGCCTCCCCGCTCGCTGGCACCGTCCTTGCGACGGATGCCCACGTGGATCGCGAGACGAGGAACGCCATCGTCCGCGCACGTATCGATGCAGCAGGCGCGCCGACGCCTGGCTCGGCCGTCCGCGTGCACGTCCCGAACGGGGCGCCGCGGCTCGCTGTCGCAGTCCCGGTCAATGCACTGCGCAAGGGACCCGGCGGCGACCACGTTTTCGTGGTTGCCAAGGACAAGCAGGGGAAGTCGCGAGCGCACTTGCGGCCCGTCCAGGCGGGTGCGCTGCTGGGCGA
This sequence comes from Steroidobacteraceae bacterium, assembly GCA_050738495.1. Taxonomy (GTDB): domain Bacteria; phylum Pseudomonadota; class Gammaproteobacteria; order Steroidobacterales; family Steroidobacteraceae; genus SCUD01. Next base: position 21,655 of record JBOHZL010000008.1, on the reverse strand, counting down.
TGAGGTGCTGATCGAATCCGGCATCCGGCCTGGCGAGCAGGTCGCTGCCTCCGGATCATTCAAGCTGCGCGACGCGGCGCTGGTGGCGAGCGAGACACCGCCCGTCGCGAGCGCGCGGAGGACAACCGCGCGCTGATCGGCGGTACGGAGAAGCACGATGCGCTCGATCACCGACGTCTTCATCCGGCACCCGGTCCTCGCGATCGTGGTGAACCTCGCGATCGTGCTGATCGGCTGGCGCGCGGTCACCGCGCTTCCCGTACAGCAGTATCCGCAGCTCGAAAGCTCCTCGATCATCGTCACGACGCTCTACTACGGCGCGGGCGCGGAGACGGTGCGCGGCTTCATCACCACGCCGATCGAGCGTGCGGTGTCGGCCATCGCCGGGGTCGACTACGTCGAGTCCACGAGCCGCGCGGGCCAGAGCACGGTCAACGTGCGCCTCAAGCTCAACCACGACAGCACGGCCGCGCTCGCGGAAGTGACGGCCAGGCTGGAGCAGGTGCGCGCCGAACTTCCCGCCGAGGCAGAGCCGCCCGCGGTCGAGGTGCAGCGCACCGACCGGCCATATGCCACGTTCTATCTCAGCTTCAACTCGACTGAGCGCAGCGTCCCGGCGATCACGGACTACCTCGCGCGGAACGTCCAGCCGCGCCTGGCGACGATCGAAGGCGTGCAGCGCATCAGCAACAACGAGGGCGGCACGCCCATCGCGATGCGCGTCTGGATCGACCCGAACCGCCTCGCTGAGCTGAATCTCGCGCCGGGCGACGTGCATGCAGCGCTTCAGCGCAACAACTATCTCGCGGCCGTGGGCCAGACCAAGGGCGACCAGGTGCAGATCAACCTGCTGGCAAATACCGACCTGCGCTCGGTCGACGAGTTCGCGAACCTCATCGTCACCGAGCGCAACGGCGCGATCGTGCGCCTGCGCGACGTCGCCCGCGTCGAGCTCGGCGCCGAGGAGGCGAACCTCGTCGCGCGCTACAACGACATGGAGGGCGTGTATCTCGGCGTGTGGACCGTCGTCGGCTCGAACGAGCTCGAGGTGGCCGGCCGGCTGCGCGAGTCCATGGAGGAGCTGCGTCCAACGCTCCCGGAAGACCTCGAGATGCGTCTCGTGTGGGACGGCACGATGTTCATGCGCAACGCCCTCGAGGAGATCTCGAAGACGCTCATCGAAACCATCCTCATCGTCGGCTTCGCCGTGTTCCTGTTCATGGGCTCGCTGCGCACGGCGCTCGTGCCGCTCATCGCGATGCCCGTGTCGCTCGTCGGCGCGGCGATCGTGATGCTCGCGCTCGGCTTCAGCCTGAACCTGCTGACCATGCTCGCGATCGTGCTGTCCGTGGGCCTGGTGGTCGACGACGCCATCGTGGTCGTCGAGAACGTTGAGCGCCACGTGCGCGAGGGCAAGTCGCGCATAGAGGCCGCACTCGTCGGCGCGCGCGAGTTGCTCGGGCCCATCATTGCCATGACGATCACGCTGGCCGTCGTTTACGCGCCGATCGGCTTTCAGGGCGGGCTCACCGGCTCGCTCTTCCTCGAGTTCGCGATCACGCTCGCGGCGGCGGTGATCGTCTCGGGCGTGGTCGCGGTGACGCTCTCGCCCATCATGAGCGCGCATTTCGTGCATGAGCACGGTCGTGAAGGCCGGCTCACGCGCCTCGTCAACCGCGCCTTCGAGGCCGTGCGCGGCCGCTACGCCAGGCTGCTCGACGGGGCGCTCCAGATGCGCCCCGCGATCGTCGCCGCAGCGGTCATGGTCACGCTCGCCGCCTGGCCGCTGTATCACTTCTCGAAGCAGGAGCTCGCCCCGGTCGAGGACCAGAGCCACATCAGCCTCTTCTTCGAGGCCTCGCCCGACGCCTCGCTGGCCGCGGTAAAGCGGGACTCGCTCAAGCTGGTCGATGCGATCAATTCGTTCCCCGAGACCGAGTTCATGTGGTCGCTCTCTGCCGCGTGGGGCGGATTCGGCGGCCTCGTGGCCAGGGACTTCAACGAGCGCGAGCGCTCCACCGAAGAGATGTTCGGCGATGTCTACGGCGCCGTGTCGCAGATCACGGGACTGCGCGTGTTCCCGCGTCTCGATCCGCCACTCCCGACCCCGGGCCAGTACGACGTCGAGCTGATCCTGCAAAGCGAGGTGCCGCCGGAACAGCTTCTCGAGATAGCCAATCAGGCCGTCGGCGCCGGGTGGCAGAGCGGCAAGTTCCTGTATGTCGACAGCGACCTCAAGATCGACCTGCCCGAGGCGCGCGTCGTGCTCGATCGCGAGCGGATCGCGGACCTCGGGCTCGACCTCGCCTCCGTCGGCCAGGAGCTCGGCACGCTGCTCGGCGGTGCGTACGTGAACCGCTTCAACTACTTCGACCGCAGCTACAAGGTCATTCCGCAGATCGGCGAGGAGGATCGCTCGACGCTCGACCCGCTGCTCGATCTCAAGATCCGCACGCCCGGCGGCGAACTCGTGCCCGTGTCCACGTTCACGCGCATCGAGACCACCACTGCCCCGCGCACGCTGAACCGCTTCAACCAGGTGAACGACGTCCGCATCATCGGCGCGGTCAACCCGGGCGTGACCAAGGAAGAAGGACTTTCGGTGCTCGAGGAGGCCGCCGTCGCCGCGGGTGGCGAGAACGTGACGCTCGAGCATGCCGGCGAGTCGCGGCAAATCCGGCGCGAAGGCGCGGCGCTCACGCTGACACTGGCGTTCTCGCTGATCCTGATCTACCTCGTTCTCGCCGCGCAGTTCGCGAGCTTCCGCGACCCGCTGATCGTGCTTCTGGGCTCGGTTCCGCTCGCAATCTCCGGCGCGCTTCTGTTCAGCTTCCTCGACCTGACGACCATCAACATCTACTCGCAGGTGGGGCTCATCACGCTCGTGGGGCTCATCGCGAAGAACGGCATTCTCATCGTGCAGTTCGCAAATGCCCAGCAGGCGCTCGGGCTCACGAGGGTCGAGGCCGTGAAGCAGGCGGCACTGACGCGGCTTCGCCCCGTGCTCATGACCTCTGCGGCGATGGTGTTCGGGCAGCTGCCGCTCGTGTTCGTCGACGGACCGGGCGCCGCGGCCCGCAACAGCATCGGCATCATCCTGGTCGCGGGAATGATTGTCGGCACCGTGTTCACGCTGTTCGTGGTGCCGGTGTTCTACTCGCTGCTATCGGCCCAGCATCAGCAGGCGCAGGGACGGGTTCCTGCGCTTGTCGAAGCGGCCGCCACGAGCTGAGCTCGCGATGAACCGTCCACCGATCCTCGTTCCGCTTTTGTCCAGCGTGCTTCTCGCCGCGTGCGCGGTCGGGCCGGACTACAAACCGCCCGAAACCGAGGCGGCGCAACGCTTCGACCATCTCGAGCCCGGGGCATTCTCGGAGGAAGCCGCGGTCGCGCAGTTCTGGACGCTCTTCGAGGACGGGACGCTCGCGCGTCTGGTGGACGATGCCCTCGCCGCCAACCACGATCTGCGCATTGCGCTCAATCGCGTGGCGGAGGCGCGCGCACTGCGCGGAGAGACGCGCCTGGATCTGGCGCCCACGGTCACGGCGGGCGGGGGTTATTCCGACCAGCGGCTCGCCGAAGCACAACGCACACCGGGCGTGCCGCGCGACCAGGAGCTCTACGATGCAGGCTTCGACGCCTTCTGGGAACTCGACTTCTTCGGCCGCATACGCCGTGCCGTCGAGGCAAGCAATGCGGAGCTGGACGCCGCCGAGGCGAGCCTGCGCGACGCGCAGGTGATCGTGACCGCCGAGGTCACGCGCACGTACTTCGAGCTGCGCGGCCAGCAGCAGCAACTCGACGTGGCGCGCCGCAACGTGGAGAACCAGCGCGAGACGCTCGAGTTGACCAACCTGAGACTCGAGGCCGGGCGCGGCACCGAGCTCGACACCTCGCGAGCGCAGGCGCAGCTCTCCGGCACGCTCGCGACCATTGCTCCGCTGGAGGCGGCCGTTGCCCGGTCGATTCACCGGCTCGGCGTTCTGACCGGCCGGGAGCCTGGCGCCCTGCGCGGGACCTTGGCCCCATCGAAGGATCTTCCGGTCATTCCGCGCATGGCGGCTGTCGGCGATCCCGCAGGTCTCCTGCGGCGCCGCCCCGACATTCGCGTTGCCGAACGGCAGCTCGCCGCCGCCACCGCCCGAATTGGCGTCGCAGTTGCGGATCTGTTTCCGCGCGTCACCTTTACCGGAGCGGCCGGATATGTCGCGGACGCCTTCGACGGTCTCGGGGACGGCGGCTCCGACACCTACTTCATCGCTCCGGGGATCTCCTGGGCCGCTCTCGATCTCGGCCGGGTGCGGGCGCAGATCGCCGGCGCGCGGGCGCGCAACGAGGGTGCACTCCTGCGGTATGAACAGACCGTGCTGCGCGCGCTCGAGGAGACCGAAAATGCGCTGGTGACGCACGCCCGCACACGGCAGCGCCTGACGCACGCCGAAGATGCCGCACGGGCCAGCAGCCGGGCGGCAGGCCTCGCCCGCCTGCGCTTCGAGGGCGGTACGAGCGACTTCCTCCAGGTGCTCGATGCGGAGCGCACCCAGCTCGAGGCCGAGGATCGCCTGGCCCAGACCCGCACGGAAGCCGCGACGAGCCTGATCGCCGTCTATAAATCCCTGGGCGGAGGGTGGGAGAATGCGCCCATGCCGCGCCAAAGCGCCGTCGCTGGAGTGCCGCCATGAGCCTGGACCCCACCGCCAGTCGCGAGTTGACCAGCCCGGCGCATACCCCGGCCGCCGAGCTGATGGTCATCAATGACTCGCTGCGTCGCCGGGAGGCGCTGCTGGCCGCGGCGGCCAAGGTGAGCCGCCTTTTGCTCGAGGCCCCGGAACCCATGCGGGTGATGCCCGAGGCGCTGCGCCTGCTCGGTGAAGCAGCCGAGGTCGACCGGACCACGCTTGCGCTTGCCGAAGTCGGGCCGGAAGGCGAACGCTGGCTGGTCATCAAGAGCGAGTGGCTCGCCGAAGGCGTAATTCCCTCCGAATGCGGCTCCTCGAGCACGCCCTGGAGCGAGCGCAAGTCCGACTGCTTCTGTCCGCAGTTGACGGCGGGGCGCACCGTCTTCGTGCGGCGGGACGAATTGGAAGACGCGCACAGCGTCAGCATCGCCGCCGATCGCGCCAGGAGCTCCGTGATCGTGCCGATACTCGTCGATGGCGAGTACACGGGCGCGATCGGCTTCGACGATTGCCATCAGCCGCGCGAGTTCGGTTCCGCCGTCGCGTCGGCGCTCGAGATTGCAGCCGGAATCATCGGCGCGGCGCTGCATCGCGAACAGCTCATGAACACGATGCGGCGCGAGCGCGAGCAGGCGGCAGAAGCGCGCGTGGCGGAACTTGCAAACGCGAACGCCGCGATCCGCGGCAGCCTGGAGCAGCTGTCAGCGCAGCCGGACTGGAAGAGGTTCCTCGAGCACGTGTTGCTCGTTGCAGCGCGACAGCTCGAGGCGGCGAGCGGCACGATCGTAGTGTCGAATCTCGAGGGCAATGAATGGCACGTCGCAGCGCATGTCGTCGACGGCCGGCTCGAGGAGCCGACATTCGCGACTGTCGTGCGCGACGACGAGGCCAATGTCGGCCGGATGCTGACCACGAAGCGCGATCCGACGTATGTCACGGTCGAGAAGTTCGATGAGTTCGACTGGCCCGGCGTCGCGGAATTCCATCGGGGCGCCGGGCACCAGGGCCTTTACGCCATGCCGATGGTGTTTGGTGAGCAAACCGTGGGTTTCATCGGTATCGCATTCCGTCATCGCGACCCGCTGCCGTCCGAGCGCATCGAGCTACTCGTCGCGCTCGCGCAGCAGGCGACGCTCGCCATCGGGTTGAAGCGCCTCGGCATTTCGGCCAAGAACGCCGCTGTCCTGGCCGAGCGCAATCGCATCAGCCAGGAGATCCATGACGGTCTTGCCCAGAGTTTCACCGGCATCCTCATGCAGCTCGGGGCCGCCGAAGAGCACATGGGCTGCGCGCGGCGCACGCCGTTGCCGGAGATTCTCACCCGCATCCGCGCCCTGGCGCGCGGCGGCCTCGCCGAGGCGCGCCGCTCGGTCCTCGCACTGAAGCCGGACCAGGGCCGCGTGGGCGGTCTCGAGCTGGCCTTGCGGCAGCTCGCCGAGCACTCGACGATCGCAGGCCGCATCGTCTGCACCTTCGATGGCGGCATCACTTCCGGCGGCCCCGCCCCCGAGCATCAGCACGAGCTCCTGCGCATCGCACAGGAAGCCGTGATCAACGCCGTGCGTCATGCGCATCCCAAGCACATTCGCATCGTGCTGATCGAGGAGTCCGAACATTGGATCGTCATGGTGATCGACGACGGCCAGGGCATGGAGGACGTTCCGGACCTCTACGCGCAACAGGGCTTCGGACTCGCCAACATGCGCGAGCGCGCGCAGGCGATCGGCGGGCACTGTGAAGTTCAGACCAGGATCGGTCTCGGCACGCAGGTCATCGTGCGTCTGCCGCGACCGAAGTCGCAATGACCGAGGGCGAGCACAAGATCCGCGTGATCCTGGCGGACGATCATCCGGTAGTCCGCGACGGGCTCGCGGCGATCGTCAATCAGCAGCCTGACATGGCAGTGGTCGCGGAAGCCGGCGACGGAGAAGAAGCAATCGTGCTCTACGAGCGGCACCGGCCGGACGTCATGGTGCTGGACCTCAGAATGCCCAAGCTCGACGGCGTGGCCGTCGTGCAGCGCGTGCTCGACGCGCACCCGAAAGCCTGCCTGCTGATCATGACGACGTACGATGGCGACGAGGACATCTTCCGCAGCCTGAGCCAGGGCGCGAAAGGCTACCTGCTGAAGGACGCGCCGCGCCAGGAGATCCTGTACGCGATCCGTGCGGTGGCAGCGGATCGGCCGTACACCTCTTCCTCCGTCGCCGCCAAGGCGGTGCGGCGCATGGCGAAACCGAGCCTGACACAAAGGGAGCTCGGCGTCCTGCAGCTCGTCGCAGAGGGACGCAGCAACAAGGACATCGCGCGCCGTCTCGAGATCACGGAAGGAACTGCCAAGACGCACGTCAAGTCAATCCTCGGGAAGCTCGACGCCATCAGCCGCACCGAAGCGGTCGCCGTGGCGCACAAGCGCGGCCTGATCCGGCTATAGCAGATTCACTGGACGATTACGGAGTGACCGATGGCGAAGCGACAACTCGTTCCCGCGGCTGGCAACGCCGGGCTTCGGCTCGCGCGGGGTGAGCATCTTCGGATCATTGACACCGAGGGCGGCCAGACCGGCGATCTCATGGCCTTTTCGCGGGACGGGCGTGAGCGACTGTCGAATGGCCGCACATTCGACTACGGCGGGAAGATCTATCTGTCGACCGGAGACGTACTGTGGTCCGACCGCAGCAATCCGATGCTGACGATCGTCGAAGACCAGGTCGGCCGGCACGACTTTCTGTATTCGTCCTGCAGTCTCGAGATGTACCGTATCCAGTACGGAGTGACCGGCTATCACGCAAACTGCCACGACAACCTGCTCGCGGCGCTGCGGGAGCTCGGGATAGAGCCGGACTACTTGCCGACCGCGTTCAATTTCTTCGTGAACGTTGACGTTCTCCTTGATGGGCGCCTCAAGATCGCGCCACCCAGGTGTCGCGCCAGCGACTCGATGGTTTTGCGCGCCGAAATGGATCTCGCGATCGCGTTGACGGCGTGTCCGTCGTCGACGTGCAACGGCGGCGCACCGCCGCGCCCACTCGCATTCGAGATCTCCGCAGCCCGAGAGTAGCAACCAAACGCAAAAGGAGTTACGCATGAAGATGACCGTAGAAACCGCCGTCAACGCCAAGCTGAACACCGTCTGGGACGTCTGGAACAACCCGGAAGACATCAAGCAGTGGAATGCCCCACAGGACGACTGGCATACGACGACGAGCGCAGTCGACCTGCGCGAGGGCGGCAAGTTCAAGGCGCGCATGGAGGCGAAGGACGGCAGCGAGGGCTTCGACTTCGAGGGCGTCTATACCCGCGTCGTGCCGAAGAAGCTGATCGAGTACCGGATGAGCGACGGCCGTGAGGTCATGATCGAATTCGTCGAGCGTCCCGAAGGCGTGCTCGTGAAGGAAACTTTCGATACGGAGAACACCTACACGCCCGAGCAGCAGCGCGAAGGCTGGCAGAACATCCTGGACAACTTCGGGCGGCACGTGGAGGCCAAGCGCTCGACTGCCTGACGCCTTGCGCCGACGACTGCCTCAGCCGGAACGCTGCCGGCGATAGTGCGCGCGCGCCTTGGCCTGGTTGCCACAGGACTGCATCCGGCACCAGCGCCGCGACTGATTGCGCGACGAGTCCAGGTAGTACCAACCGCATTCGTCGTTGGCGCAGGAACGGATGCGCGCGTGCTTCGGCGATTCGAGTAACGCGATAGCCTCGCGCAGCAGTTCAAGCAGCGGCCTGCGCAATACGGGACCCGCGGGCTTCCATCGCGCCCGGATCGCCTTCCCTTCGCGCGCCAGGGCAAGTGCGTATCGGCTGCGGTCGAGCACCGCACGCAGCAAGCGCAGCGCATGCCCGCTTCCGGCGGCGTCCCCGAGCAGGATCGCGAGCGCCTCCCGCGCCGCGATGGCCTCGCGCAGCACGGATGCAGCGGCGGCGGGATGCTCACGCATGATGGCCCGCAGCCGTCGCGCGTCGCGGCGGTCCAGGAGACCGGCTGCCGCCGCCCAATGGATGAATTCGCCGTAGCTCGTCAGGCGCTCTTCCTGCGCCCCCGGCCTGCCGCGCCATTCGACCGTATTCAGGAAATCCAGGCAGCGCGTGCCGGCGACGAGCTGCGGCGGCGTCGCGGCGTACGAATCCCGGGCGTGTGCTTCTCTTGACCTAACCATCTAATATGCTGTTTACTGGTTATACCACGTTTTGGACCAACCGCAACGACCGGGCCTTCGCCGCCATGATGCCGCCGCAGACCCCCTCCTTCACCCCTGCCGGATTCCGGGCCGGCATGATCGGCGTGCTCGTGCTGCTCCCGAGCGTCGCGCTGTACGGCATTGCGTTCGGCATCATGGCGGCAACCGCCGGCCTCAGCACGGCGGAATCGGTGTTGTTCAGCGGCATCGTCTACGCCGGCGGTGCGCAGATGGCGTCGCTCGAGGCCTGGACGGAGCCGGTGACTTTCGCGGCCGTCACGCTCACCACGCTGGCCATGAATTCCCGCTATCTCCTGCTCGGCGCGGCATTGCAACCGCGGTATGGCGGGCTGCCGCCGTACCTTTCCTATCCCACGCTGTTCATGATGGGCGACGGCAACTGGATGCTGCAGATGCGCGAGTTCGAGCGGGGCCGCAACGATGCGGCCTTCCTGCTCGGCAGCGGCTTGGTCATGTGGATCGTCTGGCTCGCGGCGACGGCGGCAGGACACCGGTTCGGCGTCCTGCTTGGCGATCCGGAGCGCTACGGCGCCGATTTCATGCTCGCGGCGTTTTTCGCGACCATGGCGGTCGCATTCTTCCGCGGTGCAGGCCGGAGCCTGCCGCTCCTCGTCGGCGTTGCGACCGCGGTCGGCGTGGAGCGGCTGCTGGAGGGGCCCTGGTACATCCTGTTCGGCGCGCTGGCCGGCAGCCTCGTCGGAGCCTTCCGTCATGTCGATCCGTCCTGAAGCGCTCGCCGCCATCCTCCTGATGGGGCTGGCCTCCTACGCCTGCCGGGTGGGTGGCTATTTCCTGATGCGTTACGTCGCCGTCACGCCGCGCGTCGAAGCCTGGCTGCGGGCCATCCCGATCGCGTTGGTGGGCGCCATCCTCGGCCCCGTCGCGGTCAATGGCGGCCCGGCGGAATGGCTGGGCCTCGCAACCGCCATTCTCTTGATGCGGCTGACTGGTAACGATTTCATCAGCGTCCTCGCCTCCATGGCCGCGGTGGCGGTGATGCGCGCGGTCCTGAGGTAAGGTGGCGACGCCACGGTCGAGGGTTCGAAGCATGACGAAGCGAAGCCAGGCGAGCGCGCGGGCCGGGATCTTTCTTGGCCCTTCCGAAGGCCGTTCCTATCCGATGGGACGCATCTCGGCCATCTTCAAGGCTGATGGCGGAGAAACGGCAGGCCGCTATTCGATCTCCGAGTGGTGGCTCGATCCGCACACGCAGGGCCCGGGCGCGCATTCCCACGAGGAAGACGATGTCTTCTTCGTGATCGAAGGTACCATGAGCTTCCTGATCGGCGATCGCTGGGTCGACGCGCCCAAGGGCTCGTTCGTGCTTGCGCCCGCCGGCATGACGCACGATTTCCAGAACCGGAGCGCGCAGCGAGCGGGGGTGCTCAACGTCTCCGTGCCGGGCGGCTTCGAGGACAACATGCCGGCGATCGCGGCCTGGTTCGCCGAGCATCCGCCCGGCGACGCCTGTTAGCAAAGCGCTCAGGCTCCTGACGCGTAGATACGGCGCACCGTCGCCATCGTATCCGCCTGCTCGACGCCCTTGTCGTCGCGGTAGCGCTTGACGCGCGCAAGGCGCAGCGCCAGGCCGCCGGGGTAGCGGGGACTCGCCTGCAGGTCGCTGAAGGCGATCTCCACGACGAGTTCCGGACGCACGTGGACGGTGATTCCGTCGCGCTGCGTCTCGCGCGCCAGCAGCTCCTCCGTCTGCCACGCCAGCACCGCATCCGTGAGCCCCTTGAAGGTCTTGCCGAGCATGACGTATCTGCCAGTCCCTTCGTCGAGCGCGCCGAGGTGCAGGTTGGACAGCTTGCCGGTGCGGCGGCCGTGGCCCCATTCGGCCGCGAGCACGATGAGGTCGAGGGTGTGCGCCTTCTTGATCTTGAGCCAGCTCGCGCCGCGGTTGCCCGCCTCGTAGGGCGAATCGAGCGACTTCGCCATCAGCCCCTCGTGCCCGGCCGCAAGAGCCGCGTCGTAGAAGGCCTGGGCCTCAGCTGCAGAGGAGGTGATCAGCTGCGGAATGCGGAGCGCCTCGGGCAGTGCCTGAGCGAGCGCGCGGAAGCGCTCGCGCGCCGGCCGGTCGGCGAGGCTTTCGCCCTCGTAGCGCAGGCAATCGAAGAAAAAGGCGCGCATCGGCAGCTCAGCGCGCAGGCGCTCGACGTCGAGCTTGCGTCCGAAGCGCCGCATCGTGACCTGGAAAGGGCGCGGCCGGTCCGAAGCGTCGAAAGCAAGCGCCTCGCCGTCGAGAATCAGCTCGCTGGCGGGCAGAGTCCCCACCAGCTCCACGATCTCCGGGATGGCGGCACCGACCTCATTGAGGTTGCGGGTGTAGATGCGCACCTCGCTGCCCGCCTTGTGCGCCTGGATGCGCGCGCCGTCCATCTTCCATTCGAACGCGGCTTCACCGCCGAGCTGATTCAAGGCTTCTGCGGGATCGGCTGTGGTCCGGGCCAGCATCGGCGTAATGGGCGAGAGAATCTCCAGCTGAAACCCCGCGAGCCCGGCGCTCCGCTCGAGCATCGCGGACACCGCGACTGCGCCCACGCTTGGCGCATACATCATGGCGCGTCGCACGTCGGCGACCGGCAAGTTGGTTGCCGCCGCGATGGCATCCACCATGACGCCTTCGAGCGCCCCCTGTCGCAGCTCCCCGAGTAATAGGCGGTTGAGGAATCGCTGTTCGGATTCCGTCGCCCGCCCAAGCAAGTCGCGAAGCGCTGCGGCACGCAGCGTGTTCACGCCCACGCCGCGGAGGGCCGCGATCTCCGTGATGGTTCGGTCGACCTCCGTCAGGGAAAGTGAGGATGCGCTCGCCGGCGGCGCGCTACTCGCCTGGCGCAGCACCGCCGGCCCGATGCCGAAGCGTCCTTGCGGCGCTTCGCCCGAAAGGTATTGAACGCCGATCTGGATTTCGGCTGGGTCCAGGGACCTCAGGAGTACCGCCAGCTCCCGAACCTTCGCCAGGCGAGCGGAGGATGCGCCAACACGCTCTGAAGTTTCCACCAGTCTGGCCAGGAGCGTCATGCTACGGATGTCGGAGGAGCAACGCGCGCTCGTACGCCTACGGGAGTTCGATCACGGTCTCGAGCACGAAGCGGTTGTTCGCCGCAGCGGCGTCCGGTGTCGCGCTCTCGACGATCACCGAGTTCACGGCATGGGTGCGGCCCGCCTGGATATCGGTGAGCGCGATGACATCGAATGCCAGCACCGCCGACTCGCCCGGCGCGAGCGAGGCGATCTCGGCCCGGAGCTCGGCGCCATTCGGTCCGCTCGACTGGACGACCCAGCCGGCGCCGTGCGTCGCGTGAAACTCGTCTTCCGGCAGCGCGGTCACGGTCCCGGCGCTCAGCTCCAGGACGTCCGTGACGACGATGTCCTCGGCAGCGACCGAGCCTTCGTTGCTGATCGCGACGCTGTAGCGGATGCGGGGGCTCGTCTCTCCCTGCGTTGACGCCCTCTTCACGACTGCCAGATCGGTTTGCCGCTCGCGCTCGCGCTCGGGGACGGCCTCGACGTCGATGCTGCTGTGCCCTGCCGGCCGGCCGCTCTCATCGACCGCCGCCGTCGTGTAAACGCCGGTCACGTCGAGGCTCACGGGGCTCTGCACGACGACGAATCCCTCGAAATATGCCGTGTCCGCGGCCACGGCGTCGGCGACGCGGCCGCTCAGTTCGTTGCAATCGGTCTTGAGCGCCTCGTCGTAGGCGAGCGTGTCCACTCCGATCGGAATGACGTCGCCTGCGCGCTGCTCCGCTGGCGGATAGGCGAGCGCCAGCTTCTTGAAGAAGGCGATGTCGCCGTCATGCGGATTGTGGATGTTGATCGAGGTCGCGTAGAGGCCCGGCGCCAGGCGCAGATCCTCCGGATCGGCCTGCACGCCGCAAATGAGCTTCGCGGCGTATTCATAGCGTATGCACAGCACCTCGATACGATCGCGGGCCAGATTATTCCCGGGAACCGAATCCGGTCCGGCCAGGTTGCTGACCTCCGCCGTGTGGGTGAGCACAGTCCGCTGCCCACCGTTGCACGCGAGGTCCGCCGGCATTCGCACCTCGAGCTCGAGCTCCGCCGTTTCGCCGAAGGCGAGTTCACCGAGCCCGCAGGTCACCGTTCCCGGCGGCCCTTCCGAGCATTCCGGCGGAAGTTCGACGGCGGTGACGCCCGGCGGCAGCGTGTCGACGACCCGGACGTCGCGCGCCGGGTTCGGTCCGTGGTTGGTGACCGTCAGGGCATAGACGACCGGTTGCCCTGCAACCGCGAGCGCAGGCTCATGCGACTTGACGATGCCGAGATCGGTGGTGTTCAGCCGGATGACGAAGGCATCGATCTCCTCGTCCGTCGGTTCGGGCACGGTCGTCGGATTGAACGGTCCCTCGACCGGATCGCCGACGCCCTGAACGCCCAGCACCAGGTTGTCCCAGTCGTGAAAGCCGGTCAGTTCGTCGTTCAGGCGGTCGTTCGTGCAGGCCGCGGGCGATCCGTCCGCGTCCGAGGTATTGATGTTGACCGGGCTGACCTCGCCCTCGCCGCTGTTCCAGTCGGCAGCTGCGTCCAGCTCCCGCATGACCTGCAGGCCGTCCGGACCGACGAAGATGAAGCGATTGTCCGGATCGCTGGGATCGAGGACGAGCCCGTCGTCGAGCGCGTCTTCCCGCAGCGTCGGCAAGGGAGCCTGACCGCGGCCGCCGTTGGCGAACCGGGGCGGCGAGAAATCGACGATCTTGCCGTCCGCCACGCCGTCGCCATCGAGGTCCTGGCCGCTCGCTGCGCCGCGTCCGGGAATTCCGCCGGCCGAACTGTGCAAATAGTTCATGATGCTGACGTAATTGGGCTTGCAGTTGCCCTCCTCGCCGGCCTCGTCCGGCACCAGGTCGCCCTCGTCGCCGCCGTGCTGCAACCGCAGGTTGTGGCCGAGCTCATGCATCAGCGTGGAGGCGCGCGTGGTGCCGAGAATGATGCTGCTGCCGCCGAGCTCCGCCTGGCCGCCTCCGACGGTCAGGTCCTCGGCGCTGATCGCGTAATGGAATGCGAGAAACCTGAAGTCGAGGTCGAAATGCTGCGCGCGCACTTCGTAGAAGTCCGCGCGCTCGTTGCCGTCGAGATCGCCCTCCAGGTCGGGAAGGCCCGCGCCGTTCGGCAGGTCCGCAAGCGGAATCTCGCGTCCGTCTCCCAGGCCTGCGCCATCGCCCAGGGTCGAGAAAACGGGATCCCCGACCAGGCAGTCCGAATCTTCGTTGTCGGCGTCGCCGTCGCCCTGGTTATCCGTGCCGTCGCCGCAGCTACCGGGCCCCTCGCCGTCCTCGCCCGCGGCCGGATCGCTCAGGTTGCCCGTGTCCACGTGCAGCCTGACGCCGTCGGTGCCGTCCGGATTCGAGAGCGGCGCGGCCGCGAACGCCTCTCTCACCGCGCGCACCGCGGCCTGCGACGGTGCGCGGCCGGGAAGCCAGTCGATTTCCAGGAAGATGTCCTTGTGATCCGCCGTCGCTCCCATCGCGGGCAGGTCGAGCTCACCGAAGCCTGACTCCTCCCACACGTCGGGGATGCCGTCGTCGTCTGCGTCGGCGATGTCGGACTCGACGACGATGCAGCCGAATTCCACGCGCCTGCCGCCCACGCCCTGCTCGGCGCCGGTGAGAAAATCGGCCTGCGCGCTCACTCCGAACGCCTCGGTCTCGAGACGGACCGTGACCGCATGAGGCTCTCCGCCCTCGACGGCGTGTTCCAGTTCCCCGTCAACGGGGTTGAAAAGGTTGTCGTCGGCGCTCGGACCGCCTTCGGTGTGATTGCGCTCGTGAATGACATCCACGGTCAGCTCGTCACCGCCGGCCGTCAGCACGGCAACGATCCGGACGTCGGCATGGTTGACTCCGCCCGCGCCGAGCGCGGCGAGCAGTCCATTGAACATGACCCCCGGCACCGTGATCGACAAGTCCGCGTCGACCAGTGGAATGAATCCGAAACCCTGGAACGCGAGGGACTGCTGGCCCGACAGAAATCCGCCTTCCGATTTCGAACGGAGCACCAACGGCACCGAGGCATCGCTGACGTTCAGGTCGATGAAAGGCGAGGAAGAGCTTCGGTGGCAGATCGTCGTGGTGCCGGGGCCGACGAGCGGGAGGGCCCTCGCATCGTCAGCGTGACCCGCCCACAATAGCAGGGCAGATGCCGCGACCGGCAACCAGATTCGAAGGTGGCTCGCTCGTTCCATTGCGCCAGCCGGTCGTTGCAGGGAACCATCCGTGGAGCGACTCGTCGTATGTTAGCCCATCTGGTTGCCGGATTTTCCGGAACTGGTCGAGTTGCGCGCCGTCGAATGGTTGACCTGAATGAGGATCCAACCGTGGAGTTTCACCGCGGCCGGCTGATCGATCATGTGCATTTGCGCGTGAAGGACCTCGAGGCCAGCAAGCGCTTCTATCGCGCGGTACCTGCGTCTCCCGCGTGCACCTCGCCTTCCAGGCGCCGGATCGGGAAACCGTTCAGGCCTTTCACCAGAAAGCGCTGGCGGCAGGTGACCGCGACAACGGAGCTCCCGGCGAGCGTCCCTATCACCCCGGCTATTACGGCGCGTTCGCGCTCGACCCCGACGGCAACAATGTCGAAACCGTGTTCCACGGGCCGGCGAAGCGCTCCGCCAAGTCGGTGGTGCTGACGGCAACGGAAAAGTAAGGTCGCAGGCGCACCGCGCGCCCTCGTTGGAATGACAAGGAGACCGTCGTGATCACGATTTACGCCTTTGCAACTTTGCCGACGCAGGTGATCGGCGTTACCCGTGACTTGCGCGTGCTTTGGGCGGCCGAAGAGACGGGCGTCCTGTACCGCGTGAAAGCCCTCGATTACAGGCGCGACCTGAAAGCGCGCGACTATCTGAAGATCAACCCCTTCGCGCACATTCCCTCGATAGACGACAACGGCTTCAAGCTCTTTGAGTCCGGCGCGATTGTCTTCTATCTTGCCGACAAGGCTAAAAAGCTGATGCCCAAGGATCCGGGACAGCGCGCGCTGGCGAGGCAATGGGCTTTCGCGGCCGTCAATACGGTCGAGATCGGCATGGCTGAGGTCTTCTTCGCGGGCAAATTCGGTTCAGATGCCGGATGGCCGAAACAGCGGATCGCCGAGTATCGCAAGCTGATCGGCGCCCATCTGACGGCGCTCGATGGCGAGCTTGCAAAGAAGCCTTACCTGCTCGGCGACGATTTCACCGCACCCGACATTTTGATGACAACCGTGCTGCGCATCATCGATTTCACCAGGATGATCGACAATTACCCGCATCTCGTCTCGTACAAGGCGCAATGCGAATCCAGGCCCGCCTGGAAGAAGATCTTCAGCGAGTACCAGCAAAGGCTTGCCGCGTGATGAACAGCATGAAATACGGCAAGCTCGGCCGCCAAGGCCCCGATGTTTCCGCCCTCGGCCTGGGTTGCATGAGCATCGGCATCGCCACCACGTACACGAGCAGCATGCGGGACGACAAGGACGCCGTCGCGTTGATCCATCGGGCGCTGGAACTCGGCATCACGCTCCTCGACACCGCCGACGTCTATGGCGACTCGGAACGGCAGGTCGGCAAGGCGATCAAGGGACGGCGCGAGAAGGTCGTGCTCGCCACCAAGTTCGGCTTCGTGTCGGGCAGCGGCACGGACAAACGGCCAATCGACGGCAGTCCAGAGTACGTCCGCAAGGCCTGCGAGGCGTCGCTCGAGCGACTGGGCGTCGAATCGATCGATCTTTATTACCTCCACCGCGTCGATGCCACCGTGCCGATCGAGGACACCGTGGGCGCCATGGCTGCCCTGGTGCGCGAAGGCAAGGTGAAGCACCTCGGCCTTTCCGAAGCCGCGGCGGCCACCGTGCGCCGCGCACACAAGGTTCATCCGATCGCGGCGGTCCAGAACGAGTACTCCCTGTTCTGTCGCGATCCGGAAGACGAGCTGCTCCCGACGCTGGCGGAGCTGGGTATTGCCCTGGTCGCCTTCAGTCCGCTCGGCCGCGGATTCCTGGGCGGACGCTTCCGCAAGCTCGACGATCTGGCGCCGGATGACTGGCGCCGGAACAATCCGCGGTTCCAGGGCGAGAACTTCACCAGGAACCTCGCGCTCGTCGATCATCTGCAAGAGCTGGCTGAACAGCGCGATTGCACGTCGGCGCAGCTCGCGCTCGCGTGGCTGCTGAGCAAGCATGACAACGTGGTCCCCATCCCGGGCACGAGCAGCGCCAAACGCCTGCAAGAGAACGCCGCCGCGGTCGACGTCGAGCTGAGCCAGGCGGATCTCGACCGCATCGAGCAGATCTCGCCCAAGGGCTCGGTCGCCGGCAAGCGCTACGATCCGGCAATGCTCGGACTCGTGAACAGATAAGCCGGGTCAGGTCAACCCGAGTTGCGGCACGTTTTCAGGTACGTTGAAGCGTCAAGATGACGTAACCGTAACAGTCTTCGGAAATCCTGAAGGCTTCGATCTCCTTGATCGTTTCGACCGCGAACTCTCTGACCGCTCGATCGGAATGCGCGGCAAGCGCCTTCGCGCGCGGTTCCAGGATCTCGTAGTACTCATCGATCCAGGCTTCCCTTGGAAGGGTGCAGGTACTCAACACATCGAATCCGGCGCTCTCGGCAACTGCCAGGATCTTCGGCACGGACTGCATGTCCGGATAGCCCACACGGAAGAAATTTCTCACCGCATCGGGGGCCTGCTCGCGTAGCCACGCCAGCTCACTGACAACCGCGAAGCCATTGCTCCGAATTGAAGGCGCCCAGGTATTGAGTGCATTGGAAAAGCCGATGTTGTAGGCACCGCCCTCCGACCACAATAGATCGATGTGCGGAAACTTCTGCGGAATGTCCTTCATGTCCATGTAGTGCGTCTGCACAAGATGGTCGATGCGCGCTTTTCGCGCATGTTTCATTAAATCAACCAGGAACGGCTGGTACGAATCGACCGCGTGAACCACGGTAGCCAGCGCCTTGGCCAGCACCATCGTTTGCCGACCTCTGCCGCAACCTGCGTCGACGATGATCTCAAAATCTTGTCTTGGCAGTTGTCGCAGGACGCGAAGCGTCTCGGCATCGCTTCCGGGGCCGAGCTTTTGCATTTCGCCAAAGAGGAGATCAATCGCATTGTGAGTATTCATTTCCCGTTTCCACTGAGGTGCAAGAACCCATGGCACCGAGTAACCCCAGTGCACATGTCCACTCACAAGAACAATTGGATTCAAAGCACGGATGCACTCTGCTCCGCCTTCTGGATGGCGTCAACGATGAGCCGGGGTCGCTATCGTCCCCGATCGTGCAATTTGGCGTCGTTCAGTGCCGATACAGTCGGTGGATTGGGTTAGCCGTCGACCGCAGTGCCACCGCCGACGACGGCGGCATCGTACTCGCCGTGCCAGCGCCACCATTCATAGGGCTCGCCCTGCGGCGAGCCGGCCGGCGCGTCCTGCCAGACTTCCTGGCGGCCGAGCGGAGTCACGTCGAAGAGCGACCACGACGTACCCAAAGCCTCGACGCCGCGGCGCGCGATGAAATGCGTGCGGTACACATCCTTGCCGTCGCGATAGAAGACGTTCAGGCCGAAGCTGTTGCCGCTCTCGTCGGAAACATCCAGATCGCGGTTGAACTGCTCGGTGCCCGAGTACCATGGCCAGCGCTTCCATCCGTACCGCTCGCGCAAGCGCTGCAGGTCCGCCAGGGGCGCGGCCGACACCATCGCGAACGTGATGTCGCGCGCATGGAGATGGTCGAGATGGCAGATCTGGTCGGCGACCATCGAGCAGCCGACACAGCCCTTTTCCGGCCAGCCATCGACGTCGGGCGCGAACATGAAGTGGTACAGGAGGAGCTGCCGGCGGCCCTCGAACAGGTCCAGCAGGCTCATGCGGCCCTCCGATCCTTCGAACGTGTACGGCTTCACGATCTTCATCCATGGCATGCGCCGGCGGGCGGCGGCGAGCGCATCGCCCGCGCGCATGTGCTTCTTTTCCTTGGCCGTCATCGCGGTCCGGGCGCGCCGCCACTGCGTCGGCGCCAGGACACGGCGGGCGACGCCGCCGATCCGGGTGGTTCCCTGCTTCCGGGGTGCCCTCCTGGGGCTCCTGGTCTTGCGCATGATTGCCTCGTTTGGCCCTGTAGCCATTGGTCGAACAGCTTCCCTGCCGTTAGACAACCGGAAGAGATGAACCTTTCACGCTGACAGCCGGACTTACTGTTGGTAGGGGTGCGCATACGTCAACGGGAAATCCCATGAGGCCCATATCCGGCTCGCGGTTCGACCCGCTGGCGCCCGCCTGCGATCCGGAGGCCGCGCTGGTCGAGCGGGTGGCCGCCCGCGACCAAGCTGCGTTTGCCGAGCTGTATGGCATCTACCGCCGCCGGCTGGCGCGGTTCCTGGGCCGCTTCCTCGCCTCGGCGGACACGATTGACGAGGTCGTCAACGATGTCATGTTCGTCGTCTGGCAGGATGCATCGCGCTTCGAGCTGCGCTCGAAGGTCTCGACGTGGATATTCGGTATCGCCTGGCGCAAGGCACTCAAGGCGCTCGAGCGGCAGAAGCGCAACTCCGCACCGCAGGAACCCACGGACGACGTCGTGAGGCCCGACGAGGTCGCGAGCGCGCTGGAGAACCGCCAGTGGCTGAATCGCGCGCTGGAACGCCTTGCGCCGGAACAGCGCCTGGTCGTCGAGCTGACGTTTTTCGTCGGCTGCTCTTACCAGGAGATCGCCGACATCGCTGACTGCCCTGTCAACACGGTGAAGACCCGCATGTTTCACGCGCGTCACCGGCTGCGCGACATCCTGGTGTCGCTCGACCCGGTGGCGCGGGAGAAGGTTCCATGACGATTCAGGAGTCTCACGACGACCTCGAGCGCAGGACACTGGAGCTGCTGCCCTGGTATGTGAACGGCACGTTGAATGACGAGGAGCATCAGCTCGTCAGCCGTCAGGCGCTCACGAGTCTTCCTTGCCGAAAGGGTCTGGAGCGCCTGCGCCGCCTGCAGGGGCTGATGCAGCTCGAAGACGCCGAAGCCGCCGCCACCAGCCGGGCCTTCGAGCGCCTGATGGCGCGCATCCATGCGAGCGACTCGTCCCGACTGCGCGTACGGCAACCGGCGCGACGGTTCGCCTGGACTGGGTTGGCGTTGGCGGCATCGGTGGCAGCCATCGTTTCAGTGCCAATGTGGTGGCGGGCAGACGATTCGTCCGTACCGCCGCGCATCTACGAGACGTTAACCCGCTCGCAGCCCGTCGAGCCGGGGGGCGTGCGGCTCCGCGTCGTTTTTTCGCCAGGTGTCACCGAATCGGAGAAGCGGGAACTGCTTGCCCGCCATGGCGTTGCGGCCGTCGGGGCACCGACGGAGGAAGGCGTTGTCACGCTGCAGCTTCCGGAAGAGGCCGACCGGATCGCGATCGTCGCCTCGCTGAGGCAGGATTCTCGAATCAGGCTCGTAACCATGCCGCCGGAAATGGGCGGGCAGTAATGTTGCGTCCCATCGCTGCGGGCCTGATCGCCGTGCTGCTGGCCGGTTGCGCCGGCCATCCTGCGACGGCGACCGGCCCGCGCAATGCAGACACGGAGGAAAGCGACCGGCGCATCCTCGTGATGATTGCCGACCCCGGCATCGACCGGCTCGACCTGCGTGGCGCTCGCAGCGGGGTGTATCGGCTGTCTCGCGCGTATCCCGGGACCCCGGCGCACGTCGCGCGCGTTCTCAGAGACGTGGCGGCCGATTTTCGGCTGAAGCCGGTGGACGGCTGGCCGATGCGCAGTCTCGGCATCCATTGCGCCGTGTTCGAGGTCGAGCCCGGCAGCTCGATCGACGCTTTGATTGCAAGCCTCGGCGCCGACGAACGCATCGAGTCGGTGCAGCGGATGCAGGAATTCGAGGTTCAGGATTCAGGGGAGCGCGGTTCCTGGGACGACCCCTACCTGTCGTTGCAGCGCTCGCTCGAGGATTCGGGGATCACGCGCGCGCACCGCTGGTCGACCGGCCGGGGAGTCCGGATCGCGGTCATCGATACAAGGATCGATGTGAAGCACCCGGACCTGCGGGGACAGGTCATTGAAGTCCGGAACTTCATCTCGTCCGACGCCGGCGCGCCGGACCGGCACGGAACTGGCGTTGCGGGCGTCATCGCGTCGGTGGCGGGCAACCGCCGCGGCATCGTCGGCGTGGCGCCGGGCGCCCGGATCCTGGCCCTGCAGGCGTGCACGCAGCGAAATGCCGAGGGACGCGGCACTTGCACCAGCTTCAGCCTCGCCCGCGCGCTCGACCACGCGATCACGGCGGACAGCGACGTGCTGAACCTCAGCCTCGGCGGACCGCGCGACCCTCTGCTCGAGCGATTGCTGGACAAGGCGATCGAGCTCGGCATGGTCGTGGTCGCGGCGCGGGGCGAAGATTCAAGGCGCCCACTTTTTCCGGCCAATGTCCGGGGCGTGATCGCGGTCGGCGGCGCGCGCGCGCCGGCCGATGTGACGCGGCTCATCGCACCCAGTCACGAGGTCCTGACGCTCGTCCCCCCC
The DNA here is from genome assembly GCA_050738495.1 of Steroidobacteraceae bacterium. Taxonomy (GTDB): domain Bacteria; phylum Pseudomonadota; class Gammaproteobacteria; order Steroidobacterales; family Steroidobacteraceae; genus SCUD01. The sequence goes on along the minus strand of JBOHZL010000008.1, from coordinate 250 downwards.
GACGGCTATGACTTCCTGTCCGGCAGCTCGATCGCTGCGGCACATGTTTCGGGAATCGTCGCCTTGCTGCTGGAACGGGCTCCAGGGATGCATTCATCCGAGATCGAGCTGCTGCTGGTGCGCACCTCGCGGCCGGTCGCGCGCGATGGCGGAGCGAATGCCGGAAACGTGGTGAGCGCCTGCGATGCGCTCGCCGAATTGTCCGGCGGTATCCATTGCGGCGCAGACGGCGGCACGGCCCGCGCCGACC
>JBOHZL010000007.1:0-86605 GCA_050738495.1 Steroidobacteraceae bacterium | reverse complement strand
CGCCAATAGGTTCGAATGTTTGACCCGGCACCAATCAGGTTGGTATTGCCAGGCGGGCGATGCAGCCAGGCCGATCGCTGCGATTCTGCAGCGAGAGCGTGCCGCCGTGGGCCTCGGCCACCTGGCGCGCGAGCACGAGGCCGATCCCGCTGCCGCCCGGCTTGGTCGTAAAGAAGGGCACGAACAGGTTGTCGGGATTGGCGACGCCGGGCCCGTTGTCCTCGACTTCGAATACGACGCTGTCCTTGCCGCGCAAAGCGCGCAATTCCACGGGTTCCGCGCCTTCCGGCGTCGCCTCGACGGCATTTCGCACCAGGTTGATCAGGGCCTGCTGGAGCTGGTCTGCGTCGGCCCGGAATCGGAGGCCATCGGCAGCCGCGTACTGGACCCGTCCAGCCGGCTGCACGGCCGCGACCTGTCTGAGGAGCGCCGCCACGTCGGAATCCGCCAGGGTCGGCTCCGGCATGCGCGCGAGCTCGCTGTAGCGCGACAGGAAACGCCGCAGCGACTCGGCCCGCTCCGCGACGAGCGCCAGGTTGTGGGCGAGCTCCTCGCGCTCGGCCGTCTCCGGCGGGCCTGCAGCGAGCGCATCGCGGCTCGTTTCGATCACCGACTTGATCGGTGCGAGCGAGTTGTTGAGCTCATGCCAGATCACGCGAATCAGCCGGCGCCAGGCCCGGCGCTCCTCGTCGCGCAGCGCCTGGCTCAGGTCGGTGACGACCAGCAGCCGGAACTGGCGGCCCGCCTCGCGAAAAACCTCGCGCATGATCTGCCAGCGGCCGGCGCGGCCAGGAAAGTTGTGCGCCTCGCTCGAGACTTCCGGCCCCTCGAGCGGCAACCCGAACCCGGCCTCCTCCGCTGTCAGGCCTACGAGCGCCTCCGGGTGCCGCCTGAGCAACTCGCCGGCGGCGCGGTTCGCGAGGCGGATCCGGTCCTCGCCGTCGAAGGCGAGCACCGCGACGTCCACCTCCGACAGCACCTTGTTGAGGAGCGCGGAGGCCTCGAGCGCCTCGAAGCGCTGCGAGCGAAGCGTCGCGCCGAGCCGATTTGCCTCGAGGACGATATCGCCGAGCGCGTCGCCCTTGCGCGCGTGCCGGCCGCGGATGCCGTAGTCGCCGCCGCGCAGCGCCTCCAGCAGGTTCGCGATCGAGCGCATGGGCTCGACGGCTGCGCGGTACAGCGCCATGGTCGACCCGACCCAGATGCCGACCAGCAGGACGACGATCAGCCGGTAAACGGAATCGGGGATGGGCACTTCCCGCAGCAGAACGAGCGTCGCGAACATGGCCGGCAGCCCGCCAGCCAGCGAGAGAACGACGATCCGGGCCTGGAACGGCAGGCCTTTGCGCCGCATCACCGGCCACGTGCGCAGCGGCTTTCTTTCAGTCTCGATCGCGTCCGCCACGGCCGCAGAGTGTACGCGGTTGCCGGCCGCGCGCGGCGTCAGAGCTTCAGCACGATCTTCCCGACGAACTCGCCCGACTCCAGGTGCTTCAGCGCCGCCTCGTAGTCATCGAGGGCGAACACCCGATCGATCGCCGGGCGCAAGCCGTGCTGCGCGATGAACTTGCTCATGCGCAGATAGTCGGCGCGCGAGCCGACATAGATGCCCTGGGCACGGGCCGTCCTGAGCAGCAGGTCGAGCGCGGAAATCTGGCCGTCGTAGCCTGTCAGCCCACCGACGATCGACAGCATCCCCCAATGCGCGAGGCTCTTAGCCGACTCCGCCAGGGAACTCTTGCCGCCAACGTCCACGATGACGTCGGCGCCGTGACCGTTCGTCAGCTCGAGTACGCGCGCCGACCAGGCCGGTGTCGTCCGATAATTGATGCCGTCGCGCGCGCCGAGTGCCTTTGCCTTCTCGAGTTTCTGGTCCGAGCTGCTGGTCGCGATGACGCGCCCGCCGAGCGCGGCTGCGAACTGCAGGGCGAAGGTCGAGACGCCGCCCGTTCCCTGGACCAGCACGATGTCCCCCGGCCGCAGGGCGCGATGCCCATTGACCGCCATCCAGGCCGTGAGGCCCGCGGTCGGAAGCGTCGCGGCCTCCTCGAAACCGAGTCCCTCCGGCATCGGCGCGACGGCCGTGTCGTCCAGCATCAGGAAATCGGCGAGCACGCCGTCGACGGAGCCCCCATGCGTCGCGGCGAGTTTCTCGTCGTTCGGCGGCCCGTCCGTCCAGTTCCTGAAGTACAGGCTGGTCACGCGATCGCCCGGGCGAAAATCCTTCACTTCGTCGCCGACCGCGACGATCTCGCCGGCCGCGTCCGAAAGGACGGCTTGGCCCGCCTTGCCACCGGATTTCGGGTCCAGCATTTCGAGATCGCCCCGATTGAGCGCAACGGCCCGCACGCGGACGAGCACCTGCCGCGGCCCCGGCGCCTGCACCGGCGCATCGACGATCTTCCATCGAAACCCGTCTCCAACCGTGTCCAGCACGACCTTCCGGCCGGTCGAGGGCAGGGATTCCGCCGCCGCGGCTGACGCGCCCGGCACGAGTGCGATCAAGCCGACGAGCGCGCCGGCAGTGAGCGAATTGCTGGTGATCATGTGTCTCGACCTCGCATTTCCGGGGAGGGGCAGGCCTGCCGATCAGAGCTCATCCGGCTTCAGGGCCAGTTTCTCCAGCCGCCGATACATCGCGCTGCGCGACAGACCGAGCGCCTCGGCCGCCGCCGGCACGCTGCCGCTGTTGCGCCGGATCGCGGAACGGATCAGCGCGCGCTCCGCGTCCTCGAGGCTCATCTCCTCGAGCGTGGGCGGAGCCTTGGCGGCAGAGAGGCGCAGGTCCGCAGCGCCGATCTCCGTGCCGTTCGCGAGCAGGAGGCTGCGCTCGACCACGCTGTTGAGCTCGCGCACGTTGCCGGGCCAGGGATACTGCTGGAGCGCCGCGAGCGCACCGGCATCGAAGCCGCGAACCGCGCGTCCGTACTGGGTCGCCTTGCGCTCGAGCTGCGCGGTCGCGAGCTCGAGAATCTCCTCGCGCCGCTCGCGCAACGGCGGCAGCCGGATCTCGACGGTGTTGATCCGGAACAGCAGGTCCTCGCGGAAGCGGCCGTCCCGGATCATCGTCGGCAGGTCGGCATTGGTCGCGGATACCACGCGCACGTCGGCGCGTAGCGTGCGCGACGATCCCACGTGCTCGAACTCGCCGGTCTCGAGCGCGCGCAGCAGCCTCGCCTGCTGTGCCGGCGGGACGTTGCCGATCTCGTCCAGGAAGAGCGTGCCGCCGTCCGCGAGCTCGAAGCGTCCCGCACGATCCGTCTTGGCGTCGGTGAATGCACCCTTCACGTGGCCGAACATCTCGCTCTCGAATACGGATTCCGGCAGGCCGCCTGCGTTCACCGCGATGAACGATTTCTCGGCGCGTGGCGACCAGTCGTGGATGATCCGCGCCAGCAGGCTCTTGCCCGTGCCTGGCTCGCCCGTGATCAGCACGCTGGCACCCGAGGGCGCGATCTGGCGCGCGAGCCGCACGACCTCCTGCATCGACCTCGAACTCGCGATGAGTTTGGTGCCGTCGCCGGCCCGGAGTATCGCGTTCTCGTCTGCCAGCCGCCGGCCGTGCCTTCGCGCTTCGGCGAGCTGTACCTGGTTCCGCAGCACGCTCAGCAGGCGCTGATTGTTCCAGGGCTTCTCGAGGAAATCGTTGGCGCCGTGCCGCATCGCCTTGACGGCGACCTCGACGGTGGCCCAGGCCGTCATCACGACGACCGGCAGCTCCGGATGCAGGCGGTGCAGCTCGTCGACGAGCGCAACGCCCTCCTCGCCCGAGGTCGTGTCCCGTGAGTAGTTGAGGTCCACCAGCGCGACGTCGACAGGCTCGCGTGCGGCGATGTCGAGCGCACCGGCCGGCGAGGTCGCGGTCGCCACTTCGAACCCCTCCCGCCGCAGCAGGAGCTTCAGCGCAGAAAGGATGTCCGCCTGGTCGTCCGCGATCAGGATCCGCGCTTGCATCAGGCGCGATCCTGCACGGCCCTCACTCGTAGCGCAATGCCGCCGCCGGGTCGACCTTCAGCGCGCGGCGGGTCGGCACGAGGGTCGCCGCGACGGCGATCGCGAGCATCAGCCCGAGCACGAGGCTGTAGATGCCCGCATCGTACGGGCTCACCTCGTTCAGCACGTCGCCCAGGCTGCGCCCCACGAACGGCAGGAGTGTCATGCCGATCGCGAGGCCGATCAGCACCTGCACGCCGCTCGCACGCATGATCAGCTTCAGGATGCGGCGGTTGTCCGCCCCGAGCGCGCGCCGCACACCGATCTCCCGGGTGCGCTGGCCTACATGGAATGCCAGCACACCGAAGAGACCGGCGGCAGCGAGAACGAGCGCGACCCCGGCAAACACGGCGAACATGGTGCCGACGATGCGAAAGCCGGCGGTCTCGATCAGGCGACCCTCGTCGATGGTCCGCGTCCAGTACAGCGCAAGGTCGGAATCCGTCTCGGCGAGCGCCCTACGCACGGCGCCGATGTGCGACCTCGGGTCGCCCCGGCCGCGCACCGCGATGCTCATGAAGCGCGGGGGAAGCTGCGTGGCCGGGATGTACAGCGTCGGCGAGTTCTTGCCTTCGTCGTCGTGCACCACGTTCGGCACGATGCCGACGATCGTCATCCAGATCGGCTCGTCTTCGCTTTCGAACTTGACTCGGACGCCGAGTGGAGACAACCTGGGAAACAGCTCGCGGGCCATCGCCTCGTTGATCACTGTGACCGGCATGGAGTCGATCCGGTCGCGACTGTCGATGAGGCGTCCCCGGACCGCGCCGAGCCGGAACGTCTCGAAGAACGACGGGCTGGCTTTGACCCAGCGGATGAAGGGCCGCGTTCCGCCGTCGCCATAGTCCCGCCCCTCGATCGTCAACGGACCGTCGGCGCTGGAGTGACCGGGCAGCGAGGTCGTGACGGTCGCCGCGTCGATGCCGGGCTGCGACTGGATCCGTTCGACCAGCGAATCCCAGAACCGGTCCCGCTCCTCCTCCTCGACGTAAGTACCCGCCGTGAGGCCGATGCGCGCCGTCATGATATCGGCCGTCTCGACGCCGATATCGCTGGAAGTCGCCTTCAGCACGCCCTTGGTCATCAGCGCCGAGACGCCGAGCAGCAGACAGGCGAGCGCGACTTCGAACACGACCAGCGCCCAGGCGATCCGGCCGATCGCGAGGCCGGTACCGGTGCGGCCGCCGTCGCGCAGCAGTGCGTCGAGCGAAGGCCGGGAAGCCCTGATCGCCGCGGGCAGGCCGGCGACCAGCGTGGATGCGAATGCCGCCAGCACGGCCACGGTCGCCACGCGGAAATCGATCTCGAAGTTCCACCACGAGGGGCTGTCCTCCATCAGGCGGGATACGGCGATACGGATGCCGTCCAGCGCAATCGACGCGAGCAGCAGGCCGAGCGCCGTCGCCAGCACGCTGATGACGAGGCCCTCGGCCAGCATATGCGCGACGAGGCGGCTGCGGGATGCGCCGAGTGCGGAGCGCACCGTGGTCTCGCGCACACGATAGGCCGAGCGCGCGAGCAGCAGGTTCGAGACGTTGGCACAGGCGATGAGCAGCACGAAGCCGACTGCGATGACCAGCGTCCAGATGAGCTTCGCGCCCTCGTGGCCGACGAAGCCCGCGGCGAACGGCTGGACTTCGAAGCGGCCGTTGAAGATCTCCTTCGGCACCGTCGTGCGGATGTGCGCTGCGACCGGCGCCAGTTCCTGCTGCGCCACGTCGATGTCGCCGTCCGCGCGAAGCCGGCCATAGACGTTGACGTCGGCGGCGTCGTGGCGGCTCACGCGCGCGGGATCCTCCCGGTTCGCCACCCAGAGTTCAGACGTGGACGGGAACGTGTATCCCTCGGGCATCACGCCGATGATTTCCGACGGCCGGCCGTTGACCCGGACGATGCGGCCGATGGCCTCGCGATCCGAGTCAAATCGCTCGGTCCAGAGCTCGTACCCGAGAACGACCACCGGGGTCGCGCCGTCCATCGCATCGCGCGGCTCGATTGCCCGGCCGAGCAGCGGCTTGACGCCCGGCACGTCGAACACGTGACCGTCCGCGAAGCCGCCGTCGTAGCGCTCCGCCTGCCCGTCACCCGTGAGGTAGGCGGTGCCGACGTAAATCCCGCCCATCGCCTCGAACTGCGTCTGCGACTCACGGACCCGCTGGTAATCCTGGAGCTTCATCGACTCGTCGTAGTCGCCCGGCTCCTGGCCATCCAGGGTCACGATCGAGTACATCCGCTCCGAATTCGGGTACGGCGCGGGCTTCAGCATCAACGTATCGGCCACGCCATACATGAAGATGACGGCGCCCAGGCCCAGCCCCAGCACGCCGACCGCGAGCGCCGTGAACGACGGCGCCCGCGCCAGGCCCGAGACCGCTGCCTTCACTTCATCGATGAATCCGCGCATTCGACTTCCCTCAGGCCTTGGCCGCGCGGCGCGACGACAGGTCGATCAGCGTGTTCTCGTCGACCACGCGGCCGTCGAAGAGCTGGACCTTGCGGTCCGCGCAATCCGCATAGCGAGGGTCGTGCGTCACCATGCAGATGGTCGAGCCTTCGCGGTGCAGCTCGCGCAGCAGGTTCATGACCGACTCGCCGTTTCGCGAATCGAGATTGCCGGTTGGCTCGTCGGCGAGCAGGATCGCGGGCTTTCCCGCGAGCGCGCGGGCGACCGCGACGCGCTGCTGCTGGCCGCCCGAAAGCTGCGCCGGATGGTGATTTACGCGATGCGACATGCCGACACGCTCGAGCGCGTGCAGCGCGGCCTTGCGACGCTTGTCGCCTCCCATGCCGACGCGATAGGTCAGCGGCAACTCGACGTTGTCGAGGACCGTCAGGTCACCGATCAGGTTGAAGGCCTGGAAGATGAAGCCGATGCGCTCGTTCCTGACCTTAGCCCGCGCCGCCGGCGCAAGCGTCGTCACGTCGTCGCCTGCGAGTCGGTAGCGACCCTCGGTCGGCGTGTCGAGCAGGCCCAGTATCGCGAGTAGCGTGGATTTTCCGCATCCGGAGGGCCCGGAGATCGACAGGAACTCGCCCTTGCCGATGTCCAGGTGGATGCCGTCGAGGGCGTGGGTCTCGAGGTCGTCGGTGTAGAAGACCTTGGTGACGCCTTCGAGGCTGATCATGGCTTGCTGCGGCATGTCGTCTTTGCTCCGTTGATGTCAGTCGATGACCAGCCGGTCCTTGCCGGACCATTGTGTCGTGTCCGCGAGCGCCACGATGTCGCCAGGCTCGAGGCCCTCGAGTACCACGATCTGGTTCACGGACGCCTTGCCAAACTTCACCGGAACGCGCTCGGCGACCCTGTCGCCGGGGCGCGCGCGGAAGACCGTCGTCGCCGACTCCGACTGCGCGCCGACCGGGCGGCCGACGTAGCGCACGTTCTCGAGCGTCTCGATCGCGATCGTGCCATCCACCGAGAGGTCCGCGCGCGCCTGCGACGGCAGCGCCTCGTCGAAGTCGACCTCGACCCGCACCGCGCCCGCAACCACCGCCGGATCGACGCGCACCACGCGGCCGCGCACCAGGCGATCGCGCATGTCGATGCTGGCGGGTTGGCCGGCCGCGAGGTCGCGCGCATCGAGCTCGGGGATGCGCAGCTCCGCGTACAGCGAGCCCGGCTTGGCGACGCGCGCGACGTTCGCCCCTGGCGCGAGCTGCTGGCCTTCCTGCACCGGCACGCTCTGTACGACGCCCGCCATTCCAGCCTTGACCGAAAGAGAATCCGCCGCGAGCTGCCGCTCCTCGGCGGCGCGCTCGAGCTGGCGCAGGCGCGCCATGCGCGCCTCGAGCTGCGCCGACACCGCCGAATCGAGCGCGGCGAGGCGCTGTTCCTCGATTCCGGCGCGCTCGCCGAGCTGGGCGGACAGGATCTTTGAGCGCGAGAACTGCAGTTCGGAGACGGCGCCCTGCCTGAACGCGCGTTCCTCAGCCACCGCCTGGAGGCGCGCGGACTCCGCAGTCGCGCGCGCCTCGGCGAGGGAGGATCGCCGATCCAGGCGCTGGCTTTCCAACTCGAGCCGCGCGGCGGCGTATTCGGCGCGCGCGGCAGCCACTTCGAGCGTCGCGGCATCCGCCGCGCGCTGCACTTCGGGATTCGAGAGCTGGACGATGATCGCATCCGGCTCGACCGTTTCGCCGGCGCGCAGCAGCACGCGATCGACGCGGGCCTCCACGCGGGTCGAGAGCCAGCGCGCCTCGCGCGGCTGCAGGACCCCGGGGCCGCGGACCTTGCGCTCCAGCACGCCTTCCTTCACTTCGTCGAGATACAACTGCTCGCGCGCGACCGATGGCGCGCCGGGCTCGAGGCCGGCGATGCCGAAGGCGGCGCCGGTGAGGGCCATGAAGCCGCCGATCACCCAGGCGAGCTTGCGGCCCTTGAACTTGTCCTGGATCCGCGGGCGGTCCATCAGGAGATCCTGCCGACGGCCTCGATCACGAGGCAGGGAATGCCGGCGACGGCGCGAAGCTCGGGGAGCACCGCGCGCACGCCCGGCACATCGACGAGCGGCCGCAGCAGGCCCAAGGCCAGCGCCAGGCCGAGCACGACCGCGACCAGCGCGCGCGTCAACTGCACGTCGGCCGGCGAGTCAACACGGCCCATGGCCGCGCCCGCCTCAACCCTGCGTGTCGGCATCGGCTGCGATGTCGGCGAGCTGCACGCTGCGGGCGCCGATCACTTCGACGGCCGGCAGCGCCGCGATCGCCATCTCGCCGACCATCACGGTCTCGAGTTCGCCGATCTCGATCACGCCCGCCGGCAGCGCGCCCGCATGGCCGCGATCCAGCGTCAGGCCGGAGAGGCCCACGATCACGATCGCTGCGAAGGCTGCGGTAATCGTCCGGGAGCTGCGATTGAACAGGGTCTTCATGGCGTTCTCCTTGCGCTTTCCTTGCTTCGTCTGGTTGCGGCACCTGCCGCTTCCTGACCTAGATAGAGCAAGGACCGTGCCAAGTCGGCCAGACCTGACGCAACTTGTTGAATTACAGCGAATTATTTATGATTTTGAGGCGACGATGGTCGTGTCCGAGGGAGACCATCGGACACATTCATCCCGCTCATGGGACACGAAAACCGGACACCGTCCCGCTTCCGGGACAAAGGGGACGCACCCCTTTTCTATCCCGAGAAAAGCGGTGCGTCCCCTTTTAGAGGGTAGCGTCCCCTTTGGCTTCCGCGGCGTGTTCTTGCTGGATTTCTTCCACCGGGGCGGTCTCGGCCAGGTAGGGCGGCTTCGCCGCGGGATCGGCCGCTTCGTTCCTGCGGATCAACTCGCCCGCGAGCGCGAGATAGGCAAGCGCGCCACGCGACTCCTTGTCGTGCAGCATCACGGGCACGCCGAACGAAGGCGCCTCCGCCAGGCGGATGTTCCGCGGGATGATCGTCCGGAACACGCGATCGCCGAAATGCGTGATGAGTTGCGCGGCGACGTCGTTCGACAGGTTGTTCCGCGGGTCGAACATGGTGCGGAGGATGCCCTCGATCTGCAGTTTCGCGTTCACCGAATCGCGGATCTGGTCGATGGTGCTGACGAGCCCGGACAAGCCTTCGAGCGCGTAGTACTCGCACTGCATCGGGATCAGCGCCGAGTCCGCCGCGGTCAGCGCGTTGACCGTCAGGATGTTCAATGCGGGCGGGCAGTCGATCACGATCAATTCGTAGCGTCCGCGCACCGGCCCGAGCGCGCGCTCGAGGCGGTGCTCGCGGCCGGCGAGCATGGTGAGCAGCCGCACCTCGGCAGCGGTCAGGTCCTGGTTCGACGGCAGCAGGTCGAAGCCGCCGGATTCGATCGTCACGATCGCGTCGGCGACATTGCAGTCGCCCAGCAGCACGTCCGCGGTCGAGCGCTCGAGCGCACGCTTGTCCACGCCGCAGCCCATGGTCGCATTGCCCTGCGGATCGAGGTCGACGAGCAGGACGGCCCGCTTCATCGCCGCGAGCGAGGCGGCCAGGTTGACGGCGGTCGTGGTCTTGCCGACCCCGCCTTTCTGGTTCGCGACCGCGATGATCCGCTTCATCCGCTCAACTCCGCTCCAGCACGACGACGCAGCGCGCCGCCGCCAGCCCCGGCACACGCAGGTCGTGCACGGCGCCGACCCGCCAGCCGCGCGGCAATGCGGCAAGCTCGTCGGTGGGGTGGCGGCCCTTCATCGCGAGCATCCTGCCATCGCGCGCGCATAAATGCGCGGCCACGCGCAGGAAATCGCCGATCCTGCCGAGAGCGCGGGCGATCACGCAGTCGAATGGCTTCTGCGGACGGTAGGCCTCGGCGCGCTCGCCGACGGCTCCGGCATTGCCGATGCCGAGCGTCTCGATCGCATGCTCGATGAACCTGAGCTTCTTGCCGGTCGCCTCGATCAGCGTGAATTCCCGGGCCGGATCGACGAGGGCCAGCGGCAGGCCGGGAAAGCCGGCGCCGCTCCCGACATCCGCGATGCGCCGGCCATGGAGGTGCGGCCGGAGGGTCAGCGAGTCGAGCAGGTGCTTGTCCACGATGTCGGCGGGTCCGGTGATGGCCGTCAGGTTCATGCGCGTGTTCCAGTCGCGAAGCTCCGCGACCAGGCGCAGGAGGCGCTCCGCCTGCCCGGCTTCGAGTGCGATGCCGAGTTCCTGCGCGCCTGCGAGCAGCCGGGCCTGCAAGCCATCGTCGGCCACCTCAGGCGATCTTCACGACGGTGCGCCCGAGCACGCGTCCCTTGATGAAGTCGTCGAACGCGGCCGGCAGCTCGTCGAAGCCGATGGTCCGCGTCACCAGCTTGTCGAGATGCCGTGGCTTCAGGTCGGTCGCGAGCCGCTTCCAGATCGCGACCCGGATCTCGCGCGGCATCGACGACGAGTTGACGCCGAGCAGGCTCACGCCGCGCAGGATGAAGGGCATCACCGTCGTCTCCAGCTTGTGGCTGGCGGCGAGGCCGATGCTGACGATGTTGCCCCAGTTGTCCACGGTGCGCGTGAGCCAGGTGAGCAGCTCGCCGCCCACGTTGTCGATCGCGCCGCCCCACTGTGCCGCCTCCAGCGGCCGCTTGCCGGTGTCGATTTCCTGGCGGCGCAGAATCCGCGACGCGCCGAGCGCCTTCAGGTGCGCATCGGCCTCCGGCTTGCCGCTCACCGCCACGACCTCGTAGCCGAGCTTGGACATGAGGTCGACGGCAACGGAGCCGACGCCGCCGGAAGCACCCGTCACCACGATCGGTCCCATCGCGGGATTCTGCCCGTTCTGTTCCATGCGGTGGATCGCGAGCCCGGTGGTGAAGCCCGCCGTGCCCAGCGCCATCGCATCCAGGAGGCTCAGGCCATCCGGCAGCGGAATCACGGAATCGCCCTTGGCGCGTGCGAGCTCGGCATAACCGCCGTCGAGCGTCTCGGAATGGCCGCAGCCCGTGACAAGCACCTGCTGCCCCGGCTTGTAGCGCGCGTCGGTCGAGCTCACGACCTCGCCCGACAGGTCGATGCCACCATTCAGCGGGTACTTGCGCAGGATCTTGCCGGCGCCGGTCGCCGCGAGCGCATCCTTGTAATTGATGCTGGAATATTGCACGCGGATGACGACCTCGCCGGGCGTCAGCGCGTCCTCGGTCATCTGCGTGAAGCCCGCCGCGATCTTGCCCTCGCGCTCGTCGATGCGGAATGCCTTGACTGGTTTCATGTCACTTCCTGTCGAGCCAGAACTCGATGCCCTGGCAGTTCAACTCGATGTCGCCGTCCAGCAGCCGATGCCGCTCCACATCGTCGCCCGGATAGCCGTGCTCGTCGAGCCAGTCGGAGAGCCGCTTGAACATGCCGCGCCGCAGGCGCTGCGGGCGGTCCGGCGCCGCCGCATGCTTGCGGCCCAGGTTCGCAAACGTCCGGACCCGATCCTTCATCTCGCGCGCGAGGCGCTCGAGGTCGCGCACTTCGGAGTAATGCGTCAGGTAGATCGCCTGCGGCCGGCAGGACATCAGCCGGTCCACCGAGGCGCAGAGCGCCTCCGGGTCGAAATGCACCGGCGTCGTGGTCGGAAAGATGAACTCGCGCCCGTCCACGTCGAAGTCGCGGTAGGAGATGCCGAAGGTGTCGCCCGAGAAAATGCGCCCGTGCTCCCGGTCGACGACGCAATAATGATGCAGCGCGTGGCCCGGCGTGTGGATCAGGTCGAGCTGCCGCCGGCCGAGCGTAATCGCCGCGCCGTCCGCCGGAACGAGCATGCGCGATTCGTCGATCGGCACGATTTCGCCGTAGAGCGCCCGGTACTGCGCCTCGCCATAGACGGCGATCGAGCCCGTGATCAGTTTCGAGGGCTCCGCGAGATGGCGTGCGCCGCGCGGATGCACGACCAGGCGCGCCTTCGGCAGCGCCCGCATCAGGGCCCCGGCGCCGCCCGCGTGATCGGGGTGCACATGCGTCGCCAGCACCCAGTCGACGTCGGCAGGGGCGATCTCCTTCGCCGCCAGCGCCGCGAGCAGGTTGTTGACCGAGTGCGTCGTGCCGGTGTCGACGAACGCGGCGCGTCCATCGTCGACGACGAGGTGCGAGGCAGCGAGGCGCGGACGCACGTAATCGGTATCGATCGCGGTGATGCCCGCGCCGAAATCGGTCAGTTTCGAGGCAATCTCCAGCATGTGCGCAATGATCGCATGCCTGCCCGGCCGCGACAGCTTTCGGGCTGTGCCACCCGGCGGCGCTGTGGCAATCTAGCCGCCCACACGAGATGAGACCGACACCGGAGCCCCCGATGAACCGAACGATCCTCGCCGTCGCCGCCCTGCTCGCGTTCAATGTGTCCGCTGCCGACGTCGAGCGCGTGACGCGCGGCAACCTCGCGATCGAGGGCATCCCGGAGATCCCGTCGGCGCTGATCGAGCGCATGCGCCGCTACCAGCACGCGCGCAGCGCGCAGTTTGCCGGCTGGACGCCCGACGGCCAGGTCACGATCAGCACGCGCTTCGGCAACACCAGCCAGTTGCATCTGGTCGCGCAACCCATGGGCGATCGTCGCCAGATCACCTTCTTCGAGGAGCCCATCCGGAACGGCGACTGGTCGCCGAGCGGCGCACGCAAGGGCGTCGCCTACATCCGCGACTCGGGCGGCGACGAGAATTTTCAGCTCGAGTACCTCGATCCGGCGAGCGCCGAACCCCTGCGTCTGACCGACGGCAAGGGCCGCGCGGGCACGGGCGTCTGGTCGCCCGACGGAACGAAGTACGCATTCCAGTGGACCGCGCGGAACGGAGTCGTCAGTGACGTCTATATCGACGATCCGCTCGACAAGCGCGCGCCGGAGCTGGTGTTCGAGGCCCCGGAAGTCGGCTGGAATGCGGTCGACTGGTCGCCGGACGGCAAGTCGCTGCTGCTCATTCGCTTCGTGTCGGTCAACGAGAGCTACCTCTGGACCTACGATCTTGCGACGCGCGAGAAGCGCGAGATCGAGCCGTCGAAGGTGAAGGCCGCCCGCGGCGGGAATTTCTCGCGCGACGGCAAGGGCGTGTACATGACCTCCGACCTCGGCAGCGAGTTCCGGACGCTGCGCTATGTGGACCTCGCGAGCGGCAAGGTCACGGTGCTTTCCGGGCACGTGAACTGGGACGTCGACGAATTCGCGCTGTCGCGCGACGGGCGCTATCTCGCTTATGTGATCAACGAGGACGGCGCCAACCGGCTCGCGCTGATGGACCTGGCGCTGCGCCAGGACCTGAATTCGCCGGAATTGCCGTTCGGCGTCATCGGCGGGCTCGAGTTCGATCCGGCCAGCAAGCGGCTCGGATTCAGCCTGCAGACGCCGACCCAGCCTCATGACGTATGGGTTTACGAGCTCGCCACCCGGAAGCTGGAGCGCTGGACACGGAGCGAGCTCGGGCCGATCGACGCGAAGCGCTTCGTCGCGCCGAAGCTGGTGCGCTACCCGACCTTCGACCAGATCGACGGCAAGCCGCGCGAAATCCCAGCCTGGGTCTACAAGCCCTCAGGCCAGGGTCCGCATCCGGTGCTGATCAGCATCCACGGAGGCCCGGAAGGCCAGACGCAGCCGACCTTCAATATCTCGATCCAGCAATGGGCGGTCGAACTCGGCTACGCGGTGATCGCGCCGAACGTGCGCGGCTCGACCGGCTATGGCAAGACCTATGTCGTGCTCGACAACGGCATGAAGCGCGAGGATTCGGTCAAGGACATCGGCGCGCTGCTCGACTGGATCGGGACGCAGCCCGACCTCGACGCGAAGCGAGTGGTCGTGATCGGCGGCTCCTACGGCGGCTACATGACGCTCGCGTCGATGACGCATTACAACGACCGATTCCGCGGCGCGATCGACATCGTCGGCATCAGCAACTTCGTCACCTTCCTCGAGAGCACGGCGGAATACCGCCGCGACCTGCGCCGGCCGGAGTACGGCGACGAGCGCGACCCGAAGATGCGCGCCTTCCTGGAGAAGATCTCGCCGCTCAACAGCGTCGGCAAGATCGACAAGCCGATGCTGATCGTGCAGGGCCAGAACGACCCGCGGGTGCCGGTCACCGAGTCGGACCAGATGGTCGCGAAGATCCGCGCGAATGGCGGCGAGGTCTGGTACCTGGTCGGGCTCAACGAAGGCCACGGCTTCGCCAGGCGCGACAACGTGGACTACTACCAGTGGGCGGTCGCGCTGTTCCTGGAGAAGCTCAAGCAGTAGCCGAACGAGACGAACGATTTCGCGCCGATCAGCCGACCACCTTGCTGAGCGTGGGCGTCCGCGCGCTTTCGCGGCCGCGCCTGTTCACCGACGTCAGGGCGAAATACCACCTGGTCGGCGACAGGTTTTCCACCACATACCGGCTGAGCCCCGCATTGTTCAGGGCGACGACGCTGGTCAACGCGTTGCTGCTCCGGCCCATGTAGATCCTGTAGCCGGCAAGATCGGAGATCGGGGATCCATCGGCATTCCGCGTCGGCGGCGTCCATGCCACTGTCACCGACCCCGAGGCGGACTGGGTTACGGCGATTCCGAACGCCGGCAGCGATGCGGTAGCGCGACCGTCGGTTACTGAGATCCTGATGTTCGAATAGTTGCCGACATCGGCTGGGCTGGGAGTGCCTGACAGGCGGCCCGTCGTCTTGTTGAAGCTGGCCCAGCCAGGCTTGCTCTTGATCTTGAAAGTCAGCCGGTCGCGATCCGCATCTGTCGCTACCGGCTTGAAGAGATATTTCGTTTGCTGGAGAACTGTCGGCGCGGGCGAACCGGAGATTTTCGGCGCCCGATTAGCGGTCTGGGCTTTCGCACCGGCACTGAGACCGCCGCCTGCCATCAACGTGACACACATCATCCATGACAATCCAGTTCGCCGCTCCATGGCGCCCCCCTCGATTCGTGATTGGGGGCAATCTAGCGAGCTCCCTCCAACTCGCCAGTGGTCGCTGTCGGCGGGAAACGACTGTCTGTCGGCAATCGACGACAGCGGTCACTCGACGTCGCCGTGATTTCAGGCTCGCAGGTCGGACCATTCGGGATGACGGTCGAACTGTGCCGCCACGAATGGGCACTGCGGCACGATCTTGAATCGCTCGCTGCGCGCATCGGCAACGAGGCGCTCGACGAGCACTGTCGCCAAGCCCTGGCCGCGCATCGCGACCGGTGTCTCGGTGTGATCGGCGATCACGAGCGAGGGGTTGACGCGCGAGAAGCTCAGCTCGGCTTCACCGGGGAAACCTTCGACCGTTGCCGCGTAGCGGCCTCGTCCGCTCTGCAATTCGCGCGTCACCGCGACCTTTGCCATGACCGCGCGAGCCACTCAGTCCTGCTCGAGCGTCGCGAGCCCCTGCTGTTTCGAGTAGTAGCTCGATATCGCGGCGATTTCTTCGCGCGTCAGTTGCTGCGCGAAAGGATTCATGATCGGGCTCTTGCGCTTGCCGAGGCGGTAGTCGTTCAGCGCCTGCTGCAGGTAATCCGCGTGCTGACCAGCGAGGTTCGGGTATTCGTCCAGCGTGCCGAGGCCGTCCTTGCCGTGGCAGGCGGTGCAGGCCTCGGCGACCTTCGGCGGGTTGCCGACCTGTCTCGCGCCCGGCTTCAGGGGCGCGGCCGCGGTGAACCAGGCGGCAAGATCCTCGCGCTCCGTCTTCGAGAGCGAGATCGCGAGCCCCTGCATGGTCGGATGCCAGCGGTTGCCGGACGCATACTCGCCGAGCGCCGCGATGACATAGAGCTGGTTCTGCCCGCCGAGCTTCGGCACCGAATACTTCGGATAGGCGTTCTTGTAGTTCTCGATGCCGTGGCAGCCCATGCAGGTATAGGCGAGCCGGCGGCCGTTCTCCGCATCGCCTTCGGCGCGGGCCGCCGGGCCCGCGAGCGCGAGAAGCGCGCTGGCGGCGATCCATATCATCGCAGCAGGATGCAATCGCATCGGTCCAGTCTCCGGAATGCGCCCGGAATATTACCCGATTACAGGGCGTCCGCGATGTCCTGCATCAGGCCGTGATCGCGTGGCTCGACGGTCGGCGCATAGCGCTTCAGCAGCTTGCCGTCGCGGCCGATCAGGAATTTCCCGAAGTTCCACTCGATGTCGCCGGGGAAGCCGTTCGATGGATCGGTCAGCCAGGCATACAGAGGATGGCGGCCGGCGCCGTTGACTTCGAGCTTGGCGCTCATCGGGAAGGTCACGCCGTAAGTCGCCGAGCAGAATGCCTGGATCTGCCGTTCGCTGCCCGGTTCCTGGGCACCGAACTGGTTGCAGGGGAAGCCGACGACCGCGAAGTTTTCGCCGGCCAGTTCCTCGTGCAGTTCCTCAAGGCCGGTGTATTGCGGCGTCAGGCCACAGCGGCTCGCGACATTGACTGCGAGCACGACCTTGCCATTCAGCTCGTTCAACAGGTTCGCGCCGCCATCGATCGAATCGACTGAGATATCGAAAAACCCGGCCATCACGATCCTCCCTCGAGCAACTGCCAGGTGGATTTCAGCACGGAATCGCTCGCGAATGTGGCGCCGAAGATGCGCGGGAAGCGATAGCCCGCCTGCGGGATCGTGTGGCCGCCACCTTCGATGGTGACGAGCCGGACATGCGCATCGGACGAGACCCAGTCCTCCCGGCCGGCGGCCAACCCGTCGACCTCCTCGATCGCGGACTGCTGCGACTGCGTCATGCCGAGCCGGCCGGCGAACCATTCGGCGCTCGCCCGCGCGGACAGCACGTTGCCGCGGTGGCCGAAACCGAACAGCGTGACCGGGCCGCCGTCATAAGGATTGATGCGATCGTCGGTGCCGGCCACGAACACGATCCGCCGGGGAGGCGTCGACGTGGGCTCGCAATCCATGTTGTCGGGCGCGGGCAGGCTCGCTCCGATCGCCGCAATGCCGGCGACGACCTCGGGCGATTCGAGCGCGAGACGCAGTGCCATCTGCCCGCCATTCGAGTGTCCGATCGCGTGCACGCGCCCCGGATCGACCGACCGCGACGCCACCAGGCGCCCGATATGATATGCCTCGCGAACGCGACGTCGTCGATGTTCAGTCTGCGCGCGCTGTACGAAGCCTCGCGCCGGCAATCGTTGAAGTGGCCCTCGAAACCGTCGGGATAGGCGATGACGATGTTCTCGCGCTCGGCGAGGCGCTCGAGCGCGTTGCCGACGATGCGGCGCATCTCCTCGCCGCTGCTCTGCGAACGATGAAAGACCAGCAGGGCTGCCGCAGCCGGCAGCGGGCGCGACGGCGCGACGATGGCGTAGCTCCGCAGGCGACCGCCGAACTCCACCGTCACCAGCTCGACCCGTCCCGGCGGCGGATCCGGTTCCGGCGCATGCAACAGGTACGCTGCCGCCGCGCCCAGGACCGCACACACGACTGCCAGTGAAATGAGCGATCGCCTCAGCAACGCCTTCATGATGTCTCCGGCTGCGGCAGCCACACCGTCACGACCGCGCCGCCGCCGTCGCGGTTCGCGATGGACAGCCGCCCGCCGTGCGCGTCGACGATTTCGCGGCAGAGCGTCAGGCCGAGCCCGGTGCCCTTCGGCTTGGTCGAGTAGAACGGCAGGAGCGCGTCGCGGAGCACCTCTTCGGACAACCCGCTGCCGCGGTCGGCGATCTCGAGTGCGATGCCGCCGTGGCGCTCGAGCACCGTGAGCGTGACGTCGTCTTCCGGCGAGCCCGACTCGATCGCGTTCTTGACCAGGTTGATCAGCACCTGCTCGAGCTGCGCCGCATCGAACCATGCCTCGCCCTCCGGCAGCGGCTCGACGATGCGGAAGGAAAAATTGTCCCGGAGCCCGTGCAGCAGCGGCTTCCACACCACCGGCGCAGGCCGCGGACGCGGCAGCTTGGCGAAACGCGCATAGCCGTCGATGAATGTCGCGAGGTGCGTGGCGCGTTCCTCGATGGTCGCGAAGACGCGCGCGAGCTTCGCCGGGTCCGGCGCGCTCGACAGCGCCTTCCCGGAATGCGCGAGCGAGGAGATCGGCGCGAGGGAATTGTTCAGCTCGTGGGCAATGACACGGATCACCCTCTTCCAGATCGCGACCTCCTGGGCCGCCATCTCGCGCGTCAGCTGCTTGAACAGGAACAGCCGGTGCGGCTGGCTGTTGAGCGAGAACGAGCGGTTGCTCAGATGGAAGATCTCGGCATCCGCGCCCTCGGAAACCGTGAACAGCGTGTCGGCACCGCCGTCGACTGCCTCGCGAAGCGGCCCCGGCGCCTCCTCCAGCAGGGCCGCGAAGCTCAGGCCCTCGAGCTTGCGCCCGGCGTGAAACAGCTGCCGCGCTGCGATGTTGCCGAACACGATCGCGTTGTTGGCATTCGTCAACACCAGCGCGAGCGGAGTCGTCTGCACCACCGTATCGAGCAGCAGCTCGCGCTGATGCAGGTCGAGCCGCTCGCGCCGCAGCTTGTCGCCAAGCTGGTTGTACTCCGCGGTCAGGTCGCCGATCTCGTCTGGCCCGGTCGGCGTGACGCTGACGCTGAAGTCACGGTCGCGCAGGCTGATGATCCCGTCGGTGACCGCACGGATGCTGTGGCTCCAGCGGTCGAACAGCCGCGAGGTCAGCCAGATCGAGGGCGGCAGCGTCAGCAGGAGCGCGACCGCGCCCGCGGTCCAGGGCGACACCAGGTAATGGTGGAGCGCGAGCGCGGTCGCCGCGGACACGATCGACATGGCGCAAAGCACCATGACGATGCGGCCGGCCAGCGACCAGCCGGCGCGGGGCTTTCTGGCCATAGGACCTAGCCGTTAGTGGCGGATGTCCGGCCTGGGTCGACGGGAGTCTTGAGGCCGAGCTTCTCCATGCGGCGATAGAGTGCCTGACGCGACAGTCCGAGGTCACGCGCCGCGTGCGCGACGACCCCGTCCGCCAACAGGAGCGCCTGCTCGATGGTGGCACGGTCGATGTGGGAGCCGTCGGCCGGCTCCGGCGGGATCGGCAATGCGAGCGCCCTGGCCGTCACGACCGGATCCACCGACAGCAGGCAGGCGCGGTGGATGGCATTGCGCAACTCGCGCACGTTGCCCGGCCAGTGGTAGCGCGTGAGCGTGCGCAGCGCGTCCTGCGACAGCGTGAACCCGGGCTCGAGGAAATGCTGCGCAAGCGGCAGGATGTCGTCCTCGCGCGCGGCGAGCGGCGGCACCTCGAGCTCGATGACGTTCAGCCGGTAGAAGAGATCCTCGCGGAAGCGGCCGTCGCGGATCTGCTGGGGCAGGTTCGCGTTGGTCGCCGCGATCACGCGCGCCCGCGTACGGCGCGTCGTATTGGAGCCGAGCCGCTCGTATTCGCCGGTCTGCAGGACGCGCAGGAGCTTGGTCTGCCCGAGCGGCGACAGGT
The DNA here is from genome assembly GCA_050738495.1 of Steroidobacteraceae bacterium. Taxonomy (GTDB): domain Bacteria; phylum Pseudomonadota; class Gammaproteobacteria; order Steroidobacterales; family Steroidobacteraceae; genus SCUD01. The sequence goes on along the minus strand of JBOHZL010000007.1, from coordinate 66,859 downwards.
TGCCGACCTCATCCAGGAAGATCGTGCCGCCGTCTGCTGCCTCGAAACGGCCGGTCCGTGCCTTCGCGCCGGTGAATGCGCCGGCCTCGGTGCCGAACAGCTCGGCCTCCATCAGCGTGTCCGGCAGCGCGCCGAGATTCACCTTCACGTACGGCCCGCCCTTCACGGCGGAGTTCGCCTGCACGATGTCGGCGACGACTTCCTTGCCAGCACCGTTCGGCCCGGTGATCAACACGGGCACGTCGGCGTGCGCGACGCGCGCCGCCGTCGAGGCGAGCGCGTGCATCGCCTCGCTCTCGTAGATGAGTCCGCTCAGGTTGAAGCGCTTGGTCAGCTCCGCGCGCGCCGACGCGCGGCGGCGGCGGATCGCGCGGTTTTCGGCTCGCGCGGTGTGCAGGTCGAGCAGGTTTCGCACCGTCGTCAGGAGCCGCGCGTTGTCCCAGGGCTTGGCGACATAGTCGGATGCGCCCGCCTTGACCAGCTCGACCGCGGTTTCGAGGTGGGTCCAGGCCGTCAGCAGGATGACCGGCAGGTCCGGATGCTGGCTGCGGATCTGGCGGAACAACTCGATGCCTTCCTCGCCGGAGGTGGCCTCGCGGCGGAAGTTCATGTCCTGCACCACGAGATCGATGGACTCGCGCGCCAGCGCCTCGATGCCGGCGGCGGCGCTGTCGGCGCCGATTACGCGCGCGCCGTGCATCGACAGCAGCACGTCGAGCGCCGTGCGCACGGCCTCGCTGTCGTCGATCACGAGTACGGTGCGCCCGCCCAAGCTCTCGTGTAATCCCTGGTCCGGCTGGTCCTTCATGAGTTTGGATGCGGCCCGTGATGGATCGGTTGCAATGCTGCCCACAGTCTAAGGGACCCCGGGTCAGACCGTCCGGCTGGCGACCGCCGGCGAGATCGCCGAGGCGCGCCGCGCCGGCTGCAGGGCCGCGGCGAGGCCGATCAGCCAGATCGTGAGCACGCCGCCGACGAGGTAATAGAGATCGAGGCGCGGCAGCTCGTACTCGACCGAGATCCAGTAGCCGACGCCGAGCGCGGCGCCGCAGCCGGCGACGATGCCGGCCGTCGTGATCATCCAGTTCTCGACCAGGAAGTGCCGCACGATGTCCATTCGGCGCGCGCCGACGGCGCGGCGCGTGCCGATCTGGCGGATGCGCGTGCTGACGTTGAACGTCGCGAGGCCGAAGATGCCGAGCGCCGTGATCGCGAGCAGCGCGCTCGTGACGCTCACCAGGAAGATCGCTATGTTGCGGTCGCTCAGGTAGGACTGGCGCTCGAAATAGGTGAGCGGGCGTACCCAGCGCAGCAGCCGGCCCGGATTCGAGGTCCCGAGGCGCTCCTCGATCGTGCGCATGATCGCATCGCGCCGGCCCGGCTCGGTGCGGACCAGGTAGACGCCGTTCGGCCCTTTCTTGATGCGCGGAAACAGCATCACCTGATCGACCTTGTCCCAGCCGACCCAGGAGCCGTGCATGTTTTCGATGATGCCGATGATCGTTATCGGCTTGTTGAGCGAGTCGTAGAAGGTCTTCCCGAGCGCGTCACGATCCTTCGGGAACAATGCCTTGCCGAGCGCCTGGGTGACGATCGCCTGTGGTGCCGTGTCCCAGTTTGCTTCCGTTTCATTCGCGGGAATGATCTCGTGCGCCTCGAATGCGCGGCCCGCGGAAAGCGTGATGCCGAGTGCAGCAACGCCTTGCTCATCCACTGCGAACGTGTTGGCTTCCACAACGGTTTCCGGGTTGATCTCGCCGGGCTCGGCCTGGTAGCCGCTCGAGCTGCCACCACCCGAGAGTGGAAAGTTGCTCATGAGGCTCGCCGCCTTGACTCCGGGCAGGCCGCGAATCGCGGCGAGGTCTTCCCGCCAGCTCGCCTCGTAGTCGAAGTCCTTCGCGAAGCCCGCGCTCGTGACGACGATCATGTTTTCCACGTCCATGCCGTTCGGCCGGCCGATCTTGTCCACGCGCTGCTTGACGACGTACACGGCGTTCACCAGCACGGCAAGGCCGATTGCGATCTGGATCGCGACCAGCATCGCGCCGGTGCGATTGCGCCAGAGGGCACTGGCGATCGGGCGGAGATTCCAGGCTGTCATGTCATTGTGCCTTCAGGTAGATGGCCGGGGGGATGCGGCCGATGCGCCACGCGGGATAGAGACCGGCGGCGAGCGTTGCGAACAGCGCGAGCGCGAGGGCAGTGACGACGCTCGTGACGTCCACGTGCGCGAGGGCCTGCGTGCCACCCGCATCCGTCGGGTCGATCGTGTACAGCGCGCGAAGACCCAGGAGGAATAGACCGCCAGTCGCGAGCCCGAGCAAGGCGCCGATCGACGAGATGACGCCGACCTCGACGAGATGCTGGAAGAATACCTGCCGGCGGCTCGCGCCGAGCGCGCGGCGCACGCCGGTGATCGCCGCGTTGTTCAGGAACTTCGCCAGCAGCAGACCCACGGTATTCAGCAGGCAGACTGCGAGGAAGGCGAAGGCGAGGCCGACGAGCACACGGTCATCGTTTCCGACGACGTCGTTGTCCTTCAGCCACTGGTCAACCTTCGTCAAGCGGTTGTTGAGCGGCCGCTGGAAGCGCCCGGCTTGTTTCTGTCTCGAGGCGTAGTTGTCGATGAACGACTGGAAGCGCGTGCGCACCTCCGCGTTCGGCAGCTCGACCCACATCTGGAGCCAGATGGTCTCGGAGGCGAGGAATTCCTGGTAGTTCGTGATGTCCTCCGGCTTCCAGCCTTGCGTATTGCCGGCGCTGTCGAGCTCGAGCGGGACGGACCAGCCGAACGGGATGTAGACGTCCTCAGGCTCCTCGAGAGGGCCATTGTTGACGTCGTAGAAGACCGGGAGCGGCAGCCATTGATCGAGCACGCCGACGACCCTGAACACCCGATCGTCCCAGCGAATCCGGCGGCCCACGCTGTTCTCGCCCTTGAAAAACCTGTCGTTCATCTTCTTCGACAGCACGACCACGGGCTCCGGGCCCTTGTCCGCGGCTTCGGTCCAGCCGCCGCCGTACTTGAACGGCACGTCGAACATGGCGAAGAAATCGGCGGTCGTGACGCGCGTGAGCACACGTTCAGGCTTGACCTGCTGGCCTTCGAGCGCCAGCACGCCGATCGCCTTGTGCATGATGAGCTTGCGCTCCGGGATGTCGGACTCCATCAGCGCCGTCGCGTCGCGGTAGGTGAGCTGCCAGGGAGCCAGCTCGGGCTTGTCCTCGTTGTAGGGGTCCTGCGGATCCCAGCTGTCGAGTGTCACGGCGTAGAGCACGTCGTTCTTCCACCAGATGGGGTTGCCCGACATCGCGCGGTACATGGTGAGCGTCATCACGCAGACCGCAATGCCGAGCGCGACCGCGCCGATCATCAGGGCCGTCAGCCCGGGATTGCGGCGCAGATTCCGGAAGGCGAGCTGCAGGTAGTAGCCGAACATCGATGCTCCTCAGGCCGGCGCCATCGTGGCAGCGACCGGGGCGGTACCCATGGCCGGAACCTCGTCGCGCGGCTCGTAGGCCAGGAAGTCCGAGATCTGGCCGTCGACGACGTGGACATTGCGGTGCGCGCGGCGGGCGAGCTCGGGATCGTGCGTCACCATGATCACCGTCGTGCCCATCTCGTTGATCTGCTCGAGCAGATCCATGACCTGGCGCGCCATCAGCGAGTCCACGTTGCCGGTCGGCTCGTCCGCCAGCAGGAAGCGCGGGTCGCCGGCGAGCGCGCGTGCGATCGCGGCGCGCTGCTGCTGCCCGCCGGAGAGCTGCGAGGGCATGTGGTGCATGCGCGACGACAGCCCGACGACGTCGAGCGCGCTCTTGATGCGCTGCTCGCGGTCCTTCTTCGAAAGGCCCCGGTAGCGCAGCGGCACGTCGACATTGTCGAAGATGTCGAGGTCCGGGATCAGGTTGAAGCTCTGGAAGATGAAGCCGATCTTCTCGTTCCTGAGCTTCGAGCGCGCCTCGTCGGAGAGCCTGCTGACGTCCTGGCCGTCGAGCTTGTAGGCGCCGGTGTCGAAGCTCTCGAGGAGCCCCGCGACATTCATGAACGTGGTCTTGCCGGAGCCTGAAGGGCCGGTGACCGCGACAAACTCGCCGTCGCCGACTTTCAGCGAGAAATCGCGCAGCGCGTGCGTCTCGATCAGGTCGGTGCGGTAGATCTTGCTGATTCCGTGCATTTCGAGCATTGGCTTGTAGCTCCTAACCGCCGATGTGGAATTCGGGAACGTCGTTCATGTCGCTGGCGCCGCCGACGATGACCTGGTCGCCAGGCTCGAGGCCGCTCACGACCTCGATTTCGCCCACGGACGCGGCGCCGAGCTCGACCGGCTTCTGCACCGCGGTGTCGTCCTGCACCACGTAGATCGACTTGGTGCCCGGGCCGATGTCGGAGCCGCGCTCGAACTTCACGGCCTTCGCGCGCTGTTCGATGACGATCCGCACCGATCCGCGCTGGCTCTGGCGCAGGCCCGGCGGCTGCTCGCGCGCAAACTTCACGCGGCCCGTCACCTGGCCGGAGCGCACTTCCGGCGAGATCGCGGTCACCAGGCCCTTGTGCTGCTGCCCGTCGACCGAGATCTGGGCTTCCATGCCCGGCTTGATGTCGCGTGCGTAGACGTCGGCGACCTGGAACTCGACCTCGAAGGCGGTCAGGTCGACCACGGTCAGGAGGGGCGCATTCTCCGCGACGTTCGCCTTCTCGGCCGCCGCGAGATTCGCGACCATACCGTTCACGGGCGAGCGCACGGCGAGCTCGTCGACGCGGCGCTTCAGGTTCGCGACCACGTATCCCTGGCGCTCGCGCTCGAGTCGGCGGGCGCGCAGGTCGAGGTCGAGGCTGTCGCGCTCGAGGCCGGCAGTCTCGCGGGCGTGCTCGTAGGCGAGCCGCGCGGATTCGCGCTCGTCCTCGGCCTGGCGCAGGTCGCGCTCCGGGATCGCACCTTTGCCCCAGGCCCACTTCGCGCGCTGCAGCTCGCGGTCGGCAGCGCGGATCTGCACGTTCGCGAGGTCGGTCGCCTCCTGGGTGCTGAGTTTCTGGCGGCGGATCTCGATGCCCTGGCGCTGGAGCGCGGTGTCGAGACTTTCGAGCGTCGCGCGCTCGCGCTGAAATTCGTTCTCGAGTGTCGGGCTCGCGAGCGTCGCCAGAACCTGGCCCGCCTTGACCGTGTCACCGGCGCGGACCTGGTAGCTGACGTTGCCGGGCGCGACCGCGAACAGCGTCGGGCTCACGGCCGCGACCACCGTACCTTGCGCGGACACGTCGTGGACGAACGGGCCCTCGGTGACCGTGGCGATGCGCAGGCGCTCGCGCGAGAGCGTGTGCTCGATCGCGCTCCAGCCGCGGAACAGCAGTCCGAAGACCAGGATCAGCAGCAGGGTGCCGGCCGCCGCACCAATGACTTTCTGCCGGGTACGGTCGGGCCTGGCCGCGACCACCGCATCCTGCGCTTCGGTGCCGCGCATAAAGGCGTCGCCGGCGGGTGAATCGCTTTGCCCGCCGGTCGACGTCAAGGGCTTGAGGTTGGCTATCTTCATGGCTGAAACGGTCTCAACACCCTCTATCTTGCAATCGCCGTGCCAAGTCGGGCGGCGCGTGCAAGCTATTGATTGTAAAGCAAGCGATCGGGTTCTGGGCGAACGGCAAAGTGTCCGCGGACAGTGCACGGACACGCGTCGGACGCGTCCAGCCGGCGGTGCGGCCCTGCGCCGGTGCTACAGGTGGCGCGTTTCTTTCGGCGCCGACTTGAAGTCGTCGTGGAGGCCGTCGACGAAGATCACGGGCGCCGCGGCCAGTTCGGCCGGCTCGACGTCGTCGAGGCAGGCGAGATTGACGGCGTAGAAAGCTTCGTCACCCGCTTTGTGGGAAAACGGGCGCAGGCCGCAGCGCCTGCAGAAGCGGTGGCGGATCGTCTTGTGGCCGAACTGGTACTCGGCGAGCTCCGTCTCGCCCGCCAGCAGTCGGAAGGCGTCGCCCTTCACCGCTGCGAGCCAGTTTCGGCCCTTGGCGCACATCGAGCAGTTGCACTTGACCGTGCCCTCCGCCAGGTCGATGTCCGCCTCGAAGCGCACGGCTCCGCAATGGCAGCTTCCCTGGTACGTCTGCTTCATGGCTCCTGCTCCTTGGCGCCCGCCAGCGACAGGTCCTTGCTATAAGTCACGTTCATGACGTTTGCGTAGAAGCCCTCGACGCGCGGCGAGACGAGGTGCTTGGAGACATAGAAATAGAGCGGGATCAGCGGAACGTCGACGAGCAGCGCGCGCTCCGCGGCAGCAAGCCTCGCCGCGCGTTCGGCGCCGGTCGCGACAGCCGCCGAATCGAGCGCCGAGTCGTAGGCCGCATTCGCGTAGCGCGGCAGGTTGATGCCGAAGCCGCCCTTCAGCACCTGCAAGAACGAGTACGGGTCATTGTAGTCGCCGATCCAGCTTCCGCGGAAGAGCGGCGCCTCGCGCGCGTCGATCGCGGCTTTCAGCACGCGAAAGTCCTCGGAGCGCAGGCTCACCTCGACGCCGAGCTGCTCCTTCCACATCGCCGTGACCGCGAGCGCGATGCGATCGTGCAGTGGGCTCTTGCTGCTCCGGAGCTCGACTTTCAGCGGTTTCGCGGCCGAATAGCCGGCCTTCGCGTACAGGCGCCGCGCCTCGGCGATGCGCTCCGTCGCATCGAGCGACGCCCAGTCGAACCGCTGCGGCTCGTAGCCGGCGACGCCGTCCGGCACCCAGCCGAAGGCCGGACGCTCGCCGTCGCCCAGCACCTGCTTTGCGAGCACTTCGCGGTCGATGGCCATCGCGACCGCACGGCGCAGGTCCGGCGCGCCCCGGAACGGCGGCAGATCGAGCGCGAAGCCGTAGCAGTACACGCCGGCCTGCGGCGCGATCCGCAACTGCCCTGGCCGCTCCTTTTCCAGGCGCGCAACCTCGCCCGGCGGTACGGTGTAGGTGATGTCGAGATCCCCGGCGCGGAAGCGCGTCAGCTCGGTGACGGGATCCGCGACATGGACATAGCGCACGGCGTCGATCCGGTTCGCCGCGTCGTTCCAGTAGTGAGCATTGCGCCGGGCGACGATGTCGATGGCGTTCGCGACCGGCTCCAGCATCAGCGCGTACTGCGAGGCGGTTGCGGGATCGACCAGCCGGCGGAACGCGGCGGCGAAGTCCTCGGCGACCAGCGCATCGCCATTCGACCAGCGCGCGGACGGACGCAGTTTAAATGTATAGCGCCGGCCGTCTTCGGACGCGTTCCAGGTCGCGGCTGCGCCCGCAATCGCTTCGCCGCCAGGCCCCATCGAGACGAGTCCCTCGTAGCAATCGCGCAGGATGGTCATCGCCGCTTCCATGCGCGCGAGCTGCGGGTCGATCGAATCGGGCTCGCTGCCGTTGCCGCGGCGCAGTTCCAGCAGCGCCGACGAATCCGTTCCCGGCCTGCAGCCGCCAAGCCATGCACCCGCCGCAAGCAGGGCGGCGAGCACGAGCGCCGGACCCCGATTCATGCAGCCCGCGCGCGCTTCTTGAGGTGGACGAGCAGGATCGAGATGGTCGCGGCGGTGATTCCCGGCAGGCGCGAGGCCTGGCCGATCGTCAATGGCTTGCGCTCCGCGAGCCTCTGGCGCGCCTCGTTCGAGAGCCCGGGCACTGCAGCGTAGTCGATCGCCGCGGGCAGCCGCGTCGATTCGTGGCGCTGCCGGCGCTCGATCTCCGCGCGCTGCCGCTCGATGTATCCGGCATACTTCGCCCGCACTTCGATGCCGAGCGTTACTTGATCCGCAAGCCGCGGGTCGTCCACCGACACGGCACCGCCTGCCTCGATCGCATCGCGCTTGCGGCAGTAGAAATCCCAGCGCGCGTCGTCCACGAGCCCGAGCTCGCGGCCGATCGGCGTCAGCCGTTCGTCGGCATTGTCCTCGCGGAGCAGCAGGCGGTGCTCGGCGCGGCTGGTGAACATGCGATAGGGCTCGATCGCGCCCTGGGTGATGAGGTCGTCCACCAGCACGCCGAGATAGGCCTGGTCGCGGCGCGGCGACCAGGCTCGGCGGCCGGAAACCGCGAGCGCGGCATTGATGCCGGCGAGCAGGCCCTGCGCCGCGGCTTCCTCGTAACCGGTCGTGCCGTTGATCTGCCCGGCGAACCAGAGCCCCGCGAGCGGCCGGGTCGCGAGCCGGTCGTCGAGGCCGCGCGGATCGAAGTAGTCGTATTCGATCGCGTAACCCGGCCGCGTCAGCTCGGCGCGTTCGAGACCGCGGATGGTCCGCACGAAATCCTGCTGCACATCCGCCGGCAGGCTGGTCGAGATCCCGTTCGGGTAGACGATGTGCGTATCGAGGCCTTCCGGCTCGACGAAGATCTGGTGCGCGGCTTTCGCCGCGAAGCGCACGACCTTGTCTTCGACCGAGGGGCAGTAACGCGGCCCGATCCCCTCGATCAGGCCCGTGAACATCGGCGAGCGGTCGGTGGCAGCACGGATGATTGCGTGGGTCCGCTCGTTGGTCGCCGTGATGTGGCATTCGACCTGCCGCGGATGATCCTCGCGCCGGCCGAGGAAGGAAAATACCGGCCGCGGCTCGTCGCCGGGCTGCGGCCGCATCGCGGCATAGTCTAGCGTGCGGCCATCGAGCCGCGGCGGCGTGCCGGTCTTGAGCCGGCCGACCGCGAACGGCAGCTCGCGCAGCCGCGCGGAGAGGCGATTCGACGCCGGGTCGCCGATGCGGCCTCCCTCCGCGCTCTCGAGGCCGACGTGGATGCGCCCGCCGAGGAATGTGCCGACGGTCAGCACCACGGCGCGCGCGCGGATGGCGTCGCCTGCTGTCGTCACCACACCGGCGACGCGGCCGTCTTCGACGAGGAGATCCGCGACTTCGGCCTCGGCCAGCGCGAGGCCGCGCTGCCCTTCGAGCAGCGCGCGGATCGCATTCCGGTAGAGCGTGCGGTCGGCCTGTGCGCGGGTCGCGCGCACCGCCGGCCCCTTGCTCGCATTCAGCGTGCGGAACTGGATCCCGGCGCGATCCGCGGCGCGGGCCATCGCCCCGCCCATCGCGTCGATCTCGCGCACCAGGTGACCCTTGCCGATGCCGCCGATCGCGGGATTGCAGCTCATCTGGCCGACCGTCGCGAAGCTCTGGGTCACCAGCAGCGTGCGCGAACCCATGCGGGCTGCGGCAAGCGCCGCCTCGGTGCCGGCGTGCCCGCCGCCGATGATGATGACGTCGTGGGATTCCATGCCTGGGTCCGTTTCCGGGGCGTCATGGTACCGCGCCGGCCCGTATCTGTAATGAATGCCGCCGGCGGGAGACTATTGGCACATGAGGGACGACCACCGCGAGCTGGAACGGGTGCTCACGACCCATGCCGCGGCGCTCGGCCGGCTCGCGGCCAGCTACGAATCGCGACCGGCCTTGCGCGAGGAGTTGTTGCAGGACATTGCATTTGCGCTCTGGCGGGCCCTGCCGTCATTCCGCCGCGAGTCATCGGAGAAGACATTCGTGATGCGAATCGCCACCAACCGCGCCCTGTCGCACATCGCCGCGCTCGCCGGCTGCGGAGGGACTCGACGCAGCGGACGGGGTCGCCGATCCGATGCCGCGGCCGGACGAGCTCGTCGCGCGCGCGCAATCGGCCGGGCGCCTGCAGCAGGCCGTCCGCACCCTGCCGCTCGCTGCTCAAGCGCGCGCTGGGAGAAACCCCATGAAAGACCAGGACCTGGAGCGCTGGACCGCAGCCTGGCGCGAAGGCGCGCCGCCGGCCGCGGATCTCGCGCGCATGGCGCGGCGCGAGCGGCGGCTGTTGACGGCATGGATCGCGCTCGACTGGCTGGTCGGCGCGGGACTCCTGGTCTTCGCCGCATGGATCTGGCTGGCGATCGGCACGCCAGCCATGGGCCTGGCCGCCATCGGCATCGCGGCGCTCACGATCGTCGTGCTGGCATTTTCGATCGTCAACTGGCGTGGCAGCCTCGCGGGCGATCGCGCTTCGGCTGCCGAGTTCCTTGCTCTTGCGCTCAGGCGCAGCCAGGCGCGGCTGCGCTACATCCGCTTCGGCTGGAAGCTGCTTGCCGCCGATCTCGTGGTGGTCGCGGGTGCCGTGGCCCTGGAGTTTCGGGATGAGGGCGCGGCGCGTCTTCCGGGCATACTGATTTCCGCCGCGGTCGCGACCGCGGCGGCAGCCGCCGTCCTGCTGTGGTGGGGCGGCCGCGAGCGGCGCCGCGCAGAGCGTCTCGCCGCAATGCTGCAGGCAATGCAGGCCAATGGGGAGAACGGCCATGACTGACCGGAGGCACTCACGGGCGGAGCTGATCGTGGCATTCGTGCTAGGCACTCTGCTGAGCCCCGGGAATCTCGAGGCAAAGCCGGGCGGCGCGGCACTGTCGCTCGAGTCCTGCCGCATCAGCGATGCCGACGGTCTCGTGACGGTCGCCGCGCGCTGCGGCAGGCTCGCGGTCGCCGAGAATCCAGCCGAGCCGGATGGCAGGAAAATCGAGCTCGCCATTGCCGTCGTGCCCGCGGTCGCGACGCAGCCGAAACCTGATCCGCTGTTCCTGCTCGCGGGCGGCCCGGGCCAGGGCGCGATCGAGGCCTATGCGCCGCTGCTCGACGCTTACTCCGGCATCCGCCGCGAGCGCGACCTGGTGCTCGTCGACCAGCGCGGCACCGGAGGCTCGAATCGTCTCGATTGCCGGCTGCCGGAGGAAGCGCTCGCGACCGGCGAGCTCTCGCCCATGGAGATGCGCGAGCTCGCCCGCGATTGTCTCGCGAAGCTTCCGGGCCGGCCGCAGTTCTACACGACCAGCATCGCCGTGCGGGATCTCGACGCGGTGCGCGCGGCGCTGGGCTACGAGCGTGTCAACCTGCTGGGCGGTTCCTATGGCACCCGCGTTGCGCAGCATTACGCGCGCCGCTTTCCGAAGCGGACCCGGACCATCGTGCTGGATTCCGTCGTGCCGCCGACGCTCGCGCTGGTGCCGCAGATCGCGATCGAGTCCGAGCGCGCGCTCGAGCGCGTGTTCGCGCGCTGCGCAAAAGACCCGGTCTGCGACGGGCGTTTCCCGGCGCTTGCGGCGCAGTTCGAGCGCCTGGATGCGCGCCTGTCGCGCGGGCCGGTGACGATCAGGATGGCCGATCCGGTCGGCGGCGGGCTGCGCGACATCGCGGTCAGGCGCGCGCACCTGGTCATCATGGCGCGCATGCTGACGTACTCGGCACGAAGCGCCTCGCTGATGCCGCTCGTGATCCACGAGGCCGCGACCCACGACAACCTCGTCCCGCTCACGGCCCAGGGCGAGATGGTCGGCAAGGATCTGGAGCGGCTGATCGCGATCGGCATGCATCACTCGGTCGTCTGCGCGGAGGATGCGCCGCGCTTTGCAGGCGCCGTCGATCGGGAAGAGCTCGAGCGCACCACTATCGGGCCGGTCATGCTGGACGGCATGACCGCGATCTGCGGGATCTGGCCGCGCGGCCCGGTCGACGCCGATTTCCACGATCCGCTGAATTCGAAAGTGCCTGCCCTCGTATTGTCCGGCGAGTTCGATCCGGCGACGCCCTCGAGCTATGGCGCGCTCGCCGCGACGGGCTTCGAGAATCATCTTCATGTCGTCGTGCCCGGCCAGGGTCACGGCCAGTCGCAGATTCCCTGTGTGCAGCGGTTGCTCCGCCGCTTCATCGAGCGGGGCACTGCCGAAGGCATCGACACCGCCTGCATCGACACGATCCGGCCGGCACCCTTTTTCCTGACTTTCAGCGGCAGCGCGCCGTGATCCGTGTCGAGGGCCTGACCCGGAGCTTTGGCGCGATTCGCGCCATCGACGGTGTCGGCTTCGACGCCGGCGACGGGCGCATCACCGGCCTCCTCGGCCCGAACGGCGCGGGCAAGTCCACGACGCTACGCATCCTTTACACGGTGCTGAAGCCCGACGGCGGCAAGGCCATCGTGGACGACATCGACGTCGCCCACGACCCGCTCGCGACCCGGCGGGTAATCGGCGTGCTGCCCCACGCCGCCGGCATCTATCCGCATCTCACGGCCCGCGAGAACATCGCCTACTTCGGCAGGCTCCATGGCCTCGACCGCGAACCGCTCGCGCGGCGCGTCGGAGAGCTTCTGGCCGAGCTTGGCATCGAGCAATACGCGGACCGGCGCGCGAAAGGCTTCTCCCAGGGCGAGCGCATCAAGGTCGCACTGGCCCGCGCGCTGGTGCATGCGCCGAAGAACCTGCTGCTCGACGAACCGACAATCGGCCTGGACGTGATGGCGACGCGAAGCCTGCGCGCGCTGCTCTCGCGGCTCCGGGCCGCGGGCCACTGCGTGCTGTTCTCGAGCCACGTGATGCAGGAGGTCGCCGCGCTCTGCGACGACATCGTCATCATCGACCACGGCCGCGTCGTCGCGGCGGGCACGCCCGACGAACTGCGGCGCCGGTTCGATGCCGCGACGCTCGAAGACGCCTTTGTCGCCGCCATCGGCGACTCGCAGGGACTCGAATGAGCCCGGTCATCGGCATTGTCATGCGCAAGGAGCTGCGCGAAGCGCTCCGCGACCGGCGCACGCTGTTGACCAGCCTGGTGATCGGGCCGGTGTTCGCGCCGCTCTTCTTCATCCTGATCCTGAAGCTCGCGCTGTCGCGCTCGGTCGAGTCACAGGACGAGCAGGTGCCGGTCACGGTCGCCAATGCCGCGGCGGCGCAGAACCTGGTGCAGCACCTGCGCGAGAGCGAGCTCGAGGTCACGCTCAAGGACGGGTCCGATGCCGACATCCGCCGCTGGATCGCCGCGAAGGACGCGCTGGTCGTCCTGCGCGTGCCCGAGAGTTTCACCGCGCGGTTCACGAGCGGCCGCCCCGCCTCGGTGATGGTCTACGCCGACGGCTCGGATGCGCGCGCACAGCGCAATTCACGGCGGGTGCAGCAGGCGCTGGCCGGCTACTCGGCGCTGATCGGGAGCCTCCGGCTGCAGGCGCGCGGCGTCTCGCCGACGGTCGTGCATGCGATCGTCGTGGACAGCGTCGACGTGTCGACGCCTTCCGCGCGCGCGACGCTGGTGCTCGGCATGCTGAGCTACGTGATCCTGCTGATCACGCTGCTGGGCGGCATGCACCTCGCGATCGACGCGACCGCCGGCGAGCGCGAGCGCGGCTCGCTGGAGGCGCTCCTGACCGCGCCGGCGACGCGCGCGCACCTGATCTACGGCAAGATCGCCGGCGCCGCCGCCATGATGGCCGTTTCGCTCGCGCTGGTGGTCGTCTCGATCTCGGCCGCGCTCGAATTCGTGCCGCTCGAGACTTTCGGCATGGCCGCAAATTTCGGTCCTGAAGTCGGCTGGCGGACCTTCCTGACGGTGTTGCCGTTCGCGCTCGTTGGAGCGGCATTGATGACCGTCGTCGCGTCGTTCACTAAAAGCTACAAGGAGGCGCAATCCTGGCTCGGCATCGCCTTGCTGGCGCCGACCGTGCCGATCGCGATCGCCGGGGTGCTCGACGTGCAGCCGTCGCTGCCGCTGATGCTGGTGCCATCGCTCTCGCAGCATCTCGTGATCCAGGGGCTGATGCGCGGCGCGGCGTTGCCTGCAAGCTGGACCGTGCTGTCGGTTGCGACGACGCTGCTGGTCGGGGTCGCGCTCGCCTGGCTCGCCGGGCGTCTGTATCGACGCGAGGCGATCCTCGGCTGATAATCCGGAACAAGCGCCCGGCCGGGGGCGTCCAAGCCACCATGAATCGCCGCCTCACGTCCCTGTCCGCCTGCCTGCTGCTAGCCGCGGCGCCGGACGCGCTCCCGCAAATCACCACCGTGCCGATGAAGGGCGCCGGCAACGAATGGGTCAAGCAGCTCGACCTCCGGGGCCGCATGGACTGGGAGTGGCTCGAGACCTATCCGGAGCAGGTCTATTTCGCGACGCGCCAGGATTCCGCGCGCAAGGGCGACATCGTCACGATGTGGCTGCGCATCGAGTACAAGCATCCGCAGAATCCGCTGGAACACCGCAGCGTCGTGAGCCGCGACGACTGGGACTGCAAGAAGCGCCAGCGCTCCACGCTCGGCCTCGTCTTCTACAAGTTCAACAATCTCGAGGACCGGACGCCGGAACGCTCGACCAATCCGCTGCGCTACTGGGAAAAGGTCGAGCCCGGCACCATCGGCGAGACGCTGATCAACTTCGCCTGCAGCATCCAGACCGTCACGCCCATCATCAAGCCGGAACCCTGAGCGGGAAGACCAGAGGGGACGGTCCCCTTCAAAGGGAAGCGTCCCCTTTGCATGCAGAACCCGGGGCCCTGCGGCGGGTCTTAGTTGCTAACCCTTCCGGCGGAGTGCTCCCTATGCGCCCAATTCTCCTGACGGTACTGCTGCTGTCGTTGGTCCCGTCGTCGGACGCCGCTGACAACGGGGTCTATCTCGGCGCGGGCTATGCGCAGAGCGAATACGATCTCGACAACCCGCTCGACGCCGAGCCGTTCGACGACGAGGACGGCGGGATCAAGGTCATCGCGGGCTTCCGGCCGCTCGACAGCTTCGGCGTCGAGCTGAGCTACATCGATCACGGCGATATGACCGTGCCCTCGGGCATCGCCTGCGTCCAGATCGTCGGCGTGCCCTGTCCCGACAACGCGCGCTTCGGCGCGGAGACCATATCCGGATTCGCGGTCGGCTTCCTCGACTTTCCGCTAATCGACCTGTTTGCGAAGGTCGGCGCGGCCTCCTGGCAGTTCGATGGCGGCGTTCCCGGCAGCCAGGCCTTCCGGTTCGACGAGGACGATCTCGACTTTGCCTGGGGTGCCGGCGCGCAGGCGCATTTCGGGAGTCTCGGTGCGCGCCTCGAGTACGAGCGTTTCAAGGTCGTCAACGAGGATCTCGGGACGATCTCGCTGTCGTTCATCTACACGTTCCTCTGAGCGGCCGCGCTCAGGCCCAGTCGGTCAGGCCCTCGCGCTCGTAGAGCGCCTTGAACGAAGGGCGGCCCTTCATGCGCTTGACGTAGGCGGCGATCGCCGGCCATTCCGTCGCGGGCTTCGGCATGTTGCGCGACCAGCGCATCAGCATCGTTGCGAGGAAGTCGGCCGCGCCGACGCGATTGCCGAGCAGATAGGGCCCGTCTGAGGCGATCTGCGTGTCGATGCGCTTGAAGCAGGTCTCGATCCGCCCCCGCGTCTGCGTCCTGACTGCCTCGACCGCATCCGGGCCCGCCGGCTGGTCGGGATAGAACCAGCTCCGGAACGCCGCCTGCAGCGTGTTCGACAGGAAGAACATCCAACTGAAGTACTGGCCCCGTCCCGGATGGTCGGCCGGGGGCGCGAACGCGGATTGCGGATGGCGTTCGGCGAGCAGCATCAGCAATGCGGCGCTTTCCGAGATCGGCTCGTCGTCCACGATCAGGGTCGGCACCAGCCCGTTCGGATTGAGCTTCAGGTATTCGGGCTTGCGATGATCGCCGGCGTCCATGTCGAGCTTCTTGAGCTCGTGCGGCTCGCCGAGCTCGATCAGCATCCAGTGCACGCACAGGCTGGCGGCGCCGGGTGACCAATAGAGGGTGTACATGGCCTCGATTCCTCCCTAAGGTTGCATTATGAACCGGGGCGCCTGCCTGTGCGGTGCCGTGCGTTTCGAGGCCGCGGGGCCGTTCGACATGATGGCGCACTGCCATTGCTCGATGTGCCGCAAGCACCACGGTGCGATGTTCGCGACCTTCCTGTGCGCACCGCTCGCCGGTTTCCGCTGGATCGCCGGGCAGGACTTGGTCGCGATCTACCGGTCCTCCGACAACGGCCACCGGCCATTCTGCAAGCGCTGCGGTTCCGTCGCGCCGATGGTCATGGACAGGATGGGCTTCGTGTTCCTGCTGGCGGGAAATCTCGAGGACGATCCGGGCATCCGGCCGCAGATGCACATTTTCGCGGGCTCGCGCGCGGACTGGTTCCCGATCAGCGACGCGCTGCCGCAGCACGCGGGCTACCCGCCCCGGTTCGGCGGCGGCGAGGGAGTCGCACGACAGCAGCCGGTCGTGAAGCCCGGTGTCACGCAAGGGGGCTGTCTCTGCAACGCCGCCGCCTGGGAGTTCGCGGGCCCCGCCGAGCGGACGCAGAACTGCCACTGCTCGCGCTGTCGCCGCGCGCGGAGCGCCGCGCATGCGACCAATGCCTTCTACAGGAAGGAACAGCTCAGGTGGATCCGCGGCCAGGAGCAGGTCGTCAGCTACGATCTCCCGGACGCGAAGCGCTTCGGCCAGGATTTCTGCGAGCGCTGCGGCAGCAAGGTCCCGCGCGTGGTCGAGTCGACCGGCTATGTCGTCGTGCCCTGCGGCAGTCTCGACAGCTCGCCAGGGAACGGCCCGGTCGGCAATGTCTTCGCGACCAGCAAGGCGCCGTGGTTCGAGATCACCGACGGGTTGCCGCAATGGGAAGGCTATCCTGCGCGCGGCTAGCCTCATGCTCGCGCTCTGCTTCTGCGCCGGTTGCGGCCCGTCCGGCACGCCGGAGGAAGAGATCCGCGTGCTCATCGACGCCGCGGAGGCCGCGGCAGAGGAGCGGGATGCTTCGGACCTTCGCGCGCTGGTCGCCGACGATTATTCGGATCCGGCGGGCCGCAGCGCCGACGACGTGCGAATGCTCCTGCATGGCTACCTGGTTTCGCATCGGTCGATCCGGCTGCTCACACGCATCGACTCGATCGAGCTCCAGGGCAAGGAGCTCGCGCGCGTGAAGGTCACGATCGGCATGCTGGGCCGCGAAGCGGATGCGGATTCCGGCTGGGATATTGCGAGCGACATCGAGCGGCTCGATATCCGGCTTGCCCGCGACCGCGGCGAGTGGCGCGTGATCCGCGCGGAGCGGAATCGTCAGCCCTGATTCCCGATCTGGGTTCGAACCTGGGCCAGGGCCGTCTCCGCCTGTTGCAGCAGCCCGCGGTACCTGTTCGCCATGTCGCGTTCGCTGTAATAGCGCATGGCGAGCTGCTCCTGGAACCTGGGATCGCGAAGCATCTTTTCGTAGGCGAGTTGACGGACTGCCGCGGACGAATGCCGGGAGTGGAGCAGCAAGAGGCGCCCCGCGAACTCGCGCGCGAATGCAAAGTAGTGCTCTGCCGACCAGCTCTCGGTGTACTGGCCGCCGACCGTCGCAGCGAACTCGGCGAGCGCGGCGCGCAGCGACTCGTCGCGAATCAGGGTGAGCCCCCCGGAATTCACCAGCGCCTCGTATGCGCCCATGACGGGTTCATAGCGGGCGGAGTTGAAGACCATGTTGAAGAGCTCGTCCAGCGATTCCGTGGACCCGGGTTCCGGCGCGCCGGCACGCTTCAGGAGCTCCTGGCTGCTCGTCATGACGTCTTCTTCGCCCTCGATCATCCTTTTCAGCTCGGCGATGTTCTGCTGGAGGTCGCTCGCAAGCGCGCGCAGGTGGACCTGCTCCTGCGCGGCCGTCGCGCGATTTTCCCACCATGCCTCAAGCGCAAATGCGATCAGGATTCCGACCGTCACGATCGCGATCTCGCCCAGCGGCCGCATCACGGCCATCCAGGGCCTGCCGGCAACCAGCGGTTTCATGCGACGCGCCAGCATGGGGTCAGTCCGGTTCGTCCAGCACGCTCCAGCGCTCGCGGAAGGCGCGGATCGCCTCGTCGCGGATCGACTGGTGCCGGCGCGACAGCAGGAGCGACGACGGCGGGCAGACACGCGCGCGGATCACGCCGAGGTCCGCCGCGGCGTCGAACAGGCTGGGATACCAGCGTTCCCATTCCGGCAGGATGGCCTCGACGGTTTCACGCAGGCTCATCGGCCTGGTCGTCCGTTTCCGGCGGCGGCGCGTTGGCATTCCAGATCTCGCGATGGATCAGCCATCGGCCGTCCACCTTCTTCCAGAGCTCGAGGAACTTGCCGGTCGCGCTCGATTCATTGCCGGGTTCGCCGAGCCTGAAGCTGCCCTGCCGATGCGCATAGTCCTCGAATACCTGCGTCTCGACCGTCGCGATCTCGATCGGGGCGCCGCCGGGCCGGAAGTTGCGCGCGATGAATTCCTGGATCGCCACGCGGCCCTCGACGACCGGCGCATCGGGCGGCAGCAGTTGCGCGTCCTCGGTGTAGAGGGCCGCGACGCCCGCGGCATCCTGCGCGCGGTAGCGCTCCTGCCAGGCATCCGCGACGTCCTGCGGAAACGCTTCCGGCACGGCGCGCCCGGAGCAGGCCGGGATCAGGAGCACGAGCGGCAGCAGGATCGTTGCGGTGCGCATCGCCGTCGTCAGGCTGCGGGTGCGGCACCCGGCATCTGCGCGGGCTCCGGCGCATTCGGGCTCCACATCTGGCGGTAGAGCAGCCAGTTGTTGTCGTGCTCGGCCCAGAGCTCGATGAACTTGCCGAATTCCGGCCGGCCCTCGGTCTCGTCCTTGGCCGTGTAGGTCCCCTGGCGGAACCAGTACCTGCCGAGCTTCGCCGTCTCGACGTCGGAGATTTCCATGCGCACGGTGCCGGGGTTGGCGGTCTGCCAGAAAGCCTCCACCGCTTCATGGCCGCTGACGATCGGCTGGCCCGGCGGCAGTACCTGCGCGTCCGGCAGGTACATCATCGCGAGCCCCGCTGCGTCGCCGCTGTTGAAGGCGGCGATCCAGCCGTCCGCGGCCGCCTTCGGGAAGAATCCGTCCGCTTCCTCGGCGCGCTCGCAGCCGGCGAGGCCGAGGAGCGCGATGCAGCCGAACCAGGTGGCGAAGTGATGGCGCTTCATGTCACGTCCCCCTGCCCGTTGTGATTGACCCGATCATACTCGCCGTCGCGCCAAAGTGAGGCCGTCCGCCAGCGGCAGCAACGCAAGGTCGATGCGCGTGTCCGCGAGCAGGAAGTCGTTGAACTCGCGGAGCGCCACCGTGTCCGCATCGCGGTTTGCCGGATCGGCGACCGCCCCGCCCCAGAGCGTGTTGTCGACGGCGATCAGCCCGCCTGGCCGCAGCAGCCGCAGGAGCTGTTCGTAATAGCCGAGATAGCCGGTCTTGTCGGCATCAATGAATGCAAAGTCGTATTTTCCGGCCTCGCCGGCCGCGAGCCGCGCATCGAGGGTCTCCTGCGCCGGCGCCAGCACGAGCTCGATTTTCGCCGCGACGCCCGCGCGCTCCCAGTGGCGGCGCGCGATGGCGGTGTATTCCTCGCTCACGTCGCAGGCGAGCAGGCGCCCGTCGTCCGGCAGAGCGAGCGCCACTGCGAGGCTCGAGTAGCCGGTGAAAACGCCGACCTCGATCGCGCAGCGCGCGCCGACCAGGCGGGCCAGCAGCTGCATGAACTGGCCCTGCTCGGGCGCGATCTGCATGTTGACCCGCGGGTGCGAGGCGGTCTCGGCGCGCAGCGCGGCGAGCGCGGCGGGCTCGCGCAGCGAATGCTTCAGCAGGTAGTCGTAGAGCCGGTCGTCGAGCGGAAGCGTGCGATTCGACATGGCGACGCCTTCAGTAACCCCGCTTGACGTCGACCTCGGACAGGAGCTTGCCGCCGGCCACGAAGCGCGCGAGGTTTTCGCGCGCGATCAGCCAGCGCGGCTCCTCTCCCAGGTCGGTACCCGCCGCGACGTGCGGCGTGATCAGCACATTCGGCGCGCGCCACAGCGGATGGTCGGGCGGCAAGGGCTCGGGGTCGGTGACGTCGAGGCCCGCGCCGCCGATGCGCCCGTCCCCGAGCGCCGCGACCAGGTCCGCCGTGACGACCGTTCCGCCACGGCCGACATTGATAAAGAGCGCGCCGCGCTTCGCGGCGTCGAACAGCCTGCGGTCGAACAGGCCCTTGGTGTCCGGCGTCAGCGGCAGCGTGTTGACGATGACGTCGGCGCGCGAGATGAAGGGCAGGAGGTCCGCGGCCAGCCCCTGTTCGGCGACGAAGACCGGCTTTTCCTGCGGCGTATTGCGGGTCGCGATCACCTTCATGCCGAGCGCATGCGCGCGGCGCGCAACCTCGGTGCCGATGCCGCCGAGCCCGGCGACCAGGACTGTCTTGCCCTCGAGCGACCACAGGCGCGATTCGGGCACGGCCTCGTCCGACCACTCGCCACGCGCCTGCAGGGGCACGTAGGTCGCGAGCCCGCGCGCGAGGCCGAACATGAATGCGAGCACGTGCTCGGACATCACCGGTCCCGCGACCTTCTGCATGTTCGTGAGCGCGATGCCGCGATCGGCGAAGCCGGGAATCGCGATGCAACGTTCCACGCCGGCGGAGAGATGCTGGAACCAGCGAAGCCGCTTGCCGGCTGCCATCACGTCGGCCGCGCAGCGGCCGATCACGGCATCGGCGTCGGCCACCTCGCGCACGGCCGCGGCCAGATCGCCCGCCGCGACCAGTTTCACGCCCGGCGCCGCCGCCTGCATCCAGGCCAGGCGCCGTGCGTCCGCGCCCATGACGACGACCTTGCGCGGCGCCTGCCAGCCCGGCCGCCCGGAGAGCGCGGTCGCGGACTCTTTCAGGCCCAGCTCGGCGATCAGCCGCGCGGTCTCGGCCGCCGGGTCGGCGGCGGACGCGGAACCGGCCGCGCCCGCGAGCGCAAGGCCCAGAAAGCACGCAGAGAGCGTGCGTGCGGGACATTTCATCCGCGAACAATACCGCAGCCGGCGCATCAGGTGCATACAATGCGTCCGCGGAATGGAAGGCCGGGGAGGTCCTCATGCGCCTGCTGTCGGTGCTGATGCCGCAGGAGCGGCAGTTCTTCGCGTTGTTCAACCAGCACGCGGCGCTCGTCGTCGACGGGGCCGCGGCACTGGTCGAGATGCTGGCCGGTTATTCGGACAACGGGCGGCGCGACGAGTACGTCGCGAAAATCCAGTCGATCGAGCATGCGGCCGACGAAGTCACGCACCAGACCGTCGCGCTGATGCACAACACTTTCGTCACGCCCTTCGACCGCGACCAGATCAACAAGCTGATCCAGCGCATGGACGACATCCTGGACCTGATGCAGGACACGGCCGAGTCGCTGATGCTCTACGACGTGCACAAGCTGACCGCCGAGGTCCTGCATCTCGCCAACCTCGTGCAGATCGGCTGCGCGCGGGTTCACGACGCCGTCACGCAGCTCTCCTCGATGGACAACGGCCCGGTGATCCTCAAGATCTGCCAGGAGATCGACTCGCTGGAATCCGACGCCGACCGGGTGATGCGGTCCGCGATATCGCGGCTGTTCCGCGAGGAGCAGGACGTGCGCCAGCTGGTCAAGCTGAAGGCCGTCTACGAGCTCCTGGAGCTGACCACCGACAAGTGCCAGGACGTCGCGCTCGTGATCGAGGGCGTGGTGCTCGAGAACGGCTGATCGTGGAACCGGGCACCGTCACCGTGACGCTCGTGGCGCTGGTCGTCATCGCGCTGGCGTTCGACTTCATGAACGGATTCCACGACGCGGCGAACTCGATCGCGACCATCGTCTCGACCGGCGTGCTGAAGCCCTACCAGGCCGTGATCTGGGCGGCGTTCTTCAATTTCGTGGCGATCGCGCTGTTCGAGCTCAAGGTCGCGGCCACGGTTGGCAAGGGCATCGTCGACCCCGCGATGGTCGACAACTACGTGATCTTCGGCGCGCTGATCGGCGCCATCGCCTGGAACGTCATCACCTGGTACTACGGAATGCCGTCCTCGTCCTCGCACGCGCTGATCGGCGGCATGCTGGGCGCGACCATCGCCAAGGCCGGCACCGGGCCGCTGCTCGCGCCCGGCATCATCAAGACCTCCAGCTTCATCGTCGTGGCGCCGGTGCTCGGCATGCTGCTCGCCGGCATCGTGATGATCGCGGTGTCCTGGATCTGCCGCCGGCAGACGCAGCGCCGGACCGACCGCTGGTTCCGTCGCCTGCAGCTCCTGTCGTCGGCGATGTACAGCATCGGCCACGGCAGCAACGACGCGCAGAAGACCATGGGCATCATCTGGCTCCTGCTGATCGCCGCCAATGTCACCACCGCCGACCACCTGCCGCACTGGGTCGTCATCGCCTGCTACGTCGCGATCGCGCTCGGCACGCTGTTCGGCGGCTGGCGCATCGTCAAGACCATGGGCCAGCGCATCACCAAGCTGAAGCCGGTCGGCGGCTTCGCCGCGGAGACCGGCGGCGCGATGTCGCTGTTCCTGGCGACGAACTTCGGGATTCCGGTGTCCACGACGCACACCATCACCGGGGCCATCATCGGCGTGGGCTCGACGCGGCGCGTGCGCGCCGTGCGCTGGGGCGTCGCGGGCAATGTGCTGATCGCCTGGATCCTGACGATCCCCGCCTCGGCGCTGATGGCCGCCGCGGCCTGGTGGCTTGGGCGGCATCTGTTCTGACCGGATCTCAGTCGCGCGCGGCGGCGTGGATCGGCCTGCCGCCGCGGATCGTGCATCGGACCTTGGCGAAGTTGGCGACGTCCGCCGCGGGATCTGCCTCGAGCACGACCAGATCGGCATCCATGCCGGCGGCGACGCGTCCGCGGCGCGCTTCTTCCTTCCAGCGCGCGGCCGGCGTGGTCGTCAGCGAAGCCAGGATCTGCATCGGAGCCAGCGCCTTCGCCATCAGGCGGTACTCCGCGGTCGGGTCGTAGTCGGCCATGTAGCCGACGTCGGTGCCGAACAGCACTTCGCCGCCGGCTGCGGAGAACACGCGCAGCTGCTCGATGGCGTCCCCGGTCGCAGCCTCGACGACAGCGGCCGGCAGATTCATGCGCTTCAGCTCGTAGGGAAACAGCATCAGCGTCGGAATGACTGCCATCTTCTGCGAGACGAGCTGCTGGACCAGCGCCGGCTCCCAGACCGTCTTCCCCTCGCCGATGGTCGTATGCACCAGCACGTCGACGTCGGCCTCGATCGCGATCTCGATGCCCTCGATGTCGGTCGGATGCGCGAGCACCGGCCGGTCGCGGCGATGCGTCTCGTCCGATGCCGCAAGCGCGATATCCGGCTCCATGAACGCATGGCGGCCGCCGCCCTGCGGCGTCATCAGGAAGAGCTTGGTCGCGTCCGCTCCGCCGTCGAGATTGGCCTGCACCGCCGCGAGCGCTTCGCCGATGGTCTCGGGCTGCGAGAGCTCAGCAAGCAGCTCCGGCGGCAGGCTGCTCAGGTAGATCGGAATGCCGTCCTTCGGATAGAGCGCGCCGCCCGCGGTCAGGATGCGCGGTCCCGCGACTTCGCCCTTGTCGATGCGCGCGCGAAGCGCAACCGTGTTGTCGAGCTCGGAGGCCGTATCGACGACTGTCGTGAATCCGAAACGCGTCAGCATCGCTTCCAGGCTGGCGGCGAGTTCCGCCGCGGGCTGGCCCGCCGCGCCCTGCCACTTCGGCTCGGTGAAGTGCACGTGGCTGTTCTGGAAACCAGCGACCAGCACGCCGTCGTCGCAGGCCTCCAGCCGTCCGGCCCCACGCGCCGCAACCTCCTTGCGCGCACCCGCCGCGAGAATCTTTCCGCCCTGCATCAGCACGGCGGCATCGTCGATGGGCTCCTGGCCGGGCGCGGCATAGAGCCTGGATGCGCGGATCAGGACCGATCCATCCGGCACCCGCTGGCCGCAGGCAGTCAGCAGCGAGGCGGCAATCGCCAGGAAAGCTGTCGCCCAGATGTGCATGATCAATGTCTCCTTGAAGCAACCAGCAAGGCTGCGCCTAGTCGGTGAACAACTGTACGTATTGCTCATATCGAAATTTGCGATTTCGCTTGCGGTTGGTGAACTCGCGAAGGATCTCGTGGTTGGTCAACCGCGCGACAATCTGATTTGCCCCGGGGTACGTTGTTCCGAGAAGCTGCTGAATATCGCTCACCGAAACGATCGGCGTCGTGAACAAGTGATCCAGAACTTTGTGACCATTACCAGCCGCACGTCCGAACGCCTGGGTAATCAGGCGACGATGAGTTTCCCGGAGTGCCAGGATCCGTCGTGCCGTCTCAGCCGCCTGGGTACTGACTTCAATGACTCCCCGCAGGAAGAATGCGAGCCAGCTTTCCCAATCGCCGTTGTCTCGAATTGCCTGCAAGCGCTCGTAGTACTCCTGCCGGTGCCGCTTGAAGTAGTGGGAGAGATAAAGAACAGGTTTGTGAAGCGCCTGCCTCTCACAGAGAAGGAACGTGATCAACAGACGCCCGATTCTCCCGTTGCCATCCAAAAACGGGTGAATCGTTTCGAACTGTGCATGTGCAATTCCGATCATGATCAATAACGGATCGCCATGGGCGTGATGAAGATAGTCCTCCAGACTGCCCAGGGACTGGGGAACTGCATCGGGAGGAGGCGGGACGAATGTCGCCTCTGTCAGCGTGGCTCCGGCAGGGCCGATCCAGTTCTGGCTGGTCCTGAGTTCGCCGGGCGTCAGTCGACCGCCGCGCATGCCACGCATCAACTCCTGGTGAATCTCGCGTATCAACCGGATGGATACCGGCAGCTCGCGCAGTCGTTGCAGACCATGATTCATTGCGCGGACGTAACCGATGACTTCCCGCACATCATGCGGTGTTTCGTTGGCGCCCAAGGCCCTGGCCTCGGCCGCAAGTACGTCTTGCAGCGAGCTTTGCGTACCTTCGATCTGGCTCGAAAGCACCGCCTCCTTACGCACATACATCATGACGAACAGGTCCGGATTCGGTAGCGTTTGCACTGACCCGTCCAGTCGTCCTAGCGCAATGTCTGCCTTGGACAGAGCTGCCTGGAGATCGCCTGCAAGTCGTACAGCAGGAGTGGGCGGCAGTCCGGCCGGGATGAATGCCATGTAGCCAGTTGGCTGACGCTGGTATGTACCCGCGCGGGTGTTCAAGGGATCACGATCTATATGTATATGTCAGTCTGTGTTTAATATACACCACGGCGAAGCCTATGCTCAACGTAGCGTTTAATAAGGCGCCCGCAGGCCTTCTAACTAAACGCAGGCCGTCCCTTCGATACTGGAGATCCTGTGTCGCCTGACCGTCCCCTCAACGAACGCGAAACCGTGCTGCATAGCTGGTGCGTCCCGGCCGACTGGAACGCGCCCACGGTGGTCGGCGGGCACGGCGCGCGCCTGGTGCTCGAGAACGGCCGCGAACTCATCGACATGTCGAGCCTGGTGGAATGCAGCAATCTCGGACACCAGCATCCGCGGCTGGTGGAAGCGATCCGCGAGCAGGCCGGAAAGCTCTGCTTCGTCACCAGCGCCTGGGGCGCGGAGCCCCGGCGAGTGCTCGCCGAGCGCCTGCTGGAGCTGGCGGGCTTCGAGGGCGGGCTGGTGTTCTTCACGCTGGGCGGGGCGGATGCCAACGAAAACGCGGTGCGCATCGCGCGCCAGGCTTCGCGCAAGCCGCGCGGCCTGGTGATCACGCGCGACCGCTCGTATCACGGCGCGAGCTACATGGACATGGCGCTCTCCGGCGACAGCCGCACCGCGCACCAGGTCGATGCCGATGCCTGGGGGGTGCGCCACGTGCCGCCGCCTTACGCTTATCGCTGCCCGTTCGGCAGCACGAGCGCGGAGGAATGCGGGCGCCGCGCGGCCGCCGCGATCGCCACCGCCATCGACACCGAGGGCACCAGCCGCGTCACGGCCGTGCTGATGGAAGCCGACGCCGGCAGCAACGGCATCATCGCGCCCGACAACTACTGGCCGGCGCTCAGGACGCTGACGCGCGAGCGCGGCGTGCTGCTCATCGCCGACGAGGTCATGAGCGGCTTCGGCCGTTGCGGCGAGTGGTTCGCCTGGCAGCGCCATGGCGAGGCGGGGCGACCCGATCTGATGACTCTCGCCAAGGGCCTGACCGGCGCTTCGATCCCGCTCGGCGCCGTGGTCATGAGCGCGGAGATCGCGCGCCGCATCGAGTCCGAGATGTTCTACGGCGGGCTCACCTATTGCGGCCACCCGCTTTCCTGCGCGACGGGCGTCGCCGCCATCGGGGCCTATCGCGAGCAACGCCTGATCGAGCGCTCGCGGACGCTCGGCGCCTCGATGTTCGCCGAGTTGCAGCGGCTTGCGACCCGCCACGCCGTGATCGGGGATGTGCGCGGCGGACGCGGCCTGTTCGCGGTCGTGGAGCTGGTCGCCGATCGCGCGACCCGGGCGCCGCTCGCGCCCTGGCCGCAGCAGACCGCCGCGATGCGCGCGCTCACCGCGGTTGCGCGCGACGAGGGCGTTTCATTCGGCTCGCGCGGCAACCTGCTGATCCTCGCGCCGCCGCTGGTGATCGAAGAGGCCGACCTCGCCGCGGCGCTTGCGCTGCTGGATCGCCTGCTGGCGCGTCACTTTCCCGCGGCTGCGATGGAGCGCGCTTCATGAACTTCCGGCTGACCTACGCGACGATGTTCAACCCGCCCGAGGAAGTGCACGAGCGCTTCGAGGCGGCGCTCGAGAAGCTGCGCAGCCAGCTCGGGGCGACGCACGCGCTGTTCATCGACGGCCGCGACCGTGAAGCCGCGTCGACCGAGCAGCGCGCGAGCCCGATCGACAGCGACTGGAAGCTCGGCCGCTTTCCGCTGGCGCAGGCAGCGGAAGTCGACGCAGCGCTCGCGGCCGCGCGCGCCGCATGGCCGGCATGGCGTGCGACTTCGCTCGCCGATCGCGTGACCTTCATGCGCCGGGTCGCGGACGACATGGAAGAGCGCGTCTACGACATCGCCGCGGCACTCGTGCTGGAGGTCGGCAAGAACCGCATGGAGGCGCTCGGCGAGGCGCAGGAGACCGTCGATTTCTTTCGCGTCTACGCCGACGACTTCGAATCGCACGCCGGCTACGAGTTCGACCTGCCGAATGATCCGCTGACCGGCGCCGTGTCGCGGAACAGGAGCGTGATGCGTCCCTACGGCGTCTGGGCGGTGATCGCCCCGTTCAATTTCCCGCTCGCGCTCGCCGGCGGCCCGGTGGCAGCCGCGCTGGTCACCGGCAACACGGTGGTGGCCAAGTGCGCCTCCGACACGCCCTGGGCCGGGCGCCTGCTCGCGGACTGCATCCGCGACGCCGGCTTTCCGCCGGGCGTGTTCAATTACATCTCGGGATCGGGTGCCGCGGCGGGGGAACAGCTGGTGCGTGACTCGCGCACCGCCGGCATGACCTTCACCGGCTCGGTCGCCGTCGGCCGCTCGATCATGG
This sequence comes from Steroidobacteraceae bacterium, assembly GCA_050738495.1. GTDB lineage: Bacteria > Pseudomonadota > Gammaproteobacteria > Steroidobacterales > Steroidobacteraceae > SCUD01. The sequence goes on along the minus strand of JBOHZL010000007.1, from coordinate 39,867 downwards.
CGGCCATGAGCGCCGGACCCTGGCCGCGTCCCTGCATCACCGAGATGGGCGGCAAGAATCCCTGCATCGTGACCGAGAACGCCGATCTCGATCGCGCTGCCAGCGGCATTGTCCGCTCCGCGTATGGCATGGGCGGTCAGAAATGCTCGGCACTGTCGCGGCTGTACGTGCACGCGGACGTCGCGGACCACCTGCTGGCCGGCATCGAGAAGGAGATCGACTCGATCAGGATCGGCGATCCCACGCTGCGCGAGAACTGGCTCGGTCCGGTGGTCAACTCGCGCGCGCATGAAAGCTACGCGCGCTACGTTGCGCAGCTCAAGAATGGCGGCGCGAAACTGCGGCGCGGCGGACAGCAGCCCTCGGAGGGCGCGCTCGCGCGCGGTTACTTCGTCGAGCCGGTGCTCGCCGAGGCGAAGCCCGCGGACCCGTTGTGGAAGCAGGAGATGTTCCTGCCGATCCTGATGACGCAGCGCTATCGCGACCGCGAAGAGGCGATGCGGCTGGCGAACGACACCGAGATGGGCCTGACCGCCGGCATTTACGGTTCGCCCGGGGACATCGCCTGGTTCCAGGACGGTATCGAAGCCGGGGTCACCTATGCCAATCGCGCCCAGGGCGCGACCACCGGCGCCTGGCCCGGTTATCAGCCGTTCGGCGGCTGGAAGGGCTCCGGTTCCTCGGGCAAGGCGATCGCCTCGGCCTATTACCTGCCGCTTTACCTCCGCGAGCAGTCGCGCACCGTGGTGGAGTGAATGCCGCAGTTCCTGTCGCTCGCCGAGGCCATCGGGCAGCTCGTGTCCGACGGCGCCTCGGTCGCGCTCGAGGGCTTCACGCATCTCATTCCGTTCGCCGCCGGTCACGAGCTGATCCGGCAGGGCCGGCGCGAACTGCACCTGATCCGCATGACCCCGGACCTGATCTACGACCAGCTGATCGGCACCGGCAGCGCCCGCAAGCTCACGTTTTCCTGGGGCGGCAATCCCGGCGTCGGCTCGCTGCATCGGCTGCGTGACGCCGTCGAGCAGGGCTGGCCGCGGCCGATCGAGCTCGACGAGCAGACCCACGCGGGCATGGCGGTCGCCTACCGCGCGGGCGCGGCGCGCCTGCCATTCGGCCTGATCCGCGGCTACATCGGCACCGACCTGCCGTCGAAGAATCCACGCATCCGGAGCGTCGCCTGCCCGTACACCGGCGAGCGGATCGTGACCGTGCCGGCGATCAACCCGGACGTCACCATCCTGCACGCGCAACGCGCCGACCGGCGCGGCAATGTCGCGATCGAGGGCATCGTCGGCGCGGCGCGCGAGGCGGCGCTCGCCGCGAAAGCGCTCATCGTCACCGTCGAGGAGATCGTGCCGGAGCTGGCGCCCGCGATGAATGGCGTGCTGCTGCCGCATTTCACTGTGACCGCAATCGCGCATTGCCCGGGCGGCGCCTGGCCGTCGTACGTGCAGGGTCGCTATGCGCGCGACAACGACTTCTACCTGCGCTGGGACGCGATTTCGCGCGAGCGCGCCGGGTTCACCGCCTGGATCGACCGTCACGTGCGGGCAACGAAGGACCACCGGGAATTCCTCGCGCTCCTTTCGCGGGAAGCCGCGTGAGCGACTACAGCCGCGACGAGATGATGACCATCGCCGCCGCGCGCCTCTTGCGGGACGGGCAGGTCTGCTTCGTCGGCATCGGCCTGCCGAGCGCCGCCTGCAACCTGGCGCGGCTGTCGCATGCACCGGACATCGTGCTGATCTACGAGTCCGGCACGATCGGCACGCGCCCCACGGTGCTGCCGCTTTCCATCGGCGACGGTGAACTGGCGGAGACGGCAGACTGCGTCATCCCGTTGCCCGACGTGTTCAGCGACTACCTGCAGGCCGGGCGCATCGACGTGGGATTCCTGGGTGCCGCGCAGATCGACCGCCTCGGCAACCTCAACAGCACCGTGATCGGCCCCTACGAGCGGCCGCGCACGCGGCTTCCGGGCTCCGGCGGCGCGACCGAGATCGCGGCGCATGCGAAACAGGTGTTCATCGTCATGAAGGCGACGCCGCGCGGCTTCGTGCTGGCACTCGACTTCCAGACCAGCGGTGGACACTACGCCGGCCGCGCCGCGAGCAGCGCGCGGGGCGGTGGCCCGGCGGTCGTCGTGACCGACGTCGGCATCCTGAAGCCCTTGCCGTCATCGGGCGAGCTCGCCTTCGCCGTGGCCTATCCCGGAATTTCCTTCGAGGACGCGCGCGGTGCGGTAGGCTGGCCGCTCGCATCCTGGCCCGAGACCGAAACCTGCGCGGCCCCGACGGCGGCGGAACTCGGGGCGCTTCGAGCCCTCGAAGCGCGCACCGCCGCCGCGCACCGCGAACCCGTGAGGCTGCCGCTATGACGCTCGCAGAACGCGCCGGAACCCCGGCGAAGAATCCCCACTTGAAGACCGAGCTGCCCGGGCCCAGGGCGCGGGCGATGATCGAGCGCGACGCCAGGGTCTCCTCGCCCTCTTATCCGCGCGATTACCCGTTCGTGATCTCGCACGGCAGCGGCACCGAGGCCTGGGACGTGGATGGCAACCGCTTCCTCGACTTCGCCGCCGGCATCGCGGTCTGCGCGACCGGCCACGCCCACCCGAAAGTCGTCGCCGCGGTGCGCGAGGCCGCAGGCAAGTTCCTGCATATCTCGAGCGATTACTGGCACGAGGAGATGACGGCGCTCGCGGAGCGCCTGTCCGCGATCGTGCCGCTCGGCGAGCCCGGCATGTGCTTCTTCTGCCAGTCCGGCACCGAGTCGGTCGAGGGCGCGCTGAAGCTTGCGCGCTACGTGACCGGCCGGCAGCGGATCATCGCCTTCCTCGGCGGCTTCCACGGACGCACCATGGGCTCGCTCTCGCTCACCTCGAGCAAGGTCACGCAACAGACCGGCTTCGCGCCGACGATGCCGGGCGTGACTCACGTGCCCTATCCCAATGTCTATCGCCCGCTGTTCGTCGGCGACAACCAGGGCCGCGCCGTGCTCGACTACATCCGCATGCTGTTCGAGCGTAACGTCCCGCCGACCGAGGTCGCGGCGATCGTGGTCGAGCCGCTCCAGGGCGAGGGCGGCTATCTCGTGCCGCCGGACGGCTTTCTCGCGGGGCTCCGCGAGATCTGCGACCAGCACGGGATCCTGCTGGTGTTCGACGAGGTGCAGTCCGGCATCGGCCGCACGGGGCGGCTCTTCGCCAGCCAGCACAGCGGCGTGACGCCCGACATCATGACGCTCGCGAAAGGCCTGGGCTCCGGGATGCCGATCGGCGCCGTGGTCGCGAAGCAGAGCCTCATGAAACAGTGGAAGAAAGGCGCGCACGGCAACACCTTCGGCGGCAATCCGGTCTGCTGCGCCGCAGCCAACGCGACCATCGACCTGGTGCGCGAGCAGTACGCGGCCAATGCGGCCCGGGTCGGCGCGCATTTCATGACGCGGCTCGGCGAGCTTCGCGTCGACTACGCCTGCATCGGCGACCTGCGCGGTCGCGGGCTGATGATCGGCCTGGAACTGATCGAGAAGGATGGCAGCCCGGCGCGCGCGTTGGTCGACCGCCTGCTGCACCGCGCCTACCAGAACGGGCTCCTGCTGCTGTCCTGCGGCGTGTCGACGCTGCGCTTCATGCCGCCCTTGTGCGTGACCGAGGCGGAAGTCGACGAGGCGATCATCTACCTGCGGCAGAGTCTCCACGAGGCCCTGTCCAGCGACTCCTGACCGGCGCGAGGCCTGTCATCGCGGGCAGTCCTTGCCCCGGTCGTCGTCATGGGCGCGGTCATAGGCGGGTCGCAGGTGATGCCGGTAGATGTACCGTCCGACCCGGCACCCCTGACTCGCACCGGCTTCCTGGTCGAACCGGAAGTGAATTCCACCGAACACCCGCGCATCGTCGATGTCCGCGGTGATCTCGTCGAAGCGGCGATATTGCAGCGCTATGCCCGGCACCAGGGGGTTCGACAGATTGATCAGGTGATTCTTGCCGCCGTAGATCCTCTCCAGAATCTCTTGCGCGGCGTATCCCGCGCTTGCGTGCGCCGACGGATAACTTGGATGGCAGGGCGTTGGCACGAACGGAGCGAAGTCCGGATCCGCGGGTGTCTTGGGGTTACGATCGCTGCCCCCGGCCGGGATCGCGGTTTCCGGGCGCCAGAAGGGATCGCGGTACTTCACCTTGAACACGGCGACGAGCCCGTCGCTCAGGGCCATGTTGAGAAGTGCCAGTGCGCGGGCATTTTCCGACAGGGAGCGACCCTGGGCTGCCGCCACCTGGCTGGCTACCGGATTCCATGTCGCGATGGTGAGCACCGCCGCATAGAAGCGCGCAACGTCCGCGCGGTCCTGCGGCCGCTCGGAGCTGTGCACGCCGCCGACCTTTCTGACTTCGTTGTAGGCGGCCGCGTACTTGTCGCTCCCCAGCCCGGGCGGCGGCGCGACGCGAAACTGACCGCTTCTCTTGATGCCGAAGGGCAGGACGTCCTGCCATTGAAGAAAGACACCGCCCAACGCTGGGCAGCCCGCCGTCAACTGCCACTCGCCCGGTCTCGAGGACGTCGGCAGATAGAACTCGTTCGGCTCAGAACCGTCCTTCTCGCGAAGCTTGACTAGCGCCCTCGCTGCGGCCCTGCCGACCGCGATGCCGTCCTGCTTGGCCGGCCCGTCGAGGATCCGGCGCAGCGACCTGGCCCGCGCGCGGTCCAATTCCTCGGTGCGCGCGGGCACATAGTGAACGAGCGTCGCGTGCGCCGCCGCCACGGCTGCGGCGTCCGCGGACGCGCCCCGCGGCGCCTTGATGGTCCCGAGATACGGTCGATACTCGCCATTGATCGAATTGACCGCCTCGAACACAGCGAGCTGAGTGATGGCGGCGAGGCGGGCCTCGTTAACCGGCGACTGACCGATCAGCGTCGCCAGCATGATCTCGTTCCACTCGAGAACGACATCAGCACGGCTTGCGAGGGGAACCGATGCGAGCAGGATCAGTACCCAGGCGAGGTATCCATTCCGATGAAACATGGTCATTCTCCTGTCCGTGACCAGTGAGGATCAGGTCGGATATTCGTCCAGGGCGCGCTCGGCAAATAGTCCACGAAATGTACTTTTAATCGACGAGCGTGCAGGCATAGGCTCGCAGCAAGGAGGCACTCATGAGGAGCTACGGCCAGTTCTGCCCGGTCGCCAAGGCGGCAGAAATATTTTGCGAGCGCTGGACCGCGCTCGTTCTTCGGGATCTCGCGGCGGGCGCCACGCGGTTCGCACAACTGAGGCGAGGCGTGCCGCTAGCGTCGCCCACGCTCCTTTCCCGGCGCCTGAAAGAGCTGGAACAGGAGGGCGTCGTCGAGCGGCGCCGCTCGGGGAGCGGGCGAAGCTGGACCTATCATCTCACCCGCGCGGGCGAGGAATTCACGCCTCTGATTCACGCCCTCGGAGTCTGGGGACAGCGCTGGTCACGGCGCGACCTGCAGCGGCATGAGGTCGACCTGGCCCTTCTGCTATGGGCGCTCGAGATCAGCGTGAAGCCGGCGGCGTTCGAAGGTCGGCGTTGCGTGGTCAAGCTGACGTTTTCCGACCAGCCCGGCGACCGTCAGCACTGGTGGTTCATCAACGAGAATGTCCGGGTGGAACTGTGTCTCGAGGATCCCGGCTTCGAAGTGGACCTTTACCTGACGACGACCCTGCCCGACATGATCCGCATCTACCGCGGCGATGTCCCGCTCGCTCGCGCGCTCGCGCAGGAGATCCTGAAAGTCCACGGAGCGAGCTGGGCGAGGAGATCATTGCCGCGCTGGCTCCGCCCGAGCCCGTTCGCCCAGGTCAAGTCGCAGCGCGCGCAAACGCGTGCGGCCTGATAGCGGAACGGCAAAGGCGGCTTACGAGAAGGCAGCGAACGATGCATCAACCGACGAAGGACTTGCCGCTCGTCGAGGATTTCGGCGAAGGATTCCGCAGCCGAGCGGTCAAATGGGGCGGCATGATCGTTTCTTACGAGACGTTTCCCAAGGGCACGGACGCGGCCCCGCTGTTCCGGGGTCTGCCCGGAGACATGTGCCAATATCCGAATTGAGGATACATCATCAAGGGACGCGTCGAGCACGCGAAAACCATAGAGACCGCAGCTCGCAACCAGGCTGAATTGTCGCAGCGCCGATCGCCGTCCCCGCTCAAGAGTGAATGAGGCCGATGACGGTCGATATATTCCCGCGCGCGAACGCTTATCAAGGGCGCCAATTCGCTGACGGGACCATAAATTGACTCGACGGACTCCGGCCAGACGGCGCGCGGCGCATCGCCTGATGCTGCTCGCAGCGCTCTCGTTCACCGCCGCGGTCCTGCTGCCAAAAGCGGCGCTGGCCGATTGATTCTTGGGTCATCAGGAAAACGAGTGGGTGAAATCCGCCTGTTGTTGGATCAATGCTGGGGCAACATGCAGGTGAGGACCTTGAGGCGCAGGTACTGGGGGTCGCGCAGGCCGTATGCACGGCGCTGCAGGACGCGGATTTTGTTGTTCAAGCCCTCGACGAAACCGAGCGATACCTTGTTCTCGGGTCGGCAATAGGCGGCGAGTCCATCCCAATGACGCTCGATCATGTCGGCGAAGCGCTGGTAGGGCGCAAGGCGCCGCCACTTGAGCTGGGCGCGCCAGTTGTCGAAGAACTTTCGTGCCCAGGCCTCGCTCGTGTAATCCCACAGCTGGCTGAAGGACTCTTTCAGCACGTAGGCGGTGTTGAGTCGTTTGTTGGCGGCGAGCAGCAGTTTGAGGTTCTTGCGGGCGGAGCCTTCGAGGTTCTGCGGATGCGACAGGAGCGCGTACTTCTGACCCTTGATAAACATCCGCGACTTGCCGTCGAGGCGGGCGTACTCGTGCTTGCGGACCTTGTCGAGCGCCTCGCCGAGCTGCCGCATGACGGGGAACTTGTCGAACAGGATGGCGGCCTGCGGTGCATGCCGGATCGTCGAGTTGCGGAATGGCTTCCACATATCCATGACGGCCAAGCGGATCTTCCGAGTCTTCTTTTCCCCGATAAACCGGTAGAACTCGTCCATGCTGGCCTCGGAGCGATCCTCTCCGCCAAACCAGATCGGCCGGTGCCGTTCGAGGTCGCTGACCACGATCCGGTAGGTATGCCCCTTGCGGATCGAGATCTCGTCGATGCCGATCACCTTCGGTCCCGGCACGCCGGCTCGGGCGAGCTGGGCTCGCAGGTACTGGCAATCGAGTTCCTTGACGGTGTCCCAGTCGAGCGCGAGCTCCGTTGCCAGGTCCTGGATCGTCTCCGCCCGGCAGCGCCGGCCGACGTAGGTCGCAAAACGTCGGGTATAGAGCGGGTTGTCCGCGAGCCAGTCGAGGCCTTCGCGCTTCACGGTGCCGCAGCGGCGGCAATGGATGCGCCGAATATCGAGTTGCAGGAAGATCCGGAACGGGCCGCTCGACAGGTCCCGAACCCGCCGCTGGCGCCGGTCGTACCAGCCGCTCCGCACCCGACCGCAGTGGCCGCAGGTCGTTTTTTTGACCGCCGTCGTAATACGACGATCCGCGTCTGCGGATCACCGAACACGCCACCGACCGTGGGCTCAGGGCGGAATCCTGGGAACGCGTATGCGTCCCACAGGCGCCGTCGTCTGACTGACTTGACCATCCGTTCATGATGCCCAATCCGAAGTCCCGACGAAGCAGCGCAAACCTCATGAAATCAAGCCTCATAACCTTGTTTGGGCACCGAATGTACCCACTCGATTACCGGAAGACCCTGATTCTTTTACAAGCCAGGCTCCCGCACAACTATTACTATTACTGGCGCGAGCTCTACGTCCCGCAACCGACCGGCCCATCGTCCTTCGCCTTCATGCCGGCGGGCGACGAGCTGACTTACAGCACGGACAGCTCGCTGTGGCGGCAACGCATCGACTCCGGCGAGGCTTTCGAGATCACACATGCCATCGCCGCTGGAAGCCTGACGCCGACCGCGCTGCGGGTCAGCCAGCGTATGCTTCAGGGCGCGAGCTGTACGCCACTCTGTATGAGATGGCATAGGGGCATGTCGGCCAGGCGAGAAGGACTTTGGATCGATCGCAATGGGCATGGCCGGCGACATGCTGTTGCCTGAGGCGAATCCGATGACGAATGTGCGTAACACGCGGCGGATTGCCGGTCAGCATTTTCAACGGGCAGTTCTTCGACCGCGCCGCGCCTTATGAATTGCTCGTATTCGCCGAGCAGCAAGCGGGCAGCGCCAGAGCCAACTTTCACCTGCTGTGGGATGCCGTCAACAGCCCGCTGTTTCGGGTGCAGATTGCGGATTGATCATGGTCGCTGTAAATCAAGGCGCTCCGAAGGAAGCCCACAGGTCTTGGATAGGTGACTGCTCGAATCTCTGCCTTGCTTTTCCTGCACATGGCAATCGTCGGCTGTGAAGCGGACGATCGCGGCATCGTTCACAAGCCTGTCGCCAAAGAACTCGATGTCCAGGCCAGCGTCGCTTCCCCAGCGGAAGCGCCGACAGATGTTGTTTTCGTCTGCCAGCACGGCTACGCGAAGAGCCTGGTATCCAGTCGACACTTCGAGCGGATGGCCGAACAAAGAGGTATACCCGTTCGCGTTGTCGCCCGTGGGATTACGCCCGCCGATAGTGTTCCGGGACGGCTTGTGGACGCTCTAGGTGTGGACGGGTTTGATGTGAAAAGCTATCGGCCTCAAGCTCTCGGTATGGAAGACCTCGCTGACGCTGAGTATGTGGTCTCGTTCGGGAATTACGTGCCCGAAAGTCCGAACGCGTCGAGGCTGGACTGGGACGATGTATCCGCACTGAGCGAGGACTACCCGAGGGCCAGGAATGAGATCGTTGATCACTTGAATGAATTGCTGGACGAGATCGAGACTCGCAGAGCATCCTCTGAATGAAACAGAGTGTGAAGTATCTGCCTGACCATCCGTTTACTATTTTGCGGAGTGCAACCTGGCGTATCCGAGTGGTTGACGCATGTTCGATCATATCGATTTCGCTGTGACCGACTTCGACAAGAGCCGGGCTTTTTACACGGCTGTTCTCTCCCCGCTCGGCATCGAGTCGTTCATGGAAATAGACCGTGAGGATGGACGCAAGGGCGTCGGCTTCGGAAGCGATGACGGCCCACAACTCTGGACCGGCGGCGGGCCGGCGGTCGAAGGCCGCCTGCACATCGCGTTTGCCGCCGGTTCCCACGCTGCAGTCGACGCGTTTCATCAGGCCGCGCTCGAGGCCGGTGGAACATCGTACGGCGCACCTGGGCTTCGGTCCCAATATGCCGAGAACCATTACGCCGCATTCGTCAGCGATCCCGACGGGAATGTCATCGAGGCCGTGTGCCGCGGCTCGGCCTGACTACGACCCGGTCGAGGACTTCCCGGCTGGCGCGCCACCACGGCGTGTTCGCCCCGCACTGCAAGCTGCGAGCGGTGGTGATGCCCGCGCGTGCGATGGTCGACCGCCTGCTGCACCGCGCCTACCAGAACGGGCTCCTGCTGCTGTCCTGCGGCGTCTCGACGCTGCGCTTCATGCCGCCGCTTTGCGTCACGGAAGCCGAGGTGGACGAAGCGATGGTCTACCTGAGGCAAGGCCTCGACAAGGCGCTCGCGGCCTCATGATCTGCGGTTTCCCTCCTCATCGTTTCCTGGACCGCAGGACGCATGCCAACTTGTTTCCGAAGAGCCAGGATGCCGGGATACGGTGACAGGTCGAGCTCCACCGACCGGGCCCAGTTCGATACGACGAACAGATACACATCCGCGATTGAGTAGTCGTCGCCCAGCAAGTACCCATTCCGAAGGAGATGCCGTTCGACGTGGGCGAGCCGGCTGTCGAGGCGTCGACGAAAGATCGTTTTCGCGGCCAGCGGCATCTCCCGGTCGAACAGCGGACAGAAGCAGCCCAGGTGCAACTCCGAGGAAATGAAGTTCAACCACGACCGCAGCTTCGCCCGGGCGACCGTGCCGTTCGGCGGTACGAGTTTCCTTGCGGGCGCCCGGTCAGCCACGTATTGCGCAATCGAGGCAGCCTCCGTGAGCACGCTCCCGTCCTCGAGCTGCAGGGCTGGAACGTAGCCCAGGGGATTCACGGACAGGTAGTCGCCACCGTCGGGCAGGGCTCTGGTGCGATCGTCGACCTTGACGGCATCGAAGGCGAGCCCCGATTCGACGAGCACGATGTGCGGAAACAGGGAGCTGGTACCGGGCCGGCAATAGAGCTTCATTCACCGTCCTATGCGGCGGCTGTCATCGACTCGACGTTCGGCGGCGCAAAGAATTCCGCGGGCGAAATCGTGCCGGCGTTCATCCGCGCGAACCCATCCATGGCCTCCGGGTTGCCGTGAATTGCGGCGAAGAGCCGCTGCATTTCCGGCGGCGGGGGTTCCAGTGTCGCCAGCTGACAGGTGAACTCGTACATGGCCTTCACCCGCGCATCGCGCATGCGGTGGTACTCGCTCATCGCGGCATCGAACGGCCGCGTTCCGGAAAGCCCCCTGTCGATCGCGGTCGAACAGAGTTCGGCGTCATGGAAGGCGTCCATGATTCCCTGCCCGGTGATGAAGTCCCGGTTGTAGCCCGCATCGCCCACCAGCGCCCAACCGGGTCCGTAAGGCTTGCGGAAATAGTTCGGCACGGCTGCGCCGGCGAACCGCGTTTCCCGCCTCGCAGCGCGCAGGCGGTCGGCGAAGACCGGAGCCAGCTCGATCGCCTTCAGGTAGTTTCCCTCGATGTCCTTCTTGTTTGCCGCGAACTCCGCGTAGGGCCATCCGACGATGACCATCGTCAGCTCGTCATGCGTCGGTGCGACTCCGAAGCCGCGACTTTCGCGGATGTAGGTTTCGAATCTCCCGCTCATCGGCAGGCCGCTCCAGTAGCTGTAGTACCCGGCGAGCAAGGGAGGTTTCTCGTCATAGCGCTCGGGCTGAACTGCTTCGGCCACGATCGAGCGCCAGCCATCGGCGCCGACGACGAGCTGCGCGCGCTCGATGTCGGTGCCGCCGCGCCTGGAGCGCAGCTTGAGACCGACCACGCGCCCGTCCTCGACCAGGACTTCCTGGACCGCGCAGGCCTCGCGCATCTCGGCGCCGGCTTGCGCTGCGGCATCGACCAGCAGCTTGTCGAGTACCGTGCGCCGCGGGCAGTACGCGACAGGGGCGTCGCTCGTGCCGGGCCCGCCGGCAAGCGCGAATGGTCCAAAATCGAAGGCGTAGATGTGGATCGGCGGACATCCGGTCGCCGTCAGCCGATCGAGGAGTCCCCACCTGGACAACGCAGCCGCGCCGAGCGGGTGCAGGATGTGGGTGGACACCGTATCGCTCGGAAAGTTGGCGCGGTCGACCACGAGCACCCGGTATCCCTTCCGGGCCAGCAGCATCGCCGTCGGCGAACCGGCGCAGCGGGCGCCCACAACGATCACATCGAATGGCCTGGTCATCGGCACTCAGGCGCCGTCGAGGGCAACCCGCAGCGCACGGAGCAGCGCTTCGGGTTGCTCGACGGGAGCATCGTCGTTGCAGTTCTCGATCACGTGCAGGGGCCATCCGAAGCGTGCGCTGGCCTGCTCGGCGACCCAGAGCGGCGTCGCGAGGTCGTGACGACCCCAGATCAGTGTCGTCGAAACCGTGATGCGCGCGAGGCCGGCGGTCGAAATCGCCGTCGCTCCGAATTGATCCATGAGCGCGGCAACCGCTTCCTGGACGTCCGCATTGCGCGCACGGTCGAGGTTATAGGCTTCGAACGGCTGCCAGCGATTGCCGATGCGTCGGCGAAGCGCCTTGAGGTCGAATGCGCAGTGTTGCCAGAGATGCGTGTACGTGCGTTCGGTCGGCTGAGCCAGGAAGTTCGACAGCGCGAGTCCGAATTCCGGCGTCGGCTGGAATGGACGGAGCCCGAAAGTGTCCACGAGCACGAGCGCGCTCTGCCGGTGGCCCTGCTCGCTGGCGAAGCGAGCCGCAATGGCACCGCCGAGCGTCTGGCCAACCAGGACGGGTGGCGTCTCGCAGGTCTGGGCGATCAGCCCGCCAAGCCATTCCATGACGCGGCTGGCGTCGATCGGACGCGCGTCGGTCACCTCCGACGCACCGTGACCCGGCAGGTCGGGGACGATCACCCGGTGGGTGGCCACCAGGCTGGGGATGATGCTCATCCAGTGGGTGGCGTTCCCCATCGGACCGTGCAGCAGCACGATCGGCGGTCCCTCTCCGCCTTCCTGCACGGCAGTCGAGATGCCGGCCAGGAGCAGCCGTCGCTCCGTTACGGGTAATTCCGCCAGAAGCCGTCGGCGAGCCTCCTCACCCGGAAGCGGCGCGCCGGCCCTGGGCAGCGCCTCGTCTTGAACGGTTCTCCGCGCTTCGGCCATCGCCTTCTCCGCATTCGCATCCACGATGTCGATTCGCGATCGATGCTACGAGGGCCGATGCGGGCCGCGCTTCGGGAGAAGAACCCAATATGCGACGCGCGATCGTGTGGGTAATGTCACCCACAGGCTCGCGACGGGCCGGAAGGGTCAGATCAGCTTACGCTGGTAGGCGAAGGCCGTCGCAGCGGCACGGGATGGAACGTGCAGCTTGGCGAAAATATTGCTGACGTGGCGATCGATGGTCTTCTCGCTCAGAGATAGCCTGCCGGCGATGGCCTTGTTGGTATCCCCTCCGGCGACCAGGCGCAGGACCTGCAGCTCGCGCGGCGTGAGCCCATGAGCGCGAACGGATTGGGCAGCGTCCGGCAGCGATTCGATCCGGGCGAGATCCGGTGCGGCGCCGAGCCGCTGGAACACCGACCTGGCCGCGTCGAATTCCAGGCCGGCGCCGTCCTCGTCCCCAAGCGCGCGGCAGGCGAGCCCGATGAGCAGGCGCACGCGCGCAGCGGCGTAAGGCGCGTCGATCCGGTGCCACACGTCGAGGGCGCGGCGCAGCGAGCCGAGCGCCGCCCGGGAGTCGCCATTGGCCAACTCCACGGCTCCGCGCGTCTGCGCGGCAATCGCAGCCGGCACCTCCGATTCGAAGCTTCCGGCGATCTGCTCCAGTTCCTGGCAGGCGATGCGTGCGGCCGGTACATCGGCCACGGCAAGCATGATTTCGACATACGCGGGTAACAAGCTCATGCGCTTCAGCCGGTCCGTCGTAGCGTCCGCCGCGCGGCAAACAGCGGCGGTGGCCGCTTCGGTGCGCCGCTGCGCGAGCCGCAACAGGGCAAGACCTGGTTGCGGATCCAGTCCCGAGTGACTCGCGCTTCGATACGCATCCTCCGCTGCGGCAAATTCACCCTTCAGGCGATGGATCTCCGCCTGCTGATAGAACCCGGCGGCGGCCGCGTGCTGGTTGATGCCTTGCGATCGCGCGCAGGCGCGTCGCGCCTCGTCGATCGCGTCCGGCCATGCGCCCTGAAACTGCATGATCTCCGCCCGATGCACCTGGCAGGTACCTACGAAGGCAACCATGTCCGGCTGGCCTTCGCACCATTGCGCAAGGGCGGCAGTCCACTCGCGCGAGCGGTCTATCGCGTACACCTGCTGACAGGCGCTGATCACGCTGCAGTACATCAGGCCGGTCACGAGGGGGGACAGCTTTCCGGAAGTCACCGCGATCATGGTCTCGTCCAGGAGTGCGAGCCCGGACCCGATCTGCCCTTGTTGCAGCCGGGTCCGGCCCTGCTGATGGCGGGCACAGGCGACCAGGTCCGCATCGCCGCAGCGCTCGCCGATGGCGGCGGCCTCGGATGCCGCCGCATACGCAGAGTCGTGGTCACCCGCGTCCAGGCGGGACTCGACCACCGGCAGCAGCAGATACCCGCGCTCGGCGCACTCACGTGACTCGTCCTCGAGCAGCCGTCCGGCACGCGAAAGCCAGCCGGTCGCGCGGCCTGTCTCGCAGCGCATGAGGAGTCGAAAGCCGAGCCAGAAAGCGCAGCGGACGGCGCGCAAGACCTGGCCAGCGTCCAGGTGAGCGTGGTGGGAGCGTTCGAGGAAATTGAGGTATTCGTCATCCCGGCCGATCAGGTAGGCCGCCATCGCGAGCAGCTCGAGATCCCCGGCGCCCAGCGGAGTTTCCTGGTCCGCGCGCAGGAATGCCCGGTGCGCATCGATCCAGGAACGCTGCCGATACGAGCCGCGGGCTCGTTCGAGCTCTTGATCCCGGCTTGTCTGGGCGGCTTCCATGCCTGTGCCTCACTTGATTCCCGCGAGCACCATTGTATTCATGCCGCTCGCAAAGCCAGCGGCCGCAAACTGTTGTTTTTTTGTCTTCTCGTTGCCTCGAGCGGAACTTACGGGACTACCTGCGCCTCAATACCCCGGTCGGTAGTTGATCGGCTCAGGGTGTTCTTGCTGGTCGGGCTGTTGTTGGGATCCAACAACGGCAATGCTCGGGCGGCACGAAAGGGACCTCAAGCAAGCACTCAAGGAGAAGTGAGATGGCCAATCGCAATATCGCACATGCCGTTCGAACGGCACTGTACTCGGCTGCGGCGATCGGTGCCGCCTTCCAGGCCGCGCCCGCCGTGGCGCAGGACCAGCAGGAACAGCTCGGAGAGGTCATCGTCACGGGCTCCCGCATCCCGCGCGCCAACCTGACCGCCCCGACGGCGGTCACGACGATCGATGCCGAGGTGATCAACCAGTCGGGCCTGATCAATGTCGCCGACATCCTCCGCGCCGTGCCGAGTTTCGGCGTCTCCGCGCTCACCTCGGCCAACTCGAATTTCCTGACCACCAGCAGCGGCATCAACACGCTGCAACTGCGCAACCTCGAAGAGGACCGCACGCTGGTCCTGGTCAACGGACGACGGTATGTCTCGGGGCTGGCCGGGTCTGCGGCCGTGGACTTCAACACGATACCGACCGAGCTCATCGAGCGGGTCGAGATCATCACCGGAGGTGCGTCGGCCATCTACGGTTCGGACGCACTGGCTGGCGTGATCAACGTGATCCTCAGGGACGACTTCGAGGGCGTCAGATTCGGCTACCAGTACGGCGAAGCGGACGCCGGCGGAGAGATCGAGAATCGGATCAACTTCACCGCGGGTGGGGATTTCGCCGACGGCCGCGGCAATGCGGTCATTACCGCCGCCTACACCGAGCAGAAAGGCACGCTCGCCCGCCAGCGGGCCAATACGCGGGTCGACGACATCGCCGAGTGCCTGTTCACCGGGGATCCGGCGGATTGCAAGACTCCGGTTGAGGGCTTCTTCTCCAGTTTCTCGGAACATGGCCGGTTCTTCGTGCCGTCCACCGGCGAATCGTTCACCGTTTCCCAGGGCAGCGGCCCGACCGGCACCGTGGTCCCCTGGGACCTGGCGGAGTTCGGCTTCAATCGTCAGCAATTCCGGCGCTATACGGTGCCGACCGAGCGCTACCTGGTCGCTAGCACCTTCGACTACGAGATGGGCGACAAGGTGAATGCCTTCGTCGAGACGACGTTCGCGCAGACCCGGACCGACAGCGAGCTCGAGCCCTTCCCGCACTCGAACGACGACCTCAATATCGGCGGGATCCCCGTGGACAACCCGTTCGTGCCGCAGGCCATACGGGATGCCGTTCTCGCGGCGGGAGACACGGAAATCCAGTACTTCCGCCGAACCACGGAGATCGGCAATCGTGGCGCATCGGCCAAGCGCAACACCTACCGTTTCCTCGTCGGCCTGGAGGGTGACGTGGCGGAGAAGTACAACTGGCAGTCCTATTACGCCTTCGGCCGAATGGACGACAGCCAGCAAGGCGGCGGCCAGATCAACGTGCTCAGCATGCGCGAGGCGCTGGACGTCATCGACGGAGACGGGAACCCGGCCACGCTGGATCCGATCTGCGCGAGCGAAGCCGCGCGGGCCGAGGGCTGCGTGCCGATCAACCTGTTCGGGCTCGGATCCATCTCGCCGGAGGCGGCGGACTACGTGCGGGCGCCGACTTCGCGCCAGCAGTTCACCGAACAGCAGGTCGCCGGCGTCGAGATCGGCGGTCCGATGTTCGAACTGCCGGCGGGTCCGGTCAGTTTCGCGCTGGGCGCCGAGTACCGGCAGGAAAGGGCCGAGGACGTGCCGGACGTCCTGACGCAGGCGGGCCTGAACGCCGGCAACGCCGAGGCGCCGACCTTCGGCGACTACCACGTCAAGGAGGCCTTCGCCGAAATCGAGGTGCCGCTGCTGAGCGGCGTGACGGGCGTGGACGAGCTCTCGCTCGGCGGGGCTTACCGCTTCTCCGACTACTCGACGGTGGACACGACGAACGCCTATGCCGGCCGCCTTTCCTGGGCGCCGGTCGAGTCGCTGCGATTCCGCCTGCAATTCGCCCATGCGGTGCGCGCGCCGAACATCGGCGAGTTGTTCGCGCCAGGTGGCGAGAACTTCGCCCCGGTGGCCGACCCCTGCAATGGCGTGACCGCCGCAACGACCGGCAATATTGCCGAGAATTGCCGCGCGATTCCGGCCATCGCGGCCCGCATCGCGGACCAGGGCGTATTCGCACTAACCCAGCCGGAAATCCAGGGGACCGGTGGCTTCACCGGCCAGGGCAACGAGGCCCTCGACGTCGAGGAATCGGATAGCTGGTCGTTCGGCACGGTGTTCAACCGCAATGTAGGCGAAGCCGGTGACCTGACGGTGTCGATCGATTACTTCGCGATCGAGATCGACGAGCTGATCGACACCCTTGATCGCCAGATAACCATCAACAACTGCTTCAACGTGGCTCCGGCGAGTTTCCCGAACGAGTTCTGCGGGTTCCTGACCCGTGACGCGGACGGGGCGGCGTTCCAGCAGGGCGAGCTGACGGAGGTCAACACGATCTTCTTCAACGAGGGAAAGCTGGAAACCGAGGGCGTCGACCTGTCGGTGCTCTGGAACTGGGAGATGTCGGACTGGTTCGCCGGGATTCCGGGACAGGCCGGCCTGCGGCTGAACTACACCTATCTGCTCGACTTCACGGAGACGAAGTTCGGAGCCGAGAACGAGCAGGTCGGCGACACCGGCTTCGCGAGGAACAAGGGACAGACGGCGCTTCTCTATTCAGTCGGCCCCTGGGACTTCACCTGGGAGTGGAACTACATCGGCGACTCGAAGCCGCTGAGCAGCGATCCGTTGTTCAGCTTCGACGTCGGTGCCTACAACGTGCACGACCTGCAACTCGCCTTTGACTTCGGCAACGGCGGGCAGCAGGAGTCGATGCTCGGGGGGACGCGGCTGTACATCGGCGCCAACAACGTGTTCGACGAGGATGCGCCGGTCATCCTGAGCGGCGTGCCCGGCAACGTGACCGGGACGGACACGGATGCGAGCGTCTACAACCCGATCGGCCGGACCTGGTACGTCGGCCTGAACTTCTCGTTCTAGGAGATTGCATGGGCATGGATCAGTGGCGGGCGGCGCGGCCCGCCACTGACATCGCCGGGGCCTGGCGGGCATTCGCGGCAGGCCACCATGCCGAAGCCGCCGATTGCGCGCAACGGATCCTGGACCGCTCTCCGCAGGATCCGGCGGCACTGACGCTGATCGCACGCCTGGCGCTGGCCTCTGGCGAGCCCGCGCTAGCGCAGCAGATTGTCCGGGGCGTTCTCGACCGGTATCCGGACAAGGCCGCGTTGTGGCTGGACCTCGCCCTCGCCTTGCGCGAACTGGGCCGTCAGCCGGAGGCTCTCGAAGCCGTGCAGCGCGCAATCGCGCTTCAGGCTGCCGATCCGGCCCTGTGGATCACGCTCGGCGAGCTCCGGCTGTCGCTGGACGAGCGCGTGCCCGCCGCCGAAGCGTTTCGCCGTGCACTCGAAATCGCATCGGATAGCGTCGCGGCGCTTCGCGGACTCTGCCAGGCGGAAGAGATGGACCCCGACGCGGAGATTGCGGAGCGCATGAGGACATTGATCCGCTCCCCGTCGCTGAAGCCGACGGAATCGGCGGGTCTTGAATACGCGCTGGCCCGGATATGCAGGCGCGCCGGCCGTCGCAAACAGTTCATCCGGCACCTGTTCGCAGCCAATGCGCTGCAGAGGTCCCTGTCGGCGCATGGCCGGGCCGAGTACGAGGCGATTTTCGATCGCCTCGAATCGGCGTTCACCAGCGAAGCATTCGCTGCCGCAGCGCGTGCCGATCCTGTGGAGCCCAGGCCGCTCTTCATCCTGGGCATGCCGCGCTCGGGCACGACCTTGCTCGAACGGCTATTCGCCGCACATCCGGACGTTCGGGCCGGCGGCGAGCTGGATTACCTGCGCCGGTCGCTGCGACGCGCGGTCGAGCGCCGCACCGGACGGGCATTTCCGGATGGATTCGAGTCGATCCCCGCGCCGGACATGACTTCGATCGCGCGGGCATACGCACAGCGGCTCGCCCTGGTCGGCCGGGGATCGCCGGTCGTGACCGACAAGACGCCGGGCAATTTTCACCTGCTCGGCCTGCTGCGCGTCCTGTTCCCGAACGGCAGGATCGTGCATGTCGCCCGCGACCCGATGGACAGCTGCTTTTCGATTCTCCAGTGCCAGTTCGACGATCGCTCGCCGCATACCTGCGACGTCGACCTGCTGGCTTACGTCTATGCCCGATATCGGCGGCTGATGGATCGATGGCAGGAGCTGTTCGGAAACGAGTTCATCACCGTCCATTACGAGCGACTGGTCGAATTCCCTGCGGTCGAAGGGCGGCGCGTATTCGGGCATTGCGGACTCGAATGGAGCGATCGCCTGCTGGAATTTCATCACGGCGGCGGCGCGGTGCGGACGTTCAGCGCGGCGCAGGTGCGCCAGCCGATCCACACTCGGAGCATCGGTGTCTGGCGCGAGTTCGCGGACGAGCTCGCGCCGCTGCGTAGCGCACTCCAGCGCGAGCTGTCCTAGCGCCGCCGGACCGGAACGAGGTGGTTCTTCCAGCCGAAATTTCCGATCCGGCTCCCGAGCCTGTTGCCCTCGATCGAGTCGTAGCGGAAGTGGATGCCGAGATAGACCCGCGACAGCGCACACTCCATCGCGGCTGCCTGGAAGCTGTCGAAGGAACGGGTCGGAGGATCCGGCGCTATCTTGGGCGATCCCGGCCCGGCCTGGTCGACGAGCGGGATCGTCATCGTGAAGGCACGCCGGTCGCCCAGGGACTTTCCCATGATGGTCATCGCCGCCGCGCAGGCGGTGCCGTGCGCCGACGGATAGGACGGAAACGCGTAAGTGTGGCCGTGCGTGTTGTTCCAGTGGGGCTCCGGCTCGGTGCGCGGATTGCCGTCGTGCGCCGCCCAGCGGATGGCGGTGTACGGACGCCAGTGGTTGTGGAAGAACTTGGCGTCGAACGAGCCGATGTAGGCATCCATGATGCTCATGTTGAGCAGCGCGAACAGCCGTGCCGCCTCCCACAGGTCCAGGCAGGAGCCCGGCACGAGCTCGCGCGCCAGGCGATTGTGCGAGCTCTCGACGAACTCCTTCCACCACAGCGCCAGGTGCGTCTGGTCCGCGGTGCGCCTGCGGCTCTGGTGGCGCCCGACCGCCTTCACTTCGTCGAAGGCGACTGCGTATGCGTGGCTGTCGATGGCGGGCGGCGGCGGCGAGCGGAACTGATCGGCCCGGCGCATCAGCAGCGGCTGCACCTCCGCCCAGCCGGCGCCGAAGACGAATCCCTCCGGCGTGCCGCTGTGCTCGTTGAACTCGGCGTAGACGCCCGGTGCCATCGGCTGCCAGCGGTACTGGGCGTCGCGGTCCCAGCCGTCCGCTTCGCGCAGTTCGAGGATCGCGCCGGCCGCTGCGCTGCCGAGCGCGATTCCGGTGGTGCGGGACGGGTCGTCGGCGACCGTCGCGAGCCAGCGATCCAGTTCCGACTGGAGCTTCGGAGCCTGGTCCGGATACTGGTTCACGGCGACGTCGAAGGCCGCCTGCGCCGCGGCCGCCACCGGGTCGGCGTCGGACTGGCCGGAATCCCAGGCATAGGCTGCGAACCGGCGCGAGATGGAATTGACCGCGTCGTGCATGGCAATGTGCATCATCGCGGCGGCGCGCACGCCCTTGAGCGTCAGGAAGCCGTCTTCGGCCTCGGCGATCGCGAGTACACGCTGGTTCCAGGCCAGCACCACATCCGGCGGCGTTTCGTCGTGAGCGGCCGCCTCGGAAGCGCACAACAGGCCGATGACCGCGAGCCTCGCGCACAACCGGAGAATGCCCATGCGAATGCCCTCCCGTGCCATTCGCCTCCGACTCTAGGGTGCGGCGCCGCGCCGGACTACTAGGGAATCTGTAGTAGCCGCCGCCCCGCATCATTGCGACAATGCGCGCATGAAGCGGGGCTATGGACAGTACTGCCCGCTCGCGCTTGCGGCGGAATTGTTGTGCGAGCGCTGGACGCTCCTGGTCATCAGCCGTCTGCTGGACGGCTGCACGCAGTTCAACCAGATTCATCGCGGCGTGCCGCGCATCTCGCCCGCGCTCCTGTCCCAGCGCCTCGGCCAGCTCGAGCGCGCCGGCCTCGTAGTACGCGAGCCCGCCCGGAAGGGCAGGCGGCGTCAGTACGCCTTGACGGATGCAGGGCGCGAGCTCGACCCGATCGTCATGCAGATCGCGGTCTGGGGTCAGCGCTGGAGCCGGGACATGACGCACGACGACCTCGATCCCGGCTTCCTGGTGTGGAGCATGCACAGGCGTCTCGACGCTGGGCGCATGCCGGCGGGAAGAACCGTGCTGGAGTTCGAGTTCACGGGTGCGCCCAGGGACTGCCGCCGCTTCTGGCTCGTCATCGACGCCGGCAAAGTCGAGATGTGCCTGAAGGACCCGGGCTTCGAGGTGGATCTGCGCATCCTGTCGGACCTGCGCAGGTTCATCGAAGCCTGGCGCGGGATTCGCGACCTGCGCGGCGAGATCGCGGCGCGGCGCATCCGCGTGTCGGGACCGGCGAACCTGTGCCGGCAGTTTCCCGGCTGGCTCCAGTTGAGCGCGCTCGCCCCGTATCCGCGCCGACGGCCGGGCCGTGAGCTCAGGCTCAAGGGCGCCGCTCCCCCGCGTATCATGGCGCGCCATTCCGCACACGAGACGACGATTTGATCGGACCGATCCGGGGGCTTTGCCTGGCGACACGCCGGGGCACACTGGTAACACTCGTGATCGCCGCCGGCATACTACCGGGGGCGGCCGGAGCGGCACGCGAGCCCGTGCTCGACCAGGTCGAGCTGCCGCACACTTATTACTGGCGCGAGCTGTACATCCCGCAACTCACGACCGGGCCCTCCGCCCTCTCCTTCACGCCGGACGGCAGCGAGCTCGTCTACAGCATGGCGGGCTCGCTGTGGCGCCAGCGGATCGGCGCGGACGAAGCGATCGAGCTGACGCATGCCGATGCCGCCTATGACTACCAGCCGGACGTCTCGGCGGACGGCGCGAGCGTCGTGTTCAGCCGCTACGACGGGCGCGCGATCGAGCTCTGGCGGCTCGACCTTGCGAGCGGCAACACCCGGGCACTGACTGCGAACGGCGCGGTCAATGTCGAGCCGCGGCTCTCGCCCGACGGCCACCGCATCGCCTGGGTCGCGACGGCAGGCAGCGGCCACTTCAACCTGAAGATTGCCGACATCGGTCCTGCGGGGCTCGCGAACGAGCGCTACCTCGTCGCCCCGCGCGAGAGCGGGATCGACCGCTACTACTATTCCACGCACGATCACGCGATCAACCCGTCCTGGTCGCCGGACGGCGGGCGCGTGTACTACGTGGGCAATGCCGAGGTTACCTGGGGAACGGGATTCATCTGTTCGGTGGCCGTCGACGATCCAGGCAAGGCTCCCGACTGTTCGAACCGGCACCAGCAGGAGACTTCCTGGGCGGCGCGGCCAGAAGTCGCGCGGGATGGCAGGCGCGTGCTGTTTTCCAGCTATCACGGCCGGCAATGGCACCAGCTCTGGCTGACGACGATCGACGGCGCGCCGCCGCTGCCGCTCAGCTACGGCGAGTTCGACCGGCGCAATGCCCGCTGGTCTCCGGACGGCAGCCGCGTCGCCTATGTCAGCAACGAGCGCGGCAACACGGCACTGTTCGTGCAGGAGTTCTTCGGCGGCATGCGCACCGAGGTCTTCCCGAAATCGCGGCGGCGGCTGAAGCCTACGGCGACCCTCGAGCTTTCAGTGCAGGATTCCGCCGGCAAGCCGATCGCGGCGCGGGTCTCGATTCTCGGCAGCGACCGCCGCTGGCACGCGCCGGCCGCGGCCTGGATGCACGCCGACGAGGCTTATGACCGCCGGCTGTTCCCCAGCGAGCCGCACTATTTCCACTGCGCCTCGCCCTGCCGCGTCGAGTTGCCGGCAGGCAGGACGACGATCAGCGCCCAGAGCGGTTTCCGCCGGCTGCACTGGCAGGGCAACAGGGATCTCGCTGCGGAGGTTACCGAACTTTCGATCCGCCTGCCGGACAACGACCTGCCGCCGGGCTTCGGGCGCTTCGTCAGCGCCGACCTGCACGTCCACATGAACTACGGCGGACATTACCGCAACACCCCGGAGCGCATGCTCGCGCAGGCCGCGGCCGAGGATCTCGACGTCGTCTACAACCTGATCGTCAACAAGGAGGAGCGGATACCCGACGTCGCGCACTTCAGCGACGAGGCCGATGCGGCCGGCGGCGAGCGCATGCTGCTGCACGCGCAGGAGTACCACACCAGTTTCTGGGGCCACCTGGCGCTCCTGCACCTCACGGATCACCTGCTCCTGCCGGACTACGCCGCGTATCGCCATACCGCGCTCGCGAGTGCCTGGCCGCACAACGGCATCGTCGCGGACCTCGCCCACGCGCAGGGTGCGCTGGTCGGCTACGTCCATCCCTTCGACTTCCCGATCGATCCGCCGGAGGAGAAGTCGCTCTCCTACATGCTTCCCGCCGACGTCGCGCACGGCAAGGTCGATTATCTCGAGGTGATGGGATTCTCCGATCACCGCATCACCGCCGGCATCTGGTACCGGCTGCTGAACCTGGGGTTTCGCATCCCGGCCGGCGCGGGCACGGATGCGATGGCGAACTATGCGTCGCTCCGCGGCCCGGCCGGGCTGGTGCGCGTGTTCCTCGACGCATCCGCAGGCAGCGCGCCGGCGCAACTCCAGGACGCGATCAAGTCGGGCCGCAGCTTCGTCAGCAACGGCCCGCTGCTCGGCCTCGAGATCGACGAGCGCCGGCCCGGCGCCACGATCGAGCGGCTGTCGGGTCCGCTGCCGTTTCGCGTCTCGATGCGATCGCCGGTCGCGGTCGACCATCTCGAGCTGGTGCACAACGGCCGCGTGATCCGGCGCTTCGCATTGCGCGGCGACCGCAGATCGCACGACGCGACCGGCAGGATCAAGCTCGAGCGCGGCGGCTGGGTCGTGCTGCGCGCCTGGAACGAGTCGCCGGACCCGCAGGTCCTCGACCTGTATCCCTATGCGACGACGAGCCCGCTCTATGTCGACTCGCCCGCGCCGCCGCCGGCCCCGGAGGATGCCGGCTACTTCGTCGCCTGGATGGACCGCGTGATCGGCGCGGCCGAAGCGCGCGACGACTGGAACAACGCGGCCGAGCGCCGCGATACCCTCGAATACCTGCAATCTGCGCGCGACAAGTTCCGCGCGCAGGCGGTTGCGAGAAAAATCGAATGAAGCCCGGAATCCCCTGCCTGCTGCTCGGCTGTGCGCTCGCCGGCGGCGCCATGGCAGGCGAGGCGCGATTCGGCGTCGACGAACTGGTGCGCATTGCGAGCCTTGGCGACCCGGATTTTTCGCCGGACGGCGAGTTCGTCGCCTACAGTGTCGGCGTCCCCGATTTCGAGGCCGACGAGCCGCGCTACGACGTCTGGCGCGTGCGCTGGGACGGCAGCGACCGCCGCGCGCTGACTCGCACCAGGCACGCCGACGAATGGATGCCGGTCTTCAGTCCCGACGGCAAGCGCATCGCGTTCCTGTCGGATCGCGGCGGCGATGCCGCCGAAACCCAGGTCTGGGTGATGCCGGCGGACGGTGGTGAAGCCGAACGCCTGACCCACTTCAGGGGCGGCGTTGTCGATTTCGACTGGTCGCCGGACAGCCGCCGCCTCGCGGTGATCGCGAACGATCCGGAGCGGCCTGAAGGCGAGGAAGAGCCGCCCAAGCCGCCGCCGGTCGTGATCGACCGCTACCAGTTCAAGGAAGACTTCATCGGGATCCTGTCGAATCGCCGCCAGCATCTTTATCTCTTCGAGATCGACGGGCGCAAGGCGACCCTGCTGACGCCCGGCGCACACGATGAATACCTGCCGGCCTGGTCGCCGGACGGCGAACGGATCGCCTATGTAACCAAGCGCGGCGAGGATCCGGACCGGCACATCAACTGGGACATCTACGTGGTCGAGGCGAAGCAGGGCGCGGCCGAACGGCAGCTCACCCGATTCGAAGGCGCCGACCTCGATCCCTACTGGGAAACGCGGCCGGCCTGGAGCCCGGACGGCAAGCGCATCGCCTATCTGCAAAGCGGCGAAGACAAGCTGATCAGTTACAAGCCCTGGGAGCTCGCCGTCATCGACGTCGAGACCCGCGAATCATCGTTGCCGGCGGGCCTCGACCGCTGTTTCGGCAAGCCGGTGTGGAGCGCCGACGGCCGGTCGGTGCTCGCCCTGGTCGAGGGGAGCCGCGTGACCTGGCTGTCCCGCATCGAGCTCGCGAGCGGCCGCGTCACGCCCCTGACTTCCGGCCGGCGATTCGATTACGACTTCGACGCTACGCCGGACGGACGCGTCGCGATCCTGGGCGGCGACGATCATCATCCCTACCGGATCGAGGCGATCGACGGGAAGGGACTGCGGACGCTCGCCGATCACAACGAGTTCCTCGAAGACTACCGACTCGCGCCGGTGGAGCCGATCGAGTTCCAGAGCGCCGACGGCACGGCGATCGAGGGATTTCTGGTCAAGCCACTCGACTACGAGCCCGGCAAGCGTTACCCGACCATCCTCCGGATCCATGGCGGGCCGGTGTACCAGTTCAGCCACGAGTTCATGGAGGACTGGCAGGTGTACGCGGCGAATGGCTACGCGGTGGTCGCAGCCAATCCGCGCGGCAGCTCCGGCCGGGGCCTCGAATTCTCCCGGGCGATCTACGCCGACTGGGGCAACAAGGACACGGCCGACGTGCTCGCGGCGGTCGATCACGCCGTCCAGTCGGGCATCGCCGATCCGGAACGCCTGGGCGTGGGCGGCCACAGCTACGGCGGCATGCTGACCAACCAGGTGATCGCCCGCGATACGCGCTTCAAGGCCGCGATCAGTAGCGCCGGCGTCTCGAACTTCTATGGCGCCTACGGCCACGACATGTACATCCGCGAGTACGAACTGGAGCTCGGGCTGCCATGGAAGGACCGCGAGACCTATGACCGCGTGAGCTATCCGTTCTTCCACGCCGACCGCATCACGACGCCGACGCTGTTCCTCTGCGAGGAGCTCGACGTCAACGTGCCCTGCCACGGTGGCGAGCAGATGTTCCAGGCACTGCGCTCGCTCGGCGTGCCGACGCGGCTCGTGATCTACCCCGGCGAATGGCACCCGGTCACGCTGCCGAGTTACCTGAAGGACCGCATGGAGCGATCGCTCGCCTGGTACGGGCGCTACCTGGGCGTCGACAAACGCCCGTAGGATTTCAGCAGCGCTTTCAGCTCTTCCTGCGGCAGCGCGCGGACCGCGTGTCCGGCATTGCCCTGCATGTCGCGCGCGGCGACCATCGAATTGACGATCGCCTCTTCGGTGGCCTGCACGGTCGCCTCGAAGATCCCGTCGAGCCGCCCGTTCTCCAGAAACTGCGCGCTCGCGACCCGGCCGCCGTCCATGGCCTTCGCATTCGCGGTCGAGAACGCGACGAAGATGTCGCCGGAGCCGTTGCCGGCGAAGGATCCCATGCGCGCCAGGCCCATGCCCGCGCGGCGCGCGACCCGCTCGAGCTGGTGCGGCAGGAGCGGCGCATCGGTCGCGACGACGATGATGATGGAGCCGCTGTCGCCGTCGCTCGACGCTTCGGGATCGGGCCTGCCACCTTCGATGTGACGCCCGACCGGCACGCCGGCGATGCGCAGGCTCTCGCGCGTGCCGTAGTTGGACTGCACCAGCACGCCGATCGTGTGCGTGCGACCCGCGATCGCGACCCGGCGCGAGGACGTGCCGATGCCGCACTTGAACCCGTGGCAGACCATGCCGGTGCCGCCGCCGACATTGCCTTCCGCAACCGGGCCCGCGGCCGCAGTCTCGAGGGCCGTGTCCACGTGCGCGGGCTTGACGTGGAATCCGATGTCGTCGTTCAGGTAACCGTCCCAGGTTTCGGCGACGACCGGCGTCGCCCAGTAGTAGCCGGACGAATCCGCCTTGCCCTGCCGCACGCGCCAGGCGATCGTCGCCTGGTGCACGGTGCCGACGCTGTAAGTGTTGGTCAGCATCACCGGGCCGTCGAGCATTCCGGATTCCTCGATCCATGCGCGCCCGGTCATCTCGCCGGCGCCATTCAGCACGGTGCTGCCGCCGAACACCGGGATGCGGATGCTGCCGCGGCCGCGCGGCAGGATCGCGGTGACGCCGGTGCGCACCCTGCGCCCGTTCGCGAGGTCCTCGATCAGGGTGACCTGCCCGACTGTCACGCCGGCGACGTCGGTGATGGCGTTCAGGGGGCCGGGTTCTCCCTCGAACGGCACGCCGAGCTCGCGCGCCCTGGGATCGGCGGCCGAGACCGCTGTCGCAATCGCCATCAACAATGTCAGGATGCCGCGCATGAAGGACGTTCCGCTTTTCTTGTTCGGGGGCGCCATGCTAACGCAGGACGCCTCGTCGCTGCTCGCGGGCGGACGGCTATGATGTGCGCTGCAACCGGGGGGCCGACTGCATGATGTCATGTCGCAGGGCGATCGCGGCGCTCGTCGCCTCGGCGCTCGCCGCAATCACGACCGGAGCGACTGCAGAGACCGTCGTGATCCGCGCCGGCCGCCTGCTGGACGTCGAACAGGGGCGTTATCTTCCGGACCGCGCAATTCGCGTCGAGGACGGACGCATCGCGTCGATTTCCACGTGGAGCGCGGGGTCGCGCGGCGGCGCGCGTCTGATCGACTGGTCGCGCTACACCGTGCTGCCGGGACTGATCGATCTGCACACGCACCTGGTCGGCGACATCAGCTCGGCCGACGTCGCGGCGCCGCTGTCGAGTTCCGCCGCGCGCGATGGGCTGATCGGCGTCGCGCACGCGCGCGCGACGCTCGCTGCGGGATTCACGACGGTGCGCGACGTCGGCACCTATCGCGCGCTCGTCGACGTCGCGCTCAGGAACGCGATCAACGCCGGTGTCGTCGACGGCCCGCGCATGTACGTTTCCGGCGCCTATGTGACCATCACCGGCGGCGGCGGTGAGGTCACCGGTCTGCCGGAAGGCGTCACCGTGCCGGACGAGATGCGCCGCGGCGTGGGCGACGACGAGGCGGCGGTGCGGTTGCGGGTGCGTGAGCTGCTTGCCGGCGGCGCCGATTTCATCAAGATCGTCGCGACCGGCGCCGTGTTCACTTCCGGCACGGCGCCTTCCGAGCCCGAATACTCCGAGGCGGAGATCCGCGCCGCAGTCGAGGAAGCGGCGAAGCGCGGCACTTTTGTCGCCGCGCACGCGCACGGGGCCGAGGGCATCAAGAACGCGGTGCGTGCCGGCGTGCGCACCATCGAGCACGGCTCCTACCTCGACGACGAGGGCATCGCCCTGATGGTCAAGCACGGCACCTGGCTGGTCGCCGACATCTACAATGGCGATTACACCGAGGAGGTCGGCAGCCGCGACGGCTGGTCCGGGGAAATCCTGAAGAAGAACCGCGAGACGACCGACATCCAGCGCGCCGCATTCGAGAAGGCCGTGCGCGCGGGCGTACGGATCGGCTTCGGCACCGACGCCGGCATCTATCCGCACGGCGACAATGCCCGGCAGTTCGCCTACATGGTGAAGCACGGCATGACACCCATCGGCGCGATCCGCGCCGCGACCATCGATGCCGCCGCATCGCTCGGGCGCTCGCAGGAGCTCGGCTCGATCACGCCCGGCAAGTTCGCCGACCTGATCGCGGTGGACGGCGATCCGCTCGCCGACATCGAGCGGCTGCGGCACGTCGCCGGCGTCATCAAGCAGGGTCTGCTGGTCCCGCCCGGAGGCGGCCGATGAATACCCGCGAGCTCGGCCTGGGCATGTGCACGGCGCTGGTCGTCGGCAACACGATCGGCATGGGCATCTTCATGCAGCCGGCGGCGCTCGCGCCCTACGGCGTCAATGCCCTGACCGGCTGGCTGGCCGTCATCGTCGGCTGCGCCAGCCTCGCGATCGTGTTCGCCGCGCTGGCGCGGAAACTCCCCCAGGCCGCCGGTCCATTCGATTACATGCGCACGACGCTCGGCGAGCCGGTCGCGTTCGCCGCGATGTGGTGCTACTGGATTTCCACCGTCGTGACGAACTCGGCGCTCGCGGTGGCGGTGGTCGGCTATTTCATCTCCGTCTTTCCCGCCGCCCGGGCGGTGTCGCCCATGTCGCTGACCGTCGCATTCGTATGGCTGTTCGTCGGCGTCAACCTGCTCGGCGTCAAGAGCGGCGGACGCGTCCAGGTGATCACCTCGCTGCTGAAGATCGTGCCGCTCCTGCTCGTCATGGTGCTGGGAGTCGCGGCGATCCTCGCCGAGCCCGCGGCCTACATCGCGAACCTGCCGGTGACGCCGCCGGTCGGGCTGCAGCCGTCGATGGCGGCGGCAACCATCGCCCTCTATGCGATGCTCGGCTTCGAATCCGCGACCGTCGCGGCGGGCCGCGCCAGGGATCCGGAACGCACGATCCCGCGTGCGACGCTGATCGGCACGCTGGTCGTCGCGATCATCTATGTCGCCGTCGTCGCGATTGGCATGCTGGTGGTGCCGCAGGCGACACTCGCGGCCTCCGATGCGCCCTTCGTCACGATCCTCGACAGCCTGCTCGGCGCCGGCAACGGCCGCTGGCTCGCATTGTTCGTCGTCATCAGCGGCCTCGGCTGCCTGAATGGCTGGACCCTGCTGGTGGGCGAGCTCGCGCGCACTTTTGCGATCAAGAAGCTGCTGCCCGAGTCGATGGGCCGCAGCAACCGCTTCGGCGCGCCCTGGGTCGCACTCATCGTGACCGGCGCGATCGCGACCTTCATCGCGTTGATGAACTTCAGCGAGTCGCTGGTCGCGGGCTTCACCTTCCTGTCGATCGTGGTGACTGCCGCAAACCTGCCGATGTATCTCTGCTGCGTGCTTGCGCTCTTCGTGCTGCGCCGCCGCGATCCGGCCTTGCTGCCGTCGTCGCTGTGGCTTGCCGGCGCCGGCGGCCTCGCTTTCACGGCGTTCGCCTTCATCGGCGTCGGCCGTGAGCCGTTCCTCTGGGCGTTCGCGCTCGCGCTCATCGGCCTGCCGGTTTATTTCTGGATGCGCTGGCGGCATCCCGCGCCTCCGGCTGCCGCCCAGAGTTCGTGAGCGGAGAAGCGGATCGCGAACCGACGGGTTCGCTAGCCACCGCGCTCGCCCACGCCGAACGCCTGCTCGCGACCTCCCCGCAGCTCGCCGCCGAGCAGGCGAGCGAGATCCTCGCGGTCGTGCCGAAGCACCCCTCCGCACTGCTCCTGCTCGCCGCCGCGAAGAACCGCCTCGGTGACGCCGCGGGCGCGCTCGAAGTCCTGCAGCCGATCGCGGATGCATTTCCCGACCGCGCGATCGTCCATTACGAGCTGGGGCTCGCCCATGGCGCGCTGCGCCACGGCGAGCGGGCAGTCGCCGCGCTTCGCCGCGCGGTGGAGCTCAAGCCCGACCTCGGCGATGCCTGGCGCGCGCTTGCGGACCACCTGACCGCGATCGGCGACGCCGAAGGGGCGGACCAGGCGTATGCACGCCACCTGAAGTTCTCGACCCGGGATCCACGGCTGCTGGAGGCCGCCGTCGCGCTGGTCGAGAACCGCATCGCGCCGGCGGAAACGCTGCTGCGAGCGCACCTCAAGGAGCACCCGACTGACATCGGGGCGATCCGCATGCTCGCGGAAGTGGCCGCGCGCCTCGGACGCATGGCCGACGCGGAGAACCTGCTGGCGCGATGCCTCGAGCTTGCGCCGTCCTTCACCGCGGCGCGCTACAACTATGGCTCGATCCTGCTCAAGCTCGGCAAGCCCGGCGAAGCGCTCGCCGAGATCGAGCGGATTCTCGCGCAGGAACCGCGGAATCCCGGTTACCGGCACCTGAAGGCGGCCGCGCTCGCGCGCATCGGGCAGTTTGACGAGTCGCTCGGGATCTATGCCGAGGTGCTCGGCGAGTACGCCGGCCGCGCGAAGTCCTGGATGAGCTATGGCCACGCGCTCAAGTCGGCGGGCAGGACCGACGCCAGTATCGAGGCCTACCGCAAGAGCATCGAGCTTTCGCCTGCGCTCGGCGAAGCCTGGTGGAGCCTCGCCAACATGAAGACCTTCCGGTTCCAGGAGGCGGACATCGCGGCGCTGCGCACCGCGGCCGATCGCAAGGACCTCGGCATCGAGGACCGTTACCACTTCCATTTCGCGCTCGGCAAGGCACTGGAAGACGCCGGAGACTGGGCGGGCTCTTTCGAGCATTACCGCGAGGGCAACCGGATCCGCCGCAAAGTCATCCAGTACGATCCCGACGAGCTTGCGAACGGCGTCCGCCAGGCCAAGGCGCTGTTCACAAAGGAATTCTTCGGCGAGCGCGGCGATTTCGGCCTGCCTGCGCCGGACCCGATCTTCGTCGTCGGCCTGCCGCGCGCCGGCTCCACGCTGATCGAGCAGATCGTCTCCTCCCATTCGCAGGTCGAAGGCACGATGGAGCTCCCCGACGTGATCGCGATCGCGCGCGACATCGGCGGGCGGCGCAAGCGCGGCCAAGCGTCGAAATACCCGGCGCTGCTCGCGACGCTCGGCCGCGAGCGCCTGCACGGTCTCGGCCAGCGCTATCTGGACCAGACCCGCATCCAGCGGCGGACCCGCGCCCCTTACTTCATCGACAAGATGCCGAACAACTTTGCGCACGTCGGGCTCATCCACCTGATGCTGCCGAAGGCGAAGATCATCGACGTGCGCCGCCATCCGCTCGGCTGCTGCTTTTCGGTGTTCAAGCAGCATTTCGCGCGCGGCCAGCACTTCAGCTACGACCTCGACGAACTGGGCCGCTATTACCGCGACTATGTCGAGCTGATGGCGCATTTTGACGCGGTGCTGCCGGGCCGCGTCCACCGGGTGATCTATGAGCAGATGGTCGGCGACACCGAAGCCGAGCTCAGGCGGCTGCTGGCCTATTGCGGATTGCCGTTCGAGGAGTCCTGCCTGCGCTTCTACGAGAACAAGCGCCCGGTGCGGACCGCGAGCTCCGAGCAGGTGCGCCAGCCGATCTATCGCGAGGGCGTCGATCACTGGCGGCATTTCGAGCCCTGGCTCGACCCGTTGAAGGACGCGCTCGGTCCTGTCCTGGACGCCTGGCCGGAGACGCCCCGGTTTTGACGGCGGGCGGGCAAGGGGTAAACTCCGTCCAGATCGTCTGGGGGGGTTCTCACATGCAACGCGCGAAGAAACGTAAATCCAAGGTTTCGCAGTCGGTTGTTGTTCGGGCACCACTCGCATCCGCGATCCTGCTGGCCCTGTCGCCGGCCCAGGCCCAGCAAACCACGGGCCTGGAGGAAGTGATCGTCACCGCGCAGAAGCGCGGCGAGGAAAGCCTCCAGGACGTGCCACTCAGCATCCAGGCCTTCTCCACGGCCAGGCTCGAAGAGCTCAACATCGTCGACTTCGACGACTACGTGAAATTCCTGCCATCCGTCAGCTACCAGACCTTCGGCCCGGGCTTTGCATTCGTCTATATGCGCGGCGTCTCGAGCGGCGGCGATGGCAACCACTCCGGCTCGCAGCCCTCGGTCGGCATCTACCTCGACGAGCAGCCGATCACGACCATCCAGGGTGCGCTCGACCTGCACCTCTACGACATCGCGCGCGTCGAATCGCTCGCCGGACCGCAAGGCACCCTTTACGGCGCGAGCTCGCAGGCCGGCACGATCCGCATCATCACCAACAAGCCCGACCCGGGCGGCTTTACAGCCGGGTACGGCATCGAGGGCAACACGGTCGCCGACGGCGACACCGGCTACCTCGGCGAGGCCTTCGTCAACTTCCCGCTAGGCGAAGCGGCGGCGATCCGCCTGGTCGGCTGGGCGCGGCACGACGCGGGCTATATCGACAACGTGGTCGGCACCCGCACCTGGCCGAGCACCGGCGGCATGTCGCTGTCCTCCGCCGCGCTCGCGGAGGAGGACTTCAACGAAGTCGACACGATCGGCGCGCGCGCCGCGCTCCGGGTCGATCTGGGCGACAACTGGACTGTCACGCCCTCCCTGATGACCCAGGAAATGAAGGCGGACGGGGTATTCGGCTACGACCCCAACCAGGGCGACCTCGAGGTGCTCAAGTTCTACCCCGACAGCTCGGATGACAAGTTCGTCCAGGCGGCGCTCACCATCGAGGGCAAGATCGGCAGCCTCGACATGGTCTACGCGGGCGCCGTGCTCGACCGCGACGGCGACACGCAGTCGGATTACTCGGATTATTCGTATTTCTACGACTATTTCGGCTCGTACTCGTCGACCTACATCGTGGACAACGACGGCAATCCCACAGTCGGCCAGTTCATCCAGGGCCGCGACCGCTATGACCGCTACACCCATGAGCTCCGCATCTCGACGCCTGCCGACAATCGGGTCCGGTTCGTCGGCGGCCTGTTCATCCAGAAGCAGGAGCACGACATCCAGCAGCGTTACCTGGTCGAGAACCTCGCCGACGACCTCGAGGTGCCTGGCTGGGCCGACACGATCTGGCTGACCAAGCAGTTCCGCGAAGACGAGGACGAAGCCATCTTCGGCGAGCTGACCTATGACATCACCGACAAGCTGAGCGCGACCGGCGGCCTGCGATTCTTCGATTCCGAGAACTCCATGACGGGCTTCTTTGGCTACGGCGGCCTGAGCACTCAGGGCTTCTCGGCGAGCGGCCTGGCTTCCTGCTTCCAGCCGATCGAGACGTTCCGCGGCGCGCCCTGCGTCACGCTCGCGAACACGGTCAGCGAGAGCGACCATATCGGCAAGCTGAACCTGACCTACAAGTTCGACGACGACCGGTTGATGTATATGACCTGGTCGGAAGGCTTCCGGCCCGGCGGCACGAATCGTCGCTTCGATTTGGAACCCTATCTCGCGGACTTCCTGACCAACTACGAGCTCGGCCTCAAGTCGACCTGGGCCGGCGGGCGGCTCCGCCTCAATGCCGCGGCATTCCACCAGGACTGGGAGGATTTCCAGTACGGCATCCTGGGCGCGAACGGCCTGACCGAGATCAATAACGCGCAGAACGCCCGCATCATCGGTCTCGAGACCGAAGTCACCTGGCAGATGACCGACAACTTCCAGGTCTCGGGCGGCTTCGCGTACATCGACTCGGAGCTGACCGAGCATTACTGCGGATTCCTCGACGAGAACGGGCGGCCCGAGACCCGCAATCCCTGCCCCGACTGGGACAATGCGAACGACGGCGGCGCGGACGGGGATCCGCTGACGACGGAGCTGACGCCGCAGGCGTTCAAGGGCACCGAGCTCCCGGTCACGCCGGAGTTCAAGGCGAATCTGACGCTCAGGCAGGACTTCACGCTCGGTGGCTTCGACGCCTACTGGCGGACCTCGCTGATCCACCAGGGTGAGCGCCGCGCGGATCTCCGCGACTTCGAGAACGGGATTCTGGGCGACCAGCCGAGCTACGAGATCGTGGATCTGTCCCTGGGCATCGAGCGCAACGACTACACGATCGAGCTCTTCGCCAGCAACGTCACCGACGAGCGCACCGTGCTGTACCGCTTCGTGCAGTGCGCGGAGTCGGTCTGCGGCACGCAGCCGTACCACGTGACGACGCCGCCGCGCACCATCGGGCTCAAGTTCTCGCAGAGATTCGGAGATTGAAAGACCGCCAGCCGAAGCTCACATCGTTCGAAGTCGCGCAGCTCGCTCACGTCTCGCAGGCCACCGTCTCGCGCGCGCTTCGCGACAGCCCGCTCGTCAAGCCCGAAACCCGTGCGCGCATCCAGGAGATCGCGCGCGAGCTGCATTACCGCACCGATCGCAATGCGGCGGGGCTGCGCACGCGCCGCAGCCGGACTCTCGCATTGCTGCTGTTCGAGGAGTCACCGGACGAGGCGCAGATCAATCCCTTCTTCCTCTCGATGCTCGGCCACATCGCGCGGGCGGCGGCGCGCCGCAGCTTCGACCTGCTGATGTCGTTCCAGCAGCTCTCCGACGACTGGCACACGGATTACGAGCTCTCGAACCGCGCGGACGGCATGATCCTGCTGGGCTACGGCGACTACGTGAGCTACGCCGAGCGTCTTCGCCACCTTGCCGAGACCGATGCGCATTTCGTGATCTGGGGCCCGGTCGTCGAGAACCAGCCGGGTCATTACCTCTGCTGCGACAATGTGCAGGGCGCTCGGCTCGCGACCCGGCACCTGCTGGAGCAGGGCCGGCGGCACGTCGCCTTTGCCGGCGGCGCCTCCGCCGGCTGCCCGGAATTCCAGTTGCGCCACCAGGGCTTCATGGAGGTCCTGGCCGAATCCGGCATCGGCTCGGGACCTCGGCTGCATGCCGATGCACGGAGCCTCGAGTCCGATGGCTACCGCGCGGGGAAACAACTGCTCGATTCCGGCGCCGCATTCGACGCGGTATTCGCCGCCAGCGATCTGATCGCGATGGGCGTGATCCACGCGCTCCAGGATCGCGGTCGCGCCGTGCCTCAGGACGTCGCCGTCGTCGGCTTCGACGACATCGCCTCCGCCGCCGATTTCAACCCGCCGCTCACGACCGTGCGGCAGGACACGCGCCAGGCAGGGGAGTTCCTGGTCGAAAACCTCATCCGGCTGATCGACGGGCAGGCCGTCGAATCCAAGCTGATCGCGCCGGAGCTCGTCGTGCGGTCGTCCTGCGGATCGCGGTCAGCGGCCTGAGACGCCGGCACGCGAGCGCATCGCGCGCTCGAGCTCCGCGATCAGCTCCTCATCGTCGGTCGGCTCGCCGTGCAGCAGCACGCGGACGCCGTGCGCGGGCACGCCGAGCTCGAGCGGGCCGCCGGATTCCGCCATGGCGAAGGTCTCGCCGGTCCAGGCATCGCGCCACGGCCCTCGGCTCAGCCAGCGGTCGATGACGAAGCGCCCTTCCGCTTCCCCCTTGTTGAGCAGCACGAGAGCGGTCTGACTGACGGCCTCCTGCTCGTAGACCCGCAGGAATGCCGCGCGGTCGCCCGCGAACCCGAGATTGATCTGGAGTCCGCGCTGGAGCGCCGGCGACTCGCGCCTCAGGCGCGCGACACGGGCGAGCGCCGCACGAATGGGGTGGCCGCGCGCGCGGTCGACGTTGTCCGGCCCGAAGTAATTGCGATTGCCCTCGTGCTCCTTCGTGCCTGTCATGAACGCGATCTCCGAACCGTAGTACACGACCGGAATGCCGCGCGCCGTGAACAGCCAGTTGTGCGCATCGATGAAGCCCTGCGCCCCGGCGTTCATGCGCGCCATGTCGTGGTTGTCGTAGAAGGTCATGAGCTCGTACGGGTTGCGATAGACGCCGTCGTCGAGGTGCAGCGCCTCGAGCAGCCGGCTGAAGTCGCCGCCCTCCTGCTCGAACACTTCCGTCATCGCGGCCTTGAGCGGAAAATCGAGCACGCTGACGCCGCCGTTCTCCGGCCGCGTGTGCTCCGCGATCTTCCGCGCGTCGTAGTCGAAGCTCTCGCCGAACATGAAGAAGCCGGGATGGCGCGCGCGGATGCGCGCGGCGAACTCGCGCCAGAAGGGATGCGGCAGGTGGCGGATCGTGTCGATCCGGAAGGCGCTGGCGCCCTGGTCGATCCAGTGCAGGTAGGCACCCGTCAGGTAGTCCATGACAGCCGGGTTCGTGTCGTCGAAGTTCGACAACTCCGCCAGGTCCGGCTCGCGGTGAAACCAGCGATGCAGCGGATTGGCCGGATCGAGTCGCGCCGGCGGCAGGTTCTGATGGTCGGCCACCAGCCGACCGGCGCCATCGTAGACCTCGCCGAACCCCGGCTGGTCCGAGGGCATCGTGTAGGACGGCGAGCCATGATTGCAGACGATGTCGAGCACGACGCGAAGGCCGTGATCCTCGCGCATCCGGCGCGTGAATGCCGCAAAGTCGAGCCCGTCCGATTCGAGATGCTCGTCGACGCGGTAGAAGTTGACGCCCCAGTAGCCGTGATAGCCGGTTTTCCCGCGATCCGCGAAGAAGCCCTCGCCGATGCGGTTGCCGCCGGTGAACGCCTCGTCCGGATTGTCGACGATGGGCGTGATCCAGACCGCCGTGAAGCCCATGCCGCGGATGTATTCCGCATTCTCCAGGATGCCGCGAAAATCGCCGCCGAGATAGCCGATGTTGTCGGGCACGCCGTTCGCGCCTGCCAGCGGCCGATCGAAAGTGCCGTTCGCGCCGCCCTGATCGACGTGATTGTTCGCGCGGTCGCCGTCCACGAAGCGGTCAGTCAGCACGAAGTACACGGCTTCCGACGCGAACGGCTCGTCGGTCCCGTAGTACTCCGCGGCGTCGGATGGGCCCGCGAATGCCGCAAGCGGACCAAGGATCGCCGCAACGGCCGCCGCGACGCCGGCGATTCTCATCGCGAGCCGTCCTCGCGGTCGTCGACCCGGAGCGTCGCGATCCCGGCGAGGATCATGAGCGCGCCGCCCGCCGCCAGCGCCAGGATGCTCTCGCCGCCGAACCACGCGCGCACCATCAAGCCCAGGACTGCCGCGGCCATGATCTGCGGAATGACGATGAAGAAATTGAAGATGCCCATGTACACGCCCATCTTCGCCGCCGGCACGGCGCCCGACAGCATCGCGTAGGGCAGCGAAAGGATCGAGGCCCAGGCAATGCCCACGCCGACCATCGACACCAGCAGCAGGCGCGGGTCGTCGATGAACAGGAAGGAGATCAGGCCGGCCCCGCCCAGCGCCAGGTTGAGAAGGTGGGCGCGGCGGCGGCCGATCCGCGCCGCGACGAAGGGAATGAACATCGCCGCCAGCGCGGCAAAGCCGTTGTAGGCCGCGAACAGCACGCCGACCCAGTTGGCGCCCTCGTTGAAAGCCGCCGAAGCGGCATCGGTGGCGCCGAAGTGGCGGCTGGTGACGGCGGCGGTGGTGTAGATCCACATCGCGAACAGCGCGAACCACGAAAGGAACTGCACGACGGCGAGCTGGCGCATGACGCGCGGCATGTGGAACACGTCGCTGACGATGCCGTAGAGCATGCCCGCGGTCCTGCCGCGGGACTGTTTCCACGCGGCCAGCAGTTGCAATGCGCCGAACGACGCGCCGCCGATGCCGAGCACATAGAGCTGCCGGTCCCAGTGCAGGAATGCGACCGCGCCGCAGAATGCCAGCCCCGCGACCAGCCAGGCCGAGCCCGACGCGAGGTACTGAGCCGCGCCGCGCAGCGGCATCGCGGGTGCCGGCGCGGTCTTCGCCTGCGGCGCATCGAACGCGGCGAGCTGCTCGGGCGAGTATTCCCGGGTCCTGAAGACGGTCCAGGCCACCGCGCCCAGGAATGCCGCGGCGCCGAGATAGAACGCCCACTTGACGGTGTCGGGCAGCTCGCCGGGCTCCGCGGTGTTCGCGACTCCGGACTTTGCGAGGATCCACGGCAGCGCGGAGGCGACCACCGCGCCGATGCCGATGAAGAAACTCTGGAGCGCGAAGCCGAAGGCGCGCTGGCGGTTCGGCAGCATGTCGCCGACCAGCGCGCGAAACGGCTCCATCGAGACGTTGATCGAGGCGTCGAGCATCCACAGCAGACCCGCGGCGATCCAGAGCGCGGGGCTGTTCGGCATGGCGACCAGCGCAAGCGTCGCGAGAATCGCGCCCGCGAGAAAGTACGGGCGGCGCCGGCCGAGCCGCCCCCAGGTGCGGTCGCTCAGGTAGCCTATCACCGGCTGTACCAGCAGGCCCGTGACGGGCGCCGCGAGCCACAGTACGGGCAGGTCGTCGATGGACGCGCCGAGCGACTGGAAGATGCGACTGACATTCGCATTCTGCAGGGCAAAGCCGAACTGGATTCCGAGGAATCCAAAGCACATGTTCCAGACCTGCCACAATCCGAGCGTCGGCTTGTCGCGCATGGCCTCCCCCCGTTTCGAGTCTCACGCCCGTCCCGGGACGGCACAACCCGATGCAATCGTATTCAGTCGACCGGCCACGGCCAATCGAAAAGAATCGCTTGCCATGCTGCAGACATCCGAACGGACCGAGGTGCAGGAGCATGCGGCGGCGACGGCGACCGTTGCCGACGCCGACTGGTGGCGCGGCGCGGTGATCTACCAGGTCTATCCGCGCAGCTTCGCCGACACGAACGGCGACGGCATCGGCGACCTTCCGGGCGTGATCGCGAAGCTCGACTACATCGCGAGCCTCGGCGTCGATGCCATCTGGCTCTCGCCGTTCTTCCGTTCGCCGATGAAGGACTTCGGCTACGACGTCAGCGCCTACCGGCAGGTCGACCCGATCTTTGGCAGGCTCGAGGACTTCGATGCGCTCGTCGCGGCGGCGCATGGGCGCGAGCTGCGCATCATCATCGACCAGGTGCTGAATCACACCTCCGACCAGCACGCGTGGTTCCAGGCGAGCCGGCAGAGCCGCAACAACGACAAGTCCGACTGGTACGTCTGGGCGGATCCGAAGCCGGACGGCACGCCGCCCAACAACTGGCTGTCCGTCTTCGGCGGTTCTGCGTGGCAATGGGAGCCGTGCCGCGCCCAGTACTACCTGCACAACTTCCTCGTGAGCCAGCCCGACCTCAACTATCACCATCCGGCCGTTGCGGCGCAGATGCTCGAGGAAGCGGAGTTCTGGCTGGCGCGCGGCGTCGACGGCTTCCGGCTCGACGCGATCAACTTCTGCTTCCACGACCCGCTCCTGCGCAACAACCCGTCGAAGCCGGAGGCGGAGCGCAGAGGCCGCGGCTTCAGGACCGACAATCCCTACGCGCACCAGGTGCATCTGTACGACAACACGCAGCCGCAGAACCATGCGTTCCTGGAGGCGCTGCGCAGGCTGATCGATCGCTACCCGCCGGCCGTTGCGCTCGGCGAGGTCTCTGCGGAAGACCCGATCGAGACCATCGTGCAGTACACGGCCGGCAGCAAGCGGCTGCACATGGCCTACAACTTCGAGCTGCTGGTCGACGAATTCTCGGCGGCTCACGTCCGCAGCGTCGTCGGGACGCTGGCCGCGCGATGCCAGGACTGCTGGCCCTGCTGGGCGATCGGCAACCACGACGTCGCGCGCGTCGCGTCGCGCTGGTCGAACGGCTCCGACCCGGCGGTCACCGCGAAAGTCTTCAATGCGCTGCTGCTGTCGCTCCGCGGCAGCGTCTGCAGTTACCAGGGCGAGGAACTCGGCCTGACCCAGGCGGTGCTGCCGGATGCGATGCTGCAGGATCCCTACGGGCTCGCGTTCTGGCCGACATTCAAGGGCCGCGATGGCTGCCGCACGCCGATCCCCTGGAATGACGGCGAAGCGGCCTGCGGATTCTCCGACGGCAAGCCGTGGCTCCCGATTCCGCCCGAGCACCGAGCGCTCGCGGTCAGCCGGCAGGACACGGCGCCGGATTCGGTGCTGAACGCGTTTCGCAGCTTCGTCAAGTGGCGCCGCGGGCAGCCGGCGCTGCTGCGCGGCAGCATCCGCCTGCTCGACGCGCCGGCCGATTCGCTCTGCCTGCTGCGCGAACATCCGGAACAGGCGCTGCTCGCCTGCTTCAACTTCGCCGCGGCGCCCTGCGCGATGCGCCTGCCGACCGCCGGGCGGCTCGAGCCGCTGTCCGGCCACGGCTTCGCGCCCTGCGAGCT
>JBOHZL010000006.1:0-86987 GCA_050738495.1 Steroidobacteraceae bacterium | reverse complement strand
GGGTGGCGCCGCGGCCCGCACCCGCCGCGGCGACGCCGATCACGAGGCTGGCGGTCGAGATGATTCCGTCATTGGCGCCGAGGACCGCCGCTCGCAGCCAGCCGATGTCGCGAGGCCCGTGACGCTCCCCGTGCCTCATGCGCTCAATCGAGCGCTGGCGCGCTCATTTCTGGTTGACCGCATACCGCCCGGGGCCGATCAATGCGAGCGCGATGGCCGAGAAGAAGAACATGTACTGCTTCTCCAGCGCGAGCCCGCCGGACTCGGCGTCGATGACGAACACCTCACCCCAGTGCGCCAGCCCGATTGCGAACAGCATGTTGATCGCGATCAGCCAGGCGCCGATCCGCGAGTAATAACCGGCGATCAGCAGCAGGGGCCCGACGACCTCGCCAAGGTACACGCCGTACTTGAAGAAGACCGGCAATCCGGCGGCTTGCAGCGCACCATCGAGCCAACCGATGCCGCCAGTCAGTTTGGCGATGCCGTGCAGCAGGATCAGCAAGCCGAGCGTCAGGCGCAGGATCAGTTTGCCGGTGCTTTCGTTCATTTCATTCTCCCCAGATGGTCCCCGGAGGCCGGAGCAGCCAAGAATACGACGCTGCGGGCCACAAGCCAAAAACCGCGCAGGCCTGTCGCCTTCAGCGCCGGTTCGCCGACCAGCGGGCGAAAAAGGCCAGCAGTAGCCCGAACAGGACGACGTGCGCGAGCACGCCGTCGATGAACCACGGCAGGATGAACGGCGGCGGCGTCGCGCGCGAGAGCGGCACGACGACGTGGTTCATGGCTACCCAGGTGACGAAGCCATACGCGATGCCGAAGGCGACGGGCCTCCGGTACAACGCCGGCCAGCGCAGGCAGGCGAGCCAGAACACGCCCGCCATGCCGCAGGCGATCAGGACGTGCAGCGCGAGACCGAGCGCCGCCGCGAGCCCGCCGAATGCGACGACGTGCAGTGCGCGCGGGCGCTTTTCCGCGCCGTTCATGACGAGCCGGTCTGTTCGTCGCGCCGATGCACGCGCTCGGTGGAGGCGGGGAAGCGCCCGAGCAGTCCGGTCGCCCGCTTCGGGCGCAGGCGCAATTCGCCCTTGCAGTTCGGGCACCTGCCGCCGAGCGGGCCCTGGGCGCAAGCCGGGCAGAATGTGCACTCGAAGGAGCAGATCATCGCATCCGCGGAATCGGGTGGCAGGTCAAGATCGCACCACTCGCAATTCGGGCGCAACTGCAGCACCGCGGCCTCCAGCCGGTCGAGCCGCTATTTCCTGCGGCCGAACAGCAGGAGCAGCGCTCCCACCGCGATCGCGCCGCCGGCGGCCCATTTCGGGATGCCGATCGTTTCCTTCTCTTCCGCGGAAAGCTCGATGCCGCCGATGTCGACTTCGTGCCTGTCTTCCGTGTAGCTGAACTCGCCGCGGCTCAGGCCGAAGATGCCGGCGGCGATCAGCAAGACCCCGATGGCGGGAATGACCCAGTTCTTCATGGCAAGTTTCCTCCCGGGTCCATTATGGCATGGGGGCTTCGGGGTGCTGCTCCGCGGGAGTCAGGGCCTTGACGTCCGCGACGATCATCGTGCCGGTGCCTTCATTCGTGAACACCTCGGCGAGCACGCTGTCGCGCACGTTGTAGGAAATCACGTGCACCCGCCGGACCCCGCCTCGAATCGCCGCTTCGATCGCCGAGGCCTTCGGCAGCATGCCGCCTTCGAGACTGCCGGCTTTCTCCATGCGCTCGAGTCCGGCGAGGTCGGTGTACGAAATGAGCGAGCCCGGATCGGCCGGCCGCTCCAGGATGCCGGGTGCGCCGGTGCAGAGGATCAGCTTTTCGGCGCCGAGCGAGGCGCCGATCGCGGCGGCGACAGTATCCGCATTGATATTGAGCACGGTGCCGGCGTCGTCCGCGGAAACCGGGCTGATGACCGGCATCAGGCCCGCATCGAGCTCCTTGCGCAGCACCGCCGTGTCGATCGATACGATGTCGCCGACGTAGCCGTAATCCACGGACTCGCCGTCGACCGGCACCGGAGGCCGGCGGCTGGCGCGCACCAGCCCTGCGTCCACGCCGGACAGTCCGACCGCGTCGATGCCGAGCTCGCGGCAGGCCGCGAGGATGCGCGTGTTGATCAGGCCGTTCAGAACCATCATCGTCGCATCGATGGACCGGTCGTCGGTGATGCGGCGCCCGCGCACCATTCGCGGCTCGATACCAAGCGAGCGCTGCATCTCGTCGAGCTGCGGCCCGCCGCCGTGGACCAGCACGACCTTGATGCCGAGGTGGTGCAGGATCGCGATCTGCTCGATGAGCGAGCGCGTGCCAGCGGAGTCGCCGAAGATCGCGCCGCCGGCCTTGATCACGAAGACCTTGCCCTTGTAGAGGCGGATGTACGGCGCGGCGCCGCGAAGTGCGGCGATGGCTGCGGACTGGTCGAGGCGTTGCGTCACCATGTCAGGTCCATCCGGGAGCGGGGTTGGTGAGTCCTTCGGTCTCGTCGAAGCCGAGCAGCCGGTTCATCCATTGCAGCGCGCCGCCCGCGGCGCCCTTGACGAGATTGTCGACGACCGACATCACGACGATCGTGCCGCC
Organism: Steroidobacteraceae bacterium; assembly: GCA_050738495.1. Lineage (GTDB taxonomy): Bacteria > Pseudomonadota > Gammaproteobacteria > Steroidobacterales > Steroidobacteraceae > SCUD01. The sequence continues at coordinate 84,407 of JBOHZL010000006.1, read as the reverse complement.
GCCGGCCGCCGCCGAGAGATGCGCATAGTTGCTGGTGACCACGTCCTTGAGGCGCGGCGGCTCGTCCAGCACGCGGACGAACGGGCGTCCGGCGTAGAAGCCGCGCAGCGCCGTGATGGCAGCGTCGGTGTCGAGCGGCTGCCTGAGCCTTGCCTGGACCGTCGCATGGATGCCGCGCGCGAACGGGCCGGAATGCGGCACGAACGCGAACTTCCCGTCACGGCCGCTCGCGGCGTGCGCGAGCGCCGAAATCTCGGCGACGTGCCGGTGCGTCAGCGCATTGTAGGAATACATATCGCCGTGACGCAGTGGATGGTGGGTGCCGGCGATCGGGCTGCGGCCGGCGCCCGTGCTCCCGGTGACGGCGGAGACGAAAATCGGCGGCTCGACCAGGTCGAGCGACAGGAGCGGCACGGCGGCGAGCAAAGTCGCAGTGCTGAAGCAGCCCGGATGCGCGACGTGCGGCGTCGGCGCCCGATCGAGGTGTTCGGGCACGGCGCAGGTGAATTGCGCGACGCGATCGGGCGCGCCATGTCCGTGCTTGTAGACGCGCTCGTACTCGCGGACGTCGGCGTAACGGAAGTCGGCCGAGATGTCGACGACGGTGGGCTTCGCGCCTGCCGCTTCGGCGCGATTCAGGAGCCCGTCGATCAGCGCATGCGACACGCCGTGCGGCGCGGCCGCGAGCACCGCGCTGCGCGCACGGCCGGCGACAATTTCCGTCGCCTGGTCGATCGAGACGTAGCGGAACTCGCCGCAGGCGGGGGCGAGGTGCGGAAAAGCTCTCGCGACCGGCGCTCCGGGCTGGCTGTCCGATGCGATCGCCGCGAGCTCGAGGCGAGGGTGTCCGAGCGTGAGCCGCAACAGCTCGCCGGCCACGTAACCCGTCCCGCCGAGGATGATCGCGGGCGTGCGCGCGCTCATTCCGAAATTTCACCCGAATGCGCCGCGGATTGCAGCCCGCAGACCTCGATCACGCGGTCGCCGAGAGCGGCGCCGTTGATCAGCGCGTTGAACGCGGGCACGCCGAGCCGCTCGCGGATGATGTCGACGCCGACGGAATTGTCCGTCGAGGGACCGGTGACCGCGGCCGGCTCGATCTTGAAGCGCTCGCGCAGGAGCTTGACGCCGCCCCAGGCCGCGACCGGGTCGTTGGCGGAGAGCACGACCGCAGTCAGCGACCCGCGGATGTCCGGCTCGTCGAGGATCGCCTCGACGCCGTAGGCGCCGAGGATGCCGTCGCCCAGCTCGAACACGATGACATCCGGCTTGCCGGCCGCCATCTCGGTCAGCATGGTGCGGGTGAGCGCGGGTCCCGTCTTCGGCGTGGTCGTCACGATGCCGAAATCGGTGAAGATCATCGAGCGGCGCGCGCCGGAGTCCTCCATCGCGAGGATGTCGCGGCGCAGCGATACCCCGGTCGCCTTGAAGCCGTCCACCGTCAGGCCGCGATGCCGCATGCGCGAGATCATCGCGCAGGCCGCCGCGGTCTTGCCGGCCTCCATACAGGTGCCCGCAAGCGCCACGACCGGCACGCCTCCGGTCGCGAGCGTCGTGTCGTAGTCGAGCTTGCGCATGCCGACGCGCGCCGGCACGCCGATGCGCTCGCCGAGATAGGGGAAATGCAGCACGACGCCCAGCACGCGGCAGTCGAACGGCCGGCCCTTGTCCGGGTTCACGGAATCGCAGATGCCGAGCACGCCGCCGATGTTCAGCATCTGGATGACGTCGCCCGCGGCGAGCCGTTCCGGCAGGTGACCGGAGTAGCCGAACAGCGCCTTGCGGTGGCCGAGCGCCCCGACGACGACGTTGCCGCGGGCGAGCTTCGCCATGCGGCCGCTGGTGAGCTCGAGCGTGTTGTACTGCGACTTGTCCGTCAGAATCTCGACCGCGATCACCACGCCTTCCTCGCAGGGAATGTCCGTGGACAGGCGCAGCTCGTGGGACAGTCCGCAGGCCTGCGTGACCGATGCGATCTTGTCGACGATGAGCGACTTCATCATGGCGCTGCTGCGCCGCATTGTATATTCAATGCTCGATCCGGTACTCGATGTCTGCGGCGGACTCGCGGCCGGACTCGGCCGAGATCACCCAGCGGTCGCCGATCGTGTAGCGAAGCTTCAGCGTGTTGATCTCGTCGACCAGCGAGATGCCGTAGCTGACGTACAGCCGCGGCGACAGGTACTTGCCGAGCACCAGCGCCGTGCCCGTTTCCGATTCCTGCGCGAGGCCCACGTCGTCGAGGCCGACATAGCGCCCGAACTGGCCCGCGAGCGCGGCACCGCCCTGGGTCGCGAGGCTCGGCTGTTCCGAGGCCAGGCTGTCGCGATCCTCGCCTTGCAGTCCACCGAGCGAGCGCCCGACGATCAGCAGCGAGGCGATCTGCGTCTGCGGCAGGGACGGCTCGGAAAAAAGCGTCAACTGCGGGCGGCGCAGACGGCCGCGGGCGATCACGCCGACCTTGTAGCCGGGGAGCTTGCGGGATGCGCGCAGGTCCACTGCCGGGTCGGTCACCGGCCCGCCCGTGAACAGGAGCCGGCCGCGCTCGACATCGAGCTCGCGCGTGTACGCGCGGTATACGCCTTCCTTGACCTCCAGCTCGCCGCTCGCCAGGGTCGCGGCGCCCGGGGCGCTACGCGCGCGCACCGCTCCCGAGACCCGGCCGCTCAGGCCATAGGCGCGGATCTGGACTTTCTCACCGAGTTCGAGGCGCACATCGGTCGCGACCTGGAACGATTCGGTCGCGTCGGCTTCCGCGTCCGGGCGCACGATCGTCTCGTCCGCCGATGGCAGCACGGCTCCGGCGGTTTCCGCCGGAACGATGCGCGCCTGCGGGATCGCCACGCTACCGGTGACGTCGATGCGCCGGTCTGCCAGCCTGAAATGCAGGTCCGGCGACGCGAAGACGCGCGCCTCGGGCACGTCGACGAGCAGCAGCCGGTTGCCCTTCAGGTTCAACATGCCGTTCAGGCGCCGGTCGCGCCAACCGAGCCTGCCGTCGACCTCGAGCGCTCCTTCGCCGGCCGCGCCCGAGGCGCGCAGGTCGACGGACGTTTCCGCGAGCCGCATCGTCGCCCGCAACTCGCGCAATCGCAGGTTGGCCTGGTAGAAGTCGAGCGAGCCTTTCACGAGGCTGGCCTGGCCCGTGAGCGACGGCGCACCGAGCCGGCCGCCGACCGCGAGATCGAGTGAAAGCTGGCCGGCTGCCTGGTCGATGTCGGGGACCAGAATCGGAAGCAGCGATAGCTGGCTCGTCCCGCCGCGCAGCGTGCCCGTCACCGGCATGTCGCCCATCGCCAGGCCCGGGGCACGCGTCGCCTCGAGCTCCGCGGTGAGCTCGATGTCGGCGGCATCCGTGACGCGAAGCCCAAGCCGGTGCCTGTCGGCCAGGCTCTCGAGCGAGAGCAGCGTGCGGCCGAGCGCCACGGTGCGGGTCGCGCCGCTGGCGGACTGGTACTGGAATGCCGCGTCGCGGATCTCCGCGCGGACATCGGCGAGCCAGGGTGCACCGGCGCGACCGGAGGCGCTTGCGTCGACGAACAGGAGACCGCGATAACGCGGCTTGCCCGGCACTTTCGAGTCGAGCACGTCCAGCGGAAACGACCGGATATCGGCATCGACCGACCAGTTTCCGTCGCGGTGCCACTGGCCCTGGAGACAGGCGCGGCTGCTGCCATAGATGAAGCAGGCCGGCGCGAGGCCGGCTTCATCCTGCGATGCCGAGAGTTTTGCCGGCGACTCGAGCTGCCACGGTGCCGTGCGTGGCCCGGAAGCCGCGATGCTCTGGAGCTGCAGTTCGAAGCGCTTGTCGGTGTAGCCGCCGCGGCCCTGCAGCTCGACGGCGTCGTCGCCGGCACCGACGCGGAATGCCAGTGCATGGTCGCGCAGCAAGCCGTTCAGGGAAAGCCGCGTATCGGTGAAGCCGAGGCCCGCGATCGCGAGACCGCTCGAACGCAGGCGCAACCACGAAGGCTCGCGGTCCTCGAGATGAAGATGGGCGTCGGCCGAGAAGATGACGGCCCGATGGTTCTGCCAGGACAGGTCATGTCCCGTGAATGCGAACGCGATCTCGTCTTCCTGCATCGACAGGAACCCGTTCACCCGGCCGCCGAGCCCCGGCAGGAAAGCCGAGAGGTCGCCGGCGACCAGCTCGGCGTCGAGCCGCGTCTGCCGGCCCCAGCTGCCCTCGAGCGCCAGGCGCGCGGGCCCGAGCGTCAGCGCGACCTGCTCGAACTGCCAGTTTTGCGGATCGCGCCGGACGATGCCGCCGCCGCCAGCCGGCTGGCCGCGAAACTTCCCGCCCAGCCTGGTGACCGCCGCCGACCAGCTCGCTCCCTCGTCCAGTCCCGATCCCGACGCGGCGAAGTCGAAGCTCAGGTTCCCGGGAAACGCATCGTGCAGGCGCGCCGGATCGACGCGGGTCGCGCGGCCGGTAGCGGTCCATGCGCGGCCGGCGTCGCGCGCGAGCATGCCGCTGGCAACGACCCGGCCGCCTAGTGTCTTCCAATCCGAGCGCTCGACGATCATCTGCGTCGTCGTGAACTGCCCGGCTGCGCTTCCGGCAAAGGCCGGACCGGCGGTGGGCGCGAAGGCGCCGCTCACCTCGTAGGCGAACTCGCGCCAGCCACGTGCCGCGAATCTGCCGCCCGTCGAGCGCAGCACTGCGCGCCCCTGCAACGGCCAGCGGAGATCCGACCATTCTCCCGTCACGTCGTACTGCGGAATTTCCTCGACCGAAACCGTGCCCTGCATGCGCAGCGTAGTCGAGCCCTGCATCGTCAGGGCGAGCTCCGGGAAGGTGACGACGCGGTCGGCGTACTGTGCACGGCCGCTGAACTCGATGCCCGTATCCGGCAGGCCATTGCCGTGGACGACGCCGGTCGCGGCATAGTTCCTGCGGTTGCCCTGCATCGAAAGCGTCGCGCGCAAGGGACCGACCGGCGGCGCATCCAGCCATTGCCCGAGATCGAGGGTCGCGATCCGCGCCTGGCCCCGCCAGTGCAGTTCATCGGTGAGGTTCCTGACCTCGAACGACGCAGTGCCGCTGTCCGGGACCGCGATGCGCGCGTCCACCAGCAGCCGGTCGAGATCGCCGGTCGCGCGGGCGACGCCGGTGATCTCGCGGCTCTTCGCCAGCGACCATGCAGAGGTCGCTTCGAGCGCGAGCGGAGTGCGCGCGTAGATGCGCCCGCCCGCGCCGGCGACGGCCCAGGCGCCGGCGTCGGCGCGCGCGCGTGAAAACTCGATCTCGGTACGCGAAATGGTCGCGGAACCGCCGGCATCCCGCAGCCGCAATTCCGTGCCACGCGGCGACAGGATACTGAGCGTGCCGATCGAGGCGTCTTCGATCGCGAGCCGCAGCCAGCCGGGCATGAATGCCGGGGCCTTCGGCGTGCCGGCGCGCTGGTGAACCCGGACCGATACCGCCCGTGCGCGGACCCGTTCGGCGGCGATCCGCCTCGCCAGGATTTCGGACGGCTCGTAGTCGGCGGCGAAGTCCTCGATGCGGATCGTCGCACGCGGATGCTCGATCTCGATGAGCCCCGCCTCGATCGGGCCGATCAGCCGGCCGGTCGCGCCGGTCACGCGGATCTTCACCCGGTCGAGCGATTCGAGCATCGCGATGGCACGCACGAGCCCGGCTTGCGTGGTCAGGAGCCAGGAGGCGCCGGCGCCGACGACCACGATCATCAGCGTGAGGATCGCCAGCAACCATCGGACGATTCTGCTTGCAGGCAGGTGCACGTCAGAGTTCCGGTGTGAAGTTCAGGTGGAAGCGCGGGCTGCGACCGGATTCGGAGATCGACTGGGCCACGTCGAGCCCGATGCTCAGGAACGGCAGGCGATATCGCAGGCCCACGCCGGCGGAGTACTCGAGATCGTCTCCGAACTCGTTGACCGCATTGCCGCCGTCGACGAACACCACCGCGACGAGACTGCGCGGCAGGTCGCGCTGCAGCTCGACGCTGCCGGTCATCAGGTGACGGCCGCCGATCCGGTTGCCTTCCGCATCGACGGGCGACAGCTCCTCGTAGCCATAGCCACGGACACTGCGGTCGCCACCGGCGAAGAACCGGTACTGAGCGGGCAGTTCCTGGAACTCGCCGACCGCGCTCGCGCCGATCTCGCCGCGAAGCTGCAGGTGCCATTTTGGCGCGAGCCGATACTTGCGCTCGTCGCGTACCACGATGCGCGAGAAGTTGGTGTCTGAACCGAGTGCGGTGGTCGAGCCGACGAGTTCCACCTGGAAGCCCCGGGGCACGGCATTGATGCCGAGAAAGCCCGGCGGCAGCAGGGAGTACGAGATTCCCGGCACCAGCAACTGGCTCTGCTTGCGGTCGACGAGCGTCGAGCCGCCCGACGTGGTCGTAACCTTGTCGCTCGTCACGTCCGCGGTCACCGACAGCACGCGCTGCCAGTTGCCGCGCACCTGGGTCAGGCCGACCTTGAAGCTTCCGCCGGAGGTCTCGATGTCCGCGCGCTGCTCATTGAATCCGCGCAGTTCGAACGACAGCTTCTCCAGCGCCGGATCGCTCCACGGAATCACGTAGATGACGCCCATCGATTCCTCGATGCTGGAGCCGCGAATCTCGGCGCGCATGCGGTGGCCGCGCTTGTTCACGCGGCGGTTCTCCCAGCCGAGCGTCCCGCGCGCGCGCGTGTCGCTCGCGTAGCCCATGGCGATCGTGTAGACGTGCTTGCGGTTCGGCTCCGAGGTGATGCGCACCGGGGCGATCCTGCGCTCGCGGTCCCGCTCCTCGGGCAGCACCTCCACCACGGCGAAGTACTGCGAATCGTCGAGCGCGAACTGCGTGCGCAGGAGCGCCGCGGCGTCGTACCAGTCGCCTTCCTCGTAGCGCAGGTAACGCCTGACGAGACCCTCTCGCAGGAAATCCTGCTCGATCGTCGTCGGGCCGAAGCGGTAGCGCTCGCCGGTCTCGAGCGTGATGAGCACGCGAGCCTCGCGCGCTGCCGGATCCACCAGCAGCGAGTTCCGCGTGAATCCGGCGTCGAGGTAACCGTTGCCTGTCGCGACGCGCAACAGCTCGCCCTTGAGCCGGTCGTAGTCCGCGTGACTGAGCCGCGCTCCGGTCGTGAGCGGAGACCGCGCGAGGACCCGTTCAAGGAAGGGCTCGTCGCGGCCGCTGCCGGTGATCTCGATTTGCTGGCCGGCCAGGACCACGGGCTCGCCGCGATCGACCGTGATGCGCGCCTGCCAGACTTCGCCCACGCGTGTCACCTTCGCCGAAACTTTCGGCTGGTAGTAGCCAAACGGGCGCAATGCCGTGCGCGCCTCGCTGGCCGCGCGCTGCGCGAGGCGCTGGACCATCTGTTCGTCCAGGTCGGGCGAGCGTGCGAGGCGCTGCAGGCTCGACAGCGCGAGCACGTTGTCCCGCAGCGCGCCGTCGACGCCCACGACCTCCACTTCGACGGAGGTTTCCGCGCGTGCCGCCTGGTTCGCAGCCAGGCAGACGAGTGACAGCGCGATTACGGTTGCAAGGGGGCGCATCGACGATCAGACACGGCGACGCCGCCGGCGTTGCACGATGATCGCCACGATCGCGATGACGATGACGAGCGCGATGACCGGGAGCAGCACGGCGAACGTTGCGATCAGCAAGGAGCCGGCGAGTTCGCCGGTCGCGTAAACCGGGTTGCCGAGCCCGCCGGAAACCGCGCCGGTCTTGGCGCGGCCGAGCGCCGAGAGCGCGTGCCCCGCGGTCGTGATGGCGCCTCCGCCGCCGATCGCAGCGAGCCAGCGCAGCCACTCCGGCAACCCGACCATGACGCCTGCCGCGGCGACGATTCCCGCGGCGATCGCAACCGGCCCCGCGACCACGTCGAGCACATGGTCGACGCCGGGGATGTAATACGCCGCAATCTCCGCGAGCGTCGCCACGGCGAGAGCGGCCAGCACCAGCGGCTCGCCGAGCCAGTCAAAGCCGGGAGCCGCCTCGATATAGCCGTAATGGATCGCTAGCCCGGCCGCGAGCAGGGGCACGAATGCGCGAAAGCCGGCGGCGGCGGCCAGCGCCAGGCCGGCGGCGACCGACAGTGCGGCGTTCACCGGTTCCGGTCCCAGCCCCGCGCCGCTGCTTCCTCGGAAAGCGGCCTTGCGGCCCCCGCGTCGTACCAGTCCTCGACCAGTCGGTAGGCGATCGACTGCGCGAACGGCAGCATCGCGCCGGTGGCAAGCTCGGCGCGATCGAACCAGCGGGCGTTCTCGAGCTCGCGGTCGCCCAGACGGATTTCCGTCGTCAGGGCCTGCGCCTGGAACCCGAGCATCAGGGAGCGCGGAAAGGGCCAGGGTTGCGAGGACTGGTAAGTCATGGCACCGGTCTCGACGCCGGTTTCCTCGATCACTTCGCGACGCACTGCGTCCTCCAGGCTCTCGCCGGGCTCGACGAAGCCGGCGATCGTGGAATAGCGGCCTTCGGTCCAGCCCGGCTGGCGGCCGAGCAGCACACGCTCGCCATCGGTCACGAGCACGATGACGGCCGGGTCCACGCGCGGGAAGAACTCCGTTGCGCAACCGGCATCGGTGCAGGTCATCACGCGCCCGTTTTTTTCCGGTTGGGTCGCCGCGCCGCAGCTGCCGCAATAGCGATGCCGGTGCCGGAACGAGATCATCGCGCGCGCATAGGCGACGAGGCCCGCCTCGTCGTGCGGCAACAAGGATGCCGCTAGCCTCAAGTCCGCGAATTCGGCACCGCCGGCCAGCGACGGCGGCGCGGCCGACTCGATCTCGGTCGTGAAGATGGCGAGGCCACGGTAGTCACCGAGCAGGATCATCTCGCTCAGCTCGATGCCGGCGAACGGCGCGGTTTCGAATGGCAGCAGGCAGGCGGCGGGGGAGGGCGACCTGATCACGGGGCAGCGCGATTTCCAGACCGGGATCAGGCGCGCGCAACCGTTCGCGATCGCGCGCGCGACCGATTCGGCGTCCGCGTTCGCCAGCTTCAGCCGGTCGACATGCGGCCCGGCGAATACGTTTGGCCGCCCTGCTTCCCAGCGCATCGGCACCCTTGCTCAAGGACCAGATGCGTCATTCTAGCAGTCGCCCACCGACAGCCCCGGCCGCGCCGGAGGCCGGCTCGTCGCGCAGAATTCGCAGGCCTTCGGCCGTTCCGCGTAGCGCATGACGACCAGCAGGCTGCCGCAACCCTCGCAGTCGTCGAGGCAGATCTCGTTCTGCTTCTCCAGCGAGCGCAGCAGGTGGCAGGCGTGCTCGAACGAGATCTGCGGATGCTCGAACAGGCTCGCGAAGGTCTCGTAGGCTTCGCAGAAACTTTCTCCCCAGCGCAGTTGATCGACGGCGCCCGGCGCAGTGGCAGCCTCGCGCCGCAGCAGCCCGAGGATGCAGAGGAGCGTTGCGAGACCCGCAGCTTCGCGACGGATCGCCGCATTCCTCATGAAGTAGGCACTCTGTCGCGGGCTCTTGCCGCGATGCCGGCGCACGTCGCGACGGCCTGCGTCCGCGACGTAGGACCGGTAGAGCTTGCGTATCCGGTCGTCGGTGAGTCCGGTCCAGCTGCGGATCGTTCGGGTACGCGCCTCGTGCCCGATCAGCCTGAGTGCCAGGTCGAGCCGCAGCCGGTCGCGGGTGTATCGATCGTCGGTTATGCGCATGTTTGCCGCCTTGACGCCCCGGATGCCGACTGGTAGTTTTCCACCAGACAATCCTAAGCCCGCCGCAGAACGGGCGACAAGGTTAATTGCACGTCAACGGGGACAAATGCCATGAACCGCCAACAGCCACTCGCGCTCGCGCCGCCTGCCGGCAATGCCGACTGGAGCCAGCGTTCGCTGCTCGATCCCGCCACGCGCCGGGCGCTGGCTTCGATCAACCTGGCGTTCCTCGCCCTCGCGGCGGAACTGGCGGAAGAGGGCCGCCTGAAGCAGATTTCCGGGTTGCCGCCGCGCGCGATCGACGCCTTGATCGATCCCGAAGCTGGCAACCGCCTGTGCGGGCGACTGCCCTATGCGCTCTTCGACCTGCGCTTCGGGGACGGCAAATTCTGGGAAACCGAAGTTGCCGCAGCCGGCGGCATCCAGGACGTGGACCCGGCACCCGGGACGGACGAGCGCATCGTCGCATTTGCACGCGCTGCGATCATGCTGGTCTGGCATCTGACGCAGATCCGGGCCGCGGGTGCGCGGCTCGTGTTCGGTACGACGCCCGCGACCATCGCAGTCCTGTCGACCATGCCGGTCGCCATGGTCGAGCGCCTTGCGCGCCGCATTGCGCACGCGCTGACGGCGCGATTCGGGTCGCGCACCCGGTTCTGGCTCCAGTTCGAGGGCTGCGCGGTCAGCCACGACGACCAGGCCGTGAACCTGCTGCAACAGCTCGGCCTGCAGATCCAGGGTGCGGAAAGCGCGCGACTGCAGTCGCTGCAGCGGAGGACCAGGCGCGCCGCTGCGGGTTGATGCGGCGGTTGCCCGCGAACAGGTCGGAGCTTACGCTTCGCGCCTCATGCAGGCGCTCTCGATCCGCGGGCTGACCAAGACCTACGCCAATGGGGTGCAGGCGGTGCGCGGCATCGACCTGGACGTGGAGGAAGGCGACTTCTTCGCGCTGCTCGGGCCGAATGGCGCCGGCAAGACCACGACCATCGGCGTGATCATGTCGCTCGTGACCAAGAGCGAAGGGGTGGTCTCGGTGTTCGGCCACGACATCGACCGCGCGCTCGATCGAGCCAAGTCCTGCATCGGGCTCGTGCCGCAGGAGATCAACTTCAACCAGTTCGAGAAAGTCTTCACGATCATCGTGAACCAGGCCGGCTTCTACGGAATTCCCCGGAAGCTCGCGCTCGAGCGCGCGGAGCGCTACCTGCGTCAGCTCCAGCTCTGGGACAAGCGCGACCACATCGCCCGTTCGCTGTCGGGCGGCATGAAGCGGCGGCTGATGATCGCCCGCGCGCTCGTGCACGAGCCGCGGCTGTTGATCCTGGACGAGCCCACGGCCGGCGTGGACATCGAGATCCGGCGCAGCATGTGGGGGTTCCTGCGCGGGATCAACGAGCGCGGCACGACGATCATCCTGACGACGCACTACCTCGAGGAGGCGGAGAGCCTGTGCCGCCACATTGCGATCATCGACGGTGGCCGGATCATCGAGAATGACACGATGGCGGGCGTGATCCGCAAGTTGAGCCAGGAGACTTTCGTGTTCAATTTCCGGTCCGCCGTCAACGTGGTGCCTGAGCTTCCCGGCTACCAGTCGCGCGTGGTCGACGATCACACGATCGAGGTGGAGGTCTCGAAGGAGCAGGGGCTGAACGACATCTTCGCGCGCCTGTCGCAACAGCACATCGAAGTCGTCAGCATGCGCAACAAGGTGAACCGGCTCGAGGAGCTCTTCATGCGGCTGGTCGAGAGCAAGGGCGCCGCGGGCGCGCGAAGCGGCTGACATGGACGCGTCCGCCGCGAACGCCAATCCCGCGGAGCAGTCGCTGGCGCGCATCCGGCGCACCGGGCTGCTGACGATCATCCGCCGCGAATACGGCAGGATCATCCGGATATGGGGACAGACGCTGGTCCCGCCGGCCGTCACTGCCGCACTCTACTTCGTCATATTCGGCAGCCTGATCGGCCGGCGCATCGGGCAGATGGGCGGCTACGACTACATGCAGTACATCGCGCCGGGCTTGATCATGATGGCGGTGATCAGCAATTCCTACGGCAACGTCGTCTCGAGCTTCTTCGGCGCCAAGTTCGGCAAGCACATCGAGGAGCTGCTGGTGGCGCCGTTGCCGAACTGGCTGATCGTGATCGGATACGTCTCGGGCGGCGTGATGCGGGGGCTTCTGGTCGGCGTCGTCGTCACGGTCGTCACGCTCTTTTTCACGCGCATACCGGTCGAGCATCCGCTCCTCATCCTCGGGTCCGTGCTGCTGACCGCCGCGGTGTTCTCGCTGGGCGGGTTCTTCAACGCGATCTTCGCGAAGAATTTCGACCAGATCTCCTGGTTCCCGACCTTCGTGCTGACGCCGCTGATCTACCTGGGCGGCGTCTTCTATTCGGTCTCGCTGCTGCCGGAATGGGCCCAGCGGCTTTCCTACGCGAACCCGATTCTCTACATGGTCAATGCATTCCGCCACGGCTTCCTCGGCACCAGCGACGTTGACCTGCGCCTGGCGTTCCTGATCATGACGGCCTTCGCCGTCGCCATGTTCACCGTCGTCGTGGCGCTGATGAACCGCGGCGCCGGCATCCGGGAGTGATCGCGGGAGAACCGGCATGTGCGGACGCTACGCATTCCATTCGCCAGCCGAGGCCGTCAAGCGGACCTTTGCGCTCGACGACGTGCCGGAACTCGAGCCGCGCTACAACGTCGCGCCGACCCAGTCCGTCGCCGCGGTGCGGGCGGGCGAGGAGGGTTCACGCTCGCTCTCGATGCTGCACTGGGGCCTGGTGCCGAAATGGGCCAAGGAGCGCGCGATCGGGAATCGAATGATCAACGCGCGCGCCGAGTCGCTCGCCGAGAAGCCCGCGTTCAGGGATGCGTTCCGCCGACGGCGCTGCCTGGTGGTCGCGGACGGCTGGTACGAATGGCAGGTCGCGCCCGGCGGCAAGCAACCCTGGTTCGTCCATTTGCGTGATGGTCGGTTGATCGCGTTCGCCGGACTATGGGAGCGCTGGAAGGATCCCTCCGACGGCGCCACGCTCGAGTCCTGCACCATCGTGACGACGGATGCCTCGCAGTCGATCCGCAAGATTCACGAACGGATGCCGGTGGTCCTGCCGGAAGAGGATTGGGACCGCTGGCTGGACACGGCCTTCTCGGATACGGAGAAGCTGTCGGAACTTCTCAGGCCCTACGAGCCGAAGGCGCTGGAGGCCTGGCCGGTCGGCAAGCTCGTGAATGCCCCGAAAAACCAGGGCGAGAAGCTGATCGTGCAGGACCGCTCGGTCGCCGCGGGCGGCGATTGAGCGCGTCGGATCATTTCTTCGTCCAGTCGCCCCCGCCCTTCTTGTAGTACCAGCCGGCGCGCGCATTCGCGATCCAGCGCTCGGCGAAAGTGTCGCGGATGTCCGCCTCCCACTCCGGGTGGCCGTTCGCGGTGGCAATTTCCTTGTAGAGCGAATTGCGGTCAGCATTTTCATCGCTGACCAGCTTGCGCGCGCGGTTTCGGTCAGCGAGCGGCACGGCATTTGCATCGCGCATCTCGAGCAGCCCGTCCGACGTCAGACCGATGGCGCCCGAATTGAAGAATGGCTCGAGATTGCCGGCACGTGCTTTCATCGACGCGGTCAGCGCGCGGATCGCCGGGCTCGAGATGTCGATGTCGGCGGCCTGCGCATGCGCCGCCGGCACCACGAGGTCCAGTGCGCCACGCATGGCCGCGACCAGGATCGCTCCCGGCTCCGAGCCGGTCGATGTCTGTTCATTGCCTTCGGGAGCGGCTTTCTGCCCGGGTCCCCAGACGTCCTCGATGATGCGGTCGGCGGCCTTCTCGGCTGCGGCCGCGGGAAAATACACGTTGATCGTCACGCAGGCGGCGAGTGCCACGCAGAAGCTTGCGATGCCAGCGGTGATCCAGCGAATCATGCGGGTTCCTCCCAACGACTGACTTGCCTCGCGGGACCATGCTCGCGGCAGGCGGCTGAACGACTCCTGAACGGATTCTAGCGCAGCGCAGCGCATCACTCGACGACGATTTCCGATTCCATGACCGCGCCGAGCTGCCTGACGAGCGTGGTCCAGGCGACCCGCTTCTGACTGCCGATCACGTCGATGCGAGGCAGGCCTTTGCCTTTGACGATGTAGTAGCCGCTGCCGACCGGCTCGACTCCGCCCATCATGCAGACGTCGTTCGCGAGCCGGCAGCTCAGGCCGAGCCGGTCATAGCCGAAATCGTCGAAGAACTTCAGGAAGCCGCCCTGCAGTGCCGCCGCGACGCCACCGCCGCTGCCGCCGCCGATGCTCGAGAGGCTGGTGACCGCGCGCTGGCTGATGCGGCGCCTGGAGCGATCGCCTGCGGGCGTCTGCAGCCGCGCATCGAAAGCCTCCGGCATCCAGTCGAAGGTCTCCAGTTTCTCGATGCTGCCGGACAGGCGGCCGGTGATCATGCCGAACGAAAACGTGCGCGTGACCATCTCGAGATCGAGGTTGTCGATGTCAATGCTCGCGTGCAGCCGCGGAAACTTGCCGAGCGGTTCGCTGAGGCTCAGGTCGCGCACCACGACACGGCCGTCGAAGACCGCGGCTTCGAGGTTGCCGCCGAGCGTCACGACGCCCTGTCGCATCTGCAGGTCGGGAATGCTTCCCGCGAGCGTGCCGTCGAATTCAGGCCAGCCGAAGGCGCGCGACAGCCGCGCCACGCTGATCGGACGGATCCCGGCGTCGAATCGCACGTACATCTGTTCCGTGCCGGCGTGCCTGATCCGGAAGGTGCCGATCTCCAGCCCGCCGTCGAATATCGGCAGCGTGAGCGGCCCGAGCAGCCGGAAATGCCGGCCCGAGGCCGTGAATGGCAGGTCGGCCGCGCCTATTTCCAGGCCCCAGAGCGTGGCCGCCTGCCAGGAGATCCCCGACTGGAATGCGGCATCGTCGATTTCGCCGGCAAGCTCGCTGCGCTCGGCGTCACTGAACCAGTTGAGCCGGCCGCCGAGTCCATTGACCGACAGGGCTCCGGTCTGGCTGTCGAGCGTCACGTCCGCGAGCGAGAGCGCGATCCTGCTCGGCCACCCGCCTGCGAATTCCACCTCGCCATTCACGCTGCCTGCGCCGGTAACGTCCTTGAATGCCGAGTCGATCAGGAATGGCTGGACGTAAGCAGCCATGGCACCGGCCAGTTCGAGGTTGGCGATCGAGAATCGACCATCCCGCAGCAGGGATTCACCGGCGAGATCGAGCGTTGCCTCGCCGCTGATCTCGCCGACACCGGCGTGCAGCACGCGAAATTCGTCCGCCTCGAAGGCCGATCCATCGCCGGCGAGCGTCCCCTTGAAGTCGATGTCCATGCGATGGACGCCGAAATCGAGGAACACCGGATCGCTGTAGGCCTGGCCGCCGGACAGCTCCAGCCGGCCGTCGCTCGCGAAGTCGCCCCGGGCATCTCTCGTGAGCCGGGCCCTGAGCGTACCCGCGAGCTTTTCGCCGGCGAGCGTGCCGGCAGCATCCGCAAAATCGAGTTGCCCGATCGCGAGGTCAGCGCTGGCGGAGCCGAGCTCGTCGCCCCGGCCGCTCGCCTTCGCACGGCCCGAGACCCGCCCTGCGACCGAGAATCCGTCCGGCATCGCGAGCCAGGGCTTCGCAGCCACTGAAAGCGCTCCGAGGTCCGCATCCTCGGCCGTCGCGTCGAGTTTCCAGATCGAGCCGGCGACATCGAGATCCACCGCGCTCCGGCCGCCCGCCAGCGCGAGCGACTCGAAGTGCATCGAGAGCGCGCCGTCCGGCGACCGGCGCGCGCTGAATGCCGTGTCCTGTCCGCCGAGCGTGCCGAACCTGCCGCGCAGGCGGCCGCGGGCGCATTCGATGGCATCGCCGTTGATTTCCACCGCCGGGCAATCGAGCGTGAAGCCGGCGAGTGGGCCGGTCGCGGCGAGGCCTCGAATGCGCGCGGCGCGAACAGTGGCATGTCCGCCGCCACCCGCCGGTTTCCAGTCGAGATTCAGATCCTCGATCTCGAGCCCCTCGAACCGGACTTCGCCGACACTGACGCTGACTGCGCCTTGCGCGAGCGCATCGCCGATGACTCCCGGACCAGCGCAGGCGGCGAGTGCGGCCGCGAGCAACTTGAGCCGACCGGAACGCATTCCGGCGAGATTAACTCCGAACCCGTCGAGGCGCTAACCTGTCGCCATGACTCGAATGCAAAGGAGAGCAAGCATGGCTGACAACAAGATCGTTGCGATGCGAAAGCTGACGGGGGCCGTCTTTCAGTCGCTGGACGGCGTCATCCAGGCGCCGGGTGGACCCGAGGAGGATCGGTCTGGGGGCTTCCGCTTCGGCGGCTGGACCGCGCCATTCTGGGACGAGAGCGCGAAAGAGCCGGCCGGCAAGATTTTCGACGAGCCGGAATATGACCTGCTGCTCGGCAAGCGGACCTACGAAATTTTCGCCGCCTACTGGCCGTATAACCAGGACGATCCGATCGGCGCGAAGTTCCAGCGCATCAACAAGTATGTGCTGACCCATTCGCACGAGCCGCTGACCTGGAAGGGGAGCCGCGGACTCTCCGGCGACACGGCCAAAGCGGTTGCCGGGCTCAAGAGGAGCGATGGCCGCGACCTCCTCATCCAGGGCAGCAGCACCATCTATCTGCCGCTGCTTGCAGCGGGGCTGATCGACCGGCTGATTCTGATGACCTTCCCGGTTCTGCTTGGCGAGGGCAAGCGCATCTTCGACGGGTCGGAGAAGCCGGGCGCACTCAAGCTCGTCGACCATTTTGTGTCGAACAAGGGCGTGGTGTTCGCGACCTACGAACCGGCCGGAGAGGTGCCGATCGGCTCGTTCGAGACCAGGGAGCCGAGTGAAGCGGAGCTGAAGCGGCGCGAGAAATGGGCGCAGGAAGGGGCATGAGCTTCGAGCTCTTTGCCCGCGCCTCGTGAAACCTGTGAACGCAACACCGGCCGGGGCTGTCATACCAGGGTAACTGCGGGGACTGTGCCATGAGCAGAATTTTGACAGGCATTGCGGCGCTGGCGCTCGCGGCCTGCGCGACGACATCGGAACCGAAACTGACGATCGACTACGATCGATCCGCCGATCTTTCGTCCTTCGACACCTACGGTTTTCCCGAAGAAGTCGGCACCGACCGCGCCGGCTGCTCCACGCTGATCACCACCTATTTCAAGCAGGCGGTCGACCGTGAGATGAAGAAGCGCGGCTACACCTATGAGCCGAAGGATCCGGATCTGCTGGTCAATTTCTTCGCGAATGTCCGCGACGTGAGCGATGTGCGCCGGACGCCGAGCTTCTCGTTCGGGTACGGCTATTACGGTTACCGCCGCGGCCTTTACGGCACCTGGCCGCTATATAACGACGACATCGACACCGTGCACTACAAGGTCGGCACCGCGAACATCGACATCGTGGACGCCGAGCGCATGCAGCTCGTCTGGGAAGGCGTGGCCGAGGGCAGGATCACGCGCGATGACATGAAGAACCCGCAGGCCTCGATCGACGCGGTCGTGACTGAGCTGTTCCTGAGGTTCCCGGGAAGCGCCTCCGAAGGCAAGCCATTCTCGGGCGAGGGAACCTAGCGCCGCAGCGCGACGGCGGCGCGGCGCTCGAGTTCTTCCATCTGCGCGATGAACGGCAGCGGCCCGTAGCTGACGCGCGCGACGCCGAGTTCCGCGAGTCTCGATGTCGATGGCGCGCCTTCCATCATCATGATGTTGACGGGCAACGGCGCGGACCGGCACAGATCGCCGATCAGTTTCTCGTCGACGAGACCCGGAACGAAAAGACCGCTTGCGCCGGCATCGCGATAGCTGGCGGCGCGCTGGCCGGCTTCGCTGATCAGCGATCCGTGCTGACGCGCATCCGCAGCCTGCAGGAACAGGTCCGTCCGCGCGTTGATGAACAGTGCGACGCCCGAGTCGTCGCTGGCGCGCCGGATCGCGGCTATCCGGCGGCTCTGCTCGGCGACCGGATGGAGGCCGGCTCCGCCGACGATCCGGTCCTCGAAGTTGATGCCGACCGCTCCGGCAGCGATCACCCGCGCGACGTTCCGGGCGACGCCTTCCGCACTGGCGTCGTAGCCGCCCTCGAAATCGACGGTGACCGGCAGATCCACCGCGGCGGCGATGCGACGCACGATCTGCTCGACGAACTCGAGCGGGATCGATTCGCCATCCTCGAATCCATGGGCGGCCGCTACGGACCAGCTCCCGGTGGCAATCGCGCGTGCGCCGGCCTTGGCGACTGCCCGGGCGCTGCCCGCGTCCCAGATATTGTAAAGGACGACTGGATCGCCCTTGACGTGCAGCGACGCAAAGCGTCGCGCCGTTTCCGCCTGTACCGCTTGTGACTTCATCCTGGAATGCCTCGCCGTCTTGCGGCCTGCCGGCCGGGGAATTGTTTCATCTCGCTGTCCCGTCGCCACGCAGCATCGCGGTCGCGAGCAATGCGACTGCCACGGCGATTATGGCGCTGATCCAGGCGGTCGTACCGAAGGCCTGCACGAACGCCACGCGCGCCATCGCCAGCAGCTCGACCGCGGGTCCTTCCGGCAATCGACCGGCAATGGAAACCGCGCCGCCGATCGTGCCGCGCGCGATCTCGTAGGCAGCCGCGGGAATCGTAGCTGACGTAGCGCCGAAGCTGCTGCGGTAGATGGCGGTGACGATGCTGCCCATCAACGCAATGCCGAGTGCGCCACCGAGCTCGGCGCTCGTTTCGGAAAGCGCCGAGGCCGACCCGGCCCGCTCCGGCGGGGCCGCGCTCAGCACGATGTCGGTAGTCAGCACTACCACAGGGGTCAGGCCGACCGAGAACACGATCTGGCCGACGACGAGCGCCGCCAGCGGCGAGTCCGCGGCGCCGACCTGCGACAGGATGACGAAACCGGCGGCGGATACGAGCATGCCGCCTGCGATGACGCGCGCAGGCGAGTGTCCACGCACGATGGCAGGGGTCAGCATCGAGCCGGCGATGAATGCGATCGCCGACGGCAGGCCCCACAAGCCGGCATGAAGCGGCGAGAGTCCCAGCACCGACTGCAGATACTGGGCGATGAACAGGAAAGTGGCGAACGCGGACATGAACCCCACCAGGTTGACGATCAGGGCCGCGCTGAAGGCCGGCGCGCGAAACAGGCGAAGGTCGATCAATGGATCGGCCAGCCGCGATTGCCGACGCAGGAATGCAGCACCGATCGCGAGACCAGCGAGGATCGCACCCAGCGCGAATGTATCGGCACTGCCCTCGGCAATCCGCTTGAGACCGTAGATCACGGCGAGTATGGCGGCCAGGGACTGTGCGGCGCTCCGCACGTCGAGACGGCCCGCCTGCGGATCGCGGAATTCCGGCAGCAGTGCCGGCGCGATCGTGAGCAACAGCACCATGACCGGCACGTTGATCAGGAATACCGATCCCCACCAGTAGTTCTCGAGCAGGATTCCGCCGATCACCGGTCCGATCGCGGCGCCGGCGGAATAGCTCATGATCCAGACGCTGATCGCGACCGTGCGCTGCGCCGGGTCGTGAAACATGTTCCGGATCAACGAAAGCGTCGACGGCGCGAGCGTCGCGGCAGCGACCCCCATCAGCGCACGGGTCGCGATCAGCATTGCCGAAGTCGTCGAGAACGCGGCGAGCGCGGAAGCCAGGCCGAAAACTGCCGCACCGATCAGGAGAAGCCGGCGGCGACCGATCCGGTCGCCAAGCGTGCCCATGGTGATCAATGAACCGGCGACCAGGAAACCGTAGATGTCCACGATCCAGAGGAGCTCCGCGCTGCTCGGCTGCAATTGCGCACTCAACGATGGCACCGCGAGATTGAGCACCGTCAGGTCCATCGAGTAGAGCACGCAGGGCAAGGCGATGACTGCGAGCCCGATCCACTCGCGGCGGCCGGCCCTCTTCGGTGTGGTATTTCCGGTCATTTGATGGTTAGTCGAATCCCGGCCACCAGAATCGACAGGACGGCGTCCGGTGTCTAGGCCCTGCGACGGGCGCGCCTGGCCGTCTCCGGACTCTCCAGCTCCTGCTTGAGCCTCGCCAGCAAGCCGACGGCCTGCGCGGCGTAGGCACCGATCCAGCGATCGTGGATCTCCTTGATCGGCATGACATTCAGCACATTCCAGCGCTGCCGCCCCTCGCTCCGGGCGATGACCAGCTCGGCGCGCTCGAGGACGCCGAGGTGTTGCATGACCGTGCAGCGGTCCAGCTCCCTGAACTGCTCGCAAAGTTCGCCGGTCGTCCGGGGCGCCTGGCGCAGGAAATCCAGCATGCGCCGGCGTGTCGCATGGCCGAGCGCGCGGAAGACGCGATCCTGCGTACTTCACGACCGCGGGCGCCAGCGGACGGCTCCGCGAAGGCGGCACGGTACGATGGAAATTCGGCGATTACCCCGGCGAATTCCCGGTCAAGGTCACCAGACTGGTGCCGAATCAGCGCATCGAATTGAGCTGGGAAGTGGAGGGCGGCGGCTACGAAACGCGCGTCGTCATGACTTTCGAGCCGATCGACGCCGGCGGAACGCTGGTGCGAATCGCCGAATCGGGCTGGAAGGAAGATGAGACGGGGCTCCGGCATTCGTACGGAAACTGCCATGGCTGGACGCAGATGCTCTGCTGCCTGAAAGCCCATCTCGAGTACGGGATCAATCTGCGACAGGGCTTCTACTAGGAATTTCAGCGACTTCCGGCTGCCATAAGCGGATGTCGATTCCGCGTCCGGCCGTTCGACTATGGGGTGTCATGAATCCAGCGTATATGGTCGCTGTCGCAGGTGCGGCAGCGAGGAAAATCGCAGCAGGCCCCGAGGAGGAGACCGCCGTGCAATACCTGTGCCTGATCTACGAGGACGAGAAGGAATGGCAGAAAATGCCGAAGGCCGAGACCGAGAAGCTCATCAATGAGTTTTCCTCCTACACGGAGTCGGTCCGGAAAAGCGGACACTATGTCGGCGGCAACGCGCTCCAGCCGACGCACACGGCGACCACCGTGCGCGTGAGAATGGGCAAAATGGCAACCACCGACGGGCCGTTCGCCGAGACCAAGGAACAGCTTGGTGGCTACTACCTGCTGCAGGCCCGGGACCTGAACGAGGCAATCCAGCTCGCTTCACGGATTCCCGGCGCACGTTTTGGCGCCGTCGAAATACGCCCCGTCGCGGAGATTTGAACCATGAGATACATGATCATCGTCAAGGCAACGAAAGACTCGGAAGCAGGCGTGATGCCGACCGAGGAACTGCTGGCGGAGATGGCTGCCTACCACGAAGAGCTCGCGAAAGCCGGCGTGCTCGTGGACGGCTCGGGCCTGCAGAGCAGCGAGAAAGGCTGGCGCATCCGCATCAAGGGCGACAAGCGAACGGTCATCGACGGGCCGTTCGCCGAGACCAAGGAGCTGATCGCAGGCTACACACTCATCCAGGTGAAGTCGCGCGACGAAGCCCTCGAATGGAGCCGACGCTACCCCAATCCGACGATCGACGGATCCGACTGCGAGATCGAGGTGCGCCTGGTCTTCGAGCTCGAGGATTTCGATCAGAACGCAACGATCGACCGGTTCCGCGAAATCGGCATCGGCGGCGCGCAGGAGCACAGGACATGAAGTTCATCTGCCTCGGATATTTCGACGAGAAATGGTGGGGGACACTGGACCCGGCCGAGCAGGAGGCGATGGTCGCCGAATGCACCGCCTTCGACCGCGAGCTCCACCAGGGCGGGCATTTCGCCGGTGGCGCCGCGCTCCAGGGCGCGGATACCGCGACGACGCTGCGGTGGAAGAACGGCAAGGCGGCGTTGACCGACGGTCCCTTCGCCGAGACCAAGGAGCTGCTCGGCGGCATACTGATTCTCGAGGCGAAGGACAAGGACGAGGCGATCAGCCTGATGAGCCGTCATCCGGGCGTGCGAATGGGCGGCTTCGAAGTCCGTCCGGCGGACGAGGCCTTCATGGCCGAGCATCCGGTTCTGAAAACGTTGTAGGAGGTTCCCATGCATTATGTCGATGGTTTCGTGCTGCCTGTCCCGAAGCGCAGGCTCGCGGATTACCGCAAGATGGCCCGACTGGCCGGCAGGATCTCGCGCGAATACGGCGCGCTCCAGTATTTCGAGTGCATCGCGGACGACGTGAAGCCCGGCAAGTGGACATCGTTCCCGCAATCCGTGAAGCTCAAGAAGGGCGAAGTAGTGTTCTTCTCGTTCATCATCTACCGGTCACGCAAGCAGCGCGATAGTGTGAACAACAAGGTCATGAAGGATCCCCGGCTCAAGAAGTACATGGATGTGAAGACGATGCCGTTCGACGGCAAGCGCATGTTCTGGGGCGGCTTCAAGGGCTTCGTCGAGTACTGAGAATGCAATACCTGCTGATGTGCTGCATCGACGAGAAACGCTGGATGGCGCTGCCGGCAGCCGAGCGCGACGGCGTCATGCGCGACTACGGTAGCTGGATCCAGGAAACCGAGCGCGCGAGCCAGCATCGCGCGACGGGGAAGCTGGCGTCGAGCGCCGCGGCGAAGACCATCCGGATGCGCGATGGCAAGTCCGTCATCACGGACGGCCCCTTCGCCGAGACCAAGGAGCAGTTCGGCGGCTATCACCTGGTCGAGTGCAGCGACCTCGACGAGGCGATGGCGCTCGCGCTTCGAATCCCGACGCTCAGGGTCGGCGGGACCATCGAGGTGCGGGCGCTGGAGCCGCCTGTCTGAGCAGCGACGAGGCGGCGAGCCTTGCCCATGCGCAGGTCGACGCCATCTACCGGACCGAATCGCGGCGCGTGCTCGCGACGCTGATCCGGCTGCTGCACGACTTCGACCTGGCGGAGGAGGCGCTGCACGACGCCTTCGCGGCCGCGATCGAGCAATGGCCGCGTGACGGCGTGCCCGCGAATCCGCGCGCCTGGCTGGTATCGACAGGACGATTCAAGGCGATCGACGGCATCCGCCGCCGGTCGCGATTCGACACGGGCCTGTCTGACGTCGCCGACGAGCTCGAAGCGGTCGGCGCCGATCCAGCGGAGGCGGCCGACGAAACGCTCCCGGACGACCGGCTACGCCTGATCTTCACCTGCTGTCATCCGGCACTCGGGCCGGACGCGCAGGTGGCGATGACGCTCCGCGAAGTCTGCGGGCTCACTACCGAGGAGATCGGCAGCGCCTTCCTGGTACCGCCGTCAACGCTGGCCCAACGCATCGTGCGCGCCAAGACCAAGATCCGCGACGCAGGCATCCCGTACCAGGTGCCGGCTGCGGCGGAACTGCCGGAGCGGCTCGACACCGTGCTGCGAACCGTTTATCTGGTGTTCAACGAGGGCTACGCGGCGAGCTCCGGCGACGCGCTGACCCGCGCCGACCTCTCCGCCGAAGCGATCCGCCTCGGGCGGCTGCTCGCGGAGCTGCTCCCGGAGCCGGAAATTTCCGGACTCCTCGCACTGATGCTGTTGCAGGATTCCCGGCGCGCGGCGCGCACTTCCGGAACGGGCGACATCGTCCTGCTCGAGGACCAGGACCGGGCACTCTGGAACCGCGAGCAGATTGCGGAGGGGCTCGGGCTGGTGCGCCGCGCACTCGCTTCGCGGCGCTTCGGGCCGTACACGCTGCAGGCGGCGATCGCATCGGCGCACGCAGAGGCCGCGGATGCCGGCGCGACCGACTGGGCGCGCATCGCCGCGGTTTACGACCTGCTGCTGGAAGCCGAGCCGACGCCGGTCATCGAGCTCAATCGCGCGGCGGCGGTCGCGATGCGCGACGGGCCTGCCGCAGGATTGGCGCTGATCGACGCGATCCTGAAGCGTGGCGACCTCGGGGATTACCAGCCCGCGCATGCGGCGCGGGCGGAGCTGTTGCGCAGGCTCGGGCGTGCGGCGGAAGCCCGGGAAGCGTATCGCCTGGCGCTCGACCTGACGCACCAGGAACCGGCACGCCGCTTTCTCGAGCGCCGCCTGGCCGAGCTGCCCGCGGCCTGAACGGTAGAATGCGCGAATGCCGGCCGCCATCGCGATCGCCAATCTCACCAAGACCTATGCGGGCGGCCTGCACGCGCTGAAGGACGTCACGCTCGAGATCCGCCCGGGAGAGATATTCGCGCTGCTCGGCCCGAACGGCGCGGGCAAGACCACGCTCATCAACATCGTCTGCGGCATCGTGAGGCCGACCTCCGGCACGGTGCAGGTCGCCGGCTTCGACATCCAGCGCGACTACCGGGCCGCGCGCGCGGCGATCGGCCTGGTGCCGCAGGAGCTCGCGATCGAGGCGTTCGAAACTGTCCAGGCCGCGGCGCGATTCAGCCGCGGACTCTTCGGCCGCGCCGCGGACGCGGCATACGTCGAGCGGGTGCTGCGCGACCTGTCGCTCTGGGATCGGCGCGACAGCATCATGATGACGCTGTCCGGCGGCATGAAGCGCCGGGTAATGATCGCGAAGGCGCTGGCGCACGAGCCGCGCATCCTGTTCCTGGACGAGCCGACCGCGGGAGTCGACGTCGAGTTGCGCCGCGACATGTGGGCGCTGGTGAGGCGGCTTCGCGACCAGGGCGTGACCATCATCCTGACGACCCATTACATCGATGAAGCCGAGGAAATGGCCGACCGCATCGGCGTCATCAACCACGGCGAGCTGATCGTCGTGGAGGACAAGGCCGTGCTGATGAGGAAGCTCGGCAAGCGGCAGCTCACATTGAGCCTGCAGGAGCCGCTGGCCGCGATACCGGCGGAGCTCGGCGACTGGCAGCTTGCGCTGCATTCGAAGGGCCACGAGCTCGAGCTCACCTTCGACGCGCAGCACGAGCAGAGCGGCGTACCGGGGCTGCTGCGGCGCCTTGAGCAGCTCGGCATCAGCTACCGCGACCTCAATACCCGCGAAAGCTCGCTCGAGGAGATCTTCGTCGGCCTCGTCGGCCGGGGCGCGGCAAAGTGAGCGGGACCGGCTTCAACCGCTTCGGCGTCTGGGCCATCTACCGCTTCGAGATGGCGCGGTTCCTGCGCACGCTGCTGCAAAGCGTGCTGACGCCCGTCATCACGACCTCGCTGTTCGTCGTCGTGTTCGGCGCCGCGATCGGCTCGCGCATGGCGGAAGTGGACGGCGTCAGCTACGGCGCCTTCATCGTGCCGGGCCTGATCATGCTGTCGCTGTTCACCGAGAGCATCTCGAACGCCTCGTTCGGCATCCATTTCCCGAAGTTCACCGGCACGATCTTCGAGATCCTGTCGGCACCGGTGGCGGCCTTCGAGATCGTGTTCGGCTATGTCGGCGCGGCGGCGACCAAGTCCGTGCTGCTCGGCCTGGTGATCCTGGCGACCGCGGCATTCTTCGTGCCGCTCGAGATGCAGCACCCGTTCTGGATGATGACCTTCATGGTGCTCACGGCGGTCACATTCAGCCTGTTCGGATTCATCGTCGGCATCTGGGCGAAGAACTGGGAGCAGATGCAGCTGATACCGATGCTGGTCGTGACCCCGCTGACCTTTCTCGGCGGGGCGTTCTACTCGATCGACATGCTGCCGCCGGCCTGGCGCACGGCCACGCTCTTCAACCCGGTGGTCTACCTGATCAGCGGGTTCCGCTGGAGCTTCTACGGGAAATCGGACGTGAGCGTGCAGCTCAGCCTGGGCATGACCCTGGTCTTCATGCTGGCCTGCATCGCGATCATCGCGTTGATCTTCAGGACGGGGTATCGGCTGAAGCAGTGATCAATCCCCGTTCGCGCTTGAGGTCGATGACCAGCCTGTCGATCACCGCAGAGATTGTCTCGTCGAAGCACGCCCAGAAAGCGCGCGGATCACTCTCGGCGTCCCTGAGCGAATCGATGCCGCAGCTTGCAGTCACCGTGACGGCAGGATAGGCGGGTGGAGGCGGCGTCCGGGCGGCGGTCGATGAGCGCTTCCCTGCGGGAGGCGGGCGCCTCGGTTTCACGGGGCTCGGGGGACGATGGTGGTAGACCAGCTCGCGGCTGGGCTCGAGGATTTCCTGTCGCGGCCCCAACAGGCGCCAGCTGATGGCGATCGAGGGCCAGAGCTTGCTGTAGGCGACATCCGAAGTCATGCCGATCCACCGGATCGTGACGTCGAGCATCGCCTTGCCCTTCGGAGATTCCGGCAGGTCGCCCCAGGACAGCGACTGAAGCCTGCCGGCTGGCCGGCGTGCGATCGGCTCGGGGAGCGCCGGCAGGGACGCATCATTGAGGGCCTTCACGAGACGGGCCGCAATCACGCTTCCCGGGTCGTAGCCTTCGCGCGTGACGAGTTCGCGGAGAGCCCGGGTTCGGGCAACGTCGATATGATTGGACCAGTGTTGAAAAGGCGGGAGCAGCGACGCCGGATCGAAGCCTGAGGCGACGTGGAACTGGCCCTCGACGGCCGGCGTGAGCACCGAGATTTCCACGACGCCGGATGCCGCAGGCATTTCCGCAGCGCCACCGGCGACCGTCCAGGCCAGCGCAAGCGACGCGAGAACCGGGCGCAAAGCCGATGACATATGCTCGATCGCCGTTCCCGATGTATCGGTCACATTACGCCATCGGCAGCCTGCGTTACACTTCGGCGAACGGGACGAGGAGCGGGACGATGCCGGGCAGGCGCGCGCTGGTGGTCGACGACTCCAAGTCGGCAAGGGTCGTCCTGAGCCGCATGCTCGAGAAATACGGGATCGAGGTCGATTCCGCCGATTCCGCCGAGAACGCGCTGGAGTTCCTCCGCGACCACCACCCGGATGTGATCTTCATGGATCACCTGATGCCGGGCATGGACGGGCTGCAGGCGGTGCGGGAGATCAAGGCGAATCCCGAGCTCGCGTCGATCCCGATCATGATGTACACGTCCCAGGAGGGTGAGATCTACGGCGGGCAGGCCCGCGCATCCGGCGCGATCGGCGTGCTGCCCAAGTCGATCCGGCCGATCGACGTCACGAAGGCGCTGTACCAGCTCCAGCTCCTGCCCGACCGGCGCGACCACCTGCCCTCGGCGCTGGAGTCGGTCGACGGCGAGTCGGCAGAAGCCGCGCCGCCGCCGCCCGCCACGCCGGCGCAGGTCGAAGACCAGCGGATCCGCGGTATCGTCGACACCATGCTGAAAGAGCAGAGCATCGAGTTGCGCCGCTTCATCGTCGGGACGCTCGACGCGCATTTGCACCGGGTCGTCGCCGAACTGCGGCCGAAAGAGCCGCTCGTCGAAGACGACGCCATCGCCGCCACAGCCGTCACGCCGGCCGCGAAGCCCTGGTTCTGGAAAGCCGCGACGGCAGCGGCCATGCTCGCATTGATCGTGTTCGCAACTCTCTACTGGCAGTCGGTCGACGCGACCCGCCGGGCCGAGCGCGCCTTCGAGGCCGTCACCGCGTCAAACGAGACGCTGACCCAGGCGATCGGGAAATGGCGCATCAGCAGCGAAAATCCCGCTGACGCTGCCGGTGTGGACGGATTGCGGCCGATGGTGCTCGCCATTCCGTTCGGCGAACAGGCGCTTTCCCCGTCGCGGCTCGAGACTGTCCGCACGCTGGTCGCGCAACTCGAGCGCGCGGCGATCAGCGGCGTGGTCCGCATCGAGACCTTCGCCGGCAGCTTCTGCCTCGAGAGCGCGGGCGACCAGGGTTATTCGCTGGCGGCGCCGGCAACGTCTGCGGCGCAGTGCGAGCAGGTCGGCAATCCATTCGACGACTCGAGCGCCGGGTCGGCGCGGCAGCCGCTGGCGTTCGCGAACCTAGCGGCTTCCGTTCGACAGCGTACCGGCGGCGCGATCGCGCTCGAACTGACTCCAGGCCCGCGGGACCGGCTGGCCGTTTCCTACCCCGCGGTCGAACAGGCGACCGCAGGTCAGTGGAATGCAGCGGCCCAGTCCAACAACCGGATCGAGATCAGCGTCATCGAGCGATGACGGCCCGCCTGTTGATCTATGGCGCCAACGGCTTCACTGGCGAACTGATCGCGCGCGCGGCCGCCGCGGGCGGGCTCGCGCCGATCCTGGCGGGACGATCCGCCGCGCCGGTCGCGGCACTCGCGCAGGAGCTCGGCTGCGAGCATCGCGTGTTCGGCCTCGACGACCCCGCCGCCGTCGCCCGCGGCATGGCGGGTTGTCGGGTCGCGATCCACTGTGCCGGGCCGTTTTCGGCAACCGCCCCGGCGATGCTGGCGGCGTGCCTTGGCGCAGGCGCGCATTACGCCGACATCACCGGCGAGATCGACGTCTTCGAGCTGGCCTTCCGGCAGGACGATGCGGCCCGCCGCTCCGGGATCGTCGTCTGCCCCGGCGCCGGATTCGACGTCGTCCCGACGGACTGCATCGCGCTGACGCTCGCGCGGATGATGCCCGACGCGTCGCGACTCACGCTCGGCTTCGACAGCAGGAGCGTGCGCAGCCGCGGCACCGCATCGACCAGCATCGAGGGACTCGGTCTCGGCAGCCGGGTGCGCGAGGACGGCGAGATCCGGCGCATCCCCTTCGGCTCGAGGGCGCGGCGCATCGATTTCGGCGCGGGCCCCAAGCTTGCGACCGCCATCCCCTGGGGCGACGTCAGCACCGCGTACCGCACGACCGGGATACCGAACATCGAGGTCTACGTGCCGGTGTCGCCGAAATCGCTCGCCAACCTGCGCCGGATCGGCCGTTTCGGCTGGCTGCTGCGCCGCCGTGCAGTCCAGCAGTACCTGAAGCGGCGCATCCGCCAGG
This sequence comes from Steroidobacteraceae bacterium, assembly GCA_050738495.1. Lineage (GTDB taxonomy): Bacteria > Pseudomonadota > Gammaproteobacteria > Steroidobacterales > Steroidobacteraceae > SCUD01. The sequence goes on along the minus strand of JBOHZL010000006.1, from coordinate 56,123 downwards.
GCGCCGCGGGCCCGACCGCGGCCGAGCGCGAAAAGACACCTGTCCATGTCTGGGGCGAGGTGAAGAACGATGCCGGGCGGCAGTTCACGGCGCGGCTGCGCGTCCCGAACGGCTACACCCTGACGACGCTCGCGGCGGTCGCGATCGCGCGGCGGCTGCTCGAGGGGCCGGTCGAGCCGGGATTCACGACTCCCGCACGACTGATGGGGGCCGATTTCGTCACGACACTGCCGGGGGCGACGCAGATCACCGTTGAGTGACCTGGTGACAGAATTCCGTCCGCCGGCGTGGCTTGCCAACCGCCATCTTCAGTCGGTGCTGTCGAGCCTGCCGCTCCGGCGCGCCGCGGTCGAGCGTCGCGCTGCGGCCGTGATCGCCGCCAGCCGCGAGCTTGTCCTCGATTGCGGCGATGGCGTCCGCCTGATGGGCTGGCACGCGGCGCCGGCTGCCGGCAGCACCCGCGCACCGGCAAGGCTTGCCGTGCTGCTCCATGGCTGGGAAGGCAGTTCCGATTCGCTCTACGTGCTGTCGATCGCCCAGTTGCTGCACGAACGAGGCCTTTCGGTGTTGCGGCTCAACCTGCGCGACCATGGCGGAACGCATTCACTGAATCGCGACCTGTTCCATTCCTGCCGGCTCGACGAGGTGGTCGGCGCAGTGCGCCGCCTGCGGGCGCTCGATCCCGGCTCCGAGCTGGCGCTCGCCGGATTTTCGCTCGGCGGCAACTTCTGCCTGCGGGTCGGGGCGCGGGCGGCGGAGGCGGGCATCCGGATCGCGCGCATCGTCGCGGTCTGCCCGGTGCTGGAACCCTCGACGACGCTGGCGGCGCTGGAACGCGGCCCGTCCATCTATCGCCAGTACTTCATGATGAAGTGGCGGCGCTCGCTGCGCGCGAAGCAGCAATCCTGGCCGGCGGTCTACGACTTCGGCGCACTGCTCGCGGAGCCGTCGCTCACCGCGATGACCGGGCGGATGGTACTGAAATACACGGACTTCCCGGACCTCGCGACCTACCTGCGGGGCTACGCCATTACCGGCAGCGTGCTCGAGCGGCTGGAGGCTCCGACGCACATCGTGGCTTCGCGGGACGACCCGATGATCCTTGCCCATGACCTCGAGCGACTGGCACGCTCGCCTTCGCTCAGGCTCACGGTGACCGCGCGCGGCGGCCATTGCGGATTCATGGATGCAATCGGCGGGCCGAGCTGGATCGACCGGCTGATCGTCGACGAGATGCTGCGCGATCAAGCTGCGGCTTCGCGCATCAGGTCGAGCCACTTCAGGTAGCGCGCGAGCAGGCGCTGGTCCGTTCCGGGCTCGAACCGGTCGGATGCCGGGCTGGCAAAACCCGCGGGTTCACCAGCGACCAGGAAGGCGAGGCCGCGCGATGTCGCTTCGCGGTCGCTCGACCGGTCCACCGGCGCTCCCGACAGGCTGGCGAGCATGCGGCAGAGCAGGCGGTTCTCCGCGAGACCGCCGCTCGCGACCAGCCGCTCGGGCGACGGCTGATGCCGGTCCATCTCGTCGAGGTTGGCCTTGATCAGGAAGGCGACGCTCTCGAGCACCGCGCGGCAAAGCTGGAGATCGGTGCCGTCGCCGACGAAGCGCGATTCGAAGTCCGGCTTCCAGAACGGCGAAGCGAGACCGGCGACGCCGTTCAGGAAGAATGGCAGGCCGTCGTCGCCGGGCGCGCTGCCGTCCAGGAGCGCGAGCATCCGGTCTGCCGCGGCGCCATGGTGGTGCTCGAGCCAAGCGAGCGCCGCGCCGGCGCCGTTGACCGAGCCCTCGAGCACGAAATCGGAATGGCGCGCGTCGGCGCGGATGACGCTCGTCAGCAGCGGGGGCGCCAGCAGCGCCTTGGACGTCGGTCGCAGCACGAATGCGCCGGTGCCGAGGTTGACGTAGGCCGCGCTCATGTCGAGCGGGCCCGCGGCGAACGGCACGACGGACTGATCGCCATTGCAGGCGACGACCGGCACGGAGCCGCCCTCATGCACGAGCGTGCCGAAGCTCGCGGACGTGCCGGTGGCCTGCGGCAGGATCGTGCGGGGAATGCCGAAGAGTTCCAGCAATTCGTCCGACCACGCCTGCCCGAACGGCGACCACAGCAGCGTCCGTGCCGCGGTCGAGGCGTCGACCAGGAACGGACGCTCCTCGAGCAGGCGATACAGCAGCCAGGACGCGAGCGGACCGGCGCGGAGGCGGCTCTGCGATGCGGCGCCGCGGACCTCCGGCAGGTGATCCAGGCACCAGCGGAACTTGCTGGCTCCATAGTGCGGAGACAGCTTGAGGCCGGTCAGCCGGTGCACCTGCTCGGCCTTGCGCGAGAGCCCATTGAGCCACCTGGCATTGCGGCGGTCCTGCCAGGAGATGACCGGCGACAACGGCCGGCCGTCGTTCGCGTCCCAGCAAACCAGGCTCGAACGCTGCACCGCGAACCCGGCGGCCCGCCAGCGCGCCACGGGCACGAGGCGGGAAAGCTCGGCGAGCGCGGTCGAGACGCTCGCCACGATCTCGTCCGGATCGTGCTCGACGTGCCCGAGCGCATTGCGCGTGGTCGCGATGGTGACGAAAGCCGCGCCTTCCAGCGCGCCTTGCGCGTCATAGGCACTGGCCCGGGTCGCGTGTCCGCCCTGGTCGATTGCGATGTAGACCGGGTCGTTCACGCGGGAAGCATCAAGGCGCTGTCCTGGAGCTCGCGCGCCAGGCGCAAGGGCGTCATGGACTCGACCATCGCGACGCCACGGCTCTTGAGCTCGAGCGCGAGGCCGGCGTCGGTGACTTCGTAGACGACCCAGGTCCAGGGGCCACCCGGCAGCGGGGCGCCACCGGCGAGCAGGCGGTGGTCGCAGAACAGGTACTGCGGCCGCAGGTCTTCGAGCGCCGCCAGCCGCGAGCCCGGCTCGGCATCGAGCACCCAGCCGATCGGGACGTCGCAGGCGGCGCGCACCAGCCGGCAGGCCTCGGCGTCGAACGAGATCACGACCGAGCGGTCGATGACGTCCCGCAGCGCCGTCAGCACGCGCTCGATGCAATGAGCACGGCCATGATGGACCAGGCTCGCCCGCTTGAGCTCGACGAAAGCCTGCGCCCCGGGGATCTCCGCCATCAATCCGGCGGCAGCCGCGAGCCGGGGCAGCCGGGTTCCCGCGTGCCGCCCGCCGAAGCGGGTGGGCTCGCTGGCGTCGATGCCGTCTAGCTGTCCGGAGTTGAGGAAGCGCAGATCGCCGGCGGCGCTGGTCGTGCGCTCGAGACTGGCATCGTGGACGACGTAGGGCACCCCGTCCGCGGAGAGCTGGACATCGAACTCGACATAGCGCAGGCCATGACGCCAGGCCGATTCGAGCCCCGGCAGGCTGTTCTCCGGAAAGTGTTCCGCGTCGCCACGGTGTGCGACGATCTCGGGAGTCATGCCGGAATTATAGGTGGCTCGATGCGCTCGAAGTGGATCGTCGCCTGCATCGTCGCCGCGGTCGCGATGGCGGCCTGCAGCCGCCAGGAATCCGGCTGGCGCGAAGCGCTCGCCGGCGATTCGATCGCGTCCTATGAGCAATACCTGAGCGAATTTCCGGCCGGCTCCCACGCCGCGGAGGCTCGAGCGAAGCTTCTCGAACTGCGCGATCATCGGCTCTGGGCGCTGGCGAACCGGCTGAAGACACCGGAGGCATGGCAGCGTTACCTCGGCGAATGGCCGGACGGCGCGCATGCTGCCGAAGCTCGCCGGCAACTGGCGGAGTACGTGCCGGCCGGCGTTCCTTCGATCCGTGAATCCTATGTCGTCCAGCTCGGCGCCTATTCGACCGAGGCCGCCGCTCGCGCGGCGCTTGCCCGCCTGTCGGCCGAACACGCCGGGCAACTCGCCGGAGACCGACTGAGGATCTTGGCTCCGCGGGGCGTCGCGACCCCGACGTGGCGGCTGCGCACCGGGCCGCTCGAGGAGCCGGCGGCGCGCGACCTGTGTGCGCGGCTCAAGGCGCGCGCCGTCGATTGCGTGCCGCTGCCCGGCTGATCAGCCGGTGATCCGGCGCCAGAGCGCCCGCCCGACCAGGCGTGCCTGGTCGGCCAGGCCGAAGCGCTTCAGATTCGTGCGGATGACGCCTTCGGTGAAGCGGGTACGCCGCGAATAGTCGATGCGCACGTCGACGAGCACCGGTTCGCCGCCGGCAGCGGCGGCGAGCGCATCGGCGATGACGGCCTCGATGTCCCCGTCGTCACGCATCAGCCGGAATCCGACGCCGTTCGCCCGCGCCAGCGCCTCGAAGTCGAGTTCCGGGAGCACCGTGCAGGTCTTGCGGTTGTAAGGCGTCTCCTGGGCCTGCGCGATCTGCGCGAGCTCGCCGTCGTTGAACACGAACCAGACGACGCCGGTGTTCTGCGCGACGGCAGTCGCCATCTCGAGCCCCGTCATGCGGACGGCGCCATCGCCGACGATGCCGACTACCGTGCGTTCGGGACGGGCGAGCTTGGCGCCGATGACGGCGGGGATGCAGTAACCCATCGAATTGAAGTCGGACGGGGAGAAATAGCAGCGCGGCGCATGGATCGGCATCAGCTCGGCGACCAGGAAAGTGTGGTTGCCGTCGTCCGCGACGACGATGCCGTCGTCGGGAAGCTGCCGCCGCAACGCGCCGAAGAACCGGGCCGGATTGACGCGGCCGGCGGAATCGTGGGCCAGCCACTCGTCGAGATAGGCTTTCTTGTCGGCCGCGATCCGGGCAGCCACCTGTGCCGCGCGCGTGCTGCCGCCGGCCACTTCGCCGAGCGCGGCGCCGAGCGCCCTGAGCACTTCGCGGGCATCGCCCTCGAGCGCGACCCTGGGCGGATAGTTCGCGCCGAAGACGCGCGGGTTGATGTCCACGTGAATGAGGTTGGCCGGAGGCTCATAGCCGTAGCTGCCGGTCGGAATCTCGGCGAAGCGCGTGCCGACCGCCAGCAGGCAGTCGCAATCGCGCAGCGCGTTCTCGCAGGACGGCACCGCCGCCGGCCCGAGCGCGAAGCCCGCATGCAGCGGATGATTGCCGGGAAACGACGAGAGCCCCTGCAGCGTGGTCGCGACCGGCGCGCCGATCGCCTCTGCAATGCGGCAAAGCTCGTCGCCCGCATCGACCGCGCCCCAGCCGCAGAAAATGCCCGGGTGACGGGCCGCGCGCAGCAGGCCCGCCGCACGTTCAACATCGGCCGCTGGCACGCGGTTCGCCGGCGGCGGCGCCGGCACGAATTCCGGGATCTTTCCCGCGTCGCCGGGCATCAACTGGAGATTGACCGGGATCTCGACGAAGACCGGACCCGGCTCGCCCTCGGTCGCGAGCCGGTACGCCTCGTGGATCGCCGGCACGACGTCGGCGTGGCGATCGACGCGCCAGCGGCCCTTGGTGATCGGCGCGAGCAGTGCGTGCTGATCCATGTCGTGGAGCTGGTAGGCGCGGCCGAGGTCGCGGCGTATGCCGCCCGCGATGACGAGCATCGGCACGCCGTCGAGAAACGCCTCGCCGATGCCGCTCGCCGCGTGGGTGACGCCGGCGGCCGGAACGATCAGCAGCGTGCCGACGCCAGCGCCGGTGCGGCTGATCGCGTCCGCCATGAATGCGCCGCCGCCTTCGTGCGCGACCAGGACCGGCTTGACCACGTCGGACGCGGCCATCGCGTCGTACAACTCGGTGTTGTGCACGCCCGGTATGCCGAACGTGTGCCGGATGCCGAGCTGCTCGAGCGCATGACGTGCGAGCCATGCAGCCGTCTTTTGCATTCGGCCTCCGGCCTCGCCCGCTAGAATGCGTTGATGCCCGTGAGCTCGCGGCCGATCGTGAGCTGGTGGATGGTCTCGGTGCCTTCGTAGGTGATGACGCTCTCGAGATTGAGCGCATGCCGGATCGGCACGTACTCGGCACTGATGCCGGCACCACCCAGCATGTCGCGCGCGTCGCGCGCCACGTCGAGCGCCATGCGGCAATTGTTCCACTTTGCGAGCGAGACCTGCGACGGGTGCATGCGACCCGCATCCTTCAGCCGGCCGAGCTTGAGCGAAAGCAGCTGGGCGCAGGTGATGCCGCGGGCCATTTCGGCGAGCCGGATCTGGATCGCCTGGTTCGCAGCCAGCGGCCGGCCGAAAAGAATCCGCGTCTGGGTGTAATCGCGAAGCTGCGCGAGGCAGGCCTGGGCTGCGCCGATCACGCCCCAGGTGATGCCGTAACGCGCCTGCGTCAGGCAGGAGAGCGGCGCCTTGAGGCCGATCGAGCTGCCGGGCAGGACGTTCTCTTCGGGCACCACCACGTCTTCCAGATACAGCGCGCCGGTCGAGGAGGCGCGCAACGAGAACTTGCGCTCGATCTCGGGCGCCGCGAATCCGCGCGTGCCTTTCTCCACGATGAACCCGCGGATCCCGTCCGGCGTCTTCGCCCAGACCACGGCGAGGTCCGCGATCGGGGCGTTCGTGATCCACATCTTGGCGCCGTTCAGCACCCAGTCGCCGCCGCGGCGCTTGGCGTGGGTCTTCATGTTCGAGGGGTCGGAGCCGCCTTGCGGCTCGGTGAGGCCGAAGCAGCCGATCAGCTCGCCGGTCGCCATGCGCGGCAGGTACTTCTCCTTCTGCGCGTCGCTGCCGAAGGCGTGGATCGGATACATGCACAGGCTCGACTGCACCGACACGAAGCTCCGGATGCCGGAGTCACCGCGCTCGAGCTCCTGGCAGATGAGCCCGTAGGAGACGGCATTCATGCCCGCGCAACCGTAGCCGGTCAGCGAGCTGCCGAGCAGGCCGAGCGCCGCGATCTCCGGCACGAGCTCGCGCGGGAAGCTGTGTTCCTCGAAGTGCTTCTGGATGACCGGCAGGACCTTCTCGTCCACCAGCCGCGCGACCGAGTCGCGCACCATGCGCTCCTCGTCGCCGAGCGAGCCGCCGACGTCGTACAGGTCCAGCGCGTCGAGGGCCGGGGCGCTCGTGTCGCGGTTCATCCCGTCCGCATGCCGAGGCGGGCGACGAGGTCCTGGGCCATGGCTTCCACATCGCGAGCCTTGCCGACCGCGCCCTCGAGGTCTCCCGCGGTGAAAGCGGCGCCGGCCTCGTTCCACGCGGCTTCCGCGCTGCCATGGGCGGCCTTCGCTTCCTCGAGCAATTGCTTGTCGATGCCCTGCGGCAGGCGCCGCATCTTGCCGAGCTGGTCGAGCCGGCTGCCGATGCCGGCCATCAGGCCCGGCAGACTGCCCGACAGGCGCGCCCAATCCGCATTGAGCTCCGAGAGCCGGCGCTCCTTGGCCGCGGCCGCCTCGTTCGCGAGCGTTTCAGCCTGGGCGGGAATGTCCTTGACCGCCGTGATCGCATCCGCGTAACGCTCCTCCTCGAATGCGGTGCGGGCGGACTCGAGCTCCGCCTTCACTTCCGCATAGCGCCCGGGGACGTATTTCTGCGCGTCCTCGTACACGGCCGCGAGCGCGTTCTCCGCTGCCGTGATCGCCTCCTGAGCGGGATCCTTCTGCGAACAGGCCGCCCCCGCGGTCAGCAGGGCGGCGAGCGCGGCGATGCGAATCAGTCTGTTCACTGGCGGTCTCCTCAGGCGGCAGGCTCGAGGCCAAGGATCTGCATCACGCCCGCGATCGTCTTTTTCGCCTCGCGGCCGGCGAGAACGGAGGCTTCGAAATTCGCCGGCGCCATCTGTTCGGCGGTCACGCCCCAGGAATCACGCGTCGCGTCATAGGAAGCGGTCAGCATCTTCCAGGCGTCCTTTTCCATGCCCTCCGGCGGCCGGCTGCCCTGGCTCGCGAGTTTCTTGTCCACGGCCTTGATCATCTCCGGTATGGTCTTCAGGAGCTCTTCCCATTCGTTCTCCATCTCGATCCGCATCTCGGCGCGGGCGATCTGGCTGTCGGCGACGGCCTGGCGCAGATCCTCCTTGATTGCCGCGGCATCCGCGACCACGTCGCCGAATTTTTTCCGGGTCATCGACTCGCGCAGCGCGGTGATGCGGGCGTCGATTTCTGCCTTGCGCTCGGGCAGGTATTTCTCGACGCTGGCCCCGTGGTCGGCGAGCGTCTTCTCGATTGCGGCCATCGCCTGCTTGGCCGGTTCTTCCTGGCTGGCGCAGGCAGCCAGGCCGAGCGCCGCCGCCGCAAGGGCAGCCAGCGCGATTTTGCTCAATCTGTTCGTCATGATCGTTCCCCCGATAATCCAGCCGCGAAGATTATCACCGATATGGCATGCCGGCGCGCCGGTCATTACCATGCGCGCGGTGAAGATCCCGGAAATCCTGATCGTCGAGACGGTCCATCAGGCCGGCAGCCTGGCGAAGGTCCTGCAGGTCATCGCGGACGCCGGCTTGACGATCGATCACCTCCAGGCGTTGCGGCGCGAGCAGGGGCGCACGCTGTGGGAGATCACGCTCGAGATGGACGAGGAGACCGATCGAAGCCTCTATTCGCGGATCGACGACCTGCCGATCGCGCGCTTCGTCGGCAAGTCGGATCGCGTTTTCGACCGGCATCGCGGCGGCAAGATCCGCACCTCGTCCGCGATCCCGATCACGACCCAGCAGATCCTGCGCGACATCTACACGCCGGGGGTCGCGCGGGTCTGCCTCGCGATCCGCAAGGATCCCGCCCAGGCCTGGGAGTACACGAGCATCGGCAACACGGTCGCGATCGTGACCAACGGCACGGCCGTGCTCGGCCTCGGACACGTCGGCGCGCTCGCCGGGCTCCCTGTCATGGAGGGAAAGGCGGCGCTCTTCGCGACCCTCGTCGGCATCAATGCAGTGCCGGTGCTGCTCGATGAAACCGAGCCCGGGCGCGTGGTCGATCACGTGGCGGCGATCGCGGGCGGGTTCGGGGCGATACAGCTCGAGGATCTTGCCGCGCCCGCCTGTTTCGAGATCGAGGCGGGATTGCGCAAGCGCCTCGACCGGCCCGTGCTTCACGACGACCAGCACGGCACCGCGGTCGTGGTGCTCGCGGCCACGCTCAATGCGATCCGGCGCGCAGGGCGCGAGCTGGGTTCCTGCAGCTTCGGCCAGGTCGGCCTGGGCGCCGCCGGGATCGGCATCGTACGGCTTCTGCAGTGCGCGGGCGTCAGGCGGGTGCTGGGCGCGGATCTCGACGAGGGAGCACGCCGGCGACTCGCAGCCATGGGCGGCCGGCCCGCGTCACTCGAGGAGATCATGCGGGACTGCGACATCGTGATCGCGACGACCGGCGTGCGCGGCCTGATCAAGCCCGCGATGGTGAGGAAAGGCCAGATCATCATGGCGCTGTCGAACCCGGACCCGGAGATCGAGCCGGCCATCGCCCTTCAACAGGGCGCCGCGATCGCGGCCGACGGCAAGGGCATCAACAACGTGCTGGGATTTCCGGGGCTGTTCAAGGGAGCGCTCGCCGCGCGCGCCGCCAGCTTCACGGATGCGATGCTGCTCGCCGCCTCGCACCGCATCGCGGAGCTTGCGTCCGGCGAGGACCTGGTGCCGGATCCACTCGACCTTGCCGTGCACAAAGCCGTCGCGGCGGCGGTCGAGGCGGCTGCCTAGGCCATCGCCTCGCGGAGCTTGACGAGGGCGGCGGATTCGATCTGGCGGATGCGCTCGGCGGATACGCCATAGTCGTCGGCCAGGTCCTGCAGGGTCCGCTTGTCCTCCGCGAGCCAGCGTGCCTTGACGACCGTGCGGCTGCGCTCGTCGAGACCCTCGAGCGCATTCGTGAGCGAACCAGCGACGGCCCCGCCCCACTGTTCCTGCTCGACGATCGCGGCCGGGTCGGATTCCGCGGACGGCAGGTAGAAAGACGGCGAAGGGATTGCGTCGTCGTCGTTATCGGGTGCCGGATCGAACGACAGATCGCGCGCCGACAGCCGCTGCTCCATTTCCCGCACTTCGCGCGGCTCGACTCCGAGCTCGCCGGCCACCGCGAGCGTTTCCTCGTCCGAGAGCCAGGCGAGATTCTTCTTCATCCGGCGCAGGTTGAAGAACAACTTGCGCTGCGCCTTGGTCGTGGCTACGCGCACCAGACGCCAGTTGCGGATGACGAATTCGTGGATCTCGGCGCGGATCCAGTGCACGGCGAAGCTGACCAGGCGCACGCCCATGTCCGGATTGAAGCGCTTGACTGCCTTCATCAGACCGACATTGCCTTCCTGGATCAGGTCACCGACGGGCAGGCCATAGCCCATGTAGCCGCGCGCGATGTGCACGACGAACCTGAGGTGCGCGAGCACGAGCTCGCGCGCGGCGTCCAGGTCCTGATCCTCGTGGAAACGGCGTGCGAGCACGAGTTCCTCCTCGCGGCTCAGCATCGGGATCGTCGAGACCTGCGCGACATAGGCCTCGAGGCTGCCCAGCGGTCCGGGCAGCGCGAGAGTGGGATTCGACAGCGCGAGGGCTTTGCCAGTCATGCCTTGGGAACCTCCGTGACCGTATGTTAGCAGTCGAATCCATAGAGTGCTAAGCGGTCCGGAAGTTCACCGCCCGTGCGACGCAACAGACTATAAATCAGTAACTTAGGCGCGCGGTTCAATACGGCGGAGGTGGTAGGCCGCAACCAGCCAGGCCCCGATCAGGCCGAGCACGCTGCCGCCCCCGACCACGGCCAGCGATTCCCGGATCGACAGGCCGGTCAGTGCGAAGGAAGCCCCATAGGCGGTCGCCAGCCGGGCGATCGGCGCCTCCAGGCTGGCAAGACCGACCGCGATCAGGATGACGGCCAATAGTCCGCCGCCGAGGCCTTGCCAGAGTCCCGAGTAAAGGAATGGCCGGCGCACGAAAGCGTTGCTACCGCCGACCAGCTTGGTGACCTCGATTTCGGCCCGTCGCGCATTGATCTCGAGCCGGATGATGTTGCCGACGATCGCGAGCACGCCGATCGCGAGCACGACGCCGAGGAGCAGGACGAATTGCCGCAGCATGTCGAGAATGGCATGCAGCCGCCGGATCCAGGCCGAATCGGCCTCCACCAGGTCGACGTTCTCGGCCTCGCGCAATTCCGCGGCGAGCGCCTCGATCGCTGCGGCCCCGGCGTGCGCCGGCGCAGGCCGGATCCTGACGACCCAGGGCAGCGGGTTCTCGGTGAGCGCCTCGAGCGCTTCGCCGATCCCCGAGACCTCGCGCAGCTCCTTCAATCCGTCATCGGGACTCACCAGGACCGCTTGCTCGACCTGCACCCGAGCCTCGATCGCGCTCGCGACCTTGCGCGCCTGTTCCGGCGTCGTGTCCAGGTCCAGGTAGACGGAGAGCTGCACGGTGTCCGCCAGGCCTGCCGTCACGGCGCGCATGTTCGCGACGACGAGATAGAGCGCCGCCGGCAGGGCGAGCGCGATGCCGATGACGATGACGGTCAGAAAGGTGGCGAAAGGCTGTCGCGCAAGGCGGCCGAGCGAACCCACCAGCGACTGGGCGTGGCGCTCGAACAGGATCGAAACGGCTCCGCCCAGCGTGTGCGGCCCTGCAGGCCGGGCCAGGCGCAGTTCTTCAGGCCGCATAGGCGCCGCCCGCGAGCCGGCCCTGTTCGATGTGAATGCGCCGCACCCTGAACCGCTTGAGCAGGTGCAAGTCGTGGGTCGCGACCATCACCGTGACGCCGACCGCGTTGAACCGCTCGAACAGATTCATGATCTCGAGCGCCAGATCCGGGTCCAGGTTGCCGGTCGGTTCGTCCGCGACCAGCACCGGCGGCCTGGTGATGACCGCGCGCGCGATGCCCACGCGCTGCTGCTCACCCGCCGACAGTTCCAGCGGAAACGAGCGCTCCATGCCGAGGAGCCCCACCTGGTCGAGCGCCGCGCGCACGCGCTTGTCCATTTCGCGCCGCGGCACGCCCGCGATCGCGAGCGGCAGCGCGACGTTGTCGTAGACGGGCCGGTCGTCGAGCAGCCGGTGGTCCTGGAACACGACGCCGACCTGGCGGCGGAATTGGGGGATCGCCGAGCGCCGGAGCGTCGAGGTGTTGCGGCCATTGACGACGACCTGACCGCGCGAGGGGCGCTCGAGCAGCGCGATGAGCCGGAGCACCGTGCTCTTGCCGGCACCCGAATGACCGGTCAGGAATGCCATTCCGCCGGTCTCGAGCTCGAATGTCAGCTCCGAAAGCGCCTCGCGGCCGTTCGGGTAGCGCTTGAAGACTCGATCGAAGATGATCACGGAGCCGTCCGTTCGGCGGGCCTCAGCAGTCCTTCCACGTAGGCCCGGGCGTCGAAGATACCGAAATCCTCCGCCTGTTCGCCAACGCCGACGAAACGGATCGGCAGGCCGAAGCGCCGCGCGATCGCGATCACGATGCCACCGCGCGCGGTGCCGTCGAGCTTGGTCACGACGATCCCGCTGACGCCGATCGCCCGGTGGAACTGCTCCGCCTGGCGGAGCGCATTCTGGCCCAGACCCGCGTCCAGCACGAGCAGCGACTCGTGCGGCGCATCGGGATCGATCCGCCTGATCACCCGGGCGATCTTCGCGAGCTCGTCCATCAGGTGCGACTGCGTGTGCAGCCGGCCGGCCGTGTCCGCGATCAGGACGTCGATGCCGCGTGACTTTGCGGCCTGCATCGCATCGAACACGACCGCCGCCGGGTCGGCGCCGGGCTGCTGGGAGATCATCGCGACGCCGTTCCGTTCCGCCCAGACCGCGAGCTGCTCGGCCGCCGCGGCGCGAAACGTGTCGCCGGCCGCGAGCATGACCGAATGGCCCTCGCCGCGCAGGCGGCGGGCGAGCTTGCCGATGGTCGTCGTCTTGCCGGAGCCGTTTACGCCGATCACCAGGATCACGAATGGCTTGCGCTGGCGGTCGATCTCGAGCGGGCGCTCGACCGGCTTCAGGATCTCGAGCAGGGAAGCCGCGAGCGCCTCGAGGAGCGCATCGGCGTCGTTCACTTCCTTGCGCGCGACCTTGCGGTGCAGGCCCGCGAGCACGGACTCGGTCGTCTCGATGCCGATATCCGCGGCGAGCAGCCGCGTCTCGAGCTCCTGGAGCAGCGCATCGTCGATCTTGCGTCCGGGCAGGAGATCCGCGACCCAGGAGCTGCCGCGGTTGACGCGCGCGCGCAGGCGCGCGCGGAAACCGCCCTCGGTCGACGTCAAGGTTCCAGGATGCCCGAGTTCGCGATCACGAACGCCGCACCGCCGCTCCCGGCCAGCGACACCGCGTGCGTCTGCATCTCGGTCGTGACCGCGAGGCTCGAGGTCGGGTCCAGCAGGGAGCCGTGGGAGCCGGACGTGAAGTGAACCCAGATGCCGCTGCCCGCGGCGACCGGCGTCGGTCCCGCCGCACTCGCCTTGATCCAGGGCGCCGCGTTCACCAGGCGTTGCGTCGCCGAATTCGGCACGACCGCGTCGTTCAGCACCTGGGTGAGCAGCACGGGACGCGCATCCACCGCCGCCGCGACATAGTTGAGCGGATCGCCTGAATCGACGGCCGTCTGCGCATCGCGGAAGAATTGCTCGAAGAGCGTCGTGCCCTCGATCAGGCCGGCGTTCTCCAGGCCCGCGACGACGGTGGGCCCGAGCGCCGCCGATTCGCGCAGCAGGTTGGCGATCCCGCCGCCCGGCACGCTGAGATAGGCGGACCGGGTGGCGATGGCGGTCGAGTTCGCGACGGTGCCGACGATTCCGCCGAGCGACAGGCCGGCGAAATGGATGCGGCTGCCGTCGATGTCGGCGACCGTGTCGCCGTCGAGGTCGAGCGACGGCAGCGAGGCTGCGAGCTGCACGATGTCGACCGCCGCCTGGCGCAGGTTGTCGCGGCTGGTCAGCAGGCTCGTCAGGTTGATGAAATAGGTGCCGGAGGCGTCGATCACGCCGTCCGCGCCCGGCGCGCCGGTCGCGTTGTCGACCAGATCGAGGTTGAATGTGCGCTCGGCCGGACCCTGGTACAGCAGGTTGGCCGTGTCGGTAATCCCATGCAGGGGGATGTCGATCGCGGCGACGACGAAGCCCTGGCCCGCATAGGCGGCGGCGATCGCCGCGGATTGCGCGCGATGGCCGCGAAGCCCGTGCTGGAAGATGACTACCGGCCAGCCGGCCACCGGCTTCGCCTGGCCGGAGTTCGCATTGGGCACGGTGACGAACAGCGGAATGTCCAGCTCCGCCTGCACGACCGGCACCTGGTTGAAACGCGTCAGGTGCGTGGTCGTCGCCGCGCCCGGCACGGCGGTGAAGGGTGCTCCCTGCCAGGAGCCGGTCAGCGGCGCCGCGGGATCGTGGTAGTAGGGAATCGCGAGCGTCCCGGCATAGATGTCCGCGACCGGCGGCAGGGCCGGGCTCAATGCCGAGAGATCGAAGCCGGTCGCGACCACGCCGATTTCGCCGGGCTCTGCGAGCGCCGCCGCGATGTTGACCGAGTCCCGGGTCGCCTGCGTCGAATACGAGAACGAAAGCACGATGTCTTCGGCTGGCACGCCGACGCCGCCGGCGATCAGCAGGTGAGCGCCGGTCAGCAGGCAGATACCATTCAGGGACGCGTTGGTGATCGCCGCGCAGCTCGGCAAGGCGCTCTTGATCGCGAGGTAATCCGCGTCCGGTGTCGCCGGGTTGCCCGAGCTGTCCTGCAGGCCGTCGGTGAGGATGATCAGGTAACCGATGTTGGCGCCGCCGGTGGAAGGCGTCAGCGGGCGCAGCGGCACGATCTCGAGCGTCGCTCCGCCCGAGTCGATGGCGGTCGAGACACGCGCCGTGTAGTCGGTGCCGTAGGCGAGCGCACGCCGGAAATCGATGGTCGCCTTGGTCGCATTGCTGACATCGACCTCGAGCATGATGACCGTCGCGCCTGAAATCGTCGCTGCATCGAGCGGACCGGAGAACCGCGCCGTCGCCGGCGCGACCGTCGAGAATCCGTCGAGCGCATTGAGCGCGGCGGCATTCGGCAGGAATGGCGTCGCGGGGATATTCAGCGTGCCGTCGGTGCTGCCATTGAAATAAAGATCGGTCGGAAACGGCAGGACGCCGGACAGGGGCACGAAGTTCGCGTGGAATGCGCCGACCCCCGGCGGGGCGGTCGGGTTGCCGTTGCCCGACTGCGGATTGGTCGGATTGATGTTGTCCGCGGTCGAGCCGGAGCAACCGGCGAGGACGAAACCGGCAAGCAGCGCGGCAACGAAACGGATACTCATGGCGGAGGCTCCGGCTATGTGTTGGTCGCGGCCAGGGCGCGTATCATCGCGCTCGCATGTTTCGGGCCAACCCGGGGCCCGAATCGTCCCGGTAGTCTAAGGGATTGGCGGCAGTCGATGCGTCGTGATCGCGGCGAGAGCCGGAACAATGCGCTGCAAAAGGGCCCCAATGCGCTACGCATCATCGGCGGCGAATGGCGCGGCCGGCGCATCCGTTTCCCCGGGTTCGCCGGCATCCGGCCGACTCCCGATCGCGTCCGGGAAACCCTCTTCAACTGGCTCGCGCCGGTCGTGCGCGGCAGCCACTGCCTCGACCTGTTCGCAGGGAGCGGGGCGCTCGGGCTCGAGGCACTTTCGCGCGGCGCTGCCCATGCGACATTCGTCGAGCACGAGCGCGCGGCAGCGGATCGGCTCCGCGAAACGACGGCATTGCTCGCGCCCGGGCGCGCGTCCGTCCATTGCGCGGATGCGTTCGCCTGGCTCGGCGGATCGCCGCAACGTTTCGACATCGTGTTCCTGGACCCGCCATTCGGCTCGGGTCTCGCCGAGCCTGCACTGCACGCGCTCGAGGGCGGCGGATGGCTGGGAGCGGAGGCGAGCGTCTATCTCGAGTTGCCGGCGACCAGGGGACCGCCCGCGCTGCCCGCGGGCTGGATTGCGCACCGCTCGGGCCGTGCCGGCGCCGTCGGGTATCATCTGGCGCGGCGATGAACCCGAAACGCAATGCGGTATACCCGGGCACCTTCGACCCGATCACCAACGGGCACCAGGACCTCGTGCGCCGTGCCGCCGGCATATTCGACCGCGTCGTGATCGGCATCGCGGCGAACCCGGGCAAGGCGCCGGTATTCTCGCTCGACGACCGGGTCGACCTGGCGCGACGCGTGCTGGACGACATTCCGAATGTCACGGTATTCGGCTATTCGGGGCTCACGGTCGATTTCGCGCGCGAGCAGAATTGCGGCATCGTGATCCGCGGCCTGCGCGCCGTTTCGGACTTCGAGTTCGAATTTCAGCTCGCCAACATGAGCCGACATCTGGCGCGCGACGTGGACTATGTGTTCATGACGCCGCAGGAGCAGTTCACGTACATTTCGTCGACGCTGGTGCGCGAGATCGCGATGCTGGGCGGCGACATCTCCCGGTTCGTGCACCCGATCGTGGCGGAGGCGCTCGCGAAATCCCGCGTCGAGGCCGGCCGGCCCTGAGCTATCGCTGGCAGCCTGGGCACCAGTAGGTGCTGCGCTGTCCCTGCGTGACCTGCCGTATGGTCGTGCCGCAGCGCCGGCAGGGCCTGCCATCGCGCTCGTAGACAAAGAGCTTCCGGCTGAAATAGCCCGGCATCCCCGCCGGGTCCACGTAGTCGCGAAGCGTCGTGCCGCCGACGTCGATCGCCTCGGTGAGCACCTCCCGGATCGCCGATACGAGCGCGGCCATTCGCTCCCGGCTGACGCGGCCGGCCGCGAGGCGCGGCCGGATGCCGGCCCGGAACAGCGCCTCGCTCGCGTAGATATTGCCGACGCCGACCACGGTCCGCGAATCCATGATGAAGGACTTGATCGATGCGCGGCGCCCGCGCGAGCGCCGCCACAGCACATCGGCATCGAACTCGTCCGACAGGGGCTCGGCGGCGAGCTGCGACAGCAGCCGATGGCGGGAGGCATCGCCGGCGGTGAACAGCAGGCAGCCGAAGCGGCGCGGGTCGTTGAAGCGCAGGCACCGGCCGGAGTCCAGCACCAGGTCGACGTGATCGTGGGCGAGCGGGGGCGACGCGGCGTCGAGGACACGCAGGCTCCCGGACATGCCGAGATGCCAGATCAAGGTACCGGCGTCGGTGCCGATCAGCAGGTATTTCGCGCGGCGGCCGACCGACTGCACGGCTGCGCCGCGGAGCTTCGCCGGCAGCGTGCGCGGCACGCGCCAGCGCAGGCGCCACTCGCGGACGATGAGCCTCTCGATCCGCCGGCCGACGAGCCAGGGCTCGATGCCCCGGCGCGTCGTTTCTACCTCCGGTAGTTCCGGCATTCCATGCTGCCCGCCTTCAGAAGCGGGTCATGAACTCGACGCCCCAGCGCCGCGGCTCGTTGATGAACCCGGTCAGGTTGTTGAAGTCGATGCCGCCCACCGCCTCGATCTCGTCGGTGATGTTGCGGCCGAACAGCGAAAGCTGCTGCTGCCCGCCATTCCAGTTGTAGCCGATGCGGAGCCCGCCCTCGAGCAGCGACTGACCCTCGAACTCGGCCGATTCGTACAGGAAGAAGTTCACGTCGCCGCGATAGGCCCAGTCGGTGAATACGAAGAACTCGCCGCTGCCGACCGGCATGCCCCAGCGCGCCGTCAGGTTGCCGATCCACTCGGGCGACTGCGGCAGGCGGTTGCCGTCGATGCTGACGATCGCCGGCGGGAAGAACGGAGGCCCGCCTGCTGGCACGACGATGGGATCGAGGATCGTGCAGCCGCCGCCGCAGGCCTGGACCTCGAGATCCGGGTCGTCGATCTCCGTGTCGTTGTAGCTCGCGCCGATCGTCACCAGCAGGTTTTCAGTCAGCAGCGCCTCGAAGTCGATCTCGAAGCCCTGGCCGTCGGTCTCGTCGGCATTGATCAACCTGTTGAAGTTGGTCCCGCCGCCCACTGCCGTGAGTTGCTGGTCCTCGATGTTATAGCTGTAGACGGTGAAGCTGAGGCGGCCGCGATCGCCGAAGAAGCTGGTCTTGACGCCGGCCTCGTACGACATGATCTCCTCGGAATCGGCGACCGAGACCGTGTCGCCGAACAGCAAGCGCCCCTGGATGCTCGGCGCACGGAAGCCCTTAGCGACTCTGGCGAAGAGATTGGTCGCGTCGGTGAGCGACCAGGTCGCGCTGATGTCCCAGCTCACGTCCTCTTCGCTGGTCTCGACCAGGATCGGACCAATGGGCGGCGCGCCGATCGGCGACAGGAAGCGCTCGGCCTGGAAGTCCTTGTCGTCGTCGGTGTAGCGCACGCCGGCGCCCAGGGTCAGCGCGTCGGAGACCTCGTAATCGACCGAGCCGAACAGCGCCCAGGCGCGGTTGTCCTGCCGCTGCTCGACGTCGCCGTTCCTGATGCCGTTCGCCAGCGTGTCGAAGTTGAAGCTGTCGATCGTGATCTCTTCGTCGAAGTAGTACACGCCGCCCTGCCAGTCGAACGCGCCCCACTCGCGCGATTCCCAGCGCAGTTCCTGGGACAGCTGGCTGTGGTCCGGCAACCCGTCGGCCGATTCGGCCGGGAAGGGGATGAAGCCGGGGCCGAATGGCGGCGCGAACACCGCGCCGAAGCCGCCGTCGATGTCGCCGCGGCTCAGCACTTCGACCGACTCGTAGCCGGTCACGGAGTGCAGCGTCACGCGGTCGAAGTTCCAGCTCATCCGCAGGCTTCCGCCGACCGCGTCGAGCTCCTGGTCGTTCGCCCCGTCGAAAGCCACCTGGTTCTCGCTGAAGCCCGGAACGAGGTTGTTGGTGCCGGGTTGGAAGATGTTCGCGCGAAACATGCGCGCGCTGCCGTCGAGGCTTCGCATGTGGACATTGAATAGCGCGCTGAAGTTCTCACCCGGCTCGTACAGGTACTGGAGCCTCGCGGCGATCTCGTCGAAGCCCTCGAACGCGTCGCGCTGGTCGGTGTTGACGTTGTCGACCCAGTCGTCACGATGCTGGTAGAGGCCGGACAAGCGCAGCGCCGAGTGCTCGCCGACCGGGCCGCCCACGGCGGCGCCCTCGAAATTCATCGACGTGTCGTCGCCGTAACTCGCCTGCACGTAGCCGCCGGCGTCGCGCGACGGACGCACGGAATTGAACTTGATCACGCCCGCCGGCGTGTTGCGGCCGAAGAGCGTGCCCTGCGGGCCCCTGAACATCTCGACCATCTCCAGATCGAAGACCGGGAAGCCCTTCAGGATCGGGTTTTCCTGCACCACGTCGTCGTAGACCAGCGAGACCGGCTGCGACGCATTGAGGTCGAAGTCGGTGTTGCCGAGGCCGCGGATGTAGAAGCGCGGGAATGCGCGGCCGAAGGACGATTCGATCAGGAGGCTTGGCAGGCGCCCGGACAGGAAGCGAATGTCGTCGCCGCCGGAGCCGAGGACGTCCAGTTTCTCGCCGCCGACCGTCGAGACCGAGACCGGCACCTCCAGGACGTTCTCGGTGCGGCGCTGGGCCGTCACCAGCACTTCCTCGAGCGCCGCGCCCGGCTCGGGGGCCTGCGCCCAGGCCGCGGGCAGCGGCAATGCCATCGCGATCGCGGCAGCGAGATATCGGTTGCGCATCGAATTCCCCCTTGTGCAGGCGCGGGCCGGTCGATCCGGGCGCGCGGAATGCGGGGGAGTTTAGCCGAGCGGCAGGCGCCGGCCTACTTGATCTTCGATTCCTTGAAGGTCACGTGCTTGCGCGCGACCGGGTCGTACTTGCTGACCTCCATCTTCTCGGGATGCAGGCGCTTGTTCTTGGTGGTCGTATAGAAGTAGCCGGTCCCGGCGGTGGAAACGAGCTTGATCTTGTCGCGCATGGGATTACCTCAGACGTGCGTGCCGGAGGCGCGCAGTTCCGCAACCACGGTTTCGAGGCCGCGCTTCTCCACCGTCCGCAGCCCGCGCGTCGAAAGCCGGAGCGTGACCCAGCGGCCTTCGCTTTCCAGCCAGAAGCGCTGGGTGTGCAGATTCGGCAGGAAGCGGCGGCGCTTCTTGATGTTCGAGTGGGAAACCTTGTTTCCGGTGCGCGGGCGCTTCCCGGTCACCTGGCAGACGCGTGACATTGCTGCGGACTCCAAAAACGAGCCGCGTATTAGACCAGCCGCGCTTTGGACAGTCAAATCAGCGTGTTGCGCCCGGAATCGGCAGGGAGAAGCTTCGGGTTGCGCAACAGCAGCGCCGAAGCGAGCGCGACCAGCAGTCCCACCGGGAAAATCTCGAGGAAAGTCATCGGGATTCGAAACAGCGGATTGGCGTAGTTGACCCGCAAGGTTTCCAGCTTCGCGGTTTCCTCCGCAATTGCCGCTGCCGACGCGCCCTCGGCCTGGCGGGCACGCAGGATCCCGTCGATGTACTCGTCCATGAAGGCGTAGCCGGTCGCCGCCAGATAGGCTTCCCACACCGTCACATAGGCGACGCCAGCCGCCGCGGCGATTCCGAGCCCCATTGCAAACGCGGGACCGAACCTGATGACGCCGCCGCGCTCGACATCGCGATAGCGTTTCACGCCGACGAAGATGAATGTCAACGCCACGAGCATCACGAGGTAGCCGAACCATTCGGAACTGAAGAAGCTTTCCTGGTCGGCGAGCACGATCCCTGTGAGCATCGTCGCGATGATCACGAAGCCGGACAGCAGTCCGTAGGTCAATGCGTATTTCATCTCGATCTCCGGTCAGCTTTAGGACAGCGTCAGAACATTGCCGTCGGGGTCGGAGAAGAAGGCCACCTTCGAACGACCATCGGGTGAAGTCCAAATGCCGAGCGCATCCTGTCCCATGCCTTCATGAATGTTGAACACGATCCCGCGGTCCCGCAGCGCCTTCACCGCGGCGCCGATGTCGCCGACACTCCAGCCGAGCACCGGATGAGGACTGGCGGCGTGGTCCGGCATCACGGTCATCCGCAGCAACCCGCTGCCGAGGTCGATGAAATCGCCGAATGCGTCCGAACTGCGCAGCTCGAAGCCGAGCGTGCCGCGATAGAAGTTCAGTGCGCGCTCGCGGTCGCTCACGTACAGAAAGGCGACCGGCGTGCCCGATTGCAGGATATTCATGTCAGGTCCTCCGTCATCCTTGCTGTGCCGGTGCGAGATTCAACGCCCGGACGATCCGGCGCCATCACCCGGACAGGTGATTCCGGCGGTTTCACCCGGGCGGGCTACGGAATCAATGCCAGCTCGCGCGCCTTGTCGATCGCCTGGATGCGCCGCTGCACTTCCAGTTTCTCGTAAACCCGGGCGACATGCGTCTTGACCGTATTCGGTGAAATGCCCAGTTGCCTTGCCATCTCCTTTGTCGACCGGCCCGAAGCCAGTAACTCCAGTATTTCGCATTCGCGGGGCGTGAGACCGAGCGAGCGGACAGCGGCGTCGTTGCGTTCGAAAGCCGATGGCGCCCGGCGTCGTGTCAGCCGATGCCCGGCCCACAGGCCCAGACCGGCAAAGCCGGATGCGAGCAGGACGATGTAGATCTCGGTTGAAAAGGCGCGCGTCAGATAGCGGTATTCGAGCCATTCGAGCCCCGCGACGGCCAGGGCTAGCGCAATCGCATAGAGAATGACCACTCTTGCCACGGCGGAACGCTGCCAGAAAACCCTGGCCCGGGCCAGCGCAACACGGATTTGGTCGGGGTGCCCGTCAGATCAGGCCCTTTTCGGCGAGCGACGTGCAGCAGCCGTCGCCGATGATGAGGTGGTCGAGCAGCCGGATCTCGACCGCATGGTCTGATATGCCAAGGGAAGGCATTGTGGCAAGATTGAGCCGGCCGAGCAGGACCAAAGTGGGAAAATTCGACCTAGATCAGTTACGTCGCACACCGGCTTACCCCTTCGTAGAAGCCGCTCACTACCTCAACATGCCTGCAAGCACGTTGCGTGCGTGGTGTCTTGGCCAAGATTATCTCGATAGGGTCGGCAACTCGAGGCGCTTCCAGCCTCTTATCCGTCTCGATGGCGAGCCGCGCGAAGGACTGTCGTTCCTGAACCTGGTAGAGGGCCATGTTCTGGCGGCAATTCGTCGCAAGTACGAGATATCGTTGCCCAAGGCAAGGCGAGCCGTCCAGTTCGTTAAGAATTGGCTCAATGTTCAGCGACCTCTCGTAGACATGTCGTTTCAGACTAACGGTGTCGATCTCTTTGTCGAGGAGATCGGGCGTCTGGTTAACGTCACTCGTGATGGTCAGACTGAGATCGGCGAATTCCTGCGTGCTCATCTGCATCGGATCGAGCGAGACCTAGCCGGTGTCCCGATCAAGCTATATCCGTTCACGCGCACTCAGGCGTTTAACGCACCCACGCCCGTGGAGATCGATCCGACGGTCGCTTTTGGCCGGCCGGTTGTGCGTGGCCGCGCAGTACCGACTGCCGTGCTAGCCGATCGCTTCAAAGCGGGTGAATCCATCAACGTGCTCGCCTCCGATCTAGAAATCCCGCCCGAGACTGTGGAGGATGCGCTTCGCTGCGAGCTCGAGCGTGCGGCGGCGTGAGTTCACACTCTACGTAGACGAATCGATCTACTCTAAGGACTTGGTTAGTGGCCTGCTACTCGCCAAGGAGGATGTTAGACGCGTTGGCATCGACGTAAAATTCGGCGCGAAGGACCACGAGTGGCTCGAAGTTGTAGGTACGAACGGCTGGTTTGCGCTCACACGCGACCAGAGAATCCGATACCGCACTTTGGAGAAACGAACGATGAAGGCGTACGAAGTTGGCGCCTTCACCTTTATCGGCGGACAAGCGACAGCAAGTCAAACGACAGCGCGCGTCTTGGAGTTGCTACCCAAAATGAAAGCCATCGCTAAGAGTGAAACGCGACCGTTTCTTTACACCTTCGGCCACGTGGGTGGATTGGCACGAGTTAGTCTCTAAGATACGTGCTCCCGACAGCGGCACGAACTCAGGCTTCTGCAGCAAAGAGTTTCCGCGTTCAGATGCCGGCGCCGTCCAATGCCCCTTTGCTGTGAGCCGACCTGCCATCGGGCTGCGAGCCATCGCGAACCCCAATTTCAGCCCAGATCGCGCCTCGATTGCGGGTACGTTTGCGAGTACCGCGCCTGTCGTTCCAACTGGACATCGCGCAAGGTCAACCAAATAGGTGATACGGGATGGCTGTGCACCATGATCACGGCGGTCGAGTTCCTCGCGAGTGCCTGCTTGACGACCTCGCGTGAGCGGACGCGCCGCTGTGACGGTGCAATTTTCAACTACAAAATGGCCTAAAGCCGTCCTCCGAACCAGCGCCCTTTCATTCGGCTATTGTTTCCATGCGGCAACGCTAGCGAACCGCACAGGATGAGATTTGTCGGTGGTCTGAACGATTCTGCGTGTATCGGTTTAGCGCGGGTGGTTGAATCGCAACTACAGGTCACTGGGAAAATCGGCTGGAGCCGGAGCGCTGTTATTCGCCGTATAGACCTTGAGGGATTCCTTCGACTCGACATCACTGCCTGCGAAATCGCCGTCGATCGCATCGATCCAATAGACGATGTCTTAAAAGTGGCCGGCAGACGCTGGCGAGTATCGGGCCGGCACTACCCACACCAGACGACCGCGTATGGAGCCAGGAATCGTGCCGTGGTACGCCAATGTTGGGGTATAAGTCTCCACTGATCCGGGCTTCGCCACGCCGTGCTTGACTAGGTGTTTCGCGACTACTTCGGCAACGTCCTCCTCCGAAATCTTTGGCGTCCTTGGTAATCCGCGGTCGGGCACAAACGCGGCGCCCAGTGAATCAACGAGGCCGGTCGCCTCTTCGATGCGCAGCGAAACGCTGCCGTAAAGCACCGGGATACCACCGATAAACCGATCCATCTTAAGGGGGGCGATGGCGCACTCCGCTCACTCGATTCAGACGGACCGTAAGTGTTTCACTGCCCGTTGTCAGCAACACATCTTTGAACTTCTGCAGGACTTCGGCGGCGGCTTGCCCCTCATTGAGATTTCGGGTCGCGTTTGACAATTCGATGCCCGTCGCACCTTCCACCGATCGCACAGGTCCGAGCGCGGAGTAAGCGACTTTCACGGATGGCATGGTCGAGAGAGCGGCATACTGCCGATCCAGCGTTTTGGCGTCGACCGGTAGTGCGACGTCGCTGGCGCGCCGGACAACCGGCGGTCCTGCCTCGCGTTCGTCAGCGGTTGCGAGCATCACCAACCCAATGAATACGCCGCCGACTGCGGCAATTCTGAGTATTAGCATGGGGACTCCCTATGTGGAACGGACAGAACCGCCCGATGGCAGTTCGTATCGATCCGCAGCATCCCTCAGTCCCGCGGAGAAATTGTGCCGAATCCCCACGCAAGTCAATGAATCGAACGTCTTGTACTGCCCGTTTCACGGGTATACGAAGGTCGCCGCTGTTCGCGAACGTGTTGATGCGCATTGCGCCCATAATCGAGCATGCAGTGCTGCCTGGCTCGCGTTGTGAGTTCGCATTTGTGGCACAAGTGCGTTCTTCGGCTCCGTTCCGGCATCAGATCAGGCCCTTTTCGGCGAGCGACGTGCAGCAGCCGTCGCCGATGATGAGGTGGTCGAGCAGGCGGATCTCGACCAGCGCGAGCGCATCTCGCAGGCGCGTGGTGATGATCTCGTCCGCCTGGCTCGGCTCGGCGACCCCGGAGGGATGATTGTGCGCCAGGATCACCGCGGTCGAGTTCCTCGCGAGCGCCTGCTTGACGACTTCACGAGGGTGGACGCTGGCGCCGTCAACCGTGCCGCGGAAGAGCTGCTCGCAGCTCGTCAGCCGATGGCGGCTGTCGAGGAACAGGCAACAGAAAACTTCGTGTTCGAGGTCCCGAAGCCTTGCTATCAGGTAATCGCGCGCCGCGCGCGGGCTGCCGAGCACCGGTCCCGCCTGCAGCCGCTCGAGATGATGCCGTCGCACGAGCTCGAGCGCGGCCTGCAATTCGGCCCAGCGCGCAGGCCCGACACCCGGCTGTCCGCAGAGCGCGAGCCGTTCCGCATTCAGCACGCTCCTGAGCGAGCCGAAGTGGGCGAGCAGCGAGCGCGCGATGTCCAGCGCGCTCATGCCCCGCTTGCCATGACGCAGCCAGATCGCGAGCAGCTCCGCCTCCGACAGGGCGCCGGATCCCAGTTGCAGCAATCTCTCGCGCGGCCTTTCCGCCTCCGGCCAGTCCCGGATCTGCATGATTCCCTCCGCTGCGACAGTTTGTGCAGTGCGACGCCGGGCCGGCTGTCGCATATCGCGCGCGTTGACTGACAATTGACGGAGCCGGGGAGGCGGCGGCGGCGCCGGGGAAGCACGCGGAAGATCGATCAGTACGATCCTCGAGCAGACAGTCCATTCAGCCGCCTCATAGCGCCGGACACCGGCTGGTAATAGGATTTTCTGGCGGCATAGTCGATGTAGTCCCTGACGCCCGCGCGAAAATTCCTGTTCTCCCGGCGAAACGATTCCAGGTCGGGCATCAACCGGCTTCCGTAAGCCTCGTTGTGCCGCGGGATGACGCGGTTGATCGCATGGTGGTAAAGAAGCAGGTCCTTCTCGTTCCGGCTCCTGATCTCGGCCCCGTAGAGCTCCTGGATCTGCGCGACCCTCTCGCTCATGCCGATGCCGACGTTCTTGCTGGCGTAGCGGATGTCGAAGTGCAGCG
Organism: Steroidobacteraceae bacterium; assembly: GCA_050738495.1. Classification (GTDB taxonomy): domain Bacteria; phylum Pseudomonadota; class Gammaproteobacteria; order Steroidobacterales; family Steroidobacteraceae; genus SCUD01. The sequence continues at coordinate 30,742 of JBOHZL010000006.1, read as the reverse complement.
GCAGCAGGGCCTTTTTCAGCCTCAGCAGCAGCGCATCGAACTCTTCCGCGACGCCTACCGCGAACATCTGATCCAGCGCGGAAATGGCGGCGCACAGGTCCTCGCATCCCGCGAGCTTCTTGGTCTGGAAGTTTGCGAACTCTTCCTGGTCGAGGAATCGTGCGAAGTCGTCGCTTCTTTCCCTGATTCGCACGAAATAGAGGAATTGCGATATGTATCGCCTGATCGGGTTCCTGAGCAGGGTGATGTAGCGTATTTCCGGCCGAGCCCCGCTCAACTCAAGAATGGGTCTGATCGAGTGACCCGATACCGCCTCGAGCCATGGGTTGATGAACAGGTACTTCCTCAAGTCCTCTGCGGTGAAGGTTCCGTGGGAGCGGCTGGATAGCGGTCTCACGTCGATGAACCGCAGCAGGAAGCTTCGGCGAAGTATCTGATTCAGCGTGGTGCCCGCGGTTTTCTCGATATGGACGAAGGCGAGCATACCGGTCCGTCACATGACGCCCTCGAAGTCGCGTGCAGATTCGCGCAATGGCTTCCGATTGATGTGATGCACGACCTTCAACAGGCGGGAGATCGCCTTCCGGTAGGCGGTGTCCGCGCTCTGCGTGTAGTGGTGCTCGATCAGGGCCATCCTGTGATTCGGGACGATATCGACCAGGCTGGAGTACTTGTTTCCGGTATTGCGTTCCAGGAGTTGCGCGAATCTCGTCCCGCTCATGACTTGAAAGCGGTAGATGGGAACGCGCTCGATGAAGTGTTCGTGCTTCGCGAGAAATGCGGTGGTCTCGTCAAGGTCTGCCGCCTCTTCGCCGGGGAAGCCGGTGAACATGGTCATGCGCACGCTGATCCCGGCTGCATGAGCGTTTTCCAGGAACCGGCTCGTCTGCCCGAGATCGACGCCCTTGGCCATTTTATCCAGAACCCGTTGACTGCCCGACTCGAAGCCGGTGGTGAGGCGGACCATTCCGGCCGCTCTTGCCTGCCGCAGTTCTCCGGCCGTGAGGCCATTCTCGCCATGCGTGCCGACATGCACGGCTCCAACCCAGCGCGCGCCCGGTGCCCGCGACTGAAAATCCTGGCTCAGGCCGCGCCACATCGAAAGGTCCGAGTTCAACTTCAGGTCGGTGAAGACGAATAGTTGCGCATTGTGGCGCTGGTTCTGGTGCGCGATTTCGGCCAGCACATTCTCCGGGCTGCGCGACCGGAATGTACGCCCCGCCGTGCTGGTGATATCCGAGCAGAATGTGCAGGCTCCCCAGCCGCAGCCGCGCCCGGTGATCATGGGGACGATCGTGTTCGGATACTTCGACCACGGAAACTGGGAATAGTCCGGGAACGGGAGGCTGTCGAGATCGGCCAGAGGCGGGGCGTTCAGGGACAGCCTCCCGGTCTGGCAGGACCAGACACCCGGGATGTCATCCACGGCCTCTCCGGCGATGACCCGCCTGACCAGCTCGCAGAGATGCGGCTCGACTTCGCCGCCCACGAGTGCGGCGACCCCGGGAATCTCGAACCACGCACGCGCAACGTCCGGAGCCGCGAAGTACGGTCCGCCAAGCAGCATCGGCACGCCCCGGGCGCGGCATACGTCTCCGATCGCAACGCAATGCGGGTGGTACATGAGGTAGGTGGAGACGAGCACCGCATCGAAGCCGTCGTCGAGTCGCCGCGAGAAGTCTTCGACGATCGATTCCTTCGATCGCGCAAGCTGGGACGAGCGGTATGCTGCGTACCGGGCGCGGACTTGTCGCAAGAGCCGATTCCGCGAGACACCCGTGCGATAGCGGAACTCCAGATCGAGCCATCCCCACCACGGCGGCCTCGATTCGCGAGGAACACCCTTGAGACCGACGGAGAGGGGAGCAAGAAGCTCCACGTCATAGCCCCCGGCTCTGAGGATGGAGGTCAGGTAGCCGACCGCGATGGATGGATAGCGGGCAAAATTGTTGAGGTCCAGAATCAGAACGCGTTTTGTCATTGGCGTCGCTTCATGGAAGTCGTCGCGTACCTGATAAACCGGTACCCCGAAGCCTCGCTGACCACGCTTCGCCGCGAGATCGAAGCCGTGGAAAGTGCCGGCATCAGGATTCTCCGGTTTGCACACAGGCCTTCATTGCAGCCATTCGCGGCGGAGAAAGACCGGCTCGAGGCCAAGCTCACCGAGTATCTCGTGACCGGGAACTGCCTGGATCTGGCGGTCCCGCTCGCGAGAATGCTTGTGCGCCATCCGGTCAGGCTCGCAAGGACCATCCGCCTCATGTTGTCGCTGGGACGCGCGAACCTGCGCCATGTCGCCTACCTTGCTCTAGCATGCAGACTTCTCGAGCGCCTCGAAGCCGGTCAGGCGGAGCATCTTCACGTGCACTTCGCGCAAAGCTCGGCTGTCGTTGCGATGCTTGCTCATTCCCTCGGAGGGCCACCCTGGACGATGACGGTCCATGGTCCCGAAGATTTCGAGCCCTCGCGCATGCGCTCGCTCCATGTGCTTGCGGCGTCGTCGAATGCGACGATCGCGATCAGCCGATGGGCCTCGGACGCCACACGCAGGGTCGTCGAGCCTCGCGCAGCGGACGTTCGAGTCGTCAGGATGGGTGTTGATGACCAGTTCCTCGGGCCACCGGTACCGGTCAGCGCATCAGGCGCGATTGTCTGCATCGCGCGCCTGGACCGGCGCAAGGGACATTCGGTGCTGTTCGCGGCCGTTCAGGCGCTTCGTGCCTCGGGCCAGACTCCCCATATCGAGCTGATCGGCGATGGACCCTGCAGGCAGGAATTGCAGATCGAAGCGGAGCGGCGCGGGCTCGCCGGCCAGGTCACGTTTTCGGGCTGGTTGACTCAGGAAGGCGTGCGGGACCGGCTCGACCGATGCCGTTTCGTCGTGCTTCCAAGTCTGGCCGAGGGTTTGCCGGTATCGATCATGGAAGCATTCGCCAGGGCGCGTCCCGTAGTCGCGACCGGTGTCGGAGGCATCACGGAATTGGTGCGTCATATGGAGAATGGCATGGTGGCAACGCCTGGCGACGCCGCAGGACTGGCCGATGCGATGAAAACCCTGTTGACGATGTCACCTGCCGCCCTTCTCGAGCTCGGGATGCGTGGCAGATCCACCGTGATGGAGCAATTCGACTCCCGGGCAAACGCGGGGACACTCATCTCGATCTGGCGGGACCTCCACCGCTAGCAGCTTGTTTTACACTTCGGCCACCGGTCGGGGGCAACTCTTTTCACGGCAGTCGCAATGGCCGCAATTCGCAGTCGAAAGCCTGTCTTGCAGTGCAAAATCGTCCGTACCATGTCGCCTTGCCGGCAGGATCGGGAAACCGACGCATGAAAAAACTACAGGTCCGCATCCTCGACCCGCGGATCGGAAGCGAAATCGCGCTGCCCGGGCGCGCGACCCCGGGATCGGCGGGACTGGACCTTCGCGCCTGTCTCGATGCGCCGGTCGTGCTCGAACCGGGCGAGACGCAGCTGGTGCCGATCGGGATCGCAATCCACCTGGACGACCCGAACCTGGCGGCCGTGCTGCTGCCGCGATCCGGGCTTGGCCACAAGCACGGCATCGTGCTCGGCAACCTGGTCGGATTGATCGACTCCGATTACCAGGGACAGGTCATGGTCTCGGTGTGGAACCGCGGCGCGCACCCGTTCACGATCGAGCCCGGCGAGCGGATCGCGCAGATGATCGTGGTGCCGGTCGTGCCGGTGGAGCTCGAAGTCGTCGAGCAATTCGAGGAAACCGCGCGCGGGGCGGGGGGATTCGGCAGTTCCGGGCGCGGCTGACGCGCGGCAGGCCTGTCAGCGGGGCTTGATGGCGCGCAGCTCCTGGTAGCGCTTGATGTCCGCCTCGAAGTTCTGCCGGATGTTCTCGCGCTCCTCGCGCCGCTTCTGCAGGTTGTCTTCCTGGGTCACGATGTCGTTCGCCGACCGTTCCATGTCGACCACGAGCTCGTCGGGCAACGGCGCGGCATCCGCGTCCTTGTTGATCGGCGCATAGCGTGCCGCCATGCGATCGATCTGCGCGCGCTGCGCGCGCAGGTTCGAAAGCGACTGTTCCTGGATCGTGAGCTGGGCATCGACCAGGTCGAGCCGCGTGTCGCGCAGGATCTCGAGCTCCTGCACCGACTGGTAGGTCTGGATCAGCACGCGGTCGCGCAGCTTGCGCTTCTGTTCCTCGCGTGCCGCCTTCTCTTCGGCGGCCTTGGCCGCGGCTTCCTCGGGCGTGACCGTGCCTTCCTCGCGCCCGATCGCGACGCCCTGCTTGTTCAGCACCTCGCGGTCCTGTTCGGCGTACTCGGCGGGTACGCTGTCGCCGTAGTGCACCTGGCCGTTCTTGTCGACCCACCGGTACAGCTTCTTCTTGTCCGCTTGCGCATGGGCCGCGCCCGCAAGCAATGCAAGCAGCAGCGCGGGCAGCAGCAATGTCAGCGCGCGGACATTCATGCAGGGCACCTCTGTCGGCCTATTCTCGGCCGCAATCCACCGGGTTCGACCGTAACTGGGTCACGCTTCGCTGTCGACACCGAAGTTCCTGCGATGGTTCCTGAGGGCGTCCAGCTCCTCGCCGGACTCGCCGGCCTCCAGGTATTCGATCAGGTCGTCGAGCTTGATGATGCTGATCACGGGGATGCTGAACATCGCCTGGACTTCCTGCACCGCCGAGAGCGGCCCCTGGCCGCGCTCCTGCCGGTCGAGCGCGAGCACGACTCCGGCCGGTTGCGCGCCCGCGCCCCGGATGAGCGCGATCGATTCGCGAACCGCCGTGCCGGCGGTGATGACGTCGTCGACGATCAAGACGCGTCCCGCGAGCGGCGCGCCGATCAGGCTGCCGCCCTCGCCATGCGGCTTCGGCTCCTTGCGGTTGAAGGCGACCGCGACATTGCGGCGATGGCGCTCGGCGAACGCGACTGCGACCGCGGTCGCGAGCGGGATGCCCTTGTAGGCGGGGCCGAACAGCATGTCGAATCCCGTGCCTGCACAGAGGATCGCCTGCGCGTAGCACGCTCCGAGCCGGTTGAGCGAGTCCCCGTCATTGATCAGACCGGCATTGAAGAAATAAGGACTGGTGCGGCCGGACTTCAGCGTGAACTCGCCGAACCGCACCACCTGGCGGGCGAGGATCATCTCGATGAATTCTTTCCGGTGCGACTGCATGCAGAACCCGTGTGGCAGTGCGTATCATGGACCAGCGGCGGCCGGTCCAATATGCGCATCATCACCCTCAACTGCAATGGCGTCCGGTCGGCGGCCGGCAAGGGCATGTTCCAGTGGCTGTCGGCACAGGATGCCGACGTCATCTGCCTGCAGGAAACCAAGGCGCAGGAACACCAGTTGAAGGAAGTCTGTTTCCGGCCGGGCGGCTATCACTGCCGTTACTACGACGCAAAGCGCCCCGGTTACAGCGGGGTCGCCGTCTACTCGAAGCGCAAGCCCGACCGCGTGGTCGCGGGCTTCGGCGTCGCCGAGTTCGACGGCGAAGGCCGCTACCTGGAATTCCAGTTCGGGCGCCTGTCGGTCGTATCGCTCTACCTCCCGTCAGGCTCCGCGGGCCCGGAGCGGCAGGCATCCAAGTTCCGCTTCCTCGATGCATTCCTGCCGTACCTTCGGAAGCTCGGCAGGCGCAAGCGCGACTACCTGCTGTGCGGGGACATCAATATCGCGCATCGCGAGATCGACCTGAAGAACTGGAAATCCAACCGGAAGAACTCCGGCTTCCTGCCCGAGGAGCGCGCCTGGCTTGATCGCCTGTTCGGCGATTTCGGCTGGGTGGACGCCTTCCGCGAGGTCGACCCGCGCTCCGAGCAGTACACCTGGTGGTCGAATCGCGGCCAGGCGCGCGCGAAGAACGTCGGCTGGCGCATCGACTACCAGATCGCGAGCCCGTCGCTCGCCGGTCGCGCGCGCAGCGCGTCGATTTATCGCGACACATGGTTTTCGGACCATGCGCCGCTCACCATGGGCTACGAAATTTGAACGTGACGGCAGCACAGGCTTCCCCCGTCGAGCGGCGCGGCTGGGGGCAGGCGCTGCGTGTCTATGGCCAGCGGCCGGTGCTGTCGATGCTGTTCCTCGGCTTTTCGGCGGGCCTGCCGTTTTACCTGGTCTTCCAGACGCTGTCGGCCTGGCTGCGCCAGGAGGGGATCGAGCGCGCGACGATCGGCATGCTGGCCTGGGTCGGCCTCACGTACTCGATCAAGTTCCTCTGGTCGCCGATCGTCGACCGGTTCCGGATCCCGTTCCTGTTCCGCTGGCTCGGGCGGCGGCGGAGCTGGATGCTGATCGCGCAGCTCGGTATTGCGGCCGGCATCGCCAACCTGGCATCGAGCGATCCGTCCTCGGGCGTGCTGCAGATTGCGATCGGCGCGCTATTCCTCGCGTTCTGCTCGGCGACCCAGGACATCTCGATCGATGCCTGGCGCATTGAGTCCGTGTCCGTCGACCTGCAGGGCGCGATGGCGGCGGCATACCAGATCGGCTACCGCGCGGCGCTGATCACCGGCGGCGCCGGGGCGCTCGGCCTCGCGCAAGGTTACGACTGGCCCACGAGTTACCTGGTGATGGCGGCGCTCGCCGGCGTCGGCGTCGCGACGACGCTGCTGGTGCGCGAGCCGAAGCCGGCCGTCAGCCGCGAATCCGAGGCGCAGGAGGCGCGTGTCGTCGAGTGGCTGGAGCGGAAGGCGCACTGGCCGGACTCATTGCGCGCCTTCGGCGGGCACTTCATCGGCGCAGTCGTCTGTCCGCTGACCGACTTCTTCGCGCGTTACGGGTTGCGGGTCGCGGTCATCGTGCTGCTGCTGATCGGTTCCTACCGCCTGACCGAGTTCACGATGGGTTCGATGGCGAACCCGTTCTACATCGACCATGGTTACACGCTGGGGGAGATCGCAACGATCGTGAAGGCGATCGGGCTGCCGGTATCGATGCTCGGCGTGGTGGTCGGCGGCGTGATCATCGCGAAGTTCGGGCTGCGGCTCGCGCTGTTCCTCGGCAGCGGCCTGATCATCGCGTCGAACCTGGGCTTCGCGCTGCTCGCGACCACGGAATCCGCGACGCTCGTCGGGCTCGCACTCGCGAACAGCGTGGACAACCTCGCCCAGGGCGTTCACGGCACGGCCTTGATCGCCTTCCTGTCGAGCCTGACGAGCTCCCGCTACACGGCGACCCAGTACGCCCTGTTTTCCTCCTTCTATGCGCTGCCGGGAAAGCTGCTGGAGGGAACCTCGGGGTTCGTCGTCGACGCGATCGGCTATTCCGCGTTCTTCACCTACACCGCCGCGCTCAGCATTCCCGGCCTGCTGATCCTCCTGTGGCTGGCGCGCAGGCGCCTGGTGAATGCGCGGGGGACGGTTGCGACGCGCGGCCAGGGGGGCGCAGCCGATGCTGGATGAACTGCTGAAATTCCTCGTGCTGTTCTTCGTCATCGTCGAGCCGGTCTCGCTGGTGCCGCTGTTCGCGGGGCTGACGCAGGGCGCCGACGTGGGCTACCGCAGCCGCATGGCATTCAAGGCCGTGCTCATCGCGGGGATCGTGCTGCTGCTGTTCGCGGTCGGCGGCGCGTGGTTCCTGGGCATGATGGGCATCAGCATCGATGCATTCCGCATCGCCGGCGGGATCATGCTGTTCCTGATCTCGCTCGAGATGGTGTTCGCGCGCGAATCCGGCACCCGGACGACCACGCAGGAGCTGGACGAGAGCAAGAAGCGCGCGGACATCTCGGTCTTTCCGCTGGCGTTTCCGTTCATCGCCGGGCCGGGCTCGCTGGCGATCGTGCTGCTGACGTTCGGGGCCGCAAAGGACGACCTGCTGCTCTCGGCCGGCCTGTTCGGAGTCGTCCTGCTCGTGCTGGCAATCACCTATCTATTGATGCGCCTGACCCCGATCGTCATGCGCGGCATGGGCGTGACGGGCGCCAATGTCGTCAATCGCCTGTCGGGGGTCGTGCTGGCGGCACTCGCGGTGCAGTTCATCGTCGACGGCGCCACCGCCATTTTCGGGTGAGTGATCTGCCATGGATGAGAATCTCGCCGCGCTGAACCAGGCCAAGAGCACCGTCATCGATCTCGCCATCAAGTTCGGCCCGAAGCTGGTCGTGGCGATCATCATCGTGACCGTCGGGTACTTCGTGGCGCGCTGGGTCAGTCGCCCGGCGGATGCCATGTTCCGGCGCCTGCACATGGACCTGGCGATGCAGCACCTGCTCACGCGCGCCGTGCGCGGGCTCGTGCTGTTGTTGTTCATCATCATGGCGCTGCAGAACCTCGGCGTGGAGCTCTTGCCGCTGATCGCAGGGCTTGGCATCGCGGGCGCCGGCATCGCGCTCGCGATGCAGGGCGTGCTGGGCAACATGGCGGCGGGACTCACCATCTTCTTCACGCGGCCATTCCAGATCGGCGAATACATTTCCGTCGTCGGCGAGGAAGGGGAAGTCGTGGACATCACCCTGTCTTCGACGGTGCTTACGCACCCCGACCGTTCGCAGGTGGTGATTCCCAACCGCAAGATCGTCGGCGAGGTGCTGCACAACTACGGCAGGATCCGGCAGCTCGACCTGAAGGTCGGCGTCGCCTACGACGCGCCGCTCGATTCCGCGCTCGCCGTGGTGCGCGAGGTCGTCACCGGCAACCCGCGGGTCCTGAAAGACCCGCAGCCCGTCATCGGCGTCGCGATGCTCGCGGACTCGTCGATCGGCATCGTGGTCCGGCCCTGGGTGCAGGTCGGCGACTTCGGCGCTGCGGGCATGGAGATCAACCAGGCGCTGGTGCTCGAACTGCGCGCCAATGACATCGAAATACCATTCCCGCAGCGGGAGGTGCGCCTGCTAGGGGACAAGTGACCGGCGATCCCGGCGGCGGTACTCGAGATTGAATACTTCATGACCGAGCCGCCGCCCGCGGTTCTCGAAGCGGGTGACGCCGCGATCCGGGCGCTCGATCCAGCGGCCATCGGGCGCGACGTTCCAGAGCGCGGGCTCCGCGTCCAGGACTTCGAGCATCCACCCGGCATACGGCTCCCAGTCGGTCGCGAGGCGGAAGGCGCCGCCCGGCAAGAGCCGGCTCGCAACCAGCGCGGCAAATGACGGCTGGACGATGCGCCGCTTGTGATGCCGCTTCTTCGGCCAGGGATCCGGGAAAAAGAGCAGGACCTCGTCGAGCGATGCCGGCGGGATCTGCGACGCCAGCACCTCCACGGCGTCGTGCGCGATCACGCGCACGTTGGTGAGTCCATGCGACTCGATCCCGAGCAGGCAGCGTCCGACGCCGGGCGGGTGCACTTCCACGCCGATGAAGTCCATCTGCGGCGACTGCGATGCAATCTCGATCAAGGTCGCGCCGTCGCCGAAACCGATCTCCAGCACGCGCGGCGCGCGCCGGCCGAATACAGCGTCGAGCTCGAGCGGCCCGGGTGCGAATGCGATCCCCCAGCGCGGCAGGCATTCGTCCAGCGCGCGGCGTTGCGCACGCGTGATCCTTCCGGCGCGCAGCACGAAACTGCGGATGGGCTTGCGCTTGTCCGCGTCGCCGTTGCCGGCGCCCATCAGCCGGCTCCGGCGATCAGGTCGGCGCTAAGCGAACCGACACCCGGGCATCCGGTCAGCGCCAGCGTCCGGTCCAGCTCGTCGGCCAGGATTGCGAGTGCGCGCGCGACGCCCGCGGGTCCGCCCGCCGCCAATCCGTAGACCGGCGCGCGGCCGAGCAGGACGCCTTCGGCCCCGAGCGCGACCGCCTTGGCGATGTCGCCGCCGCGCCGCACGCCGCCGTCGACCAGTATGGAGATGCGTCCGTCGACGGCCCGCACCACGTCCGGCAGGGCCTCGACGCCGCTGATCGCGCTGTCGAGCTGGCGCCCGCCGTGATTGGAAAGCACGATGCCGTCCGCTCCCGCGGCGACCGCACGTTCGGCATCGTCGGCGCGGAGCACGCCCTTCAGCAGCAGCTTGCGCGGCCAGAGGTCGCGAAAACGCCGGATGTCGTCCCAGCGAAAGGTCGGATCGAACATGCCGTGACCGACGAAGGAATTGACGTCCTTGCCCGGCCCCAGCTCGCGCTCGACATTGACGAAGCGCGGGCGTCGCGTCGCGATCGTCGCGACCCAGCGTGGATGCATCAGCATGTCGAGCCGGCTAGCTAGCGTCAGGCGCTGCTCCGGCAGGAGCCCGGTCCGCAGATCGCGCTCGCGCTTGCCCGCGACCGGAAAATCGCTCGTCAGCACCAGGCACTCGAAACCGGCATCGCGGGCGCGCGCGACGATCGCCTCGGTGATGCGCCGCTCCGAGAACACGTAGGCCTGCAGCCACACCCGGCCCTGCGCTTCGCGCGCGATGTCCTCGACCAGGCTCATCGACACCGTGGACATCGCGAACGGCACGCCGGCCGCGCCGGCCGCGCGGGCGAGCACCAGGTCTCCGTCGGGCCATGTCAGTCCGTTCAGGCCGGTCGGCCCGACCACGAGCGGCATTGCCGCGGGCGCGCCGAGCAGCCGCGTCGAGAGATCGCGCACGGAAACGTCGATGAGCGTGCGCGGCCGGAATCGCAGCCGCTCGAATGCCTGGCGGTTGGCGCAGAGCGTGAGCTCGTCCTCGGCACCGCCGTCCACGTAGTCGAACACGAACTTCGGCAGGCGGCGCTTCGCGATTTCGCGCAGGTCGTCGATCCTGATCGCATCCTCGCAACGCATTGAGCCTTCCTAGACCGTCCGTCCCGCGACACGGCCGGTCAGCAGGCAGCCGCCGAGAAACGTGCCTTCCAGTCCGCGCTTGCCATTCATCCCGCCGCCGCCGAATCCCGCGGCCTCGCCCACGGCGAACAGGCCGTCGATCGGGCGGGCCGCGGCGTCGAGCGCGCGGCACTCCAGGTCGGTCTGGATGCCGCCCATGCTCTTGCGGCTGATCACGTGCTCGCGGATCGCCATCAGCGGGCCCGCGGCCGGGTCGAGGATGCGCTGGAATGCGCAGGTTCGGAGCCGGTCGCCCGGCCAGCGCCTGAGCCAGGCGATGCGCCGCAACTGCTCGTCATTGTGGAAGCGCGGGCCACGCGCGATGGCGGCGTCGTAGCGGCCGACTGCGGCCGAGACCGTCGCAAGATCGACCACGTCGTCGCCATTCAGCGCATTCATCCGCTCGACCAGCTCCGGGAGCGTGTCGGCGAGCACGATGTCCTCGCTGTTGCGCGTGAGTTCCTCGTAGAGCCAGCGGTTGCCGAACAGCAGATCCATCGCGACCCGCAGGCGGCGCCGGTCGCGGATCGCCGGATTGAACTCGGCGCCGGACACAGCCAGCTCGCGAAGCGCGATGCGCCGGTTCAGGAGCTGCCAGCTATAGCCACCGGGTTCATGGCAGATCCGGGCGACCAGGTCGTGCGTGTCGAAGCCCGTGACGAGCGGCATCGGACCGATCCTTTCGCCGCTCGCGTTGAGCCACAACGCGGATCTCGGAGGGACCAGCGAAAGCCCGTGCCCGGGCTTGCTCGGCCGCCAGTGCCGGATGCCGGCCGCGTAATTCCACTGCCAGTCGAGATGGGTGACATTCGCCCCCGCGGCCGCCGCCGCGTCGTGCAGCCGGCCGTCGGCGAAGCGGTGAGAGCCATTCAGGAGCGTCGATGGCGGCTGCCCCCAGTCGGCATGCCAGTGACGCCGCACGCGCTCGAGGTTGCCGTTGATGCCACCCGCCGCGATGACGACTGCTTCGGCCGCGATCTCGAATGGGCGCCCGTCGGCCTCTATCGTGCCGCGAAATCCGGAGACGCTGCCGTTTGCCGTCACCAGCGCATCCACGCGGTGGCCGAAGCGGGTTTCGAGCAGGTCGCGTCGTGGGTGATCCAGCAGCCGGCGCTTCAATATGGCCGCGAGCGCGTGGCCGGTGCCCCACACGATGTGGAAGCGCGGGACGGAGTTTCCCGGCCGGTACAGGCCGCGCTCGACCCACATCGGCATCGGCATGAACTCGATGCCGAAGCCGGCGAGCCAGTCATGGACATCCGGCACGCAGCGTTCGACATAGCTGCGGGCCCAGGCACGTGGCCACCGGTCCTCGGGGGCAAGCTCGCCGAAGGCGAGCCAGTCGTCCCAGGCGATTTCCGCGCTGTCCCGGATCCGGCGGCGCCGTTGCAGCGGCGAATCGGCGAACCAGAGACCACCGAAGGCGTCGGCCGCCTGCCCGCCGAGGCGCGTCTCGACGTCCCGGTCGACGAGCACGACGCGCCGGCCGCGCGCCAGGGCCTCGATTGCCGTGGCGATGCCCGCAATGCCCCCGCCGGCGATCGCCACGTCGGCCGCATGCCGGTCAGGAATCATGCCGTTGAATGTACACGCGCCGGAACGAGGGAGTATATTGGCCGCCGATTCGCATGCGCCGCGGCCGGCCCCCGGGCTTCCGCACTAGAGCGCCGTTACTCCGGAGGGAGCATGAAATCGCATTCAACAGTGCTTCGCGTCGTCGTGGCGATACTGGTCGGATTCGCGTTCGCGACGGTTGCCGCCGCGCAGGGCGTGCTGTCCACCAAGAAGGGCAAGGGCGGCACCGAGGTACAGGGCGCTGCCGGCACCCAGGGCGCCCAGGGTGCGGCCGGAGACCTCGAGAAATGCGACAAGCCGATGGGCGCTGTCGCCATGGTCGAGCCGCAGGATTACGTGATGTCCGCGCTGTCGCGCTACAACCTCCAGTCGCCGGTCGGACTCATCCGGATGATGATCCAGCAGTCGAACTGCTTCATCGTCGTCGAGCGCGGCCAGGGGATGCAAAACATGATGCAGGAGCGCGCGCTCGCCGGTGGCGGCGAGATGCGCAGCGGCTCGAACATCGGCGGCGGCCAGATGGTCGCGGCGGACTTCATCCTGACGCCGGCCGTCGTGTTCTCGGAGAGCAATGCCGGCGGCATCGGCGGAGCGCTCGGCGGATTGCTCGGCGGCCGCGGCTCGGCTATCGGGGCGATCGCGGGCGGACTCAAGTTCAAGGAAGCCCAGACCAGCATGCTGATGGCGGATGCGCGCTCCGGCGTGCAGGTCGCATCGGCGGAAGGCAGCTCGAAGAAGGCCGACCTTGGACTGGGCGCGGCGCTCTTCAATAACGGCACGCTCGGCGGCGTCGGCGGCTACGGCAACACCAACGAGGGCAAGATCATCACCGCCTCGTTCGCCGACAATTACAACAACGTCGTGCGCGTAATTCGCAATGACCCGAGCTTGCAGCGCGATGTGGGCTCGCTGGCGCAGGAAGCGGCAGCCGGCGGCTCGACCAAGGCCGGCGCTGTCTACAACGAAGGCGACGTGCTCTACCCGAAGATCGGCGGCGTGAAGCTGATGGGCGGTGCAGCCGACGCCGGGCAGGCGATCGCGACCCTCGCCAAGGGCGAGGAGATGATCTTCATGGGCGAAGAGAAGGACGGCTACCTGCGGGTCGAGTCCGGCAAGGGCAGCGGCTGGGTCAAGAAGATCCTGGTCGCGAAATAGCGCCGGGCCGCTCGAACGCGGCGATCATCTCGAGCGCGATCTGGCGCTCGCCCATGATCACGATGTCCGCCCCGAGACTCTCGAGGTGGCGGGTCTCGGCCTCGAAGTGCGCGCGCGCGATGATCGTGGTCCCCGGATTGACCACGCGCGCCTGCTCGACGACGCGGCCCGCCTCGAAGGCGTTCGGAATCGCGAGCAGGATTTTTTCGGCGGTCTCGAGCTTAGCCGCCAGCAGCATCTCGCGGCTCGCGGCATTGCCCTCGAGCAGCATGAACCCCTTGTCGCGAACCTCGGTCGCGCGATCGGCGTCGCTCTCGATGACGACGAAAGGCTTCCCGGCGCGCTCGAGCGCCGCCGCGACGATGCGCCCGACGCGGCCGTAACCGACCAGGATGCTGTGACCCGAGAGTCCGGCCATAGGGTCGGCTGGTTGCGAACCGGCGGTGCCCCGGTAGCCGAAGTTCCTGACCCGCGCGTCGATGTGCGGTTCGATCTGACTGGACAGGCCGAATGCCAGCGGATTGAGAATGATCGAGATCATCGCCGCCGCCAGCACCAGGTCGCGACCCTGTTCCGGAAGAATCTCCATGGCCACCCCGAGGCCGATCAGGATGAACGAGAACTCGCCGATCTGCGACAGGCTCGCTGCGATCGTCATGGCGACCCCGACGGTGTGGCGAAACAGTAGCACGATCACGAACGCCGCGACCGATTTGCCGACCAGCACGATGAACAGTGTCGCAAGCAGCGCCAGCGGCTCGCGGAACACGATGCTCGGATCGAACAGCATGCCGACCGCGACGAAGAACAGCACCGCGAACGCCTCGCGCAGCGGCAGGGTGTCCTCCGCGGCGCGATGGCTCAGCTCCGATTCGCTGAGCACCATGCCGGCGAAGAAGGCGCCGAGGGCGAACGAGACGCCGAACAGCTTCGCCGCGCCGAATGCGACCCCGAGCGCGATCGCCAGAACCGCCAGCCGGAACAGCTCGCGCTGCTGCGCCACCGCATGCAGCAGCCAGGGAATGATGCGACGGCCGCCAACGAGGACCAGCGCCATGAAGCCCGCGACCTTGGCAAGGGTGACGCCGACGGCCAGCGCGAGCTGGCCGGCACCGGGCGCTTCCGCGGCGCCGTCGACCGGCGCGAACCAGTCTCCCAGCGCAGGCAGCAGCACCAGCGCCAGCACCATCGCGAGGTCCTCGACGATCAGCCAGCCGACCGCGATGCGTCCGCGCTCCGACGTGACCAGGCCGCGGTCCTCGAGCGCGCGCAGCAGCACGACGGTGCTCGCCACCGACAGCGCGAGGCCGAAAATGATCCCGGCGCCCCAGTTCCAGCCCAGCGTGTGGCCAAGCAGCGCGCCGAGCAGCGTCGCGACGGCGATCTGGAAGACGGCGCCCGGCACCGCGATCGCCCGGACCGACAGCAGGTCACGCAGCGAGAAATGCATGCCGACCCCGAACATCAGCAGGATCACGCCGATTTCCGCGAGTTCGGTGGCAAGCGCCTGGTTCGCGACGAACCCGGGTGTGAACGGGCCGATTGCGACGCCGGCGAGCAGGTAACCGACGATCGGCGACAAGCGGAGCCAATTCGCCAGTGCGCCCATCAGGAATGCGAGCCCGATGCCGCCGACGATCATCGCGATGAGAGGCGTGCTGTGATCCATCAGGCTCGAGTCACCCCCTGGCTGGACTGAGAATGTATCACGCGCCATCGCGACGGCCGGCGTGACGCCGTCTTGCCGCTTCCTTCGTCGCGCGCATAGAATTCCGGCACGGCCCGCGGGTGTAGTTCAATGGTAGAACTGCAGCTTCCCAAGCTGCTAACGTGGGTTCGATTCCCATCACCCGCTCCAGAATTTCCGCCGGGGGTGAAGTGACCGTCAATCGCGATGCGCTCATCTCCGCGGCGCGCGAATGCTGCGCGCGGGCGCACGCGCCATACTCCGGTATTCATGTCGGCGCCGCGGCGCGCGGCGTCAGCGGAGCGACCTATCTCGGCAACAATGTCGAGAACGCCGCATACCCGCTCGGCGTCTGCGCGGAGACCAGCGCGATCGCCGCCGGGGTGCGGGCCGAGGGGACGGAATTCCGTCTCGCGGAGATGGCGGTCTGGGCGGTCGACCGGCAGGGGCGGGCACTCGCTGCGTCGCCCTGCGGCGGCTGCCGCCAGCGGATCCAGGAGTTCGCCGTCGACGGCCAGGTGCCGGTGCACTTCCCGTGGCAGGGCGGCATCGTGCGCACCGCAACGCTCGACGAGCTGCTGCCCTACGCCTTCTTCCTGCCGGCCGCGCCCGGCGGCGGCTGAGCGCGATGGAGCGCGTGACGATTGCGCGACTCCTTGCCGTGCTCGATCACACCAGCCTCGGTGAAGACGACACGCCCGGGCAGATCGAAGCGCTCTGCAAGGATGTCGTGTCTCTCGATACGCGGCCCGCGGCGGTCTGCGTCTATCCCGAGCACATCGCGACGGCGCGGCGCGCGCTGGATGCGGCCGGAGCCGGGCAAGTGGCGGTCGCGGCAGTCGTGAATTTTCCGGACGGCGCGAACAATCCGGGCCGCGCGCTGCGCGAAACGCGGCGTGCGCTGGCGGCGGGCGCGGACGAGATCGACCTCGTCTTTCCGTGGCGCGCCCACATCGGCGGCGATCGGGAAAGCGGGACGATGATCGTGGGGGACTGCAAGGCAGCCTGCGGCAACAGGTTGCTCAAGGCCATCCTCGAGACCGGCGAGCTCGGCGATCCACTGCTGATCCGGGAGCTGTGCGGCATTGCGCTCGATGCCGGCGCCGACTTCATCAAGACCTCGACCGGCGGGAGCCGCGTCGGCGCGACGCCCGAAGCTGCGGCGGCGATCCTCGATTGCCTGCGCGAACGGGGGCGAGGCGGACTGAAGGTGTCGGGCGGAATCAGGACGCTCGAACAGGCCGGCAGCTATCTCGAGCTGGCGGAGCAGAGCTGCGGCGCGGGCTGGCCGACACCCGCGAGATTCCGCATCGGCTCGCGCACGATCCTCGACGAGGCGCGGGCCGCGTACCAGGTATCTTTGCCGCGATGACCTGGCTGCCGCAGGAATCGATCCGGACCAAGCGCGACGGCGGCGTCCTCGGCGACGAGGAGCTTCAGAGGCTCGCGCGGAGCATCGCCGACGGCAGCCTGAGCGACGCCCAGGTCGGCGCGTTCGCGATGGCGATCCATTTCCGCGGCATGACGGCCGCCGAGTGCGCGGCCCTCACGCTCGCGATGCGGGACAGCGGAGAGGTCTTCGACTGGAGCGGCGATTCGCCGCCCGGCCCGGTGCTCGACAAGCATTCGACCGGCGGCGTCGGCGACCTGGTCTCGCTCGCGCTCGGACCGATGCTCGCGGCCTGCGGCGCCTGGGTCCCGATGATCGTCGGTCGCGGGCTCGCGCACACCGGCGGCACGCTCGACAAGCTCGAATCGATACCGGGCTACCAGTCGCGGCCGCCGCCCGAGCGCGTCCGCCGCGCGATGCAGGACGCCGGAGTCGCGATCATCGGCGCCGGCGAACGAATCGCGCCAGCCGATCGACGGCTCTATGCGATCCGCGACGTCACCGCGACCGTGGACTGCATTCCGCTGATCGTCGCGTCGATCCTGTCGAAGAAACTCGCTGCCGGGCTCGATGCGCTGGTGCTCGACATCAAGACCGGCAATGGCGCCGTTCTCGTCGAGGCGGCACGCGGCCGCGAACTCGCGCGGGCGATGATCGCAACTGCGGCGGAAGCCGGCCTGCCGATGTCGGCCCTGTTGACCGACATGTCGGAGCCGCTTGCGTGCTCTGCGGGCAATGCACTCGAGCTGGGAGAGGCGATCGCGATGCTGCGTGGCGAGCGTTGCGACGCACGGCTCCTCGAGGTCACCCTCGCGCTGGGCGCCGAGGTCATGGTCCTGGGCGGTCTCTCGCCCGCAGCGGGCGCGGCGCGCGATGCGCTGTCGAAAGCCCTTGCATCCGGCGCAGCAGCCGATCGCTTCGCGCGCATGGTCGCAAGCCTCGGCGGCCCTCGCGATCTCATGGATAGTCCGGATACCTACCTGGCCCGTGCGCCGGTCATTGACGACGTGCCGGCAGTGCGCGGCGGATTCGTGACGGCAATCGACACCCGCGCGCTCGGGCTTGCCGTCGTGGCCCTCGGCGGCGGCCGGACGTCTCCGGGGCAATCGATCGATCCGGCGGTCGGCTTCGACCGCCTGGTGCCGCTGGGGGCCAGCTTGCAGAAGGGACAGCCGATCGCACGGGTGCATACCGCTGGCCGCGAGCAGGCAGCAGCGGCGGTGGCGGCAGTCGCACGCGCCTATGCGATCGGCGATACGCCTCCGGCAGCGGGCGTGCTGGTGGAACGGATCGCCTAGCCGGCGCGGCGTGGCTGGAATCGTCGCGGACGGCTGGTGCTGCGGCGCGGCTGGGATTCCACACGATGCGGATATTTTTCCGGGCGGCGCGCTGCCTGCGCGTTGTCCTTGCGCGCGAAGGCGGGCGTCGGCGAGAACGGCACTGCCTGGCGCATCGTCCGCTCGATGTCCCTGAGGAGCGCGGACTCGTCATCGGACACGAGCGAAACCGCGTGCCCGTCATTGCCGGCGCGCGCCGTGCGCCCGATCCGGTGCACATAGTCTTCCGGCACGTGCGGCAGATCGTAGTTGACGACCTGCGGCAGTTCGCGGATGTCGAGCCCGCGCGAGGCCACTTCGGTCGCCACGAGTGCCGTCAGCTTGCCGGCCTTGAAATCGGCCAGCGCGCGGGTGCGCGCGGCCTGGCTCTTGTTGCCGTGAATCGCGGCGGCACGAATGCCGGCGCGCTCGAGCTGCTCCGCGAGGCGATTCGCGCCATGCTTGGTGCGCGTGAATACCAGCGCCTGCAGCCAGCGGCCCTCGCCATTGACGCCGTTCTCGAACAGGTGCACCAGCAGGTGGCGCTTGTCGTCCTTCGCGACGCGGAAAGCGCATTGCACGACCTGTTCCACGGTGCTGTTGGGCGGCGTGACCTCGACCTGGACCGGCTTCACCAGGATGCGCGAGGCAAGCGCGCGGATGTCCGGGGTGTACGTCGCCGAGAACATGAGGTTCTGGCGATGGGGCGGCAAGAGCTTGATGATGCGCCGGATGTCGTGGATGAATCCCATGTCGAGCATGCGGTCGGCCTCGTCGAGCACGAGGTGCTTCACCCCGGAAAGGTCCGCGAGCCCGCGATTCGCGAGATCGAGCAGGCGGCCGGGCGTCGCGACCAGCAGGTCGCAGCCGATTCGGAGCCCGTCGATCTGGGGCTTTTCGCCGACGCCGCCGAAGATCACGCGCGCCCGCAGTTTCTTGTTGGCGCCGTAGACGCGGATGCTCTCGAGGATCTGGGCGGCGAGCTCGCGGGTCGGTGCGAGCACCAGGGCGCGCGGCGCCCGGCCCTCGGGCGCCTGCAGCAGTTGCAGCAGCGGCAGTACGAATGCCGCGGTCTTGCCGGTGCCGGTCTGCGCGCAGCCCAGCAGGTCGCGGCCGGCGAGCACGGCCGGTATGGCGCCGGCCTGGATCGGCGTCGGCGTGTCGTAGCCGTGGCTGGCCACGGCGGAAATAAGCTCGGGCCCGAGCCCGAGATCGTTGAATTTCATGATGATTGTGGGAGGTCCGGGGAAAGGAAGGCGGGCGGACTATACAGGAACCGGCGTCCCCGTGCAGGACGCCAGGAAGTACGATACGGAAAATGAGACGGAGTCACCCATGCGCTTACTGATCACCGGCGTCCTCGCGACGTCCAGCCTGTCCCTTGCGGGTTGCGGCTACAACACCATCCAGACCCAGGACGAAGCGGTGACGGCCGCCTGGTCCGAAGTCGTGAGCCAGTACCAGCGCCGCGCCGACCTCATCCCGAACCTGGTGAACACCGTGAAGGGTTTTGCCGCCCAGGAACAGGCGGTGCTGATCGGCGTCACCGAGGCGCGTGCCCGCGCCACATCGGTACAGGTCACCCCGGAATTGCTCAATGATCCGGAGGGCCTGCGGAAATTCCAGGCCGCCCAGGGAGAATTGACCGGTGCCTTGAAGAGCCTGCTGGTGGTCGTCGAAAAGTATCCGGACCTGAAATCGGATCAGAACTTCCGCGATCTGCAAGCGCAGCTCGAAGGCACCGAGAATCGCATCGCGGTCGCGCGCAACCGGTACATCGAGTCGGTGCAGGTCTACAACGGCACCATCCGCCGGTTTCCGGTCAACCTGACCGCGATGCTGTTCGACCACGACGTCAAGCCGAACTTCACGGTCGAAAACGAGGCGGAAATCTCGACCCCGCCCACGGTCGAATTCGACACGGCGCCGCCGGCTCCTGCGAACCCGGCCGCCCCGGCCGAAGCGCCCGCTGCTCCGCCGACCAACTGAAGCCCCGGCCCCGGCATTGAAATGAGACGGTCAACTGCGCTCCGCTTCGTCGCGGCGCTTGCGGCGCCGTTGCTCATTGCGCTGCTGCCTGCCGCAGCCGCATCGGCGCAGTCGCTGCGGCCGATCCCGCCGCTCGAAGCGCGGGTCACCGACCTGACCGGCACGCTCACGGCCGATGAGCGCTCGCGTCTGGAAGCGCGACTGGCCGAATTCGAAGCGCGCAAGGGTGCGCAGCTCGCGGTGTTGATGGTCCCGACCACCCGGCCGGAGGAAATCGAGCAGTATTCGATCCGAGTCGTCGAGGCCTGGAAGCTCGGGCGGGAAAAGCCGGACGACGGCGCGCTGCTGCTGGTCGCGAAAGACGATCGCGCAATGCGCATCGAAGTCGGCCGCGGCCTCGAGGGTGCGCTGACCGACCTCGCGAGCAAGCGCATCATCGCCGACACGATCACGCCATTCTTCCGACAGGGTGATTTTGGCGGCGGCATTTCCGCAGGCGTCGACCAGATGATCCGCGTCGTCGATGGAGAGCCGCTGCCCGAACCCGATCCGGACTGGGACGGGGGCGTGCAGGACATTGCCGACATGCTGCCTTTCCTGTTCGGCCTGGTCTTCGTCGGCTCGATGGTGTTGCGGGCCCTGCTCGGCCGGGCACTGGGCTCGGCCGCAACCGGTGTCGCCGCGGGGTCGGTCGCCTGGTGGCTGACAAAGCTGCTCGGACTCTCGATCGGGATCGGCGCCTTCGCGCTCGTCGCTGCCCTGTTGCTCGGCTTCCAGCGCGGCGGTCGCTGGTCGAGCCGGCCGGGCCACGGCGGCTGGTCGGCGGGCGGCTGGGGCGGGGGCGGATTCGGATCGGGTGGCGGTGGCGGCTTTGGCGGCGGTGGCGGCAGCTTCGGCGGCGGCGGCGCGTCGGGGCGCTGGTAATACATGCAGGCCGCGCGCGTACTCCGGCATCTCTTCTGCACGCGCTGGGGCACGCGCCGCCGGTTCACGCGCGAGGTGCTCGCGTGCATCGAGCGGGCGCTCGAGGCGGTCGAAGGCCGGCATGCGGGCGAGCTCAGGCTGGCGATCGAGACTTCATTCGACCTGCCGGAGCTCTGGTATGGCGTCACGCCGCGACAGCGGGCCCTGCACGTATTCGGGCATCTCGGGGTCTGGGACACGGAGCGCAACAACGGCGTGCTCATCTACGTGCTGATGGCCGATCGCGACGTCGAGATCGTCGCGGATCGCGCCATCGCGGCACGCGTCACGCAGGCGGAGTGGGATGCCGTGTGCCGCGACATCGAAGGGCACTTCCATGCGGGGCGCTTCGCCGAAGGCGCGCAGTCCGGCATCGCGGCGGTCGGGCGGCTCCTCGCCCGGCACTTCCCCGGCGACGGCGGCGACCGCAACGAGCTGCCGAACAAGGCGGTACTGCTGTAGTGGGCGGGAAGACGAATCGCACGGGACCCTTCTCCTTCGGAGTCGAAGAGGAGTTCTTCCTGGCCGAACGCAGCACCGCGCAGATCGTCCGGTGCGCGCCCGAAGGGTTCCTCGCCGATTGCCACCGTCGAATGGGCGACCGGGTCGGCCACGAGATGCTCCAGTCGCAGGTTGAAACCCGGACCGTGGTCTGCCTGGAAACCGCAGAGCTCGAAGCCGAGCTCCTGAAACTCCGCCGCTCTCTCATCGAGTCCGGTGAGCGTCACGGTATCGCGATCGTGTCGGCCGGCACGTTTCCGATGGCCGAGTGGCGCGAGCAGACGCACACCGACGAACCGCGCTATCAGAGCCTGGTGGACGACTTCCAGATCATCGGCCGGCGAAATCTGCTCTGCGGCTTGCACGTGCATGTCGCGCCGCCGCCCGGCGTCGATCGCATCGACGTGATGAACCGGCTGTTGCCGTGGCTGCCGCTGTTCCTCGCGCTGTCCGCATCGTCGCCGTTCTGGAATCGCGGCCGCACCGGGCTCATGAGCTACCGCCAGGCCGCGTATGACGAGTGGCCGCGCACGGGGATTCCCGATTACTTCCGCGACGAGCCGGACTTCCAGGAATTCGTCGCCGCCATGGTCCAGGCCGGGGTCATCGCCGACGCGGGCTACCTGTGGTGGGCGGTGCGACCGTCGTCGCGCTTTCCGACCATCGAGCTTCGCATCTGCGATGCCTGCACGCGGGTCGGACTCGCCACCGGGATCGCCTGCCTGTTCCGCTGCCTGGTGCGGCTGCTGGTGCGAAGGCCGGAGTTCGGCCGCGAGCGTTCCTCGATGACCCGCATGCTGATCGAGGAGAATCGCTGGCAGGCCAAGCGTCATGGCATGCGCGCGGAATTCGTGGACGCACTCGCCAGCAATGGCCGGAAACCGGTCGCGGCAAGCCTCGGCGAACTGCTGGAGCTGTGCGCCGACGACGCGCGCCACTTCGGCTGCGAGCGGCAAGTCGCTGCGCTCGCCGCCATTCCCGAGGATGGCAACAGCGCCGAGGGCCAGCTTGCGGTGTATCGCGCAGCACGGGACCAGGGCGCCGACACCGACGAGGGTTGCCGGCGCGTCGTCGACTGGCTGATCGAGGAAACCAGCGTGCTCTGAAGGGCCGTCGTCGCGTCAGGCGAGCGTGTGGTAGACCTTCTGCACGTCGTCGTCCTGTTCCAGGCGATCGATCAGCTCCAGCGCCTCGCTGGCCTGGGTCTCGGGCAGCTCGACCGGCGTCGTGCAGACGTACTCCTGCTCGGCGGACAAGGGCACGATCCGCCTTTCCTCGAGCCGTTTCTGCATCTGCCCGATGTTCTCGAACTCGCAGCGCACGACGAGCTGCGGCTCGCCGCTCTCGCCCGTGCTCTCGCCCATCTCGTCGAGACCGTGGTCGATCAGGTCGAGTTCGAGCTCGTCCTGGTCGATGCCGGCCGGATTCAGCCGGAACACGCCGATGCGGCGGAACAGGAAGCTGACGCTGCCATTGCTCGCGAGATTCCCGCCGTGCTTGCCGAGGATGTTCCGCACGCTCGCGACCGTGCGCGTGGGATTGTCGGTCGCGGTCTCGACCAGCACCGCGATCCCGTGCGGCGCGTAACCCTCGTAGAGCACCTGCTGGAAGTCCGCCGCGCCCTGTCCCGACGCCCGCCGGATCGCCGCTTCGATCTTGTCCTTCGGCATGTTGATCGAGCGCGCGTTCTGGATGACGCGGCGCAGCGCCGGATTGTTGGCCGGGTCCGCGCCGCCGGACTTGACCGCGATGGTGATGTCCTTGCCGATCCGCGCGAACTGCTTCGCCATGCGGTTCCAGCGCGCGAACATCGCGTGCTTGCGGACTTCGAAGATGCGCCCCATGCCGGAATTATCGCATCGCGCGCGACGCAGCGGGTAGGATGCCGCCATGCTGGAGGCCGCGCAGCGCTGGGCGATCCACCGGGTGCTGAATGTCGCGCGCGCGATGCTGGCGCGCGATCCGACGCCCGGCCGCATCCGCAAGTTGTCGGCGCGGGCCGCGCCATTCGTCGCGCGCCGCGAATCCTTCGAGGCTTCCACGCCATTCGCGATCGGCGCCGGCATGGCCTGGTGGGTGCAAGCTGCCGGCGTGCCGCCGGGAGGCGTGATCCTCTACTGTCATGGCGGCGGGTTCGTCGCGGAATTGCGCGCCGTGCACGATCCGCTGCTCGCGGCGATCTGCCGCGCGGCCGGCGCCCGCGGACTGATGGTGGATTACCGCCTCGCGCCGGAGCACCCGTTTCCCGCCGCGACCGAGGACTGCTTCGCCGCCTGGAATTTTCTGCTGTCCTCGGGAATAGATCCGGAACGCATCGTCATCGCCGGCGATTCGGCCGGCGGCAATCTCGCGCTGGTCACGGCGATGCGCGCGCGCGACGAGGGCTTGCCATTGCCCGCCGCCCTGGTCCTGCTCTCGCCGCTTCTCGACCTGACATTCAGCGGCGGTTCATTCGCGCGCAACGACGGGCAGGACCCGATGTTCCGGGCCGACACCGTGCGGGCGATCCAGTCGTATTACGGTGCGGGAATGGACCCCGCCGATCCCGGGCTGTCGCCGTTGTTCGGCAGGCTCGGCGGATTGCCGCCCGTCATGCTGCTGGCCGGGAGTTCCGAGCTCCTGCTGGACGACACGTTGCGTTTCGCGGCGCGGGTCGAGGGTTCGCAGGCGAGTGTCTGGCACGACATGCCGCATGTGTTCCCCGCGATGCGTGGCCTTGCGGCAGGAGACCGGGCGATCCGCGAGATCGGCGACTTCATCCGGCAGCACACCGCCGCCGCGACCGCGGGCGCCGGCTGAGCCGGCACCCGATGGCCTCAACGCTCCTGACGATCGTGCTTCTGGCGATAGATCCGCTGGCTGGTGCGGTTGGCGTGGCGGTGCAAACGGAGTCGCTCGGCGCGCGTGACGACACCGTCGGATCGCGCGATGCGCTCGTGCCGGTGCAGCCGGACTTCGCCGCGTACCAGGCGTCGCGCTTCGGGCCGCGTCAATTCACCGGATCGAATGCCGGCCGCGATGCGCTCGCGCTGATTCTGCTCGCGCGCGTCGAGCCAGGGTGTCCCCGCCGCGGCCGGCAGGGCAATGGCCGTCAGCACGGCGGCAAATGCGAATTTCCTGAACATATTGAGTCTCCCGTTCCAATCGCTCACGATTCGTGGCGTTCCCTGCAGTTAACGGCTCGCCGCGGCCCGCGTTGACGAGGACTCCATGCACCCGCTCGCCCGGAAGATCGTCGATGTGCCGGATTTCCCGCAGCCGGGCATATTGTTCCGTGACATAACGCCGCTCCTTCGATCGCACTTCACCAAGACGATCGATGCCGTCGAGGCGCTCTGGAGCGCTGCCGAATGGGCGGCCACCGATGCAGTGGCCGGCGTGGAATCGCGCGGCTTCATCCTCGCCGCGGCACTCGCCGAAAGGCGAAGCAAGGGATTCGTGCCGATCCGCAAGAAGGGCAAGCTGCCACCGCCCGTGGTGGACCGTGAGTACGTGCTCGAATACGGATCCGGCGTGCTGGAAATGCAGCGCGGCGCGGGCCGGCTGCTCGTGGTCGACGACGTGCTGGCAACCGGCGGCACGCTGGCGGCTTCGGCCCAGCTCGCGGTGGACGCCGGATTCGAGGTCGAGACGGTTGGCGTGCTGATCGACCTGGGACTGGCACCCGAATTTCGCTGGCGCGGAGCGCCCGTGCGCACCGTCATCCGTTATGGCGGTTGACCTGCCGCCGATCCTCGTCGTGATGGCATTGGCGGCCGAGAGCGCGGGGCGATTCGAGCAGGCCGGCGTCGACGTCCTCTATACCCGGGTCGGTAAGGTCAATGCGGCGATCACGCTGACGCGCCGTTTCGACCAGTACCGTGTGGCGCGCCGCGCTTCACCGCTGGTCGTCAATTTCGGCACGGCCGGCAGCGCGGGCGTGCCGGCGCGCACGCTGGTCGCCTGCCGCCGATTCGTGGATCGCGACATGGATGTCGCGGCGCTCGGCTTCGAGCCGGGCGTGACCCCGTACGACGAACTGCCGCCGGTCCTCGAGTTCGCACCGTATTTCACCACGCTGCCGGAGGCGGTTTGCGGAACCGGCGACACGTTCGCGACCCGCGCGCACTCGGTTCGCTGCGACGTCGTGGACATGGAAGCCTACGCGCTCGCCAAGGCCTGCCGCATCGAAGGCGCGGACTTCGCCTGTGCCAAGTACGTGAGCGACGGCGCCGACGACAATGCAGCCGCGCACTGGCGCGAGAATGTCGCGGGAGCGGCCGATGCCTTCCTCGGCCTTTACCGCGTGCTTCTCAGCCGGTCTGCCTGAGGCGGGATCCCTGCTTTTTCGCCATGTAGCCACGCACCATCTCGAGCGCGCTCTGCCTGCAGGGCGGCAGCTCGGCATCGCTCGTGCCGAGCGGCGTCGTGCGCTCGCCCCAGCGCAGCACATGCGCGGACCAGGACAGGCCCGCGCCGAATCCCGTCAGCAGCAGGTTGCAGCCGGCGGCGACGCGGCCGTCGTCGAGCGCCTCGACCAGCGCGACCGGCACGGTCGCGGACGACATGTTGCCGTAGCGCTGGATGTTGACGTAGCAGCGCTCCATCGGGATGCCGGCGCGCTTCGCGACGGCCTCGATGATGCGGAGGTTGGCCTGGTGAGGCACGACCAGGTGCACGTCGTCGGCTTTCAGGCCGCGCGCTGCCAGCACCGATTCGCAGGCGCGGCTCATGCCGACCGTGGCGCGCTTGAAGATTTCCTGTCCCTCGAATACCCAGTCGGTATCGCCGAGCACCCAGCCGCGATTGGCATAGCGCGAGCCCATGCCGTGGACCTGCAGGATGCCGCGCACGTCGCCGTAGCAGCCGAGACGATCGGCGAGCACCCCTTCCTCGCGCTCGGTCGCCTGGAGCACGACCGCGGCGCAGCCGTCGCCGAACAGCACCGATACGTTGCGGTTCTCCCAGTCCATCAGCGGCGAGATCAGCTCGCCGCCGATCACGACGGCATTGCGCACGACGCCGGCCTTGATCATCGAGCTGGCGGTCGTCAGTCCGTACAGGAAGCTGGTGCAGGCGGTGTTGACGTCCATCGCTCCGGCGCCGCGCGCGCCGAGCCGATCCTGGACCCAGGACGCCATGTTCGGCACCTGCTCGTCCATGCTGCAGGTGCCGAAGACGATCAGCTCGAGCTCGCTGGCGGCGAGACCGGCTCCGGCCAGCGCGCGGCTGGCCGCGACATGGCCGAGCTCGCCGAGCGATACATGCGAGACACGCCGCTCGTGGATGCCGGTCCTGGTCCGGATCCACTCGTCGTCGGTGTCGAGAAAGGTCGCCAGGTCGGCGTTGCTCAGGATGGCCGGCGGCATGCACTTGCCCCAGCCCGTGATCGTCGCAAACTGCGCTGCCATAATCCGGCGATTGTAAGGGTTCCAACCTTAGCCGCGACGGACGCGTCCAAGACCATGAACAAGCGGACTATTGAACCGGTGGACACCGACGCAGAACGCATATCGATGGCCTGCCGGGGCGACGTGAACGCCTTCGAGGGGCTCTATCGCGATCATGTCGGGCGGGTTTACGGACTCTGCCTGCGGATGACCGGCCAGCCGGAAACGGCGGAGGACCTGACCCAGGACACCTTCGTCAGCGCCTGGCGCAGCCTCTCCGGGTACGAGGGTCGCAGCAGCTTTTCAACCTGGCTGCACCGGATCGCGGTCAATGCCGTGCTGGCACGCCGGCGCGGGCCGCAGGGCCGGAACGAGGTCAGCCTGACGGACGAGGCGGGAGAACAGATGGAATTCGCGGCCGAGCCCGGGATGGACGAAGCGACACCGATCGACATCGAGCGTGCGATCGCAGCGTTGCCGCGTGGCGCGCGCGACATCGTCGTGCTTCACGGCGTGTATGGCTACAGTCACGAAGAAGCCGCGTCGATGCTCGGCGTCGCGGTCGGCACCTGCAAGGCGCAGTTGCACCGCGCGCGCCACCTGATGCGTTCGCGGATGCAGGCGGAGGCGACGACATGACCACGATTCCCTTCGGGCCGCGGAACCAGGACCCGGATCCCGTACTGGCGCGGGCAGGAGAACTGCCGAAAGACATCGCGCCGCCGCGCGACCTGTGGCCGTCGATCGCGGCGCGATTGCAGGAGCAGCCCGGGCGTTCCGGAGCGGGACGCTTCGGCTGGACGGCGGCGCTCGCCGCGGGCTTCCTGGTCGCGGCCGTTTCGGCATTGCTGACCTGGGGGCTGATGCGCGAGCCTGAGCCGGTGACGGCGGGCATCGATCCCGCGGCGGCGGTCGCGATCGTGCCGGTGAAATACGGATCGAACTCGGGACTGTCCGCCGCGGAGATCGCCGTGCGCGACGAACTGCTGGTCGAGTTCCGCCGCAAGGTCGACCAGCTTTCGCCGCAGACGCGCGAAGCGGTTGCCCGGAACCTGGCGGTGATCCAGCGCGCCGCCGACGAGATCGATGCGGCGCTCGCCCAGGACCCCGGGAGCGGTCTCCTGAACGAATTGCTGTTCGGTGCCTACAAGCAGGAATTGCAGTTGTATTCGAATGTCGTCACCGCCGGTGGCGGCCCGACGAGGAGAACCTGAAATGAGCATGCGCATCGCATTGACGACCGCCGCGGTCCTTGCAGCCCTGACGCAACCCGCCTGGTCGGCGCAGGACCTGAGCAAGCGGGTGATCGTTGCGGCCGACGCCACGATCGACGTGTCGAATGTCCAGGGCAGCGTGACCGTCACCGGCTGGGACCGCAACGAAGTCGAGCTGACCGCGCGGCTCGAGAGCGACAAGGACGAACTGGAGTTCGAGGCGACCGAGCGCGAGGTGCGCATCGAGGTCGACCGGCCGGAGGGCAAGTATCGCGGTGACGATGGCGATGCGATCCTGGCGCTCAAGGTGCCGAAGGGCGCACGGCTGTCCGTCGACACGGTGAGTGCCGACATCGCGGTCACCGGCGTTCGCGGTGAGCAGACGCTCGAGTCCGTGAGCGGCCTTGTCGAGACGCAAGTATTCGACGAGCGCGTGTCGCTGCACTCGGTGTCCGGTGACGTGACCGCCAAGGGCAATGGCGGCAAGGCGCAAGTCAGGACCGAGAACGTCAGCGGCTCAACGGACGTGACGGGCATCAAGGGTAGCTACGAGGGCGAGACGGTCAGCGGGGACATCAACGTCAGCATCGCCGGCGCGGATCGCTTGCGCCTGGCGACGGTCTCGGGCGACGCTACTGCCATCGCGCAATTGACCGCCGGGGCGCACGTGGAGATGGAATCGGTCAGCGGCGAGCTGACACTGACACTGAAGCCGCCGGTCGACGCCGATTTCGACCTCGAGTCCTTCAGCGGCGACATCGAAGCCTGCTTCGGGCCGAAGGCCCGCGACAAGAGCAAGTTCTCGCCCGGCAGCGAACTGAGCTTCACGCAGGGCAACGGCGGGGCACGGGTCACTGCGCAGACGCTCTCCGGAGAGATCAGCATCTGCGACCGCTGAACGTTCTAGAATCCGGAGGTCGCCGCGGGCTTCCGGATTCCTCTTGCCGAAGAAACCCCTCTCGATCGTCCTGGCCGCCATCGCGATCCTCGCGCTGATGGCCGTCGCCTTGCCCTGGCTGGGCGCCAGGACCCCCTTCGCGCGAAACGCCGCCTCACGCTGGATAACCGAAAAGACCGGCCTGCCGGCCACGGTGGCATCGCTCAGGATCGGCTACTTTCCCGGCCCGTCGCTGGTCGTCGGCGGGCTGTCCATCGCGCAGCCGCCTGGATTCGGTGACGAGCCCCTGCTGCAGATCGGGCAGGCACGCGTGTCGATGCCCTGGAGCAGCTTGTTCGGAGCGCCGGCCGTCGAATCGCTTTCGATCGCCGAAGCGGTGGCGCGACTCATAGTCGCCGCCGATGGAAAGGACAACTGGTCAGCACTGATCGACCGGCTGGCCGAGCCCGGCGAAGCCGGGGAACCGGCCTGGTCGCTCGACGCGCTCGAATTCGAACACGGCGCGGTCGAGTACACGGATGCGGCGAGCGACTCGCGGTGGCAGTTGACAGCGATCATGCTGACGGCGGAGGAAGTCGCGCCCGGCGCCGAGTTTCCTGCGCTGCTGCAACTCGCCGGTGTCGCCGGCGACAGCACCTTTCATTTCACGCTCGAAGGGCGTGCTCGCATGGACCTGGAAGCGGCGCGATACGAAGCGAATGGCCTGAAATTTCGCGGCTGGGCCGGCGGCGAAGGGCTTCCGCTGGCCGGCCTCGAGTTGACGGGCAAGCTCGCCCTCGCGTCCTACGATGGCTCGACCGATGTCGCGGCTTTCGATCGCGGCAGCTTCAGGTTTGCGGGCATTCCCGGCGAGTTCGGCGGCACGCTGGATCTCCGCGACGACGGCAGCCGGACGGTTCTCAGCCTGAAGACCGGCGATTTCGAGCCACGCCGGCCGGCTGTCGCGTTCGGCCGTCCGCTGCCCGTGACCGCCGACGAGAATGCGTTCGGCTCGATGCAGCTCTCGCTCGAGACCCGCATCAGGGACGGCGTGTGGCAGCTCGATCCGGTGACCGGCCGCCTCGACGACACCCGGTTCCACGGTCGGGTCGTGCCGGAGAAGCGGCTGATCCAGGCGAACTTCGACCGAGTCGAGGTGGACCGTTACCTGGCGCCGGGACAGAAGAAAAGGAGAGCGAAGAAGGAGACGCTCGAGGCGGCCATTGCGCGCCTCGGCGAGTTCGACATCGATGCCGAGATCCGGATCGAGGAAGTGCGCGTCGCCGGAGCGAGACTCCGCGATACGGTCGTGCGGGTCGCGCGCGATCGCGTGGAAGTGGAATGACCCTGCGCCACGAGGATGTGGGCGAAACCCTGCTGGCCTGGTTCGAGGCCCATGGAAGACGCAACCTGCCCTGGCAGCAGGACCCGACGCCGTATCGGGTCTGGGTCTCGGAAGTCATGCTTCAGCAGACACAGGTGGAGACCGTCGTCCCGTACTTCGCGCGCTTCGTGGCGCGTTTCCCGAACGTCGCCGCGTTGGCGGCCGCGGCTCAGGACGAAGTGCTGGCGCTGTGGTCCGGTCTTGGCTATTACGCCCGCGCACGAAACCTGCATCGGGCGGCGCAGGAAGTCGTCAAGCATCATGACGGCAGGCTGCCGGAGAGCCTGGAGGCGCTGATGGCGCTGCCGGGCATCGGCCGCTCGACCGCCGGCGCGATCCTCGCGCTCGCGCATGGAGAGCGCCACGCGATACTCGACGGCAATGCGAAACGCGTACTGGCGCGCGTGTTCGTGGTTCGCACGCCTGCGGGATCCGCGGCGACTGCGGCGCGGCTCTGGTCGCTTGCCGAAGCCTGCACGCCGGCCGCGCGTGTCGCCGAATATACGCAGGCGATCATGGATCTCGGCGCCACGGTCTGCACCCGCGCACGACCGGCCTGCGACCGTTGCCCGCTCGCGCATGGCTGCGGCGCGCGCGCCCAGGGAC